>JBFKDQ010000012.1:0-71938 GCA_041619555.1 Oceanococcus sp. | reverse complement strand
GTCGGGTGGCTGGCCCCAGGGCTGGCGCAATTCTTGCCAGACGAGCTTGCGGCAGGCGTCGAGTTGGGCCGGCGTGCGTGGTCGAAAGAGTTTGCTGCGAGGTCCTGGGTTCATCGCGAAGCCTGGTCGTATACTGAAAAGCCGAGAAGCTTAGCCGAGAGTGCCATGATGCGAATTCTGTGCGCCAGCCTGTTGCTCGCCGCACTGGCGGCCTGCGGAGGCGGCGAGAGCAAGCGGGTCGCGCCGGTGTATCCGGCGGTGGCGGATGGACCCTATGCCCAACGCCTGCAGGCCTGTGCCCGCGCGGGCGGTGAGCAGGTCAGCTGCAAGCTCGGCCAGTTGCCGCTGATTGGCATGCAGACCGCAGACCCGCAGCCCGCCGATCTGATGGCCAGGCTGGCGACGACACATGTCTGGATGGCGCAACGCTTCGAGCAGATCCTCAGCCAGTTGCCGCCGGAAATTTTCCTGCTGGCGCGCAGTCTCACCAGCATCATCATCGGTTCGGATGTGCGGCCGGCATTCTACTGGAGCCGCACCGGCGCAATCTATCTGGATCCGGCCCTGCTCTGGCTGAGCAAGGAAGAAAAACGATCGATCGATCCCAGCCCTGATTTCCGCCAGGGCTTCGGCAGCGAGCTGGGGTTTCGCATCATCAGTCGCTATGTGCTGAACAATCAGTACGCCTGGTACGGGTACTCCCTGGAAGACGACAGCGAACGGTCGCTGGATGACATCGTGGCGCCATTTGTCCGGCTGCTGTTCCACGAACTGGCGCATGCGGCTGATTTTCTGCCCGTCGACCAGCATGGCAGCCTCGATCCGCAGCTGAGCGTGGAGGCCGCCAGTGTGCGTATCGAGGATCAGGGCTTGCAGGTCTCGCAGCGATTGCAGGCCAGTGCGCCGCTGGCCTCGGACATGCTGAGCGATCTGGCCAGAGTGAGTTTTTTCGGTGTGCCGGCCAGCGCCTATCAGCGCGCCTTGCGGCCGTCCGATGTGGCCGCTGAGTTTGCCTCGGATCAGGCCAATGACGACTACAGCTACAGTTCGCGCTACGAAGATGTGGCGATGCTTTTCGAGGAGCTGATGATGGACTACAGCTTTGCCATCAAGCGGGATGTGGCGGTGACCAATCGGCCGGCCGATGGCCAGGAACATGTGGTGTACTGGGGGCAGCGCCAGCGCATCGGTGACGAGCGGGTGCGTCAGCGTGCTGCGCTGGTCGCCGGGGGCTTGTTGCCGGATGTTGATTTCGATGCGTACTTCAGCGCGCTCGGTGAGCCGGATGCCCTGCCCGCGGGGCAAAGCTGGAACTCAAGCCTGGATCCTGCGGCACGCCGGAAGCAGGGTCAGCGCATCCCGGGGCGCGAAGCGGAACTGCCCGCCCGCTGAATCGGTCGACGCCCCTGGCGCCGGAACGGAACATGAGTCGGAGCTTGCGATCAGTCCTGGGCCGGTTTGTCCTGATCGGCGAACCGGGCCTCACGCCGCTGCAGTTTGGCATTGAGCGCTTCTCGATAATCCGGTCCCTGCATGATGGCCTGCTGCAGGCGCGCTTCTTCCGCCAGCAGTGCGGGATCGGCCGCCCAGCATTGCCGCAGCAATTGCTTGTTGGCGCGGACTGCGGTGGGTGAGCGGGCGGCGATGTCCTGTGCCCAGGCCAGCGCGGCGGCCACAGGCTCTTCCGCAAGCTGGGTGAGCAGGCCCATCGCGAGGGCCTCATGGCCATCGAGGCGCCGGCCGGACAGCGCCAGCTCCAGCGCCGTGTCGTAGCGCAGCAGGGACGGCAGGGTCTGGCTCACGCCCATATCGGGAATCAGGCCATAGTCGATTTCCATCAGGCTCATCCGCGCCGTGGGCGCGCCGATTCGAAAATCCGCCCCCATCGCCAGCTGGAAGCCGCCGCCATAGGCCACCCCCTGGATGGCGGCAAGCACCGGCACGGCCTGCTGGCGCCAGACCGTAACGATGCGCTGGGCGTAATTGGCGGGAGCACCTTCGCCCATCCGGAATGCCAGATTGATGTCCTGGCCAGGCTGCGTGAAGCTGGGGAAATCCAGTCCTGAACAGAAGCTGGGGCCATCTCCGGATAGGACGATGGCGCGTACCCCGGCGCGGCTCTGCAATTCCACCCCGGCATCGAACAGGGCCTGAAACATCGCCGCGTCCAGGGCATTGTGGCGCTCGGGGCGGCACATGCGGACATGGGCGACATGCTGGTTGATCTCGATCTGTATGCGTTGGCTCATGAATCAGGTTCCAGCAGGCCGGTCGATGTAGCGTTGCAGCAGGCCTTCATAGGCATCGATCCGTCGATCTCGCAGAAAGGGCCAGATGCGCCGGACCTGCTCTGCGCGGGCCAGGTCGATCTCGACGATTGTTGAACAAGGCTCGGTGCCGGCTCGATACAGCCATTCGCCCTGCGGTCCGCAGACGAAGCTGTTGCCCCAGAAGCTGGCGCCCGGGCCGCCGGCAGGATCCGGCTCATGCCCGCTGCGATTACAGGCGATCAGGGGCAGGCCATTGGCGACGGCATGACCGCGCTGAACCGTCAGCCAGGCTTCCAGCTGGCGATTCTTCTCGTCCTCGGCATCGGCCGGATCCCAGCCGATCGCGGTCGGGTAGATCAGCACTTCGGCGCCGGCCAGCGCCATCAGCCGCGCCGCTTCGGGAAACCACTGATCCCAGCACACCAGCACGCCCAGGCGCCCGAGGCTGGTGTCGATCGGTGCGAAGCCCAGATCGCCAGGGGTGAAGTAGAATTTTTCGTAGTAGCCGGGATCATCCGGAATATGCATCTTGCGATAGCAGCCCGCGATGCGGCCGTCGCGCTCGAACACGACGGCCGTATTGTGGGCCAGGCCCGGTGCCCGTTTTTCGAACAGAGATGACACCAGCACGATGCCGCACTCCCTTGCGGTGTGGGCGAAAAGCTCGCTGTGGGGGCCGGGGATGGGTTCGGCCAGATCGAAACATTGCGGATCTTCGGTCTGGCAGAAATAGGTACTGGCGTGGAGTTCCTGCAGCACCACCAGTTCCGCGCCCTGATCGGCGAGCGTGCGAATGTTGGCGATGCTGCGCTGGATGTTTTTCGCCGGCTCAGGGCCACAGCTGTGCTGGATCAGGCCGGTCTTCAGGGGAGGGCGATTTTTCATGCGGGCAGATTCATGGTGACGCAGTGCAGACTGCCATATTGCCGGATCAGCGCCCGACAATCGATGCCGATGATCCTGCGGTCCGGAAAGGCGGTCTGCAGGATGGCCAAAGCGGCCGCATCGGCATCGACGCCGTAGGTAGGCAGCAGCACGGCCTGATTGATGATGAGAAAATTGGCATAGCCGGCCGGCAGGGGATCGCCCTGCGCATTGCGGTGATGGCCCGGGAAGGGCAGGGCGATGAGACGGTAGGGTTGGCCCTGCGCCGTGCGCAAGGCCAGCAGCTCCGCATGCATCGCGCTGAGCTGCTGGTGATTGGGGTCGTCCTTGCCGCCGCTGGCCTGATACAGCAAGGTTTCCGGGTCGCAGAAGCGCGCCAGCGTGTCGATGTGGCCGTCGGTATCGTCGCCGTGCAGCGCCCCGTTTTCCAGCCACAGGAAGCGCCTGATGCCCAGGCTGTCCATCAAGATCCGCTCGATCGCCTTGGTGTCGAGCTTCGGGTTGCGGGCCGGGTCGAGGACGCTGCTGCGGGTCGCCAGCAGACTGCCCTGGCCATCGGTTTCCAGCGCGCCACCCTCCAACACCAAAGGGATGGTTTGCAGGCCGAGCGGGGCAAATGCGCCCTGGTCCGCGAGACGCCGACTGATCAGGTTGTCATCGGCGCTGGGGTGCTTGCCGCCCCAGCCGTCGAAGCCGAAATCAAGCAACTGCAATTCGGTTTTGGTTCGCACGCCGATCGGACCATGATCGCGAGCCCAGACATCATTGTTGCGGACGCAGTAGGCGGCAATCGCATGCCTGGGTGACTGGGCCTGCAGACGGGACATCACCTCCTGTCGCTGGTGCTCGTCATTGAAGCTGATGATCAGTTTTTCATACTGGGAAACGGCCAGAGCAATGTCCGCGAAACACTTCGCGACCTCGGCGTAGTTGGCGGCGAAATCACCATCCTGGCGCGGCCAGGTCAGGAGGATGGCGCGCTGCGCTTCCCATTCGGCAGGTAATCGGTTCATTGCGGATGAATCTTGACAGGGGGGCGGAATGATAATTGACCTGCATCTGACTGTCTGATTACATGCAGAAACAATTACTTCGTGGGGAATACGATGCAGCTATTCGGTTCATATCGGGCGCCGAACTCGGATCGCGTGGAAATGTTTCTGGCGGAGAAGGGGATTGACCTGCCTATCACGCCTCTGAATCTCATGGCCGGCGAGCAGCATGGCGATGCCTACCGTGCCATTGCACCGAACCGCAAGGTGCCCTGCCTGGTGCTGGATGACGGCACGGCGATCCGCGAAAGCATCGCGATCTGCCGCTACTTCGAAGAAATTCAGCCTGATCCGCCGCTGTTCGGGATTGGCGCGGTGCAAAGAGCCCAGGTGGAGATGTGGCAGCGGCTGATGGAACTGGAATTGATGATGCCGATTGCGATGACCTTCCGGCATGGGCATCCCGCCGGTGCGGCGCTGGAAAAGCCGCAGATCCCGGAGGTGGCCACAACGCAGCGCCTCATTGCCGAGAAGCGCATCAAGGTCCTGAACAAGGAACTGGACGGTCGCGACTATCTGCTCGGAGATGATTTCACCGTGGCCGACATCACGGCCTATATCGCCCTGGGTTTCGGGCGGATTTCAAAGCTGGTGCCGAACGAGCAGGAGCATCCAAATGTGCTGGGCTATGTGGAGCGCATTGCGAGCAGGCCGAGTGCTCAGGCCTTGCGCGCAGGAGGAAAAAAGTGATCCATCTGTACACGGCGCCGACGCCGAACGGCTGGAAGGCGTCGGTCTGCCTGGAGGAACTGGAACTGCCGTACCAGGTGCATCTGGTTAACATCATGGGGGGTGATCAGCATGCACCGGAATTCCGGCGACTGAACCCCAATGGCAAGATTCCGGTCATCGTGGATGGCGAGGAGGACGATTTCGCGGTGTTCGAATCCGGCGCGATCCTGATCTATCTCGCCGAAAAAACCGGATGTCTATTGCCGGCCGGCGGCAAAGCCCGCTCACGGGTCTTGCAGTGGCTGATGTTTCAGGTGGGGGGAATCGGGCCCATGATGGGGCAGGCCAACGTGTTCTATCGCTATCTGCCGGAAAAAATCCCGCTGGCTATCGAGCGCTATCAGAATGAATGTCGACGCCTGTTCGAGGTGCTCGATGGGCGCCTGGGAGAGTCCGAATGGCTGGCCGACGAGTACTCCATCGCCGATATCGCCAACTGGTGCTGGGTGCGCAGTTACAAGTGGTCGGGGGTGTCTGTCGACGGACTGGAGAATCTGCAGCGCTGGCTGGACGCCATGTATCAGCGCCCGGCGGTGCGGCGCGGCAAGGATGTGCCGGTCAAGGTCGACAATCTGTTGGCTGGTGGTAACAAGGCGGCCGCAGACGCCTTCATCCAGGGCGCCCGAAACATTGTCGCCAAGTAGCTTGCCGCCCTGGCGATTGCCTAGCCACCGCGGCGGCGCAGTTCGTCCTGATGATGGATGGCCGGTGGCTTGCCGGGAATGACCGCATTGATGACATGGCGGTATTCGAAAAAGACGGAAAAATCATTGTAGACCCAGCGCGTGATGGGAGGATCACCGATCGGGCCATGAATGCTGACCGGGTCGCCGTAGCGCGCCCGTACCGAATCCATGCTGCTGCCGCGCTTCGGCAGATGGCTGCGATCGGCCGGAGGCGCCGCATACGGTGCGCCGCTTCCCGCCGCAGGATCTGGCGTGCCGCCTGGCACGTTGAGAACTTCCGCGTGCAATGCTGAGCAAGCCAGCGCGCCCAGGATCAGAAAAAAGCGTGTCATGAATAGTCTCCGTTCGGGACGATCTTACCAAGCGGTCGCAGGCCTGAACAGCGCAGTGCAGCGTATACTTGCGCGCGATGAGACAACCATTCGAACTCTTTATTGGCCTGCGCTATACCCGCGCGAAACGCCGCAATCATTTCATCTCCTTTATCTCCGCCACCTCGATGCTGGGGATCGCTCTGGGCGTCACGGCCTTGATCACGGTTCTGTCGGTGATGAACGGATTCGAGAACGAGCTGCGGGCGCGCATTCTCGGCATGACATCGCATGCCGTAATCACCCAGCCCGGGCAGCCGATGGTGGACTGGGCGACGCTGGCGACCGAGGTCGAGGCGCAGGCCGATGTCGTCGGCACGGCGCCGTACGTTGAAGGCGAGGGGATGGTGCGGCATGGACGGGATCTGTCCGGCGTGATGCTGCGTGGGATCGAGCCGGCGGCAGAAGCGCGGATTTCGCGCATTGCCGAACACATGCTGTTCGGGCAACTGGATGATCTGGTGGCGGGTGAGTTCGGCATCATCATCGGCCGCCATCTCGCATTCGCGCTGGGGGTGACGCCAGGTGATCATATTGACCTGATGATCCCGACCGCCAGCGTGACGCCGGCCGGCGTGGTGCCGCGCTTTCGTCGCTTTACCCTGGTGGGCGTATTTGAAATCGGCATGTACGAATATGATCGCAGCCTGGTGCTGATCCACCGACGCGACGCCGCGGCGCTTTATCGCATGGGCGAGGCCGTCAGTGGCCTGCGGGTGGAATTCACCGATGTTTATGCCGCACCCCGGCGGGCGCGGGAACTGGGTGCCAGCCTGCCGGGCTATGTGCAGGTGAGTGACTGGACCCGGCAGCACCGCAATTTCTTTGCCGCAATCCAGACCGAGAAACGGGTGATGTTCATCATCCTGAGCCTCATCGTCGCGGTTGCGGCGTTCAATATCGTGTCGACCCTGGTCATGGCGGTCACCGACAAGCTGGCCGATATCGCGATCCTGCGGACCCTCGGGGCGGCGCCGGGCAGCATCATGCTGATCTTCATGGTGAACGGCACCCTGATCGGCATCATCGGCACGGTGCTGGGGCTGGTCGGCGGCATCGCGCTGGCGAGCAATGTGGAAGCCGTGGTGTCGACCATGGAGTCCCTGCTCGGGCGCGATCTGCTGCCCGATGATGTCTATTACATCAGCGACCTGCCGTCGGAACTGGTCTGGGGCGATGTGGCGCGGATCGGTTTGCTGTCGCTGGCCTTGAGTTTGCTGTCGACGATCTATCCGGCCTGGCGCGCGGCCAAGGTCGAGCCAGCCGAGGCCCTGCGCTATGAATGATGTCGTCCTGTCCTGCCGAGGTCTGTGCAAGCGCTTCAGTGATGTCGGCCGTGAACTGACCGTGCTGGATGCGGTGGATCTGGAAGTTGGTGCCGGTGAGGTGGTGGCGATCATCGGACAGTCGGGTTCCGGCAAGAGCACCCTGATGCATTTGCTGGGCGGGCTGGACGAACCCAGCGCCGGAGAGGTCACTCTGGTTGGGCAGGCATTCAGCCATCTGCGCCAGGCGCGTCGCGGTGCCCTGCGCAATCGGCATCTGGGTTTTGTCTATCAGTTTCATCATCTGCTGCCCGAATTCACCGCGCAGGAAAACGTGGCGATGCCGCTGCTGCTGCGGCGGATGCCGGCGCCGGAAGCCGAGGCGCAGGCGGCCGCCATGCTGGAGAGGGTCGGACTTGGCGAACGTCTGCAGCACAAGCCTGGCGAGTTGTCGGGTGGCGAGCGGCAGCGTGCCGCGGTCGCGCGGGCGCTGGTCAGCCAGCCGGCCTGTGTGCTGGCCGATGAGCCCACCGGCAATCTGGATGCGCAAAACGCCGCCCGGGTGTTCGCATTGATGCTGGAACTGAATCGCGCCCTGAATACCAGTCTGGTGATCGTGACGCATGATGCCGGTCTGGCCGCGCGGGCTGACCGGCGCCTGGAATTGCGTGAAGGACGCCTGCTCGCTCAGTAGTCGGATTCGTTTGCTGGCGCATGCGCTTGCCGCGCAGACGCCCAACTGGGTGTGGGTTGCGGTTACGGGGCTGCTCGGCAGTGCGCTCCTGTTGCTGCGTAGCGAACCGCTGCCGCCCTGGCTGTTCCTGCCCTTGCTGCTCCTGCTGCCGTGGATGGGACGGCAGCGTCTCACGCTGCTGCTGAGTATTGCCCTGCTCAGCGCGATGGCGCTGGATTACGCGCTCGGTTGGCATCAGCGATTGAGCGTCGAGGTCAAGGCGCTGGACCTGCAGGGTGAGATCGTGGGCCAGCCGCAGCAGTCGCCGGCGCTGGCGCGCTTTGATCTGCGCCCCGAGGCCGAGACGGTGGGGCTCTTGCGCGTGGTCTGGTATCGGCCGGATCAGCCGCTCCGAACCGGGCAGTGCTGGCGATTCCGCCTGCAGCTCAGGCCGCCGCACGGCAGCCTCAATCCTGGCGGTTTGGACTACGAGGCCTGGCTGTTTCGTCAGGCCTATGCCGCGCAGGCCAGCGTACGCGTGGCGCGGCCCTGTGACGAGCGGGATCCGCTGCCTGCGGCCTCGGCCAGGCCGCATTTTGCTGACCTCGGCAGCGTGCGTGCGGTGGCGAGCCTGCATGCGCTTCTGCTTGGCGAGCGTTCCGGCATGACGGATCAGGACTGGACCGTCTTGCGACGGACCGGGACCAGCCACCTGTTTGCCATTTCGGGTCTGCATCTGGGCTTGATGGCGGGCTTCGGTTTCTTCCTGGGGCTGCTCATGTGGCGCCTGCTGCTCTGGCGCGTGTTGCCGCGCCAGCGTGATGTCGGGGTGGCCGCTGCGGTGCTGGTGGCCTGTGCCTATGCCTATGTGGCGGGTTTCGGGGTGCCGGTCCAACGCGCATTGCTCATGTGCCTGCTCGGTCTGCTGGCCGTGCTGAGCGGACGTCGCAAGCAGATGATCACGATCTGGGCGTTCGCGCTGGTCGTGGTCATGGCGCTGGAACCCAAGGTGGTCTTGAGCGCGGGATTCTGGCTGTCTTTTCTTGCTGCCCTGGCAATCATTCTTTATCTGCAGGCGTTTCCAGAGCAGGGTCGGCTTCGGCAACTGCTGGGCATACAGCTGTATTTGAGCCTGGTGCTGGCCCCCCTGAGCCTGTTTTTCTTCGGCGGGGTCGCCTGGCTGGGTTTGCCGGTCAATCTGTTGCTGGTGCCTGCCTTCGGCGTGTTGCTGCCCGTGCTGCTGGGCGCGTTCATGATGGCCCGTCTGCTGCACTGGGATGGCCCGCTGCAACTGATGCTGAGCGTGCTGGAGTGGCTGTGGCAGATCCTCGAGCGCCTCGCGGCGGTGCCCGGCGGGTATGTGCATCATTCCGCGCCCTCCTTGGCGCTGCTGATGGTGGTGATGATCGGCTTGCTGGCCCTGCCACTGCTGCGGCTGCGAGGCCGGGTTCTCACCTTGATCCTGCTGTTGCCTCTACTCCTGAAGGGCCCCGTGCGTCCGCCGGATGGCGCTTTCTGGCTTTGGGTCTGGGACGTGGGTCAGGGCCAGAGTGTGCTGGTTCAGACCCGCCATCATGCGGTGCTGTATGACGCCGGACCGGCCTGGGCGCAGGGCTATGATGCCGGCGAGCGGGTCGTGGTGCCGGCCATGCATGCACTGGGCGTCCGCCGGCTGGACCGGATGCTGATCAGTCACGCCGACATGGATCATGCCGGTGGTGCCGGCGCGGTGGCCGCAGCCCTGCCGATCGGCGAACGCCTGGGCAGCGGTGGACAGGCCTGTCGTGCAGGTCAGGCCTGGGCATACGATGGGGTCCGCTTCGAAGTGCTGCATCCGGCGGGCGCGCAGGGCAAGGACAACAATCTGTCCTGCGTGCTGCGGGTGGTCGCGGCCTCGGAGCGCGCCGCGCTGCTCAGCGGTGATATCGAGCGCCTGGCGGAACTGGAGCTGCTGTCGCGCCAGGCGATCCTGCGCGCCGACGTGCTGCTGGTGCCCCATCATGGCAGCGCGACCTCATCCAGTGCCGAGTTCATTGATGCGGTCACGCCACGCCTGGCGCTGGTTTCGGCCGGGTGGCGCAATCGCTGGAATTTCCCCCGCCCGGAAGTGCTGGCACGCTATCGAGCGGCGCAGGTGCCTCTCTTCATCAGCGGGGCGAGCGGAGCAATGAAAGTCGAGGTCGGGGGCGAGCTTGCACTGCGTGCCTGGCGCGCCTCGCGGCCGCGGCTCTGGCGTGAGCCGATGTCTCAGGATGCTGCCGGGGCTTCTCATCGCCTATCATTCATGCCATGACAAGCACTCAAAGCCCGAAGCGGTCGGATTATTCCGGTCTGCAAATCTATTCCAGTCTGCTGCAGTACGCCCGCCCGCACTGGCGCATGTTCGTGATCGGCATCGTCGGGATGGCCGGTTTCGCGGCCGCCGATGTGTCTTTCGTGGCGCTGATGCGACCGCTGCTCGACGGCAGTTTCGTCGAAAAAGATCCCGAGGTCATCCGCATGATGCCCTGGCTGATCCTGGTGCTGTTCCTGCTGCGAGGGGTGTCGGCCTTCGCCTCCGCCTTCGGCATGGCGTGGGTTGGCCGGCAGGTCATCAAGACCCTGCGGGCGGAGCTGTTCGGGCAGTATCTGCGTCTTCCGGTCGCCTTTTTCGATCAGACCAGTTCCGGCAACCTGATCGCCAAGCTCACCTACCATACCGAACAGGTGGCCGAATCCACCTCCAACGCATTGACCTCGGTGGTGCGCGATGGACTGACGGTGATTGGTCTGGTGGGCCTGATGCTCTATCTGGACTGGCGGCTGGCCTGTTTCATTCTCGCCATCGGCCCGCTGATCGCTGGCCTGGTGAGCTATGTCAGTCGTCGGTTTCGCAAGATCAGCACGCGCATCCAGGATTCCATGGGAGATGTGACGCATGTGGCCGAAGAAGCGATCAGCGGTCAGCGCGTGGTCAAGCTTTACGATGGCGCGGCGTATGAAGAAACCCATTTTGCGGTGGCCAACGAATCCAACCGGCGCCTGCATCTGAAACTGGTCAGCACCCGGGCGGGCAGCACCGCCACGGTGCAGTTCATTGCCGCCTGGGCGGTGGCTGCGATCATCTATTTCGCGACCCGGCCTGAGGTCTTGCACAGCATGACGCCGGGTACCTTCGTGGCGTTCATCGGCGCGATGCTGAGCTTGCTGCAGCCGCTGAAGAATCTCACCACGCTGAACGAGAAACTGCAGCGCGGGATCGCCGCGGCCGGCAATATATTTGATCTGCTGGACGAGCCCCCGGAGCCCGCCGGCGGTGATCTGCCCCTGGGTCGATCTGAGGGTCGCATTCGCTTCGAGCAGCTGAGTTTCGTCTACCCCCATTCCGAAGCGCCGGTCTTGCAAGACATCGAACTGGACGTGCAGCCGGGCCAGACCATCGCGTTCGTCGGCCGTTCGGGGAGTGGGAAAACCAGCTTGCTGTCCTTGCTGCCGCGCTTCTATGATCCCAGCCAGGGCCGCATCTGTCTGGACGGTCGCGACATCCGCGACTATCAGCTCGCCGACCTGCGCCGTCAATTCGCCCTGGTCGATCAGAACATCACCCTGTTCAACGACACGATTGCCCGCAATATCGCTTATGGCGCCCTCAGCGATACCGACATGCCGGCCATCCGGGAAGCCGCACGTGCCGCGCATGCGTTGGAGTTCATCGAAAAACTGCCGCAGGGCTTCGACACCCGTGTAGGCCAGAACGGCGTGCTCCTGTCCGGTGGCCAGAGGCAGCGCCTGGCGATCGCCCGCGCCCTGCTGAAGCCGGCGCCGATCCTCATCCTTGATGAGGCCACATCCGCTCTCGATACCGAGTCCGAGCGCGCGGTGCAGCATGCCCTGGCGGCCCTGATGCAGGGACGCACCACCTTGGTCATCGCGCATCGCCTGTCGACGATACAGGGGGCCGATCTGATCGTCGTGATGGACGCCGGCCGCATTGTTGAAACCGGAGGTCACGAGGAATTGCTGGCCAAGGGTGGGTATTACGCCAATCTGTACAACATGCAGTTCAGCGACGACTGAGCGGCTTGATGCCACACCCGAGAGTCTGGATCGATCGCCTCTGGTACCAGGGGCATCCCGCATTTTATCTGCTGCTGCCACTGAGCGGACTGTTCGCCTTGTTGAGCGCCTGCCGGCGCCTGCTCTTCCGGCTCGGCTGGATGCGCAGTGTTCGATTGCCGGTGCCGGTGCTGGTGGTCGGCAACATCAGCGTCGGTGGTGTCGGCAAAACGCCCGTGGTGATGGATCTGGTGCGGCGCCTGAAGGCGGCGGGCTGGACGCCCGGCGTGGTCAGTCGTGGCTATGGCGGCAAGGCCCGCGAGCCGATGCTGGTCGGCGCAGATTCGGATTGCAGCCTGGTCGGGGATGAACCTGTTCTGATCGCCCAGCACGCCGGCTGTGTGGTCGCAGTGGCGCCGCGGCGTGCCGAGGCCGCCCGCCTGCTGCTCGAGCAGGGGGTCGATTTCATTGTCGCGGATGACGGATTGCAGCACTACGCGCTGGCCCGGGATTTCGAACTGGTACTGGTTGATGCCCGCCGTCGCCACGGCAACGGTCATCTGCTGCCGGCAGGACCCTTGCGAGAGGGGCGCTGGCGCTTGCAGCGGGCCGATCTGGTCTTGCTAACGGGGGACGGGGCGCTTGCTGCCGGTGAACTGGCTGTGAGCGGTGTTCTGGGTGATGCAGAGAATCTGCTGGACGGCGAGAGGCGCGCCCTGCGCCGGTTTGACCAGGTCCATGCGGTGGCAGGCATCGGCAATCCGGAAAAATTCTTTGCCGCACTGGAAGCCCAGGGTTTGAGGCTGTGGCGTCATCCGTTTCCGGATCATCATGCCTACACGGCAGAAGATCTGAACTGGCCCGATCAGCAGCCGGTGTTGATGACCGGCAAGGACGCGGTGAAATGTCGCGCCCTGCGGGATGGCAGATTCTGGTCAGTCGAATATCAGGCGCAGGTTCCCGAGGCCGCCTGGCAATGCATACTCAGGCGGTTTTCGCCGCCAAAGAAACAAGATCACGGAGAAACTGATGGATGAAAAATTGCTTGATATCCTGGTGTGCCCGGTCAGCAAGGCCCCCTTACTCTGGGTCCCGGAGCGACAGGAACTGGTGTGCAAGGTCTCGCGGCTGGCCTATCCGGTGCGCGATGGGGTGCCGGTGATGCTCGAGTCGGAGGCCCGGGAGCTCGACGAAGACGAGTTGCAGGCGTGAGTTTTCGCATCGTGGTGCCGGCGCGTATGGAATCTTCCCGCCTGCCAGGCAAAGTGATGCTCGATCTGGCCGGGCGGCCCTTGCTGGCGCATGTCATCCTGCGGGCGCAGGAAAGCCAGGCAGAGGAAGTCTGGGTTGCGACGGACAGCAGCGAGGTACTTGATCTGGCTCGGCGCTGTGGTGTGCAGGCGCAATTGACCAGGGCGGACCATCCCTCCGGAAGTGACCGGATTCGGGAACTGGCCGATGCGCAGGACTGGCCGGATGACGATGTCATCGTCAATGTGCAGGGCGACGAGCCCTTCCTGCCCTCCCATCTGATCGATGCGGTGGCGCAGCGGCTGATCGACGACCCGGTTGCCGACTGGGCGACGTTGGCAACGCCGGTCACCCGGGCCAGCGAATACTTCGATCCCAATACGGTGAAGCTGGTGCGTGATCAGGCCGGCTATGCCCTGTATTTCAGCCGCGCGGCCATCCCCTGGGATCGTCAGCACAGCCCCCGGCGGGATCTGCCTCAGGCCTTGGCGCCGTTACGACATATCGGCCTGTATGCCTATCGGGCCGGAGCGTTGCGGCGTTACTGTACGCAGCCTCAGGCGGCGCTGGAGCAGGTGGAATGCCTGGAGCAGTTGCGGGCCTTGTTTCTCGGCATGCGCATCGCAGTGGAGGTCAGCGCCAGTGCGCCGCCGCCCGGAGTCGATACGCCGGAAGATCTGGAGCGCCTGCGCCAGGCACTGGCCAGCGGTGAGGTGACAGCCGTCTGAGTCCGAAGCGACCGGAGCGAGACAGCACGTCCCTGTGCCTGTCTTGCGCCCGGTCTTGACCAGATCTCTTAGTGACCGCCGGTTTCGCTTGAACTGGCGGTTTCCGTTCGGGACGGGGTCTGGGCGACGGCGTCCTTGCGGGTCTCGACCTGCTGCAGCCCGGTGTCACGCCCGGCAGGGCTGGCATCGGACTGCGGCGGGCGAGCGTCGACCGTTGGCGTGCGGGGCGGCGCAGGTCGGTCCGCAGTCGCCGAGACGGCGTCTGCCGCCTTCATTGATGGCGCACGCGAAGGTGTTGCGGACTTGGTGATGCTCGCCTGCTGGGCCAGGTTCGCGGTGTCGATCGGTCGCGCGGTAGGTTCCGGCCGGGGCGTCGGCGCCACGGAAGATGCCGTCGGCTTGCTTTCGCCGCTGGTGCTGGCAGGTCCGGCGCTTGCGGGGGGCGCGGTCTGGCTCGCCGCTGGGGCAGCCGCGGCGGTTTTCGCCGGCGCATTTGCGGATTGTTCCGTGACCGGGGCTCGTTGCTGCGGCTCGGCCGCTTCCTTGGCGGCTGGCTTGTCGGTCGGCTTTGCGTTGCTGGTCGCGGTCGCCGCAGCGGCTGGCGCCGGTGGATTGGCGCGATCGGCAGCCGACGTGCTCGTGTTGTTGTCCCTCGTGTTGCCATCCTTGTCTGGCTGGGCGTCTGCGGCGCGGGGGCGGCGGCTGCGCTTCGGGCGTGGACGATCGGGCGCAGAGCCGTCGTTCGTCGACGTCTCGGTCGTTGCCGATGCGGGACTGGTCTTGGCGTTCGCGTTGGCATCGCCTTTCTCGTCCGCCGCGCCGGATGTCTTGCCGTCGGCAGAGGTGGTCTGATTCTGCGTGTTCTCGGACTCGCCGGCTTCACCGCTGCCGCGCCGGCGCCGGCCGCCGCGCCGTCCGCGCCGGCGCGAACGTGGCTTCTCATCGCTGCTTTTGCCATCGTCCGCCGGCGTCTCCGGATTGGCGCCACGCTGCTTGCGAGGCTCATCCGTTTTCTGCTCCCGAGTGCTGTCCTTGCTCTTGCCGGCCGGGGCGCGATCCGGGGCAGCCTGTTTTTCTTCCGGACTCATGCGGTTGGTGACGATTTCATCGCCCCTCCGGCTGCTCTTCTTGGTCTGGTTCTGGTTCGGACGGCGGTTGCCCGTGCTTCGCCCGTTGGACTTCTGGCTGCCAGACCGACGCCGACTGTCGCTGCGGGCGACAGGTTTGCGTTCCGCTGCCGGCTCGGGTTCGGCTTGGCTGCTGCGGAACAGGGCCAGGAAGGCCTGGACCAGGCGTTGCAGCAGGCCTGGTGCTTTGGCCGGCGCCGCCGCCTGGACTTCCACCGGCGTGGGTTCAGGGGCCGGGCGTGAGGGCAGGAATGCGCTGACGGCCGGCGCTTCCTGGGCCTTGCCGCTGGTGCGTTTCTGCTCGCCGCTGGTCTCGGTGACCGTCGTCTGGTTGAGCAGCTGATGGCTCATCGCCCCGTTGTCTTCATCTTTGAGCTGGTCGCCCCGAACCCGCTTGATTTCGTACTGCGGCGTTTCGAAGTTGGGGTTGGCCACCAGCGAAAGCTGGCAGTTGGAGCGCTCTTCGATCTCGCTGATATGGGCGCGCTTCTCATTCAGCAGGAAGACCGCGACGGAAACCGGAAGCTGGGCGATCACGCGCGCCGTGCGATCTTTCTGGGACTCTTCTTCCAGCAGGCGCAGGATCTGCAGGGACAGGGATTCGACCGTACGGATGGTGCCGTGGCCCTCACAGCGCGGGCAGGTCAGGTGACTGTGTTCGCTCAGGGAGGGGCGCAGCCGCTGGCGTGACATTTCCAGCAGGCCGAAGCGCGAAATTCTGCCCATCTGCACTCGCGCCCGATCCATTTTGGTGGAGTCGCGCAGGCGATTTTCGACTTCCCGTTGATTCTTGCTGGAGGACATGTCGATGAAGTCGATGACGACCAGGCCGCCCAGATCGCGCAGGCGCAGCTGGCGGGCAATTTCTTCGGCGGCTTCCAGGTTGGTGTTGTAGGCGGTTTCTTCGATGTTGCCGCCGCCGGTCGAACGTGCCGAGTTGATATCGATCGAGGTGAGGGCCTCGGTATTGTCGATCACCAGCGCGCCGCCTGATGGCAGCCGGACCTCACGCTGATGCGCGGTTTCGATCTGGCTTTCGATCTGGAAGCGGGAAAACAGGGGCACCGTGTCGTTGTAAAGTTTCAGCTTCTGCTGCAGATGCGGCATCACCGATTGCATGAATTCCAGCGCCTGCTGGTGGATTTCCGGATTGTCGACGACAATTTCGCCGATATCGGGGCGCAGGTAATCACGCAGGGCGCGGATGATGATGTTGGACTCCTGATAGATCAGGAAGGCCCCCTTGCGCTCGCCGGAAGCCTTCATCATGGCTTGCCAGAGCTCGATCAGGTAGTTCACGTCCCATTGCAGCTCTTCGGCGGTGCGGCCGACGCCTGCGGTGCGGGCGATCACCCCCATCCCTTCGGGCAGGACCAGTTCGGCGAGCGCTTCGCGCAGTTCCGAACGATCCTCACCCTCGATGCGGCGGGATACGCCGCCGGCACGGGGGTTGTTCGGCATCAGGACCAGGTAGCGACCGGCCAGGGAAATGAAGGTCGTGAGAGCGGCGCCCTTGTTGCCTCGCTCTTCTTTCTCAACCTGCACGATGATTTCCTGACCTTCCTTGATCAGGTCGCGGATCTGCAGTTTTCCGTCTTCCGGTTCTTTCTGGAAATATTCGCGGGAGATTTCCTTCATCGGCAAGAAGCCGTGCCGATCCACGCCATAATCGACGAAGGCGGCTTCCAGGCTGGGTTCGACCCGGGTGATCCGGCCTTTGTAAACATTCGCCTTGCGCTGTTCGCGACCGGGTGACTCCAGGTCAAGATCCAGCAGACGTTGACCGTCGACGATTGCCAGACGCAGCTCCTCGGGCTGCGTCGCATTCACGAGTATGCGTTTCATTTTATGTGTATTGTCCTTGGCGCTCGACCCGTGATGTCAGCTTTGGGAACATCAACGGGGAGCGCTGTTGTTGCAATTGCCAGGCGTTGGGAATTCCTTGGCCGGGCGGCCATAGCACGCGCCGTCATGGAGCGGCTCTGACACATGATGGAGGATCCGGCAGATCTTGCCGGTATTCAGCGTCATGCGCGATCAAGTGTCGGTATCATTGGCTTTGCTGCCGAGGCACCACGACATTCGTTGAATCGTAGGCTTGGGCGCGAATCCGCCACGCAGCGCGTGTTGACACTTGATGGATCGGTATTGTGCCACAGATATTTGCTCAGGTTTCATATTTTGATGTAAGTCAGGACGAGGCCGGTCAGCGCCTGGATAACTGGCTTTTAGGTCGACTCAAAGGGGCGCCACGAAGCCTGGTCTACCGGATCATCCGCAGCGGTGAGGTGCGGGTAAACAAGGGGCGGGCCAAGCCGGCCCAGCGTCTGGCGGCGGGCGATGCAATCCGGGTGCCGCCGGTTAGGCTCGCCGACGCCGCCGCCGCGCCGCCCCTGCCGGCAGCGCTGCTCGCCCGCATCGATCAGGCCGTGCTGTATCGGGATGCGGATCTACTGGTCCTGAACAAGCCGGCGGGTCTGGCCGTACATGGTGGTTCCGGGGTCGCGTTCGGTCTGATTGACGTGGTCCGTGAGCTTTGGGGCGAGGACTGGCAACTGGTCCATCGCCTGGACCGGGAAACCAGCGGCTGCATCCTGCTGGTGCGGCGCCGGGAACTGCAGCGGGAATTCCAGGAGCGACTTGCCGCCAATGAGGTGGGCAAGCATTATCTGGCGCTGGTTCATGGATCCTGGCCGGAGAACAAGGATCGGGTGGAAAGCCGCCTTAAACGCAGCCCCTCAGGGCAGGGCGAGCGTCGGGTCAGAAGTGCGGAGGATGGGCAGCGTGCGGTCAGTCATTTCCGGCTGTGTCGCCGGCTGGCCGGCGCTAGCCTGATGGAGGTTGCGCTGGAAACCGGCAGGACGCATCAGATCCGGGTACAGAGTGCCGAACTCGGGCACCCTCTGGTGGGCGATGCCAAATACGGTCGCCGGGCTCTGGATGCCGGCCTGGAACTGGTGAAAGCGCCGGGTCTGTGCCTGCACGCCGCGCGACTGGTGGTGAGCCTGGACGGTCGCGAGTTGGCGGTGCAGGCGCCGTTGCCTGAGGCATTCGAAGCGATTGTCAACAGCCTGGAGCCGGCCGCATGAAAAATTATCAATTGGTCATTTTCGACTGGGACGGCACGCTGATCGATTCGGCGGCAGAGATCGTCCATGCCATGCAGCTTGCGATCGCGGAAACCGGGCTCGATCCGCGGCGCGACGAACAGATCCGTCGCCTGATTGGCCTTGGGCTGCAGGACGTCTTCCTGCGTCTCTACCCTGAGTTGGGAGCGCCGGACATGCAGGCCCTGGGTGCGTCCTATCGGCGCCTGTTTGGCAGTACGCCGCGGGTCTACGGCCAGGCTTTCGCCGGTGTTGCGGACGAATTGCAACAGTTGCGCTCGGCCGGCTTCAGTCTTGCGGTAGCGACCGGCAAGAGCCGTCGCGGCCTTGATCGTGCCCTGGCAGATGTGGGCTGGGGAGAGCATTTCCATGCCACGCGCTGTGCTGATGAAACGGCATCGAAACCGGATCCGTTGATGCTGGAGGAACTGCTCTGGGAATTGCAGGTGGAGCCGGGGCAGGCCTTGATGGTCGGCGATACCAGCTACGACATGGAAATGGCGCGGCGGGCAGGGGTTGATGCGGTGGGCGTGTCGTGGGGTGTGCATCCCGATCATGAACTGACGGATGCGGGCGCGCAGCGGGTGTTGCCGGGCGTGGCAGGGCTGCATGCCTGGTTGCGGCAAGACGCCTGAGATTGGCCAGGGGGCTTGCCGCAACCAGGCCCTGTTCAGGGCAGGGCGACACCACATCGGCGTAACAGGCTTGCGGTGAGGATCAAAGGCAGGCCGATCAGGGCGCTGGGATCGCGAGTTTCGATGGCCTCGCACAGACTGATTCCCAAGCCTTCCGATTTGAAACTGCCGGCGCAGTCGAGCGCCGGTTCACGGTCCAGATAACGTTCAATGTCGGCGCGGGCGAGTGTGCGGAAGTGCACCTGTGTACAATCGGCGCCGCGCAGTACTTTTTCGTCGTGCAGCACGCAGACAGCGGTCTGGAAGTGGGCGATGCCGCCGCTCAGGGTTTCAAGTTGCTCGATGGCGCGGGCGCGGGTGCCGGGTTTGCCGAGTGCCCGCCCATTGACGCTGCACAGCTGATCGCTGGCGATGATCATGGCCGCAGGAAAAATCGCCTGGATTGCACGCGCCTTGCCGATGGCCAGGCGCTCGGTGGTCTGTTCGACGGTTTCGTCGATCATGGCGGTTTCATCGATCTCGGGCGCATGGCAGGAAAAGTCGAGGCCCAGTCGTTGCAATAGCGCGCGGCGGTAGCTCGAAGACGAGGCCAGGATCATTTGTACCGGCTTGGAATCTTTGGCATTCATTGACTTTTCTTGATAACTCTCTAGAATCCGCGCGCCATGCGCGATCAACTGCCAGCCTGGATCGATATCCAGAAAATCGCTCCCGGTCTGAGTCTGGACGGGCGACTCGTGTTATCTGACCTGGAGGATTGGCCGGCGGGTGAGGCCAGTGTGACCCTGCATCTGGATGTCGCGCAAGCGTCTTCCGGGCGGCTGGAGTTGCACGGTCGTCTGCAGGGCGAAAGTCAGATGGAATGTCAGCGCTGTCTGCAGGCGATGAGCGTCGCGTGGGATGCCGAGTTCCGGCTGGAAGTCGTCAGTTCGGAGGCGCAGGCGCAGCGTTTGCCTGATACTGTGGACGCCTACATCGCCGAACAGGGCAGGGTTCGTCTGCACGAGTTGGTGCGCGAGGAATCCATCTTGGCGTTGCCGATGATGGCGCGTCATCCGGAGGGCAGTTGCCAGCCTCCCGGGGCAATGAGTACTGAATAAACCGGACGCCGACCGAAGGGTCGGCGTTGTTTCTTTGATAAGGAGGCGGCAATGGCCGTTCAACAAAACCGTAAGACCCGTTCCAAGCGTGACATGCGTCGTTCCCATGACGCCCTGTCCGCACCGACCCTGTCGGAAGATCCCACCAGCGGGGAAATGCATCGCCGTCACCACGTGACCAAGGATGGATTTTATCGTGGTCGCCGCGTGATTGCGGAAACGCAAGTCGTCGAAGACGAAATCTAGGTCACGACATGATCATCGCGCTTGACGCGATGAGCGGTGACCATGGGGTGATGGTCAGCGTATCGGCAGCCCAGGGCGCTTTGCGGCGTTTTCCCGAACTCGAACTCATTCTTGTCGGACAGCCTGATGTCCTGCAGCCTCTGCTCGAAGCGCAGGGGCTGAACGCCCACCCGCGGCTCCGGGTACAGGCCGCCAGCGAAGTGGTCGGGATGGATGAAGAGCCGGGTCGTGCGCTGCGCGGGAAGAAAGACTCATCCATGCGGGTCGCGATCAATCTGGTCCAGCAGGGGCAGGCGCAGGCCTGCGTGAGTGCCGGCAACACCGGGGCCTTGATGGCGACCGCGCGCTTCGTTCTCAAGATGCTGCCTGGTGTGGATCGCCCGGCCATCGTATCGGCGATTCCATCGCTGCGGGGCCACACCCACATGCTCGATCTGGGGGCGAACGCGGAATGCTCGCCGGAGCAGCTGTTCCAGTTTGCGGTGATGGGTGCGGTGCTGGTGCGTGCGGTGGCCAACGTCGAAAGGCCACGGGTTGCTCTGTTGAATATCGGCTCGGAAGAGATCAAGGGCACCACCTCGATCAAGTCCGCAGCCGCCCTGATCGCCGCCAGTGATCTGGACTATGCCGGTTTCGTGGAAGGCGACGACATCTTCCTTGGAGATGTTGATGTGGTCGTATGCGATGGCTTTTCCGGCAATGTCGCGCTTAAAAGCGCCGAGGGCATTGCCCATCTGATCGCCCACTTCCTGGGCGAGGAATATCGTCGCAGCTGGTACGGCAAGCTGGCCGGTCTGGTGTCCATGCCGGTCCTGAAGCGCTTCAAGCAGCGTGTCGATCCCGGTCGCTACAATGGCGCCAGCTTGCTGGGGCTCAACGGGATCGTGGTGAAATCGCATGGCGGCGCGGATGCCAGGGCGCTGGAGCAGACCATCGCCATTGCCGTGTTGGAAATCAACAAGGGTGTGACGGATCGTATCCGCTCCGAAGTCGCGGCCCATTTGCTGGCGCCGAACTGAGCCTGCCCACGGGGCGCAAGCCCGCTGTTGAAACAGGCCATCTCCGCCTTTCACCATTCGCGCTGCGCCGAAAACGGTAGCCAAGTCGACTACAAAATCAACGACTTGTGGCCATTGGTTCTGGCGGTACATCCTTGTGCCAAGCGTGCCCCGTGAGCTACTGAACCAGCTGGTTCATGTCGAAAATCGGCAGCATGATGGCCAGGACGATGGTCAGCACGATGCCCGCCATCATCAAAATCAGGGCCGGGCCGAGCACGCCCATCACGGCCGAGATGATCGTGTCGACTTCCAGTTCCTGGTTGTGTGCGGCGCGCTCCAGCATGTCTTCCAACTGCCCCGAGGCCTCGCCGTTGGCAATCAGATTGAGGGTGATCGGCGGGAACAGCTTGCCGCTGGCCAGCGAACGGTGGATGGGCGCGCCTTCGCGGACCTTGTGTGCGGCGGACTCGATGAGTTCCTGCATGGGCAGGTTCTGCACCACCCGGGCGCAGATCTGCAGGGCTTCGAGTATGGGCACGCCGCTTGATACCAGGATGCTGAAGGTGCGGGTAAAGCGACCGGCGTTGACGCCGCGAATCAGGCGACCGATCAACGGCAGTCTGAGCTGCAGCCGATGCCAGCGTCGTTTCATTGCCGGCTTGCGCAGGGCGAGCTGCCAGAGAACGAAAAGCAGCACCAGGCCGATGCCGAGCCACAGGCCCTGTTCCCGCAAGAAATCGCTGCTGGCGATCATGCCGCGCGTCAACGGCGGCAGCTCGGCATCCAGACTGTCGAACACGCCGACCACCTGCGGCACGACATTGGCCAGCAGAAAGCCGACGATGGCGAATGAAGCGAGGATCAGGATCACCGGATAGGACAGGGCGGCGAAGATCTTCTTCTGCAGCTCCTGGCGTTTTTCCACGTAATCGGCCAGCCGTTCCAGGACCGTGTCGAGGTGGCCGGACTGCTCGCCGGCTTCCACGGTTGCGCAGTACAGGGCGTTGAATATCTGCGGGAAGTCGCGCAAGGCCTTGGCCAGGGTATGGCCTTCGACAACGCGCGCGCGCACGCCCATGACAACGCCCTGGGTGCGCCGGCTTTCGACCTGCTGTCCGACCGTGTGCAGGGACTCTTCCAGCGGCAGTCCGGAGCGCAGCAGGGTGGCAAGCTGTCGGGTGACCAGCGCGAGTTCCGTGCCGGAAATGCCGCGGCTGAAACTCAGGCCGGCGACGCTTCTCTCGCGCTGCTCGACCTCTTCGACCTGCAATGGCGTCAGCCCGCGTTCGCGCAGCTGTGCACGCACCATGCGCGGCGTATCGCCTTCGAGCAGGCCGCGGCTCTTGCGGCCGTTGGCATCCAGCGCGGTGTAGCTATAGGCACCCATGTCCGGTCCTCAGTCCTCGCGCGTCACGCGCACGACTTCCTCGATGGTGGTAGTGCCTTCCAGGATCTTGGCCCGACCTTCCGCGCGCAGGCTCGGAAAACGCTTGCGTGCGTGTTGCTCCATGCTCTGTTCCGATCGGCCGTCATGAATCATGCCGCGCAGTTCGTCATCCACCGCCACCACTTCCTGGATGCCGACCCGACCGGCATAGCCGGTGTTGCGGCATTTGTCGCAACCGTGAGCGCGAAAGATCGTGGTCGGTTTGTCGGTCGCAATGTCCAGCATCGCGCATTCCGCCGCATTGGGCGTGTAGGGCTCGCGGCAGTGCGGGCAGAGCGTGCGCACCAGTCGCTGGGCGATCAGGCCGACCAGGCTTGAGGCCAGCAAGAAGGGTTCCACGCCCATGTCCCGCAGGCGCGAAACCGCGCCGATCGCCGTATTGGTATGCAGGGTGGACAGGACCAGGTGGCCGGTGAGACTGGCCTGAACGGCAATCTCCGCGGTTTCCAGGTCGCGGATTTCGCCGACCATGACGACATCCGGATCCTGACGCAGGATGGCCCGCAGGCCACGCGCAAAACTCATTTCCACCTTGGTGTTGACCTGGGTCTGGCCGATGCCGTCGAGGTAATACTCGATCGGATCCTCGACCGTCAGGATGTTGCGGCTGGTGTCATTGAGGCTGGCCAGGGCCGCATACAGGGTGGTTGTCTTGCCCGAACCGGTTGGGCCGGTCACCAGGATGATGCCGTGGGGCTTGTGGATCAGGCCCTCCATCACCTGGAGTTGAATCGGCTCCATGCCCAGATGGGTCAGGTCAAGGCGGCCGGCCTGCTTGTCGAGCAGGCGCAGCACCACGCGCTCGCCGTGGCCTGAAGGGATCGTGGAGACGCGCACGTCCACCGGTCGTCCGGCGATGCGGATGGAAATGCGACCATCCTGCGGCAGTCGTTTCTCGGCGATATCCAGGCGCGCCATGACCTTGATGCGGGAGACGATCAAAGGGGTCAGTGCGCGCTGCGGTGACAGCACTTCGCGCAGCACGCCATCGACGCGAAAACGGACGACCAGGCGGTTTTCAAACGGTTCGACGTGAATGTCGGAAGCATTTTCTTTAATCGCTTCTGACAACATCGCGTTGATCAGTCGAATGATGGGAGCATCATCGTCCGATTCGAGCAGGTCCTGCGGCTCGGACAGGGCTTCCGCCACGGTCGACAGGTCCGCGTCGCTGTCCATGCTCTGCATCGCCTGCATGGCTTCGCTGGAATTGTTCTCGTAACGCTGCTGCAGGGCCTTGTCGAAGGCCTCCAGACTCAGTTCGCGCAGGCGGATCGGCCGGTTCAGGTAGCGCCGCAATTCGATCAGGGCCTCCCGGCTCATGCCCGGCCGGGTCAGTAACTCGACGCTCTCATCCTCTTTCAACTCGCCGACCAGAACGCCGGTGCGTTTGGCGAAGGCGAACGGGGGCAGCCTCAGGGTGTCGTCCATCAACGCAGGTGTCCCCGCATCTTCTTGCGCTGGGTTTCCTGCTCGGTACTGAGCACCGGCTCGGTGCTGATCAGCGTCGGCGCATCGGTAGCGGTGGTGGGTTTTTCTGTCGCGGTTGCAGGAGGCGGTTCGTTGCGGGCTGGCGCTTGCTGGTCCTGCAAAGCCGCTGATTCGGCGCCGCTGTCTTCCGCTGCCGAGGGGGGCATCGGCGTTTCGGAGTTGGCGTCCGTTTCAGGGGGCAATGGCTCGAGTTGCGGGCCGCGGGTGCGGCCGATGACGCGCCAGCCCTGATCATTCGAACGCTCCTGGAAATCCCGCATGCGGTCGTACTTGCGCCGGGTGTAGTAGCTGGCGGTACTGCGGTCCCGCATGATCGTGGAGCGCATGAAGATCATCAGATTCTGTTTCGCTTTCGTGATGCTGGTCGAGCGGAACAGGGTGCCGAGTAGCGGGATGTCTCCAAGAATCGGCACTTTCTGCTCGCTTTTCTGGATGTTGTCGTCGATCAGGCCGCCTAGAACCAGGATGTCGCCGTTGCCGACCATGACCGTGGTGCTCAAGGTGCGTTTGTTGGTGACCAGGTCCACCGCGCCGGCGCTGCCCGCACCGATGGAAGAGGATTCCTGCTTGATCGTGAGCTGGATGCTGTCACCGTCATTGATCTGCGGCGTGATGCCCAGGGTCAGGCCGACATCGCGGCGCTCGATGGTCTGGAACGGATTGACCACGCCGGTTGATGAGGTGTTGCTGTAGGACCCGGTGAGGAATGGCACTTCCTGGCCAACCGAAATTTCTGCTTCTTCGTTGTCCATGGTGACCAGTGAAGGCGTCGATAGCACGTTGGTCTCACCATCGCCATACAGCGCGTTCAGCAACACCGCAAAACTGGTGCCGTTCTCCTTGATGGAGCCGCCGCCTGCATTGAATCCGCTGCGCAGCAGGCCGGCAGCACTGGTCAGATTGTCGCTGGCCAGACCGGCGGCGGCCGTGATCAGCGAAGGATCCAGGATGGATGCCGCGGCCAGGCGTTCATCGTTGAGAATCGCCCAGTCAATACCGAGCTTGCGCGACTGATTCAGGCTGACTTCAGCCAGGATCGCCTCGACCAGCACCTGGGCGCGGCGGATGTCCAGCTGCGCGATGACGCTGCGCAGTCCGCGCATGATTTTCGGCGCCGCCGTGATCACCAGGGCATTGGTATCGGGTTCGGCGACGATCCGGACCTGGGCATTGCCCGGGGCGCCGCCCGCGGCGCTTTTGGGGTCGGTCTTGCTCTGTACGTAGCCTTCCAGGATCGGTGCCAGTTTTTCGGCATTGGCGTAGGACAGATAGATCACCTGGGTATCGCCGCCATCTTCCAGCGGAATGTCCAGATGGGCAATCAGGGCGCGCAACTGCAGGCGCCGGGCTTGGTCGCCGGCGAGCAGCAGGCTGTTGGTGCGTTCGTCAGCCAGCAGGGTGACCGGCTGTTCGCTCGGGTCCTTCTGCTTCTGTTCGGCCTGTAGCAGTCCGGTCAGGGTCTGCTGTACATCGGCGGCGCTGGCATGACTCAGACGAATGATTTCCACTTCGCGGTCGCCGCCCTGGTCGATGCGCCGGATGATTTGCGTCAGCCTTTCCACATTTGCGGCGCGATCGGAAATGATCAGCATATTGGAAGGCGAGTAGGCCGCAAGGTGGCCGTACTGTGGCACCAGGGGGCGCAGGATGGGCACCAGCTGCGCTGCCGGCACGTTCTGGATTTCGATGACCCGGGTGACGATTTCGTCATCGGCGAGGCCGCTGAAATCGAAAAAACTGCCGCCATCCTGCTTTGCGCCGACTTCCGGCACGATCTTGATGACCGGACCGGCCGGCACGGCTGCGAAGCCGTGAACCTGCAGGACGGCAAGAAAGACACCATAGAGCTCGTCCGGCGACATCGGTGAGGATGACAGCACCGTCACTTTGCCTTTGACCCGGGGATCAACAATGAAATTCCGCCCGGTGATTTCCCCCACCGTGGCGATCAGGCTGTTGATGTCGGCTTCCTTGAGGTTGAGTGTCGACCCCAGGGTGGTGTCCTGCGCGATCGCACCGAAGCTGCCGCTCAGCATGCCCAGAGCGGCGAGGAACAGTGCCTGTCTCATCGCTTTCTTGCCGAGTTGAAAAGGCGCGCGTGTTGCCAAGATCATAAGTTGTCCATCTAATTGAGACTCACACTGACGGCTTGAGATTGGCCGCCACGTTCGATTTGCAGATTGATCTGCTGGGCCGAGCTGAGGTCGCCCAGCAATTGCAAGCTGCGACTTGGATCATCCAGGCTGACGCCATTGATCGCGGTGACGATGTCGCCAGGGCGCAGGCCGGCTTCGGTAAACAGTTCGCGGTTGCGGCCGGGGTAGATGCGGTAACCACGCATGGCGCCATTCACCCGGGCGGGCTGCACGCGCAGATATTGTGAGGCTTTGGTCGGATCATTCAGCAGTTCTTCCCGAATATTGGACAGCTTGGCCGCCGTGCTGCTATCCAGGATGCGCGCTGCCGAGCCATCGTCGTCGCTACTGCGCCGTTGATTCGACTGGTAGCTGAACTGCGTCTGACTGGGCTCGTCTTTTTCCAGGCGCAGGGTTTCCAGCCGCTTGCCGCGTTCCAGCAGAACGCGGTCAGGGTAGATCGAATGCAGCTTGGTTCCCGCGCTGATGGTCGCGCCGACCGCATAGGGGTTGAGCTCGCCGTTGCTGGCTTCGATCAGCGCGCGGGAACGGGCGCTGTCTTCCATCGCGACGATGCCGCGCAGCTTCAGGCGCAAGCTGGTTTCCGGCGCGTCCAGATTGGCCATGAGCTGTGGTGCCGGCTCGGCTTCCTGCAAGAATTCACCGAAGAGCCTGGCGGCCTGCAGGCTGCTGAGGCTGACCGCTGGCGTGGTGCTGGCCTGCTGGCGGCCCGCGGTCACGCTCGCGGGCGGTCTGGGCGTCGTGACCAAAGGTTCGACCGGAACCAGAAGCCAGGTCAGTTCTGCGGCGCTAAGCCCCAGCAGGCAGGCGAAAAACAGCGATGCCAGACGCGGCACCAGGCGCTGCAGGCGCTCGCTGGGCAGAGAAGGTAATCTGAAATTCACAAATGCCGGTCTGCGAGTAAACCGCGCATCATAAAGATTTTGTGAATTTTTCTCATGTTTTCCGTGAGGTTTTTATGTGTGCCAGCTTGGGTTTAAGATAATCCAACTGCGAATCCATTGGGGATATTGTGCACACTCTGATCAGACTCATGCTGACGAGTTTCGTTCTGCTGGGTTTTTTGTTGCACCTCAATGGATTCTGGACCGTCGGTCTGATCGACAAATTGGAACAATTGAGTTACGACGCGCGGATTCAGCTGGACCTGCAGCCCGGGCAGGACGAGCGTGTCGTAATCATCGACATCGACGAGGAGTCGATGGCCGCACTCGGCCAGTGGCCCTGGCCCCGCCATGTCCTTGCGCAGCTGATCGACCGTTTGTACGAGGACTACAAGGTCGCGGTTCTGGGCTTTGATACGGTCATGCCCGAGCCGGATGGTCGGTCGCTGGCCGGTGTGTTGCAGGAGTTGACGCGGCGCGACGTTTCGCTGGCCGAGCCCGTGCGCAGATTGCTCAGCCAGGCCGGTGATGGCTGGGACAATGACCGGGTGCTGGCCGACAGCCTGCGCAAGCACGAGCCCGTCCTGGGGCTGGTGTTCAAGGGCAGCAATGAAGAATCAAGTAATCAGGGCGCGCTGCCAGCGCCCTTGTATACGCGCGCGGCGGAAATGCCTGCCACCTATGTGACCGCCAGTCGCTATACCGGCAACATCGAAGTGCTGCAGTCGGCGACGCCCTACGGCGGGTTCTTCGACAATCCGACGCTCGACGCGGACGGGGTTTTTCGTCGGGTGCCCTTGCTGCAAAGGCACGGTGATGCGGTGTACGGCTCGCTGGCCCTGATGTTGACCTGGCGGGCGCTGGGCGGGCCGCGCATGGATCTCGAATACGATGCCAGTGCCGGTAAGCGCTCGGTCCTGAGCCTGGAGGCGTTGCGGATCGGGCCAGAGTTACGGGTGCCGGTGGATGAGAATGTCGCCGTGCTGGTGCCTTACCGTGGGCGGCAGGGTAGCTTCGCCTACGTGCCGGTCATCGATGTGCTGGAGCGGCGCGCAGATCCGGCCCTGTTGGAAGGCCGGATTGCCATTCTTGGGACCAGCGCGCCGGGGCTGCGGGATGTGCGAACGACCCCGGTCGGAACCTCGTTCTCGGGGGTCGAGGTGCATGCCAATATCGTGTCCGGCATCCTCGACGGCCGGGTCAAGCACAAGGTGCCCTATCTGATTGGCATTGAAACCAGTCTGATGGTTCTGATCAGCCTGTTGCTGACGCTGTTGTTTCCTCGGCTGTCGCCGGTGATGGGGACCCTGCTGGTGCTGGGCATGGTGCTTGCGCTCTTCGGTCTGAGCTTCGGCATGTGGGAGGCGGCTGATTTCGTCGTGCCCCTGGGCGGGCCGTTGCTGTTCCTGTTCCTGATCGTCCTGATCCAGATGAATTACGGCTATTTCGTCGAGGCGCGGGCCAAGCGGGAGGTGTCCCGGCTATTCGGTCACTATGTGCCGCCCGAGCTGGTTTCGGAGATGGCGCAGGATCATCTGGCGGCCGAGATGCGTTCCGACAGCCGAGAGATGACCGTGCTGTTTTCAGACGTACGGAATTTCACCAGCATTTCGGAGCGGCTGACCCCGGACGATCTCACCACCCTGATGAACGAATTTCTGACGCCGCTGACCGAGGTCATCCACAAGAAACGTGGCACCATCGACAAGTACATGGGCGATGCCGTCATGGCCTTCTGGGGGGCGCCGCTGCCGGATGAGCAGCATGCGCGACGGGCGCTGGAAGCCGCATTGGGCATGGTGGAATGCATGCACCGCCTGGCATCGGAGTTCAAGGACCGCGGCCTGCCGGAACTCAAGGTCGGGGTTGGCGTGAACACCGGCGTGATGAGCGTCGGCAACATGGGGTCGAAGTTCCGCATGGCGTACACGGTACTCGGTGATGCGGTGAATCTGGGGTCGAGACTGGAGGGGCTGACCAAGAACTACGGCGTCGCCGTGATCTGCAGCGACAGCACGCGGCAGCTGGTGCAGGACTGGATGTATCGCGACCTGGACCGGGTGCGGGTCAAAGGCAAGGCCGAGCCGGTCGCGATCTTCGAGCCTCTGGGGCCGCGCGACAGCTTGAGTCCGGAATTGAAGAAAGAGCTGGCGCATTATCGTCAGGCTTTGCAGGCCTACCGCAATCAGGACTGGAGCAAGGCGGAATTGCAGTTCTACCAGCTGCGCCAGCAGCAGGCCCACAAGATCTATGACGTGTACCTTGAGCGCATTGCCATCTTCATGAAAGAGCCACCGGGACCTGACTGGGATGGGGTGTTTACCCACACGAGCAAGTAGCGGGCATCGGAACGTCGCCATTGATCGAGGGTCCAAGATCCAGCGAACCGGACTACAATGAGGCCATGGCACAAGACCTTCCTGAACAACACGGCAACACGGCGGTCGAAGAGGCCCCGCCGAAGCTGCAGCGCCCGCCGCTCTACAAGGTGGTCCTGCTCAATGATGACTACACGCCCATGGAGTTCGTGGTCCATATCCTGCAGAAGTTCTTCCGACTTCAGCATGAAGAGGCTGTGCGTGTGATGCTGGAGGTGCACACGCAGGGCGCGGGCGTCGCCGGCACGTATACCGCGGAAATCGCGGAAACGAAGGTGGCGCAAGTGAATCAGTATTCACGGGAAAACGAGCATCCGCTGATGTGCACCATGGAGAGAGCATGATGTTGAGCCAGGAACTTCAAGCCGCACTGGATGCGGCCTTCAAATCGGCCAAGGCTGAAGCCCATGATCTGCTCACCGTAGAACATCTGCTCCTGGCCCTGCTGGATGATGCGCAATTGGCCGAGGTGCTGCGGGCGGTCGGGGCCCAGCTCGAACCGTTGGAGCAGGGCTTGCGGGAATTCATCCGGACCAACGTGCAGGTCGTTGAGGACTCCGATGAGGTGTACGAAGTCCAGCCAACCCTGGGGTTCCAGCGCGTGCTGCAACGTGCCGTTTACCATATTCAGTCCTCCGGCAAGAAAGAGGTCACGCCGGTCAATGTGCTGGTCGCCATATTCGCCGAGCGCGACGCGCATGCTGTCTATCTGCTGGCCGAGCAGGGCATCAGCAGGCTGGATGTGGTCAATTACATCTCCCATGGCATCGCGCGCGATGGCTCCGCGGCCAGGCCGGGCGCGGAAGACCCGGCGGCGGACAAGACCGTTGAGGGGGAAAAGGAATCGGCCCTGGCGCAGTTCACCCAGAACCTCAACAGCAAGGCCCGGCGGTCGCAGATCGATCCCCTGATCGGGCGCGAACTGGAAATGGAGCGGATGATCCAGACCCTGTGTCGGCGCCGCAAGAACAATCCTCTGCTGGTCGGCGAGGCGGGGGTCGGCAAGACGGCCATCGCCGAAGGTCTGGCCAAGGCCATCGTTGAGGAACAGGTGCCCGAGGTCCTCAAGGCCTCCACCATCTACGCGCTGGACATGGGTGGTCTGGTGGCCGGCACCAAGTATCGCGGAGATTTCGAGAAACGGCTGAAGTCGGTGCTGGCCGAACTCAAGAAAGATCCGGGCGCGATTCTGTTCATTGATGAAATCCATACAATGATCGGTGCCGGCTCGGCATCCGGTGGCGTGATGGACGCATCCAATCTGCTCAAGCCGGTTCTGGCCAGCGGTGAGCTGAAATGCATCGGATCGACCACCTATACCGAGTTCCGCGGCATTTTCGAAAAAGATCATGCGCTGGCGCGCCGCTTCCAGAAGATCGACGTGCCCGAGCCCGGTGTCGACGAAACCGTGCAGATCCTGCAGGGTCTCAAGAGCCGGTTTGAAGAGCACCACGCGGTACGCTACACCGTCGCGGCACTGACCGCGGCAGCGCAGCTGGCAGCGCGCCATATCAATGATCGCCAGTTGCCGGACAAAGCCATTGATGTGATCGATGAAGCCGGTGCGCGCATCCAGTTGCTGCCGGCCGGCAAGCGGCGCAAGACCGTGCAGGTCCGGGATATCGAAGAAATCGTGGCACGAATCGCGCGCATTCCACCGAAAAGTGTCAGCGCCTCGGATCGTGATGTGTTGCGTACGCTGGACCGGGATTTGAAACTCGCGATTTTCGGTCAGGACGCTGCGGTCGACAGTCTGTGCAGCGCGATCAAAATGTCGCGTTCGGGGCTGGGGGCGCCGGAGCGGCCGATTGGCAGTTTCCTGTTCTCCGGACCCACCGGGGTTGGCAAGACCGAGGTGACCCGGCAACTTGCCCAGCATCTGGGCATCGAACTGATTCGCTTCGACATGTCCGAGTACATGGAAAGGCACACCGTCTCACGCCTGATCGGAGCGCCGCCTGGCTATGTCGGCTTCGATCAGGGCGGCCTGCTGACCGAGGCGGTGATCAAGCATCCCCATGCGGTTATCCTTCTCGATGAGATCGAAAAGGCCCATCCGGAAGTTTTCAACCTGCTGCTGCAGGTCATGGATCATGGCACCCTGACCGACAATAACGGGCGTAAGGCGGATTTCCGCAACGTGATCCTGGTGATGACGACCAATGCCGGTGCGGCGGAAATGTCTCGCCGCTCCATCGGTTTTGCCGCCCAGGATCATCGCAGTGACGGAATGGAGGCCCTGCGCCGCCTGTTCGCACCGGAATTTCGCAATCGTCTGGATGCGATCATCCAGTTCGAGCCGCTGGCAGAAGATGTCGTACGGCACGTGGTGGACAAGTTCCTGGTCCAGGTGGAGGTCCAGCTGGAGGCCAAAGGCGTGGCCATCGAATTTGATGCGAGTGCGAAAGCCTGGCTGGCCGAACATGGTTATGACGAGCAGATGGGCGCCCGCCCGATGGCTCGCCTGATCCAGGAGCAGGTCAAGCGGCCGCTCGCAGAGGAATTGCTGTTCGGCAAGTTGAGCAAGGGCGGTGGACGCATCCGCGTCAGCGCCGGGGCAGAGGGTTTGCTGCTGGATCTGGAAGAAAAAGCGGAAGCCGTGATTACCTGAGTGATCGCGGCCCGATGCCTGCGGGCTTTATTTGCCGCGGTACGTGATCCGGCCCTTGGACAGATCGTAGGGCGTGAGCTGGACCGTTACGGTGTCGCCGGTCAGGATGCGGATGTAGTGCTTGCGCATGCGGCCTGAAATGTGGGCGGTGACGGTATGGCCGTTTTCCAGTTGGACGCGAAATGTCGTGTTCGGCAGGGTTTCGATGACCTTGCCGTCCATTTCAATGAGATCTTCTTTGGGCATGTACTGATTCGTTCTAGAAAAGCCGACCATTATCAGCGCTTTTTCAATTTGCATCAATCACTCGCGCTTGACCAGCGTTCCTGAATGAACCGTTGCTGAGGCATGTATTCAAGCTTGTAGCGCATCTTGGGGCTCTGGGCAACGTAGTAGCCCAGATACAGCCAAGGCAGTCTGGCCGCCCGGCAGGCCTCAATCTGGCGCAATACCGCATAGCGACCGAGCGAGCGTCTGGTCAACTGCGGATCGAAAAACGTGTAGACCGCCGACAGACCGCTTGACAACTGATCGGTGACCGCGACGGCGAGCAGGCTGCCGGCCGGATCTCTGACCAGAAGATGCCGGGTTTGGCCATGTGGGTTGCTGCATAGGAAACGCTCGAAGCCTTCCTCGTCATCCGGGTTCATTTCGCCATCGGCATGCCGGTGCAGCAGGTAGCGGCGATACAGGTCGAATCGTTCGTGCGTGTGCAGCGGCAGGGACCAGCTTGCGATCAGGTCACCGTTGGTTTTCCAGCAGCGTCGTTGTTGCCGGTTGGGTCTGAAGTTTGCGATGTCGATGCGGGTTGATTCGCAGGCCTGACAGGCATCGCAGGCTGGGCGGTAATAGGTCGGGCCGCTGCGCCGGAAGCCGAGGCTGGCGAGTTGTTCCCGCTGTGCGCCGCTCAGCTTGGTGCGTGGATCGACGAAGAGATTGCGCGCCGAGCGCCCGGCACGGTAGCTGCAGGCCGCCGGGGCGCTGAGGTAGAACGGCAGCTGACTCATGGGGGGGAAGCCGTCGCATCGCGATTGGCACGCGGCCGATGATCGGCGCTGTCAGGCACCTGGAGATCAAATCGCCAACTGCCGGGTACGTGGTCGGCGAGGTCGCCATGTTGGCGCAGGCAGGCTTGAAACTGCGCGCGTGGCAGCTGGCGTGCGCCCAGAGTTTCCAGGTGCGGGGAGGCGACCTGACAATCCACCAGGGGGAAGCCCCAGGCCGCAAGTTGCCGGCAGAGCCAGACCAGACCGAGTTTTGATGCGTTGTCGGCCCGGCTGAACATGGATTCCCCGAAGAAGATGCGGCCGATGGCGACGCCATACAGGCCGCCCACCAGATGGCCTGCGCGCCACACTTCGACCGAGTGCGCATGTCCGCGACGATAGAGTTCCAGATAGGCGAGCTGCATATTGCCGCCCAGCCAGGTGCCTTCCTTGCGCTGTTCGCTGCACGCCCGGATCACGCTGGCGAAGGCGCGGTCGAGACTCACCGCGTAATCTTCCCGTCGCAAGGCCTTGTTCAGGCTGCGCGAAATGTGGATGTCCTCGGGGATGAAGACCGCGCGCGGGTCCGGCGCCCACCACAGAATCGGTTCATCGGGATTGAACCAGGGAAAGATGCCCTTCTGATAGGCCTGGAGCAGTCGATGGATGCTGAGGTCGCCGCCAATCGCGAGCAAGCCGTTTGGGTCGGACAGGGCCTGCTCCACCGGCGGGAACGGCTCCTGCGGGTTTCTCGGGTCCAGCCAGTGCAGGCGCGGGGGGTAGAGTGCTGTCATGAACCTGACTTTAACCCCTTGCTGTCGCCCATTTCAGCCTTGCGAATCTGCACTGGGCTCGGAGGCCGACGGGCCCGGCAGGCAGGCGAATGTCAGGCAAAACTGGCGAGTTCCGACCTGCGCTGCCGTGTCCATGTTCCGGTCGGTCTTGCTCAGTGCCTGATGATATCCGACTCGACCACGCCATCCAGCGCAAGCTGCACGCAGGTGTCATGTTCGAAGCGGCCGATCTGATTCGCCACGTCGATGTCATCCGCATTGATCCGGCCCTCAGCATCAAAGGCCACCAAGGCACCGGCGGTCCGCACCTGGATGCTGTTGTCCTCGGCGGGTTCATCCACGATGACCTGCAGGTAATGCGCGCGCTGTGCGGCGAATTCCGGCAAGGTGCTCAGGCCGGCGGCCACGGCCGCAGCCCGCTCTGATGGGATCTGTTCGATATCCCCATCTGCGCTCAGCAGAAAGTGTCTGATCTGACTCATGCCATGCTCCTTACTCGCAGCAGCCATCGTCTCAAGCCCTAGCTGACTGCATCCTACTTCTTTAGATGTGGTCAGAAGGTGAAGAATCAAGTCTCACCGGCCTGGCTCGGAGTGCGGGTCGGCTCAGAGTATACTGCGCCATCTCGTGCGGCCGGGGCGACCTGGCAACGCATCGGCACAAATTTTTTCGAAGGTACGGTTTTTGAGTACGCATGTTCAGCCGGCCACACAGGCTCCGCACTGGTTGCTCAGGGGACTGCGTGAGGCCTTGTTGTTGTTCGCCGCATTCGTGGCGATTTTCCTGCTGCTGGCCCTGGTCAGTTACGACCGCGCGGATCCAGGCTGGTCCAGCACCGGCGCCAATGCGCAGATCGAGAATCTGGGCGGCCTCATCGGCGCCTGGATCGCCGATGTGCTGCTCAGCGGATTCGGTTGGCTGGCCTTTGCGCTCCCCTGGCTGGTGCTGGTTGGCGGCCTGACGATGTATCGCGAGCGACCGCAGCGGCTGGGGGAGAATCCGGGCATTCGTGGCGCCGCCCTGCTCATCGTCCTGGTGGCCAGTTGCGCGCTGAGCGCCAGTCATGCGCCAGGACACGCCAGCCTGACGCCGCAGGGTAGCGGCGGCATTGTCGGCACGTCGGTGGCCCTGATTCTCATTCAGTTTCTCAGCCCGGTGGGGTCCAGTCTGCTGCTGCTGATGATTGTTCTTGGCGCCTTGCCCCTGGCCCTGCGTTTTTCCTGGTTGCATACCATGGACCGGATTGGCGCCATGACCTTACGTCTGGTTGCCTTGATCCAGGCTGCCGGGCGCGCGGCGCTGCGGCGCCGCCGGGAAGCCAGAGAGCGAGCGAGGCAGCGGGCAGCGGCGGTGCAGCAACAGCGCCAGGAGAGCAAGCGTCAGCGTCAGCTGGCCGCACCTGCCGCCAGCGCAACGGAGCGTGCCGCTCCATTGCTGGAGATCACGCCGGCAGTCAAGACTCCGGCCAAGGCGAAGAAGAAACGGGTCGGTAAAGGCAGCGGTAAAGCTGGCAGCGTCGAGCCCGATGGACAGCTGACTTTGCCGATTGCCGAGATCGGCGAGGCCGGAGAAACGGTTGAGTTCAACGGCGACCCGTTGCCACCGGTATCGATACTTGATCTGGCCCGACAGGACCTGCTGACCTATTCAGAGGAAGATCTGGAGCAGATGTCACGGGATCTTGAAGGTCATCTGGCGGATTTCGGAGTGGAGGCCGAGGTGGTGAATGTCGCGCCGGGGCCGGTCATCACCCGATTCGAGCTGCAGCCGGCGCCGGGCGTCAAGGTCAGCCGGATCAGCAATCTGGCCAAGGATCTGGCCCGCGCACTGTCCATCGTGAGCTTGCGGGTGGTGGAGGTGATCCCGGGCAAGTCGGTGATCGGGATCGAGATTCCGAACCGCCAGCGCGCCATGGTGAGCTTGCGCGGGGTGTTTGAATCCCCGGCCTACGTCAATGCGAAATCGCCATTGACTCTGGCCCTGGGGCAGGACATCGGCGGCATCCCGGTGACGGCCGATCTGGGCAAGATGCCGCATCTGCTGGTGGCTGGCACCACGGGCTCGGGTAAGTCGGTGGCTGTCAACGCCATGATCCTGAGTCTGTTGTTCAGGGCCACGGCCGAGGAAGTCCGCCTCATCATGATTGACCCCAAGATGCTTGAACTCTCCGTCTATGAGGGAATTCCCCACCTGCTCGCGCCGGTGGTGACAGACATGAAAGAGGCCGCCAATGCGCTGCGCTGGTGCGTGGCGGAAATGGATCGACGATACCGCCTGATGGCCGCGCTCGGGGTCCGAAATATCGCCGGGCTGAACAAGAAAATCATCGAGGCCCGCCAGGCGGGCGCCCCGCAGCTTGATCCCTTGTGGAAGCCGGCGGAGGAGTTTGACGATCAGCAGGGCGCGCCGGAGCTCGAGGACATGCCCTATATCGTCGTCATCATCGATGAACTGGCGGACCTGATGATGGTGGTCGGGAAAAAGGTGGAGGAACTGATTGCCCGCCTGGCGCAGAAGGCCCGTGCCGCCGGTATTCATTTGATCATCGCCACCCAGCGGCCGTCGGTTGATGTGATTACCGGCCTGATCAAGGCCAATGTGCCGTCTCGCATGGCCTTTCAAGTGGCCTCGAAAATGGATTCCAGGGTGATTCTCGATCAGCCCGGCGCCGAAGCGCTGCTCGGTCATGGTGACATGCTGTATTCGGCGAATTCGCCGGTGCCGCGGCGGGTGCACGGGGCTTTCGTGGACGATCATGAAGTGCACAAGACAGTGGATTACCTGAAACAGGTGGCGCCGGCGGATTACCACGACGATATCCTTGGCGGCGGTGCCGAGGTGCTGGCCGGTGGTGGTTTCGAAGCGCAGGATGGCGAGGATGGGGCGGAGTCGGATGCGCTTTATGATCAGGCGGTGCAGATCGTGACGGAAACGCGCAAGGCTTCCATCTCCTGGGTGCAGCGCCGCCTCAAGATCGGCTACAACCGGGCCGCGCGAATTGTCGAGGACATGGAGGCGGCCGGCGTGGTCAGTGCGCAGAATGAAAAAGGCCAGCGTGAAGTGCTGGCGCCACCGCCGGTTGAAGCCTGATGCGCGGCCTGCTGATCGTGGTTCTGGCCTTGTTTTGCGCGTCGTTGCGGGCGGAGCCGGAGGAGAATCTGCGGACGTTTTATGCGGGCGTCAGCGCGCTGGCGGCAGATTTTGAGCAGCGCCTGCTGGATGAGGATGGCGAGACCTTGGAGCGCTATGCGGGACGACTGTGGCTGCAGCGGCCGGGCCGGTTCCTGTGGCTGTATGACACGCCCTATAACCTGGAATTGGGTTCGGATGGCGAGCGCCTGTGGCACTACGACGTCGATCTGCGCCAGGTCACGGTGCGGGATGCGGCTTCGAGCCTGAGCGGCAGCCCGGCGGAGTTGCTGGGGGGCGACCTGAGCCAACTGGAGCAATTCGACATTCAGCGGCTGCCGGATGCCGAACAACTCGAATGGCTGCGGCTGCGGCCTCGTTCGGCGGATTCGGATTTCTCCCAGATCGACATCGGCCTGCTGCGCCAGGGGCCGCAGCGCATTCTCCTCAAGGACCGCCTGGGGCAGACCACGGTGATCGAACTGCACGACTTGCAGGTCAACCCCCAACTGGATTCGCGGCGCTTCCAGATGCAGGTCCCGGACCATGTCACGATCGTGGATGAGCGTGCGGATTCCTGAGCTGGTCTGGTTTGCCGGCGGTCTCGTCTGGCTGATCGTCTGCAGCGGTCTGTGCCTGTTGCCGCTGGATCTGGACACGGCGGTTCCGTCACCGCCCTGGATGGACAAGCTGGTGCATCTGCTGATGTTTCTTGGCGCTGGGCTGTGGCTGGGCCTGCGGACGGAACTGCTGGCGGTTTTGCTGCTCCTGGCCGGATTCGGTGGCCTGATCGAACTGCTGCAGGGCCTGACCGACTGGCGCAGCGCCGATATTCTGGACTGGCTGGCCGACCTGCTCGGTGCCGGCCTGGGCTGGTGGCTGGGTGTCGGTCTGTTGCGGCCGGCCGGGGTGCGTGTTTGAAACCCCTGGCCGAGCGGATGCGTCCCCGTTGCCTCGACGAGATCGTCGGGCAACCACGTCTGCTGGATTCGCAAGGTGGATTGCGCCGCCGCCTGCAGCAGGGGCAGCTGCCCTGCTTGCTGTTCTGGGGGCCACCTGGTGTAGGCAAGACCACGCTGGCGCAGGTCCTGGCGCAGGAAAGCGGGCGTGACATCGCTTTTTTGTCGGCGGTGCATAGTGGCGTAAAGGATCTGCGCGCCGCGGTGGAGGCCTTGCCCGAGCAGCCCGCCGGCGTGCTGTTCATGGATGAGGTGCATCGCTTCAACAAAGGCCAGCAGGATGCCTTGCTGCCGTGGCTGGAGAGCGGCCGCATTGTCTTTTTCGGTGCGACCACGGAAAACCCTTCGTTCAGCATCAATCGCGCCTTGCTGTCGAGATTGCAGGTGGTGGTCCTGGAAAGCCTGAATGCCGAAGCGCTGGTGGCCGTGATCGAGCGTGCGCTGAACGCGCCGCAGGGGCTGCACGGCGAGTTTGTGCTTGCGCCAGAGGCCCGCAGCCGTCTGGTCGAACTGGCCGATGGCGATGCCCGGCGTGCACTGGGCATGCTGGAGCAGGTCGCCAGTCTGGCCCGTGACGGACACATCGACAGTGCGACGGTGGAACTGGCCTTGCGCGCACAGCCGCGGGCTTTCGACAAAGCCGGTGATGTGTTCTACGAACAGATTTCGGCACTCCATAAGTCGGTGCGGGGCAGCGACCCGGATGCCGCCCTGTACTGGCTCGCACGCATGCTGGATGGCGGCTGCGATCCGCGCTATGTCGCCCGTCGATTGATCCGCATGGCCAGCGAGGATATCGGCAATGCCGATCCGCGCCTGCTCGGTCTGTGCCTGGATGCGGCCGAGGTGTGGGAGCGTCTGGGCAGCCCCGAGGGCGATCTTGCGCTCGCCCAGGCGGCGGTCTATCTGGCCTGCGCTCCGAAGAGCAATGCGGTGTATGTCGCCTGGGGGCAGGCGCAGGCCGCAGTGCAGCGGCACGGCAGCCTGCCGGTGCCGGCGCATCTGCGCAATGCGGCCACCGGCCTGCAGAAACAACTGGGCCATGGAGATGGCTATCGCTATGCGCATGACGAACCTCAAGGCGTCGCCTGGGGTGAGCATTACCTGCCGGATGAATTGCTCGGGCAGACGTATTACCAGCCCGGCAACCAGGGGCTGGAAAAGAGCATCGAAGACAAGCTGCAGCGGATTCGCAAGGCACAGCAGGACAGCCTGGCGGCGCACCAGGCATCGCGCCGCGCCCGGCATCGAGGCAAGCTATGATGGTCTGGTTTGCGGTGGCCCTCGGCGGCGCCCTGGGGGCCTGTCTGCGCTACGCCTTGAGCCGCCTGCTGGAGGGCGCCAGTTTTCCCTATGCGCCACTGCTCGCGAATGTTTCCGGCAGCCTGATGATCGGTCTGCTGTTTGTCTGGGTGGGTGGACGTCTGGGGACCGATCATCCGGTGTATGTTTTCCTCGTGGTCGGGATCCTCGGGGGATTCACGACCTTTTCGACCTTTTCGCTCGATGCCATACGGCTGCTGGACGGCGGGCGTTACAGCGCTTTTTTCATTTACATGAGCACCACCGTGATCCTGTCTCTCGGCGCCGCCTTGCTTGGCCTGATACTGGCCCGGCGCCTCATGTAAAATTGCCGGCCTTTTTCCCAGAAGTACGTACGCATGCTGGAGCCCAAACTATTACGCACGGATATCGAGGCCGTGACCCAGGCGCTCGCACGGCGCGGGTTCGCGCTCGATGTCGACGAATTCCATGGCCTGGAGCAGGAACGCAAGGCGACGCAGACGCGCACCGAAGAACTGCAGGCTCAGCGCAATGCGCGTTCCAGGGAAATCGGCAAACTCAAGGCGGCAGGAGCCGATATCGCGCCTTTGCGGGAGGAAATGGCAGCCCTGGGCGAGGAGCTCGACGGCCTCAAGCAGCAGTTGGAAGAGATCCGCCAGCGAATGCAGGACTGGAGCTTGCGCATCCCGAATCTGCCGGCGGATGATGTGCCGAAAGGCGACAGCGAAGCGGATAACGTCGAAATCCGTCGCTGGGGTGAGGTGAATCGCAATCCGGAAGCGCTCGACCATGTGGCGCTGGGCGAAGCGATCGGTGGCATCGATTTCGCCGCTGCCGCGCAGATTACCGGCGCACGTTTCGTGGTGCTCAAGGGTGCGCTGGCGAGACTGCAACGCGCCCTGGTGCAGTTCATGTTGGACGTGCACACCGAGCAGCATGGTTACCAAGAAGTCTACGTGCCCTACATCGTCAATCGCGACAGTCTGCAGGGTACCGGTCAGTTGCCCAAGTTCGAGGAAGATCTGTTCGCATTGCAGGGGACCGACTGGTACCTGGCGCCTACGGCCGAAGTGCCGGTGACCAATCTGGTGCGCGATCACATCAGTGACCTGGCGGATCTGCCGCTGAAGTTCGTTGCCCACACCCCGTGTTTTCGTTCGGAGGCCGGCTCGCACGGTCGTGATACCCGTGGCCTGATCCGGCAGCATCAGTTCGAGAAGGTCGAACTGGTGCAGATCGTGCACCCTTCGCAGTCCTGGAATGCACTGGAACAACTGACCGCGGACGCCGAAACCATTCTGCAGCTGCTGGAGCTGCCGTATCGCACGGTGAGCCTGTGCACCGGCGACCTCGGTTTCTCCGCCGCCAAGACCTATGATCTGGAAGTCTGGCTGCCCTCACAGCAGACCTATCGGGAGATTTCGTCCTGCAGCAACTTCCTGGATTTCCAGGCCCGTCGCCTGCAGGCGCGCTGGCGCAGCCCCGAGCAGAAGAAGCCGGAACTGGTACACACCCTCAATGGCTCCGGCCTGGCGGTGGGGCGGACCCTTCTGGCATTGCTGGAAAATGGCCAGCAGGCCGATGGCAGCATCCGGCTGCCGGAGGCTCTGGCGCCCTACTGGCGCGGTCCTTTGGTGCTGCCTCCGGTCTGAGGGGCAAGCGCAGCGTTCGGGGCGGCGCTGCTCCTGGTCTCAGGCCCCGGCTGATCCGTCCTGGCTGGCCAGGGGGCGGCGGATCACGCCGATCGCGTGCAGGGTGCCGATCGCGATGGCCTGCCAGCTCTGTTCCACGCCCCCCCGGCTGCCGGGCAGCGTGACGAGCAGAGTGTGACCGATCTGGCCTGCGACCCCGCGTGAAATCAGGGCCAGCGGCGTGCGCTGTTGGCCGAACTGGCGGGCGGTTTCCATCAGGCCGGGGATCTGGCGTTCCAGCAAGGGTGTGACCGCCTCGACACAGCAGTCATCCTGGGACAGGCCGGTGCCGCCTACGGTGGCAATCAGCGCGCAATCCTGCGCCACGGCGTCGCCGACGGCCCGGGTGATGGCGTTGGCATCGGCCGCCACCTGCAGCCGCTGCAACGGGGCGAATCCGGCCTGCTCCAGGGCCTGATGCAGCCAGTTCGCTGCGCTGTCCGCCTTGCTGCCCTGGGTCACCTCGGTGGAGACGGTGATCACGCAGGCGCGCTGCGCGCGTTTGAGGTGGCGGCGAAAGTCGGACTTGCCGCCGGTTTTTTCCAGCAGACGCATGGAATCGATGCTCAGATCCATTCCGGCATGCGGCTTGAGCATGTCGTATACCGTCAGGGCGGCGATGCTGACGCCGCTGAGCGCCTCCATCTCGACCCCGGTGGGGCCGATGGTGGCGACCATGGTCTCGATTCGCAGTCCCTCATCGCTGAGTTCGAAGTCCACCGCACTGTGCTGCAGGGGGATGGGGTGGCAATGGGGTAGCAACTCCCAGCAACGTTTGATGCCCATCAGGCCGGCGACGCGGGCGGCTTCGCGAACATCGCCCTTGTCGAGGGTGCCCTGTTCGATGCGCTGCCGACAGTCCGCCGGCATGCGCACCCAGGCTTCGGCTCGGGCCATGCGCAAGGTGCTGGGTTTCTGGCTGATGTCTCTCACAGGGCGGCATCCAGGGTGTGGCCGTCGAGGTGGCGGCTGGCGCCATCGATGTAATGTTCCTTCTTCCAGATCGGAACGCGCTGTTTGATCGCCTCGATCGCCCAGCGTGAGGCCTCGTAGGCGGCGGGGCGGTGGGCGGACTGAACGGCAATGGCGACACTGATGTCGCCGAGGCGCAGTTCGCCCAGGCGATGGATGATCCGACAGGAGCGGATCTCGAACTGCTGCAGCGCTTCGCTGCAAATGTCCGCCAAGGCCTTGTCCGCGAGTCTTTCGTGGGCGGTGTACAGCATGCCGCTGACGGCGCGGCCCTCGTTGTGCTCGCGCACGCAGCCGGTGAAGAGCAGGGCGGCGCCGCAGGCTGGATCGTCACAGGCCAGCAGGGCTTCAAGGGCGATCGGCCCGTTACACAAATGTTTCATTCAACCTCCGCTAACCGGGGGAATCAGGGCGATGCGCTGAGCTTCGCCAAGCGGCGAGGCGGCACGCAGCAGTTCATCCCCAAGGCCGCAGGCAATGCGACCACGCCAGGCCTGCAGGGCCGGGTACTGCTGATGCAGCCAGGCCAACAACTCTGCTGCGGTGGTGGCCGGGCATTCGATGTTGAGCGGGCCCTCGCCAAGGACATCAACGAGCGGGCCGTAGGGGATCAGAATCAGATTCATGACGGGGAGTTTACCGTGGGGGCTTGCACAGCGGTGTGACTGCGGGCGCGAAGACAGGTCAAATATTTCTCAGGCCGCGCGCTGCTGACTTCAGCCGCCAAGTTGGTACATGCGGACTTCACGTTCAGCATAGCCCGGTTCGGCGACATAGCCCGCTGGCTTGCGCAGCACGGCATCGCGGATGATGTCGCGCAGGCGGGCGGGGTCTTCGGCCTGGCCCTGAAGCGCTGTGCCTTCCTTGCCGAACAGGCAGGTATAGAGCCGACCGTTGGCGGTCAGACGCAGTCTGTCGCAGCGTGCGCAAAATGGTGCGCTGACGGTGGCGATGATGCCGAACGCCTGACCGTTCGCCAACCGGTAGCGCCGTGCCGGCGAGCCAACTGCAGGCAGCGCTTCGCAGGCCATCTCCTGGTTGATCGTGGCGAGGATTTCGTCGGAGCTGACCACCCGTTCCTGGGTCCAGAGCGCCTCGTCGTCCAGCGGCATGAATTCGATGAAACGCAATTCCAGTTCGTGTTGCCGTGACCAGTGCAGCAGGGGCAGGATCTGATCTTCGTTGTAGCCGCGGATGATGACGCAATTGAGCTTGACGCCCAGGCCGGCTTGCCGGGCTGCGCGAATCCCGGTCAGCACATCGGCCAGTCCATAGCGGCCACGGCTGAGGCGCTGGAATTGCGCCGGGTCGAGAGAGTCGAGGGACACATTGATGTCCTGCAGGCCGGCGCCGGCCAGCTGGCGTGCCAGCGGCGCGAGGCGCACGCCATTGGATGTCATCGACAGGCGTTGCAGGCCCTGCGCTTCGAGGCTCGCGAGATCTTCCACGATCGCGATCACATCGCGGCGCAGCAGTGGTTCGCCGCCGGTCAGGCGTATGCATTCGATGCCCAGATCACGCACGAAAATGCTGGCAATGCGGCGCAGTTCTTCGCGGCTGAGCAGCTGGCTGGCGGGCATCCAGCGTGGCTTTTCAGGCATGCAATAGGGGCAACGGAAATTGCAGCGATCAGTGAGCGAAATGCGGAGTTTATGATGCGCCCGGCCCTGGCTGTCGCGCAGAGTCATCGTGAGCGCCGCCGTACCTGGCGCCATTGGGTGCGCGTATTGATGCTCCAGACGGTTCTGTTGCCTGCCTCAAGCTCGATTGCTTCGAGATCAAGGCGTGCGCAGGCATTGGCGGCGGAGCGACCGCCATGGTTGAGGAATTCATGCAGACGAAAATGCAGCCGACGGGGCAGCAGGGCATGCAGGTAGCATGGCGTTTCACCGTCCTGGCCGTAAGCGCCATGGCCTTGCTGGTTCGAGAGTTGCCGTAGCAGGCTGGCCGGCGGCTGCAGGCTGTCTACCGGCAGGCACAGGCACCAGGCATGCCGGGCGCGGCGCAGGCCGGCTTCCAGGCCGGCGACCGGACCCTGGTCGCGCTGCCGGTCCCAGGCCAGCCGGAGGCCGGCTGGCAGGCCAAGGGCGGCGCGTGGGCGACGTCGCACCACGATGATTTCCGCCGCTTGGGGTCGCAGGCTGGCACAGAGCTGGGCGAGCAGCGTGCTGGAGCGCAGACGCAGGCGCGCCTTGTCGCGTCGTCCCATCCGCGTGCCCTGGCCACCGGCCAGGATGATGATGCTCAGCGCGCGGCGGGGCGGGGGGCGCATGCAGGCGTTGCGGCGCGTGGCAACGGAACAGCGTGTCGGGGCGAGGCGCTGGTCGCCATCTCAGAGCGCCAGGCGGAGTCTGGGGCCGGAATCGGATGGCTGATAGGCAATGGAAAATTCGCTCAGCGCTTCTTTGGCGCGCCCTAGCTGGGTTGGATCCGCCGGAGCAACACTATCGAAGCCGCAGCGCGCCAGATACAGCAATTGATCCGACAGAATGTCGCCGCATGCACGGATTTCACCCCTAAACCCGAGGCGCTCCCGCAACAGCCGGGCCTGGCTGAATGCGCGCCCGTCGGTAAAACTTGGAAATTCGAGCGCGATCAGCGTACAGGCGTCCAGGTCGACGTCCAGGGATTCGACATCGCAGGTATTGGCCAGCTTGAGACCCAGGCTGCGCCCAGGTGCCGCAGCCGGACCCTCCCGAAGCCATCGCTCCAGGCTGAGCAGGCTCCGCCCTGCATCCGGCAAGGGGGCCTCGTCATCGAGGTCCAGCCAGTCATGCGTAATCAGGCCGGCTTTCAGGCTGAGGACCTGTTCAGACATAGACGGCCTCCTTGAATGGCTGCAAGCCGATGCGGCGATAGGTTTCGACGAAGCTTTCCTCGACGTGGCGCTGGTTCAGATAGACCTTGAGCAGGGCCATTATGCCATTGACGATTTCGGAGCGCGACAGCGCCGCGCCGAGCCGGTCGCCCAGGCTGGCGTCATTGCGTGACGAGCCGCCGAGCGAAATCTGGTACCACTCCTCGCCTTTCTTATCGACGCCCAGGATACCGATATGGCCGACGCTGTGATGTCCGCAGCCATTCATGCAGCCGGACATGTTCAGACGCAGATCGCCCAGGTCATACAGATCATCGAGATTCTCGAGACGCTGATTCAGTTCCAGAGCAACGCCGATCGAGCCGGCATTGGCCAGCGCACAGTAATCGAGGCCAGGGCAGCAGATCATGTCGGTCAGCTTGCCTACATTCGGCGTCGCCAGTTCATGCTCTGCCAGCTTGAGCCAGACCGCGTGCAGATGGTCCAGCGGGATGTCGGGCAGGACAAGATTCTGCTCGTGCATGACGCGGATCTCGCTAAAACCGTAGCGTTCGGCCAGTTCCGCGACCACATCCATCTGCGTGCTCGAGCAGTCCCCAGGCACCTCCCGCGGGGCTTTGAGCGAAACCACCACGGCCCGATAACCGGTTTGCTTGTGGGGGCGCAGATTGTGCTGACACCAGCGCGCGAAATCCGGGTCGGTCGACCTGGCGCTTTCGAAGCCCTGTTCCGGCACGTCCTGGCGATAGCTCGGTGGGGTGAAGGCGGCACGCATGCTCTCCACCTTGTGATCTTCGAGTGTCAGCGCACCGCCTTGCAGATGCTGCCATTCCCTGTCGACCATTTCGGCGAAACGCTGAGGGCCGGTTTCTTTCACCAGAATCTTGATTCTGGCCTTGTACTTGTTGTCCCGTCGGCCAAGCCGGTTGTAGACGCGCAGCACCGCTTCGAGGTAGTTCAGCAGTTCCGGCCAGGGCAGGCCCTGACGAATCAGGCTGCCCAGAATCGGCGTACGCCCGAGCCCGCCGCCGACGATGACATCGAAACAGGTCTGGCCGGCGTCATCGTGGCGCAGTTGCAGACCGATGTCATGCACCCGGGAAGCGGCGCGATCCTGCGCCGAGGCCGAGACCGCAATCTTGAATTTACGCGGCAGGAACGCGAACTCGGGGTGCAGGGTAGACCACTGGCGAATGATTTCGCACCAGGGGCGCGGATCTTCGATTTCATCCGCGGCAACACCGGCAAGTGCGTCGGTGGTGGTGTTGCGAATGCAGTTGCCGCTGGTCTGGATGGCGTGCATTTCGACGCTGGCCAGTGCCGCCAGGATGTCCGGTACCGCTTCCAGTCTTGGCCAGTTGTACTGGACATTGGTGCGGGTGGTGAAGTGGGCGAAGTCCTTGTCATATTTGCGTGCGATCTCAGCGAGCTTGCGCAATTGGACCGCCGACAGGGTGCCATAGGGAATGGCCACTCGCAGCATCGGAGCAAAGCGTTGCACGTAGAGGCCGTTCTGCAGGCGCAGAGGCAGAAACTGAGCCTCGCTCAGTTCGCCGCGGAAGTAGCGTTCGGTTTGGTCGCGGAACTGATTGACGCGTTCGTTGACCAGGGTCTGGTCGAGTTCGTTGTATTTGTACATGAGGGGGTGGCGGGCCTGAAATCAGGTATTGAGCGCATGGAGCCGGCAAGCATAACAGCGCAGCTTTATGCTCAAAAGCGCAAAATAAAATTATTTATATAACTATTGGTAATTAAGCTGTTAGATGGTCCCGAGTTGCGCCTTCAGCATCTGGCTTTGTTCCCGACGTTGCGCCGGTTCGGCAATGGCGCCCATGCGGTCGATGATGCCGGCATCCAGGTGGGGCGCGAACATGCGGATGAACTCGTACATGTAAGCACGCAGGAACAGGCCGCGCCGGAAGCCGATGTGGGTCGTGCTGGCACTGAACAGATGAGCGGCATCGATGCGCACCAGGTAGGCGTCCTGGTTGGCGTCATAGGCCATGTTCGCGACGATGCCGATGCCGAGTCCGAGACGCACATAGGTCTTGATCACATCGGCATCGACTGCGGTCAGCACCACATTCGGCTTGAGTCCACGTGCGCTGAATGCCTGGTCGAGCTTGGAGCGCCCGGTGAAACCAAACGTGTAGGTGACGATCGGGTGCCGTGCCAGATCGCTGAGTGCCACCGTTTCAAGATGGGTCAGCGGATGATGTGGGGGCACGAGAATGCAGCGGTTCCAGTGGTAGCAGGGCAGCATGATCAATTCGTCGAAGTGTTCCATCGCCTCGGTGGCGATGGCGAAATCGGCGTCACCACTGGCGGCGAGGCGGGCAATCTGTGGCGGCGAGCCCTGATGCAGATGCAGGGTGACCTCGGGGTAGGCCTGCTTGAAGCGCTTGACCGTGGAAGGCAGCGCATAGCGCGCCTGGGTATGGGTGGTGGCGATGCTGAGCTGGCCGCGGTCGGAGGCGCGAAACTCGTCGGCGACGCTCTGGATATTGTCGGTGTCCTGGATCACGCGTTCGGCGACTTCCAAAATCTTCTGGCCCGCTGGTGTGATGGCCGCTAGGTGCTTGCCGTTGCGGGCAAAAATTTCGACCCCCAGTTCGTCTTCGAGCTGTTTGATCTGTTTGGAGATGCCTGGCTGGGAGGTGAACAGATGCTCGGCTGCCGCGGTGATGTTCAGATTGCAGCGGGCGACTTCACGGATGTAGATGAGCTGGCGCAGCTTCATGCCGGTTCCGGTGTCAGGCGCAGGCCTACGACCGTGGCATTGGCACCCAAGCGGGACAGTACCGGGTCACAGTTTCGGACCTGTCGGACATCGAAGGCGTAGCCCGGTTGCCAAACAAGACCGGGCGCAACTGCAACTGCGCGATCCACCATCGTGTGTCCTGCTTCTCGTTCGGCCAAAGCACATTAGTCTGGACAAAATCCGGGCGAATTGCGAGGCGCGCGGCGGCAAGCTGCGATAATGCGCCCGGATTTCAGGCAACAGGCGGATGCAGGTGGAGTTTTTCCCGATATTCATGCGGCTGGCCGGTCGCGAGGTGCTGGTCGTCGGCGGCGGCGAAATCGCCGCGCGCAAGGTGCGTCTCCTGCTCAAGGGCGGGCCCAGGATTCATCTGGTGGCCGAGCGTCTGTGCGAGGAGTTGCAGCATCGTGTCCAACTTGGCGAGATCAGCTGGGATCAGGGTCAGTTCGATGCCGGATGTTTCGGCGCACCGGTGCTGGTCATCGCCGCGACCGACAACCCTGGCGTGAATCGCCAGGTGGCCAGCATTGCCCGCAGTCGTGGTGTTCCAGCGAACGTCGTCGATGATGCGGGCTCGTCGACCGCGATCATGCCGGCGATTGTCGACCGCTCGCCGATTGTGGTGGCCTTGTCGAGCGGCGGCACCGCGCCGGTGCTGGCGCGGCGCCTGCGCGATCAGATCGAAAAAATGCTGCCGGCCGGCTATGGTCGCCTGGCCCGCCTGGCGGGAGGTCTGCGCAAGCATGTCAGCGAGCGCTTGCCGGAACCGGCACGCCGTCTGCGTTTCTGGGAGGGCATTTTCGATGGTCCTATGGCCGAAAGAATCGTTTCTGGTGAAGAGGCCGGTGCCCGTGAATTGCTGCAATCGCAGCTGGCTGCGGCACAGGCCGAGACCATGCCGGCGGGCGAGGTTTTCCTGGTCGGGGTGGGGCCGGGCGATCCGGATCTGCTGACCCTACGCGCTCACCGTTTGATGCAGCATGCCGATGTGGTGCTGTACGACCGCCTGATTCCGGCGGCCATCCTTGATCTGGTCCGGCGCGATGCAGAGCGCATCGATGTGGGCAAGCGACGGCGCAACCACACCCTGCCGCAGGAAGAGATCAATCAGTTGCTGGTACGGCTCGCGCGGGAGGGCCACCGTGTGCTGCGTCTGAAAGGAGGGGACCCCTTCATGTTCGGGCGCGGCGGCGAAGAGATCGAAGAGCTGATGGCCGCGGGGATCCCTTTTCAAGTGGTGCCCGGCATCAGTGCGGCGCTGGGATGTTCGGCTTATGCCGGGATTCCGCTGACCCATCGTGATCATGCCCAGAGCTGCGTGTTTGTCACCGGTCATCCGCGGGCTGATGGCCGCCTGGCGCTGGACTGGAAGCAGCTCGCGCAGCCGAATCAGACCGTGGTCATCTACATGGGCGTCGGCATGCTGCCGCAGATTTGTGCTGCCCTGGTCGAAGCCGGGTTGGCCGCTGACTGGCCTGCCGCTGTCATTTTCAATGGCACGCGCCCCGATCAGCGCAATGTGGTGGCCACTGTGGCGAGTTTGCCGGATGCGGTTGCGGCGCTGTCGATCGACGGCCCCGGTCTGCTGATCGTTGGTCAGGTGGTGCAACTGCAGCGCCAACTGAACTGGCGCGGTGCTGGTTGATGACGGCCACGCGGGCATAAAAAAGGCCCCGGAAGGGGCCTTTTGTCCTTGTGATGCGGATCTACTCGTCGCCGCCGGTCAGGCCAAGAATCTGCAGCAGGCTGAGGAAGATGTTGTAGATGCTGACGTAGAGCGAGACGGTCGCGCTGATGTAGTTGGTTTCGCCGCCATGCACGATCTCGCCGGTCTGGTACAGGATGACCATGCTGGAGAAAATCATGAACAGCGAAGACACGACCAGCGCCAGCATCGGCAACTGCAGGAACAGATTGGCGATCATGGCGACCATCGCCACCAATCCCAGGGCCACCATGCTGGCACCCAGGTTGCTGAAGCGCTTGCCCGAGCTCAGGGCATAGGCCGACAGGCCCATGAAGATCAGGCCGGTTCCACCCAGGGCGGTCATGATCAGTTCACCGCCATTGGGCAGGGCCCGCAGGTAGGTGCTCAGAATCGGCCCCAGGGTCAGGCCCATGAAGCCGGTGAAACCGAAGGCGCAGGGCAGGCCCCAGATGCTGTTCTGGAACTTGCTGGTCAGGAACATCAGGCCATAGGCGCCGATGAAGAAACCGATGATGCCAAAGCCGCCAAAATTCAGGCTCATGCCCAGATAGGCGGTGAAAGCACTGAACAGCAAGGTCAGGGACAGCAGGAGATAGGTGTTGCGTAGCACCTTGTGGGTGGCGAGCAGATCGCCGGCTGAACTGCTGTTGCTGATCGGAGATGTTGCGGTACTGCGATACGGGTCCATTAAGGCCTCCAGATGGGGTTTGCGGGTCCGTGGTTCAAAAAATAAGGGCAGCTGATTTGATTCTGATAAAAGGGAAAAAGTTCAGTCTTCAGGCCCGTACACTATCAAAATCTGCGTCCGGCAAGGCGGTGTCCAGGTCGCGGGCACGCAGGCGTTTGCGAATCGCGCGCAGGATGCCGCCGGTATCCAGTCCGCATTGCTGCAGCAGTTCCTCTCGTTCGCCATGTTCGACGAACTGATCGGGCAGGCCCAGGTTCAAGACCCGGACCTGATCATGCTGCGCCAGCAGCACCTCATTGATCCCGCTGCCAGCGCCGCCGGGCAGGGCATTATCCTCCAGCGTGACGATCAGGTCATTCTGGTTCGCCATATCCAGAATGAGGCGTTCGTCCAGAGGTTTGACAAAGCGCATGTCGACCACATCGGCATCCAGGATGTCGCCGGCTTCCAGCGCCGGCTTCAGCATCGGGCCGAAGCTGAGGATGGCGACACGCGGCTTGCGCCGTCCTTTGCCCTGGCGGACGATGCGTCCCTTGCCGATGGGCAGGGGCTTGACGTCGCCGCCCAGCTCCACACCGGGACCGGTGCCGCGCGGGTAACGCACGGCGCTGGGGCCGGCGTGCGCCAGGCCGGTGGAAAGCATGCGCTGGCAGTCGTTCTCGTCCGAGGGCGCCATCACCACCATGTTGGGAATGCAGCGCAGATAGCTCAGATCGAAGGCGCCGTGGTGGGTGGCGCCATCGCCGCCCACCAGTCCGCCGCGGTCGATTGCGAACAGCACCGGTAGATTCTGCAGGGCGACGTCGTGAATCAACTGGTCATAGGCGCGCTGGAGAAAGCTGGAATAGATGGCGACCACCGGTTTGGCACCATCGGCGGCGAGGCCGGCCGCAAACGTGACGGCATGCTGCTCGGCGATCGCGACGTCGAAATAGCGTTCGGGGAAGCGGCGCTGAAATTCGGTCAGCCCACTGCCTTCACGCATCGCCGGGGTGATGGCGACCAAGGCTGGGTGCTGCTCGGCCATCTGGCAGATCCAGTCGGAAAAAACCTCGGTGTAGGTGGGTTTGGCCTGCGGTTTTTTCGGTGGTGTGGCGCCGGTCACGGGGTCGAAGCCAGGGACCGCGTGATACTTGATCGGCGCCGCTTCGGCCGGCGCGAATCCGCGTCCTTTGACGGTCAGCACATGGAGCAGTTTCGGGCCGGGTGTGCGCCGCGCGATGGCCAGAGCGTCCAGCAGGGCGTCGATGTCATGGCCGTCTATCGGGGCCATGTAGTGGACGCCCAGGGTTTCGAATAGCGCGCCGGCATCCTTGCTGGACGGTCGATCTCTCTGGGCCTGCGGTCGATCAAAGGCCGATTCCCGCAGGGATGCGGTGGCCGGTGCCTGGCCCAGACGCTCGACCAGGCGAGCGGAGTGATCACGCAGGCCGCCAACATTCTCGGAAATCGACATGTCATTGTCGTTGTAGACGACCAGCACATCGAGGCCGGTGGCGCCCAGATGGTTGAGGGCCTCGAACGCCAGCCCCGCCGTCATGCCGCCATCCCCGATCACGGCGACCACCGCACGTTTCTGGCCGGTGACTTTCTGGGCGGCCGCCATGCCCGCTGCGGCGCTGATGGAGGTGCTGGAATGCCCGACGCCGAAGGCATCGAACTCGCTCTCATCCCGGCAGGGAAAGGGAGCGAGGCCACCGAGCTTGCGGATGGTGTCGAGTTGTGCGCGACGGCCGGTGAGGATCTTGTGCGGGTAGGCCTGATGGCCGACATCCCAGATGATGCGGTCGTTTGGCGTGTCGAATGCATGGTGCAGGGCAATCGCCAGTTCGACGGCGCCCAGATTGGCGCCGAAATGGCCGCCGATCCGGCCCAGGGTTTCAATCAGGCAGCGGCGCACTTCGGCGGCCAGTTGCGGCAGTTCGCTGCGGTCGAGCTGGCGCAGGTTTTCCGGCAGTTTGACCTGCCCCAGAAGGCTGTAGCTGGAATCCGTCGGCACGATCTTGGAAGGCATGTCGATCCTTGAATTTTGGCGGCGATTATCCGCCGCGGTTGCAGCCAGGGCAAATCAGCCGCGGCGCTGTATGACGAAGTCGGCGAGGGCGTGCAGACGGCTGGCTTTGGCGCCCAGAATCTTGAGCTGCGACTGCGCCTCTTCGATCAGGGCGGCGGCCATGCGTCCGGATTCGCTCAGGCCGAACAGGGTGGGATAGGTGTTTTTGCTGCGTGCGCGATCGACGCCCACGTTCTTGCCCATTTCGTCTGTTGTGCTGGTTTCATCCAGGATGTCGTCATGAATTTGAAAGGCCAGTCCCACGCACTTGGCGTAACGATCCAGAGCCTGCTCGGTGGTGACGGGCAGATCCGGTACGGTGTAGGCGACGGTGACGACGGCGGCGCGGATCAGGGCTCCGGTCTTGTGGATGTGCATCGCTTCGAGTTCAGCGGCATTGAGCTGCTGGCCCTCCGATTCCAGGTCGATGGCCTGGCCACCCGCCATGCCGTGCGAGCCGATCGCCTGGGCGATGTGCGCAATGATCCGAATTCGCGCCTGGGCATCGCAGCGCAGTCCGTCATCCTGGCTCAGCACGCGGAAGGCCAGAGCCTGCAGGGCGTCCCCGGCCAGGATCGCGATCGCCTCGTCGAAGGCGATGTGGCAGGTGGCTTTGCCGCGTCGCAGTTGATCATCGTCCATCGCCGGCAGGTCATCATGGACCAGGGAATAGGCGTGGATCATCTCAATGGCCGCGGCCAGTCCGTCGACCCGTTCCGCTGCCAGGTCCAGGGCCTCTGCAGCGGCATAGATCAGCAAAGGGCGAAAATGCTTGCCGCCATTCAGGGTGGCGTAATGCATCGCCCCATGCAGGCGTTGGGGAAAGAGCTCAGTGCCCGGCAGGCGCCGTTCGATCGCCCGTTCGACCCGACGGCTGCAGTCCTGCATCCAGCATTCGAAATCAGTCAAGAACGGGCTTCCTTTTCCAGATCCGGGGCGTCCTGCAGCCGTTCGTCCCCATTGGCGTCCGTGCTCAGCTGCATGACCCGAAGTTCGGCCTGCTTGAGCAAATTCTCGCAATTTCTGGACAGCTCGACGCCCCGTTCGAAATTCCGTACCGCATCTTCGAGGCGCGATTCGCCAGCCTCCAGATTGCGAACCAGGGCTTCGAGTTCGGCGAGCTGTTCTTCAAACAGCTCCAGTTTGGATTCATCTTCGGACATGGGTCGGCAGGGTGGTTTGAGGAAGCGAGGGCAAGGCGTTCAGCAGCCCAGTTTAACCGATATCGCCACCGCAGGCGGGGGCCGCCGGCGAGGGCCGCCGGCGAGGGCCTGCCGCCCCGCCGAGCGCAATCGGCCGCAGGCATCGCGCCGTTGGTCGGCACGGTAGCCGAGGCGTTGTGGTGGTGTGGGCGGGGGCGGCATGAATGGCGAATTGCGCCGGTAGCTTTGATATAGTGCCGCGCCTTGCGAGCCGATTGGCTGTGTGCCAAGGCCACAATCATCAAGGACATTATGAGCGAAGTTTATAACGCCGCCTCGATCGAACTGCTGACCGGCCTGGATCCGGTCAAGCGCCGGCCGGGCATGTTTACCGACACCTCGCGCCCGAACCACCTGGCGCAGGAAGTCATTGACAACAGCGTCGATGAGGCCTTGCAGGGCCATGCGCGGAAAATCCAGGTGACCCACTACGCCGACGGCTCCCTGGAAGTGGAGGACGATGGTCGCGGCATGCCGGTGGACATCCATCCCGAAGAAGGCGTGCCGGGCGTGGAATTGATTCTTGGTCGCCTGCATGCCGGCGGCAAGTTCAACAAGGAAAACTATCGCTATTCCGGCGGCTTGCATGGGGTCGGGGTGTCGGTGGTCAATGCCCTGTCGGAACGTCTGGACGTTACGGTGTGGCGCAACGGACAGGAATACAGCATCGGTTTCGCACATGGCGACAAGGTTCGCGACCTGGAGGTGGTGGGGGCCGTTGGTAGACAACGGCGCGGAACCCGTTTGCGGTTCTGGCCTGACGCCAGTTACTTCGATTCCGGCAAGTTTTCTTTGGCCAAATTGCGCCATGCCTTGCGCGCCAAGGCGGTGCTGTGCTCCGGTCTGGAGGTCAGCCTGCGGGATGATGCGACCGGGGAAACCGAGACCTGGCTGTATCAGGGCGGTCTGACCGCTTACCTGGAGGAGGCGCTTGACGGGCTGGAAGCCCTGCCGGCGACGCCTTTGACCGGTGAATTTTCGGGTGAGCATGAGGAGGCTTCCTGGGCCGTGGTGTGGTTGCCCAATGGCGGTGAGGGGCCGGCGGAAAGCTACGTCAATCTGGTGCCGACGGCCCAGGGCGGCACCCATGTCAATGGCCTGCGCACCGGCCTGACCGAGGCGCTGCGTGAATTCTCCGAGAATCGCAATCTGCTGCCTCGTGGCGTCAAACTGGCGCCGGAAGACGTCTGGAGCGGGGTCAGCTACGTGCTTTCGGTCAAGCTGGAAGAGCCGCAGTTTGCCGGCCAGACCAAGGAACGTCTGAGTTCGCGTGAATGCGCGGCCTTCGTTTCCGGCGTGGTGAAAGACGCGACCAGCTTGTGGTTGCACCGGCATATCGAAACCGCCGACGTGCTGGCCCAGTGGGTCATCAGTTGTGCTCAGCGACGCCTTAAAGCGGCTCGGGTAGTGACCCGTAAACGGGTGGTCAGCGGCCCGGCTCTGCCGGGCAAGCTGGCCGACTGCGTGTCTGGTGATCCGGCCCAGAGCGAGCTGTTTCTGGTCGAGGGGGACTCGGCCGGTGGTTCAGCCAAGCAGGCCCGGGACCGGACCTTCCAGGCCATTCTGCCGCTGCGCGGCAAGATTCTGAACACCTGGGAAGTCGACAGCGACGTGGCGATCGCATCGCAGGAAATTCACGACATTTCCGTGGCCCTGGGCGTGGATCTCGGGGCGGAAACCGCCGCCGGCTTGCGCTACGGCAAGATCTGCATCCTCGCCGACGCGGATTCCGATGGACTGCATATTGCGACCCTGCTGTGTGCCCTGTTCCTGCGCCATTTCCGCGCCTTGGTGGATGGCGGGCACATTTATGTGGCAATGCCCCCGCTGTACCGGATTGATGTCGGCAAACGGGTGTTCTATGCCCTGGATGAGCCGGAGCGCCAGGGCGTGCTCGACCGGATCCGGGCCGAAGGACTGCGCGGCAAAGTCAACGTCACTCGATTCAAGGGTCTGGGCGAAATGAACCCACTGCAATTGAGGGAAACCACCATGGCGCCGGATACCCGGCGACTGGTGCGTCTGGATCTGGCCGATGAAGCGCTGGCCTGCGGCATGTTGGACATGCTGCTGGCCAAGAAACGGGCCTCGGATCGCAAAGCCTGGCTGGAAGAGAAAGGCGACCGCGCCGAGGTCTAAGGAACGAATATGGTTGATGTCAAGGAAATGGACGCGCCGGAGCGTCTGCCTCTGGGTGAGTTTGCCGAACGCGCTTACCTGGATTATTCGATGTACGTGATCCTGGATCGGGCCTTGCCCCATCTGGGTGACGGGCTGAAGCCGGTGCAACGGCGTATCGTCTACGCCATGTCCGAGCTGAATCTGGGGGCCAATGCCAAGCCGAAGAAATCGGCACGCACGGTCGGGGATGTGATCGGCAAGTACCACCCGCATGGCGACTCGGCCTGCTATGAGGCCATGGTGCTGATGGCCCAGGATTTCAGCTATCGCTATCCCCTGATCATGGGGCAGGGCAACTGGGGGGCGCCGGACGATCCCAAGTCCTTTGCCGCGATGCGCTATACCGAAGCCAAACTCGCGCCCTATGCCGACGTGCTGCTCGCCGAGCTGGATCAGGGCACGGTGGACTGGCAGCCGAATTTCGACGGCACGATGAAAGAGCCGGTGGTCCTGCCGGCGCGTCTGCCCAATCTGCTGCTTAATGGCACCACCGGCATTGCGGTCGGCATGGCTACCGACATTCCGCCACACAATCTGCGTGAGGTAGCCCAGGCCTGTATCCGCCTGCTGGAAGAGCCGGAACTTGCCGACGAGGAACTGTATTCGCTGATTCCGGCGCCGGATTTTCCAACCGGCGCCGAGCTGATTACACCGGCCGAAGACATCCGCAAGATGTACGCCAGCGGCAATGGGCAGGTCAGGCTGAGGGCCTGCTGGGAACGAGAGGAGAACGGTGATTTGGTGGTGACGGCGCTGCCGCATCAGGCCAGCGGCTCCAAGATCCTGGAGCAGATCGCGGCGCAGATGCGGGCGAAGAAGCTGCCCCTGATTGAAGATCTCCGGGACGAGTCCGATCACGAAAATCCCACCCGCATCGTCATCGCCCCGCGTTCCCGCCGGGTCAATGCCGAAGAACTGATGGGGCATCTGTTCGTCACCACGGATCTGGAGAAGTCCTACCGGATCAACATGAACGTGATCGGGCTGAACGGGCGGCCTGGGGTCAGGGGCTTGCGTGCCCTGTTGCTCGAGTGGCTGGAGTTCCGCACCGCGACCGTGCGCAAGCGGCTCGAACATCGACTGGCCGCGGTGCAGGATCGGCTCCACATTCTCGATGGCTTGTTGATTGCTTATCTGAATATCGATGAGGTGATCCGCATCATCCGGACCGAGGAGCAGCCCAAGCCGGTGATGATGGAGCGCTTTGGTCTGAGCGACATCCAGGCCGAGGCGGTCCTCAATCTCAAACTGCGTCACCTGATGCGCCTGGAGGAAATGAAGATCCGCGGCGAACAGGATGAGCTGGCGCAGGAGCGCGATCAATTGCAGGCTTTGCTCGGATCAAGGGCGAAACTGGTGCGTCTGATTGCCGGTGAAATTGCCGCGGACGCCAAAACCTATGGGGATGACCGCCGTACGCCGCTGGTTCAACGCGAACAGGCCAAGCTGATCGACGAAACCCAGATGCTGCCGAGCGAGCCCATCACCGTGGTGATTTCCAAGGCCGGTTGGATCCGCGCCGCAAAAGGCCATCAGTTGGATCCCGAATCCTTGAGCTACCGTTCGGGCGACGAGTTTCTCGCCGCGGCGGCCGGTCGCACCGGCCAGTTGCTGTCCATTCTGGATTCCAGCGGGCGGGCCTACAGCGTGGCATCGCATGGCCTGCCCTCGGCTCGCAGTCTGGGCGAGCCGTTGACCGGACAGCTGAATCCGGCTGATGGCGCGAGCTTCGTCGCGCTCACCTTTGGTGCCAACGAGCAGCAGTATGTGCTCGGCAGCGACGCCGGCTATGGCTTCATCGTGACGCAGAGCGATCTGCAGACGCGCAATCGGGCCGGCAAGGCCTGCCTGACCCTGCCCAAGGGCGCTGCGGTGCTGACGCCACTCGGCATTTCTGCGGCTTTGGAAGACCTTCGCCTGGTGACCATTAGCACCGCAGGGCGCATCCTGATCCAGGCGCTGGCGGAGCTGCCGCAGTTGCCGCGTGGCAAAGGCAACAAGATGATGGCCCTGAAGGCGGATGAACGCATCGCCCACTGGGCCCTGCTGGCCGGGGGACAGATCCTGCGCCTGGAGGCGGGCAAACGCAGCTTTACCCTCAAGGCCGACGACATCGAGCGCTTCAGGGGCGCGCGCGCCAGCCGCGGTCAAATGCTGCCGCGAGGGCTGCAACGCGTCGATTTGATGCAGGTGGTCAGCGAAGGGGATGAGCGGCCGGCTTGAACCTTGTCTGGCAGACCCCATCTAAGTCGGCATTCACATCCATAGGATTTTGGACGGCACACCATGAAACGGATTATGTTGTTCCTCGGCACGAACCTGGCAGTGATTTTCGTGCTGAGCATCGTTGCCAATCTGCTCGGTGCAGATCGCTTCCTGACGCAAAACGGGCTTGATCTGCGTGCATTGCTGATCTTCTGTGCCATCTTCGGATTCGGTGGTGCCTTCATTTCCCTGGCGATGTCGAAAACCATCGCGAAGATGAGCACCGGTGCTCAGGTCATCGAGCGCCCCAGCAATTCGGCCGAGTCCTGGTTGCTGGCAACGGTGCAACACCAGGCCCGGCAGGCCGGGATCGGCATGCCCGATGTCGCGATTTATGACTCGCCCGACGTCAACGCATTCGCCACCGGCATGAGCAAGAATTCCGCCCTCGTCGCGGTCAGTACCGGGCTGTTGCAGCGCATGAGCCAGGATGAAATCGAAGCCGTGCTGGCGCACGAGGTCAGCCATGTGGCCAATGGTGACATGGTGACACTCACCCTGATCCAGGGCGTCCTCAACACCTTCGTGATGTTTCTGGCGCGGGTCGTCGGGATGTTCATCGATCGGGCGGTTTTTCGCAGCGAGCGTTCCGGCGGACCGGGCTATTTCATCTCGGTGATCGTGCTCCAGATCCTGTTCGGCATTCTCGCCAGCGCGATTGTCGCCTGGTTCTCGCGGCGGCGTGAATTCGCCGCGGATGCGGGCGGCGCGCAGCTGGCCGGTCGCCGCAAGATGATCGCGGCACTGGAACGCTTGAAAAATCGTCAGCCTGCAGCCGGGGAACTGCCCGAAGCCTTGAGCGCCTTCGGCGTGGCGCCAGGCTGGAGTGGCGGCCTGAAACGTCTGTTCATGACCCATCCGCCACTGGATGAGCGCATCGCCGCCTTGCAGCGTGGCCGCTGAGCACGCAGAGGGGCCCGGGCTCAGCCTTGAGCCCGCCTTAGTGCTGGGCGTGGAATACGACCGGACTGGGGCGGGCGATGGCCAGTCCCTGTGCATAGTCAACGCCGATGCCCTGCACGATCCTGAGCTGCTCCGCCGAGTCGATGCCGGTCACCAGGCTTTGTTTCCCCAGGGTATGCACGATCCGGTGTAAGGATTCGGTGGCCAGGCGGTCAACTGCATCCTTGTGTACATTCTGGGTCAGATTGGCATCAAAGCGGACGATGTGAACCGGCAGTTCCTTGAGCAGGGTCAGGCTGGAGGGGCGGTTGGACACCTTGCTCAGGCTCAGGCGACAGCCCGCTCGGGCCAGCGCCTGACAGAAATCGCGTGCGCTGGACAGGCGGCTATTGACGTCGTGTTCATCCAGATCGATGCAAATTTTGGCCCGGGCCACCCCTGAGCTCTGCAGTTTCTCCATCAGGAAATCGAGGAAACTCGCCGTCTGCATGCTGTTGACGGAAATGCTGATCAGGCAGAAATCGATCTGGTCCGCGACGTTCTGATCATCGGCAAGGCGCGAGAAGATTTGTTCCACGGTCCAGCGGTCCAGTTGGGTCGCGAGGTCATGGCGGACGGCGACGGGCATGAAGCTTTGGGCGTCGGTCCAGAATCCCTCTTCATCCTCCAGCAGGAGCAGGGAATCGAATACGTCGCCGCCGGCCACCTCGCGCTGCAGGGGCTTGATCTGTTGCGAGGAGAGATGGAAGCCGTCTTCCGTCAGACCATGTTTGATGTTGTTCAACCATTGCCGGTCATCGCGGTTCTCCACCTGGCTGCGCTGGGCATGACCCACCACGACGCGGGCGCCGCCTTCGGCCTGGGCCTGTTCGCACAATTCGCTGGCGCGCCGCAGGATGTCTACCGGCCGGCCACTGTTGCGGTCGATCTTCAGGGAACAGATGCTGACGCTGACCTCGCGACGCTGGTTCTTCCAACTGAATCCCCAGCTTTGCACATCGGCGCGCAATAGTTCCGCGGTGACCTGGGCTTCGGCGGAATCACTGGAACCCAGCAAGATTGCGAACTTGTCGCCGTAGAGGCGATACACCGGGTTCTTTTCGCCGACATCGCTCTGGATGAGGCGGGCGATCTGACGCAGGAACTCGTCACCGCCCTCCGAGCCGAAGGCGGTGTTAAGGCCGCTGAGATTGTCGACATCGATGTACAGCATATGAAACGGCGGGGCGCCGCCCAGTCGCGTGGCCTCACAGAGACCGGAAAGTTCGGCTTCGAATGCAAGGCGATTCAGCATCCCGGTGAGCGGATCGTGAACCGGTACGCTGGCACTGCCGGCGCTGGTCGCATCATTGTTCCGGCTATCACGCAGGACCAGAATCGCGCCGCCGGTCTTGACCGCAGCCTGGCTGTCGGCGGGCAAGGGGGCGCTGGAGATGGAAATGGGGAGTTCGTGTCCGCTGCGGGTCTTGAACAAGACGGCCAGAGGACGCTCGCTGGCCTTGCCGATGGCGATCGCCCGGCTCGCGAGATCGGTCATGCGCTTCTTGCCCTTGCGGTCCATGATGTGGAAGATCTCGTCGAAGGGCAGGCCCAGCGCGCTGTCGAGGGTCCAGCCCGACAGGGCTTCGGCCGCGCTGTTCATGAACATGAGCTTGCCCTGCAGATCGGTCAGCACGATGGCGTCAGGCAGGGCGCTGAGGATGCTGTCATAGGGTGTGGTGGCCGGAACCTGCTGCGCACCCGCTGCGACCGGCGTGCTTGTAGCAGGTTTCAAAGGGGTCGTACGTTGCTTGCTGCGCACCGCGCCAAGCAGCTCCCGAATACGGTCGTGGCGGGCATTGAAAGCCATGGCCAAGGCGCCGATCTCATTACTTGATTGGATTTCCAACAAAGAGTCTTCCGCGGGTCTTTGCAGTTGGACTAGCATACGGCGCAAGGGGCGGGTAACGCTGCGCACGGTGGCCAGATAGGCGAGCAGCAGAGCCAGGCTCAGCATGCCCACGGTGCTGGCCATGCTGATGATTCGCGGCATGGAGAAAGCGGCCACGGTCGCTGCCGGCCGATATCCGCTGACGAGGAAACCCAGGCGGGGCACCAGCTGCATGCTGACTTCCAGCGTCTGATCGGGGCTTGTGCCCACGGTAAGCGTCCGGCGCCAGCGGTCGGCGGGCTGATTGAGCCAGGCCAGTGTCCGCTCAGCCTCGCGTTTAGATAGATTGCGGGTGGCGTCGGCCAGGCCCTGTGCCAGCGTTGCGGTATCGGATTGCGTGTCACGCATGCGCGCAAGCCAGCCTTCGGAAAGCTGGTGCAGGGCGACGGCAATTGGGCCGAAACGTGCATCTTGCTGCGCCAGGGCGGCAAGATTCATCGGTCCGTTGAGCGCCAGGCCGCGGGCATGAAGCAGTTCTTGCTGGAAATCCAGCAGGAGGAAGAATTCGCCGGATTCTGTTGTTTGCTCGGCGGGAATCTGCCAGCGCTGCGGGTCAATGACCAGCGTGGTGACCCCCATGAACTGGTCGTTGATGCGGACCGGGCTTGCGCAGCTGAGCACCGGTCGTTTGAGGAAAACCTCGTCGTATTGACGCGTGTAGATGCAGCCGGGGCCCTCGTAATAGCGCAGCGGTGCGTACCAGAGTTCGCCGGCATAGCTGATGCGCTCCGGGAGGTTGTAGTCGGTTCGCAGGCTCGGCTTGGCGGGTTCGCCAGGTGCGGAATCGAGGGTCCAGTAGTAACTGCTTCGAATCATGCCGGGCTGGAATGCGCCAGGCTCCGGCCAGAGACCGAAAGCGACGATCGGCGAATCGACTGGCAGGATGTTCAGCAAGGTCTGGCTCAGCGCGCTGAATTCGCCGCCTTTGCCCCAGTGGCTGGCCGCGATCGCATTGAAAATGTGGCTGATGAACTGAGTTTGCTGCTGTTGCGTGTGCAGCCAGTCCTGGATGCGTTGCTGTCGGGCATTGACCAGGTCCTGACGGCTGGCATCCAGAGGCGTGCTGACATAACGGTCATTGAACCAGAAGGCGGCGCCGCCCAGGAGCAGTGCAAGCGCCAGAAAAAACAGCAAGAATCGAGCGGAGAGCCTGCCCTGAGCGCTTTGTTTGGATTCTTCGTTCGACAAGTTCGCCATTTCTCAAGCCTAGCAAATTCAGGGGCTTACGACGACATGCATGATCTCGACAGATTCGTCGGACCGGCGACGTGATGGCACCCACCCGGCTCTTGCTGAAAGTCGCTGGGCGGTTTCAGGAAAAGAGCTTGCTTATCCTTTGCAAGCATCGCGCCAGACTTTCCGCTTCTTCCATCGTGTTGTAAACGCAGAAAGAAGCCCGGACGGTTCCGCTGACGCCGAAACCCTGCATCAGTGGCATGGCGCAATGATGGCCGGTACGTACGGCGATGCCGTTTTCGTCGAGCAGGGTGCCGATGTCCTGTGGATGAGCCTTGTCCATCACGAAGGAAATAATCGCGTCCTTGCCAGGACTGTGGCCGATGATGCGCAGCCCGGGCACTTCAAGCAAGCCGGCGGTTGCGGTCTGCAGCAAGGCGGCTTCGTGTTGCGCCAGCCAGTCGAAGTCGATGTCTTGCAGAAACCTGATCGCGGCGGCGGTGCCTATGGCGCCAGCCATATTGGGCGTGCCGGCTTCGAACTTGTAGGGCAACTCGTTCCAGGTGCTGCCGGCAAAGCTCACGGTTTCGATCATGTCGCCGCCGCCCTGCCAGGGCTTGGCCTCTTCCAGCAGTGCTTCCTTGCCATAGAGCACGCCGAAACCGGTCGGGCCAAACATCTTGTGGGCCGAAAATGCGACGAAATCGGCGTCCAGGCCAGTCACGTCGAGCCGGTGATGCGCCACTGTCTGGGCTGCATCGACGAGCACGCGCGCGCCGGCGGCATGGGCCAGCGGGATCATGTCCGCGACCGGATTGCGGGTGCCGATCGCATTGGAACATGCGGTCAATGCGACCAGACGCGTCTTTTCGCTCAGCAGCTTGGCATAGGCTTCGAGGTCCAGCGCGCCGTCCTCACGGACGGGGATGACCTTGATGCTTGCACCGCGCTCCTCGATACACAGCTGCCAGGGCACGATATTGGCATGATGTTCCAGGCCGCTGACGAGGATTTCATCGCCCGGACGCAGGCGCGGCGCAAGCCAGCTATGGGCGACCAGATTGATGGCTTCGGTGGTGCCGCGGGTGAACACGATCTCGCTGCGCCGGGCGGCGCCGATGAAACTCTGAATCGTGTCGCGTGCGCCCTCATAAGCCCGGGTTGCGCGGCCGGCCAGGGTGTGGACGGCGCGATGCACATTGGCGTTGTCCTTGCGGTAGTAGTCGCTGACCGCGTCGATCACGCTGGCCGGCTTCTGGGTGGTTGCGGCATTGTCCAGATAGACCAGCGGATGATCGTTGACCTGCTGATGCAGGATCGGAAATTGCGCGCGAATGGCGTTCAGGTTCGCGCCTGTCATGCGGAAAGCCTCAAGTGCAGATGGTCGGCAAAGGCTTCGCGGGTGGCGCTGCGCAAGCTTTCCTGGGGCATCTCCTGCAGGATCCATTCGGCGAAGCTCAGCATCAGCAAGCGTCGGGCGGTGGCTTGGTCGATGCCGCGGCTACGCAGATAGAACAGGGCCGTGTCATCGAGCCGCCCCACCGTGGAACCATGCGCGCAACGCACGTCGTCGGCATAGATTTCCAGTTCCGGTTTGGCATCGACCTCGGCGCGATCACTCAGCAGCAGATTTCTCAGCAACTGGTCGGAATCCGTGCCCTGGGCGCCGCGTTCGACGTAGATTTTGCCGTTGAAAACCTGCCGCGCGCGGTCGTCCACGATGCCGCGGGCGCGCAGGCGGCTGATCGCCCGTGGTTGCAGGTGCCGCACGAGAACCTGGTGGTCGACATGTTGCTGGTCGCTCAGGCCGCTCAGCGCAAACGTGTCCAACCGCGCGGCGGTCCCGGCAAGATCAATGCGGGCATCAAGCCGACTGAGTCGGGCGCCCCATTCAACGTGCACCTGCCGCAGCTGGGCCGCGTCCTGCAGATCGGCGATCTGGCGCTGCAGCAGGGTGAAGTCCGCATCGCAATGCTGCAGCCGTGTATGCGTCAAACGGGCCCGCGCCGCCAGGTGCAGATTCAGATCAAGCAGTGCCAGACCAGCGGCGCCGCCGACATGCTCTTCGACGAGGTCGGCCTCGGTCTCGGGCGCCAGGCGGATGTCGAGTCTGGTATTGGAATGCCGGGGTGTTTCCTTGCGATAGAGGAACAGCAGATACAGCGGCTGCTCCAGGCTGGTTTCGATGCTGAGCTGCCAGTGCCGGAGCTTGCTGAGGGCAAGCAGGTCCTGCAAGTCCTTCGGTCCGGAGCCGTCAAGGGCTGCGGTCGCGGCCTGAGGGTTCAGCGGCGCATTCGACGAACTGGGCTGAAACTGACCATCGACAAAGACGAGGCGATAGCCGTCAGTCGGCGCCAGGCTGCAAGCGAGCAGGGCCTGCAGCTCCGCATCCGGCGGCAACTGATCTCCGGCCGCCTCCAGTTGCAGCGGACGGGTGCCGAAATAACGATTCAGGTCCGTGTATTTCCAGGCTTCCTGATGCCGATCAGGCAGACGCAGATGCGCAGGATCGATGTGCAGCAGACTCATGCGCCGGATTCCGTCTTTCCGGTCAGCCAGGTGTAACCCCGCGCTTCAAGGGTGAGCGCCAGTTCCGGGCCGCCGGATTCGACGATCTGGCCAGCGGCCAGCACATGAACGAAATCCGGCTTGATGTGATCCAGCAGGCGCTGGTAATGGGTGACGAGCACCACCGAACGCTCCGCCGAACGCAGGGCATTGACGCCATCGGCGACGATCTTGAGCGCATCAATGTCGAGGCCGGAGTCGGTTTCATCCAGGATCGCCAGGCGTGGTTCCAGCACCAGCATCTGGAGGATTTCATTGCGTTTCTTCTCGCCGCCGGAAAAGCCTTCATTCACCCCGCGTTGCAGCATGGCATCCGACACCTGCATGGTGGCAGCCGCGGCCTTGACCTTCTTCAGCAGTTCCAGGGGGGTTGCTTCCGGCAGGTCCTGGGCCCGACGACGGGCGTTGACCGCGGCTTTGAGCAAGGTCATGTTGCTGACGCCAGGGATTTCCACCGGATACTGGAAACCCAGGAAAAGGCCGGCGCAGGCCCGTTCTTCCGGGCTCAGATCCAGCAGGTTCTGGCCATCGAACTCCACCTTGCCGCCGGTGAGCTGATAGCTTTCGCGTCCCGCCAGAATGTTTGCCAGGGTGCTCTTGCCGGAGCCATTGGGGCCCATGATGGCATGCACTTCGCCAGCTTTGATGGAAAGATTGATGCCGCGCAGTATGTCCTTGTCCTGGACGCTGGCGGTCAGATTTTGAATAGTCAGCATGTTGAATGTCTTGAGGATGGTTGAATGGACGCGGGTCGCTTTAGCCGACCGCGCCTTCGAGCGAGACGCTGAGCAGACGCTGGGCTTCGACCGCGAATTCCATGGGCAGCTCGCGAAAGACTTCCTTGCAGAAGCCGTTGACGATCATGGAGACCGCTTCTTCTTCGCCGATACCGCGGGAGCGCAGGTAGAACAGTTGATCGTCACCAATTTTGGAGGTGGTGGCTTCGTGCTCGCACTGGGCGCTGGGGTGACGGGTCTCCAGGTAGGGCACGGTATGGGCGCCGCAGCGATCACCGATCAGCAGGGAGTCGCATTGAGTGTAGTTGCGTGCTCCTTCGGCCCGCGGCGAGATCTTGACCATGCCGCGATAGGTCTGATTGCCATGGCCGGCGGAGATGCCCTTGGATACGATATTGGAACGCGTATTGCGGCCCAGGTGGATCATCTTGGTTCCGGTGTCAGCCTGTTGCCGGTGATGGGACAGGGCGACCGAATAGAATTCGCCGATGGAGCCGTCGCCGCGCAGCACGCAACCCGGATACTTCCAGGTGACCGATGAGCCGGTTTCGACCTGAGTCCAGGAAATTTTTGAATTCACCCCGCGGCATTCGCCACGCTTGGTGACGAAATTGTAGATGCCGCCCTTGCCGTTCTCATCCCCCGGATACCAGTTCTGGACGGTGGAGTACTTGATCTCGGCGCGGTCCAGAGCGACGAGTTCCACCACCGCGGCATGCAACTGGTTTTCGTCCCGCATCGGCGCGGTGCAGCCTTCCAGGTAGCTCACATGACTGTCATCTTCGGCAATGATCAGGGTGCGTTCGAACTGGCCGGTATTGCGTTCGTTGATCCGGAAATAGGTCGATAATTCCATCGGGCAGCGCACGCCGCTGGGGATGTAGACGAACGAGCCATCGGTAAAAACCGCCGAATTCAGGGCGGCAAAGAAATTGTCTTTGACCGGGACGACCGATCCGAGATACTGCTGAACAAGTTCAGGGTATTTGTGTACGGCTTCGGAAATCGGGCAGAACAGCACGCCGGCGTCCGCCAGCTTTTCCTGGAAGGTGGTGGCTACCGACACGCTGTCGAATACCATGTCCATGGCAACCCCGGCCAGGGCCGCGCGCTCATGCAATGGGATGCCCAGTTTTTCATAGGTCTCCAGCAGCTTTGGATCGACCTCCGCCAGGCTCTTGGGGCCATCGGCCATGCTCTTGGGGGCCGAATAATAGGAAATCGCCTGATAGTCGATGGGGCCATACTGGACATTGGCCCAGCGTGGCTCTCGCATGGTCTGCCAGTGGGCGAAGGCTTTGAGCCGCCAGTCCAGCAGCCAGTCCGGTTCATTCTTGCGCCGGGAAATGAGGCGAATGACATCCTCGTTGAGGCCGGGCGCGATGGTCTCGGCTTCCAGTTCGGTGACGAAGCCTTCGCGGTATTCGCGCTTGCCGATGATGTCTTCGAGAGCAGTGGGTTCGTTAGGCATTGATAGAGCGTCCTGTGGCGCCTGGGCGTCCGAGTTCTGCGACCGGGCGCATCAGTTCAGCGAGGCTGAGATTCTGCAGGCTCTTGATGATGGAGGCATTGATGATCTGCCAGTGGGGCCGGACCTGGCAGTGGGCTTGCAGCGAACACATGCCGTCGTGCGCGCTGCATTCGGTGACCGCGATGGGGCCTTCGACCGCGTCAATGATGTCGGCAATGGAGATGCTTGCGGGCAGGCGCGCGAGGCGATAGCCGCCAGCCGCACCGCGCACAGACTCGATCAGGCCATGACGCGCGAGCAGCTTCAGTGTCTTGCTGACCATGGGCGCACTGACCCGGGTGTCGCCGGCCAGTTCAGCCACGTTGCGGATCAGATCCGGTTGCTGTGCCATGCGCGACATCAGAAGGGTCGCGTAATCGGCCTGTTTGCTGAGTCTGAGCATACCGTACCATTATGGTCCTATTAGCGGATGAAAAAAAGACGCAAGCGCGCTTGCGTCTTTTTCTGCTGACGGTTCGCCAGTTTACTTGATGATTTTGACTTCCACCCGGCGATTCTGCTTGCGGTTGCGAATCGAATCATTGGCGGCCAGCGGCGCGTTGCCGCCATAGCCTTTGGCGACCAGCTGCTTGGCCGGAACGCCGGCGGCGAGCAGATAGCTGCGAACCGCGTCGGCACGCCGCTGAGACAGGTCGATATTGTAATGCTCGTTGCCTTCGTCACTGGTATGGCCGGCAATTTCGGCCTTCGCGCCGGCCATGCCCTGCAGCACGGTCGCGACGTCGTCGAGCACCTTCTTGGCCTGATCGGTGAGCAGATCGCTGTCGAAGTCGAAGTTCACGCCGTTCAGGATGACCGCACGATCAACCGCGCAGCCAAACTGGTCGACGGCTTCGTCGAGTGCCGGGCTGCGGCAATCCTGCTTGCTCGGGGCAATGGCGCCAGCGCCCTGAACCGCGCATCCGGTCGCATCGACAACGGTGCCCAGCGGCGTGCCAGGGCAGAGGTCGGTGTTGTCGTTCACGCCGTCGCCGTCATTGTCCTGGCCAGCCGGACGGATGACATCCACGGCGGTCGAATCATTTGCCTGCAGGGTGCGCTGTGCGCCCAGCGGAATGCTGTAACCGAGACGGACGATGGGCTCGATAAAGGCACGCTTGCCCCCAAGTCCGGCTGCGCCATTGAAATGCAGATCCGCGCGCAGCAGGCCTTCGATCCGCAGCTTGCCCATCCAGGCAGGAATCATCGCGCCCAGACCGGCCGCCACATTCGGGCTGAAGTAGTTGTCACCCAGCGCGCTGTCCACCGACAGCACCCCGGCACTGAGCACGGAAAACAACATCGGCAGCTTCGGATCGAAGAAGCTGATCATGTTGGCGTTCAGGTTGATGAGTTTGGTGCTGTCGAGTTCGGCCCAGCCCAGGTCCAGTTCGTAGTTGCGGTTGTCGGCGACCGGCATTCCCACGGTGACCGAAAACGCCTCACCATTGTTGACGCCACGTCCGGCATCGGCGGCGACATAGGAGACGCCCGGTGAAACGTAGAGACGCGAGTCGTAGTTTGCCGCCCCGGCAGTGCCGATGACGCCCCCAGCAAGCACGGCGGATAGCAGAAATCGCATGTGCAACCTTTATTAGTAGTGTTCTGAAAGGGCGGGATTATAACGAAGTCAATTCTTTTGTGATACCGAAACCTTGAGGTCGCCGTCGGCCAGTTGAATGCGCAGTTGCCGTCCGGGCGGCAGATTCGATTCGCGCACGATGTGCTCGCCGTCCCAGACGATGCTGTAACCGCGGTGCAGGACATGATCCGGGTGCATGTCCTGCAGGCGTTGCTGCAGATGCTGCAGATTTACTTGTTGCTGTCTGAACTGGCTCGACAGGGCGCGCCGGTGGCGGTCCCGCAGGCCTTCGAGCTGTTGTCTGGTGCTGCGCAGGCGCTGCTCCATCCGTGCGGAGTGGATGCGCGATTGCTGGGAGCGCAGGTTACGGGTCTGCGATTGCAAGAGCTGTTGCAGTCGATTGCGCAGGCGCACCTGCAGATGGTCGAGCCACTGAGCGCGGTCCAGCAACTTGCGTTGTGGGGACTGGGCTTGCAGCCGATGCAGCCAGGTCTGCTGCAGTTCGCGCTGCTGGCGCAGCCTGCGTCGCATCGCATTGTCGAGCGCCGCGCGGCCGAGTTGCAGGTTGCGGCGCCACTGGCGCTGGTCTGGGCTGAGCAGTTCGGCCGCCGCGGTCGGTGTTGCGGCGCGGGCGTCGGCGACGAAGTCGCTGATGCTGAAATCCACTTCATGGCCGATGGCGCTGACGATCGGCAGTTGGGCTGCGGCGATGGCGCGGGCGAGTGTCTCATCGTTGAAGGCCTGCAGGTCTTCCAGGGAGCCGCCGCCGCGCGTCAGCAGGAGCACGTCGCATTCGGCGCGTCGCAGTGCGCAGTGCAACATCCGGACAATCTCGACCGCTGCATCCTGGCCCTGCACCGGGATGGGGTAAACGATGACTTCCGCCAGCGGGTTGCGGCGACGCAAGGTGGTCAGCACATCATGCAGTGCGGCACCAACGGTGGAGGTCAGGATGCCGATGCGTCGGGGGCTTGCGGGCAGGGGGTGCTTGCGCTCCTGCGCAAACAGGCCTTCGGCGTTCAGGCTGCGCTTCAGCCGCTCGAAAGCCAGATGCAGCGCGCCGGTGCCGGCATCTTCGATGTCGTCGACCACGAGTTGCAGTTCGCCGCGTGCGGCGAACAGTGTGGCCCGGCCATGGACCAGGCAACGCTGGCCATTGTCTGGCTTGGCTTTGCGCAGATTCTGACCGCGAAAGAACGCGCAGCGGATCTGTGCCTTGTCGTCTTTCAGGCTGAAATACCAGTGTCCGGAGCGTGCGGCAACAAAATTGCTGATTTCGCCCTCGACCCACAGTGCCGGAAAAGTCATTTCCAGCGCGTGTTTCAGTGTCGTGACCAGTTCCTCGACCTGGAACACGTTGCGTTCGCTGGGACCGGGCGGATTTGCGTCGGGGTTCGGCAAGTAAGGCGTCATGCGGCGTATACTACGGGGCTTTATCTCTTTCAGGTGGTCGTATGCGTTTGCAACAGGAAGCTCTAACTTTCGATGACGTCCTGTTAGTACCTGCGTACTCCGAAGTGCTGCCGCGGCAGGTCGAGTTATGCACCCAGCTGACCCGTGAACTGAGTCTGAATCTGCCCTTGTTGTCTGCGGCGATGGATACGGTGACCGAGGCGCGACTTGCGATCGCGCTGGCGCAAGAGGGCGGCATCGGCATTATTCACAAGAACATGACGATCGAGCAACATGCGGCGGAAGTGCGCCGGGTGAAGAAGTTCGAGGCTGGCGTGATCAGCGATCCGATTACGGTCACGCCAACCGCGACGATCGCGGAGGTACTGGCCCTGACCCGGGCGCACAGCATTTCCGGCGTGCCGGTGGTCGACGGCGATGAATTGGTCGGGATCGTCACCAGCCGCGATCTGCGCTTCGAAACCGGCTACGGCAATCCGGTGTCCAGCGCGATGACGCCAAAGGAGCGTCTGGTGACGGTCAAGGAAGGTGCGAGCAAGGCCGAAGTGCAGGATCTGCTGCATCAGCACCGAATCGAGAAAGTTCTGGTGGTCAATGACGACTTCAAGCTGCGCGGCATGATTACGGTCAAGGACATCCAGAAATCCACCGACTTTCCGCATGCAAGCAAGGACAGTCGCGAGCGCCTGCTGGTCGGCGCCGCGGTGGGCACGGGGGCCGGCACCGAGGAGCGGGTCGCCGCGCTGGCCGAGGCCGGCGTCGACGTGATCGTGGTCGATACCGCCCATGGGCATTCCAAGGGCGTGATCGATCGGGTGCGCTGGGTCAAACAGAACTATCCACAATTGCAAGTGATCGGCGGCAACATCGCCACCGGCGCGGCGGCCCAGGCGCTGGTTGAGGCCGGTGCCGATGCGGTCAAGGTCGGCATTGGTCCCGGCTCGATCTGCACGACCCGGATCGTGGCCGGAGTGGGCGTGCCGCAGATCACCGCGATCAGCAATGTGGCCGATGCGCTCCGGGGCACCGGGGTGCCGCTGATTTCGGATGGCGGCATCCGCTATTCCGGCGACGTCGCCAAGGCCATTGCGGCCGGCGCCTACAGCGTGATGCTAGGCAGCCTGCTGGCGGGCACGCGCGAAGCGCCCGGTGAGGTGGAGCTGTATCAGGGGCGGTCTTACAAGTCCTATCGCGGCATGGGCTCCATGGGTGCCATGTCGCAGTCGGAAGGTTCCAAGGACCGCTATTTCCAGGACACCACGGCCGAGGTGGAGAAGCTGGTGCCGGAAGGCATCGAGGGGCGGGTGCCTTACAAGGGCGCGCTGGCCGCCATCGTTCACCAGCTCATCGGCGGGGTGCGGGCGAGCATGGGCTACACCGGCTGTCTCAGCATCGAGGAGCTGCGCAGCAAGGCGGAGTTCGTCCGCATCACCAATGCCGGCGTGCGTGAGAGTCATGTGCACGACGTTTCCATCGTCAAGGAAGCGCCCAATTACCGGGTCGATTCCTGATTTCCACGCTACAGCCAGACACAATCTCATGCTCGATATTCATTCTGATCGCATCCTGATCCTGGACTACGGCTCCCAGTACACCCAGCTGATCGCGCGGCGGGTCCGCGAGGGCGGGGTGTATTGCGAGATCCATCCCTGGGACATGGATGAGTCGGCCCTGCGCGGCTTCGGCGCCAGCGGCATCATCCTCTCGGGCGGCCCGGAATCCGTCACCGCGGAGAATGCACCCGGAGTTCCTGCTGCGGTGTTCGCGGCCGGCGTGCCGGTGCTCGGCATTTGCTACGGCATGCAGGTCATGGCGCAGCAGCTTGGCGGCGAGGTTGAAGGTGGCCACACCCAGGAATTCGGTTATGCCGAGATCCGCGCCCGCGGGCACACGCAGCTGCTGAAAGACATTGAAGACCGGGTGAGCGACGAGGGTTACGGACTGCTGGATGTGTGGATGAGTCACGGCGACCGGGTCACCCGGATGCCGGAGGGCTTCGTCCTGATGGCCAGTACCGCGGATGTGCCGATTGCCGGCATGGCGGATGAGTCGCGCCATTTCTACGGGGTTCAGTTTCACCCGGAAGTGACCCACACGGCGCAGGGCCAGCGCATCCTGCAACGTTTCGTGCATCAGATCTGCGCCTGTGGCGCGGCCTGGACAGCGGGAAACATCATTCATGATGCGATCGCGCGGGTGCGGGAGCAGGCCGGCAGCGACAAGGTGCTGCTCGCCCTGTCCGGCGGTGTCGATTCCTCCGTGGTGGCCGCCTTGTTGCACAAGGCCATCGGTGATCAGCTGGTCTGCGTGTTTGTCGACAACGGCCTGCTGCGCCTGAAAGAAGGTGATCAGGTGATGCGGACTTTCGCCGAACACCTTGGCGTCAATGTGATTCGGGTGAATGCCCAGCAGCGTTTTCTGGATGCGCTGGCAGGGGAGAGCGATCCGGAGGAAAAGCGCAAGATCTTCGGGCGGCTGTTCATCAGCGTGTTCGAGG
>JBFKDQ010000011.1:0-78882 GCA_041619555.1 Oceanococcus sp. | reverse complement strand
GTCATTTGTGTGAGTCAACTCTTCTAAAGGGGGGCAGGATGTGTCGGGGCCGAGAGATGATAGCTTTTGTGCCATCTGCATGCTCTTGGTCAGGGGCTGGAGAAATTCAAAGCAGCGGGTTCAGGGGAACTGGAATGCCTCTTGCCATTGCCTTACTTCAATGCGCTGGGTCTGTTTTCTGCCAGATAATCAAGGCTTCTAACACACAAGGGTTCCATATTCCGAATGAGTTGTAACATGACAGAAAAGCCAGATGCGAGCTCGGCTCGTTTTGGCGCACTTGATGGCATTCGAGGCTTGGCAGCTCTAGGAATCGTGGTGTTTCATGCGCACTTCGGCGCTGCATTTGACTGGATGTGGGTTTTTGTAGACCTCTTCTTTATCCTGTCGGGCTTTCTTATTGGTCGGGTGATCTTGCGGGCGATGCGCGCGGGGGGGTTCTCCTTGCGAAACTTTATGATGCGTCGAGTTCTGCGGATTTGGCCGGTATATTACCTAACATTGTTCTGCTGTGTTGCGGCCGTTGTTTTTCGTTACCTGCTCGTTGGTCAGTGGGAATATGTGAATGGTATTCTGGCGGCGCCTTTTTTTCTCCAGTTCACCGAGCATTATTTCAGTGCCTCAGCGACATATGGTGCAAAAGATTTTGTTCTTTGGTTTCACCACAGTTGGTCGGTTGCGGTTGAAGAGCAATTCTATCTGCTTCTTCCTCTTCTTCTTTTGGGCGTAAAACAGCGGTGGGGGCTGCTGGTCGTTGTCCTTGTCTCGTTGGTTATTGCGGCCGTTGGTGCGCGGTATGCAGGAGTCTTCCATGTTTTATTGCTTGCCCGGGTGGATGGATTGGCGATAGGCGTGATGATTGCGCTGTACTGGGTTGTGTTCGAAGAATCGCAGGCTGAGCAATGGAATGCGAACTGGCGTGTTCATGGATTGCACCTGTGGTTTGTGGCAGGCTTTGGCCTGGCTTTGATCTTTGCTCATAGTTGGGCTAATTCAGGTTCTGCTGGATTGGAGGGGCATTCAGGTTTGCGTATGCTATCGGCCCTGTACTTACTGGGGTTCAACTTGCTTTTCGGCGCGCTCCTGCTAGCCGCGCTGAAAGGCTGGCTCGGGGTGTTTGGTTCATTCCTGCAATCTCCAGCGATGGTCTTTCTTGGGTCGATCAGTTATGCGCTGTATATGTTTCATGTGCCACTGCGCGGAATTATTCTGAATCTTGCCGAGGCCAACTCGATTGCAAATGCTGAATTTTACTGGCAGATATCGTATTTTGTCGGGTCAATCGGCTTGGCGTACTTGTCCAAGATATGGCTTGAAGACAGGGTAAATGTTTGGAAGTACCGGTTTCCGGTTTCATTAAAGCCAGCGTGAGTTTGGTCTGCGAAAATGCATGGTTGGGTAGGAGAATCTCAATGTATGATTCGTGCTAATAAGTGGCAAGACGTTGCGGTCCATTGTGTTGGGCGTTGGTTCCTAGGGGAGGCGGGGGTTCAAGGCTATCTTAGTGGCATTTTTTGGAAGTTGTGTCCGCTCGCATAAGCATCATTGAGTCTTTTGATCTTGTTGAAGAGATTACTTGTTAGGATTGTTTCATTGATATGAATGATAAGACTTCTGAGGTTGAGTTTTTCTGGGATGTCAAATATACAGAGGGCCATCGTGCGAGATTTGGCGATACTGCAAGTCTGAACTTCAACGATCCTGTGTTGCTTGATGCGATCAAGTACTTTGGCAATGTCGATGGAAAGAGGGTTTTGGATATTGGATGTGGGGCTGGTGTCACAAGCTTATTTTTTGCGCATCACGGGGCAAGTGTGATTAGCATTGACTCAAGTTCGGTGGCAATTGACAAGTTGCGAAAATATTGCGAGATGCACGAAATAAATAATATAAATGCCTATTGCATGGGTGCTCTGGATGTAGGCGATTTAGGTCCGGTTGACTATGTGGTCGGAACCATGATTTTGCATCATATCGAGCCGTTTTCGGAGTTTGCGAAGGTTCTTTCGAGGATTGTGCGTCCAGGGGGGGCGTGCATTTTTTAGAGAAAATAACGCGAATAGCCGTTTGTTGATGTGGTTTCGAAAGAATGTAGTGGGGAAGCTTTGGGTTCGCAAGAGAGGAGATGCGGATGAGTACCCATTGGAGCCTCATGAAGTAGATGAGCTTCGGCTGTATTTTAATGTCGATCAGAAGTATCCTGACCTGCATTTATTTAGATTGATTTCAAGTTATTTGTTGGGTGGGCGGGGGCGCAGAAAGTTCGTTCGACTAGACAATTTTTTATATCGCTACAAGTACCTTCGGAAGTATAGTTATCGGCAGCATATATATTTAGAGAGGAAATTGGTGTCATAGCTTGGCGGGGTGGTAAAAATCGCTCGCCCGCGAGCGCGGTTTCTGCGAGATTGTGTAAAATTCGGCAGATGCTGAGCCAGCCGCGGTTTGGATCATCTGGAGGGCAAATTGCCGATTTCGGACGGACTGACCCTTGGTCATACTGCACCCGGCTTTGGCGCCCACTGGGACTCGGCGTACCGGTTTCCACCCGATGTGGCGGGGGGCGTTTTTCTGGGCCCAGAAGGCGATCCGTTTGGGTTAGATCGCTGCTGCCAAATCTGGGCAGAAGCGATTAAAGTCACTTCGTCAGGTCTCGAGCCAAGGGTGATCGATCCTCCTTGGCAGCTTGTCCCAACAGGGACCTCTGTTGGGGGAGTTCGCTATTCAATCTTTTTTTGCCAACGCCACGCCGATTCAATGATCGTGCTCAATTGGCTCATCTTGGGTTCCCAGTGGAGCTTGCGTTTAGCTCGCTCATTGGCGGCGACGAGCCGGGCAGGGTCGCCCGCTCGGCGTGGTTCAAATTGGCGAGTGATGCTGTGGCCCGTGATTCGTTCGCAGATGTCGATCACTTCCAGTACCGATGAGCCTGATCCCGTGCCGAGGTTGTAGGCATCGGCCGTCTGGTCATTTTGCAATAGGCTTTCTAGGGCTGCCAGATGGGCCTGAGCGAGATCCTCCACGTGGACGTAGTCTCTGATGCAAGTGCCATCTGGCGTGTCGTAGTCGCTACCAAAAATGCTGACTTGTGGGGACCTGCCCATGGCGGCTTCCAATGTCAGCGGGATCAAATGAGTTTCAGGATTGTGACACTCACCGATTCGGCATTCGGGATCAGCGCCGGCGGCATTGAAGTACCGTAGTGCGATGAATGAAATGCCATGGGCGCGGTGATGGTCGCGCAGCATTTGTTCGACCATCAGCTTAGTCCGACCATAGGGGTTGATCGGATTTTGCGGGATCGATTCATCGATAGGCGTCGAATTCGGGACGCCATATGTCGCGCACGTGCTCGAAAAGACGATCGCTCGGCATGAACTGGCCCGCATGGCGTCTAGCAGGCCCAATGAACCCGCAACATTGATGCGATAGTAGTCCTGTGGCCGGGTCATGGATTCGCCAACATAGGCAAGCGATGCAAAATGCAGGACCGCGGATGGCTGATACTCCGCAAACACGCGTTCAAGATCGCTTGGGTTCAATAGGTCGCCCTGCACAAGCGGGCCCCATTGGACGGCCCATCGGTGGCCTCGGCTTAGATTGTCGAAAGTTATCGGCAGGTATCCTGCTTCCGCCAGTGCCTTACAGGCATGGCTTCCGACATATCCGGCTCCTCCTGTTACCAGGATGGTTGGTTGTCTTTGATTGTTGATCACGATGTCAAGATCGCCAGCGTATCGGCATGGTAGACCGTGAGCTGATAGCCTGCTTTGTGAAGAATATTTTCTGCTGCGAGTCGATCTTTCAAGCCCAAATGTTTGTGCTCGTAAAGGATGATTTTAGGTGAAAATTTTTGAAGATCGAGTTGTTTCAGTACTTCAAAATCGAAACCTTCCGTGTCGATATGGAGCAAATCCAATCGGTTGACTTGATGCCTGGAGAAGAGGGCGCTTAGCGGCATGCAATTAATTTCTGTGACTACTTTGTATGGTTCCAAGATACCATTGAGATGGTTGCTGATATGATCCGGATTGAAGGAGCCCAACTGATCGTACCAGGGGGGGAGATTGCCGTTGAGGCCGATTTCGGCATCCTTGGACACGTAATAAAATGGGCGCGTTTCGTGGTTCGTGCTGATGGCGACGTTCTCAAAAATGAATCGATCCTCATTGCCGTAGTTGATTTTTAGTTTCTCCAGGGCATAAGGTACCGGTTCGACGAAGATTCCGCGCCAGCGCGGGCGTTGCTTGATGATTTCCGCAATAGGATCGCCATGGCCGCCATCGTTCGAGCCGATTTGGGCGAAAATCACCTCAAGATCTGCATCAAAGGAAGCATCTATACGGGCCGAGATATCGTCGACGTTTCCTCTTATACGTCGGTTGGCCCGACGGAATAGTTCGAGCAGGCAGTACAATATTACATTGTGGTGGTAGAGAGAGCTGTGCCGGAGTTTCTTGTTCATGCAGGGCATTTTACATTACAGGCTTTGGTGTCTTCATCGAAAGTGTCTGCTTTGGTATGGACCACTTCACGTTGCCTTTACCCAAGAGCGGGCCTGCCGGGAAAGTGTCAGGTTAATACTCGATGCTATTTCATGGAAAGCGCCTAATTAGATGAAAATCATTGTAGTCAATGATCACATTGTTCCCAATGGTGGGGCGGATATTGTCGCCCTTTCTTCGGCCGTAGCGCTCGCGCAAGCCAACGTTGATGTCACATTTTTCTCTGCTGATCAATGGCCCTCCAGCGTGCAGAGCAAGGCTGATTTCCGGATGGTTTCGACACATCAGGATGACTGGGCGACCGCCGCTGGCGCGCCTGATGCTCCCGCCGCATTGATAAGGGGGTTATGGAATCGTAGCGCTGCGAAGGATTTGTTGTCGCTCCTCGCGGGCTATGACCCCGCAGAAACGGTTATTCATGTACACAGTTGGACTAAAGCTCTGTCAAGTAGCATCTTTAGATCTTGTCTGCAGGCTGGCTTTCGGTTCGTCGTCACGCTGCATGATTTCGTGGCCTTTTGTCCCAACGGGTTGCTGTTCGATTATGGCAGTCATTCAATTTGCCACCGAACACCGATGTCCATCGCCTGCGTATGCGCGAATTGTGACCCTCGTAGCGCCGCCCACAAGATTTTTCGCGTAACTCGGCAACTGTTTCAAAATCACGTCGGTTTGCAGCCCAAGCAGCTTCGCGACATTATTTTCGTCTCGCAATTTAGTCGAGACATCATCCAGCCCTGGTTGAGTCCCTCGACAAGTGTCCATCTGGTTCGTAATCCAATTGATGTCGCGCAGGATCGCTGTACCGATGTTGCTTCAAATACAGCATTCCTGATGGTCGGGCGTATTTGCGAACAGAAAGGGCAGGCACTGTTTCTGGAGGCCTGTGAACAAGCTAATGTGCCGGCCGTGTGCGTCGGTGATGGTGATCAGCGGGTGGCCCTGCAGGCCCGTTATCCAACAGCGCGTTTCACTGGAATGCTCGGGCACGATGAGGTGAAGCGCGAAATGAGAAAGGCGCGGGCCGTAGTCATGCCTTCGCTCTCGTATGAAACCCAGGGCCTGGTAGTTGCGGAAGCGGCTGCATTGGGGGTGCCGGCGATCGTTTCCGACCGGTGCGCGGCCACAGATTTTGTCGATCATGAACGAAGCGGCCTGCATTTTCACACCGGTGACGTCACGATGCTTGCCGAAGCATTGCAGCGTCTTAGCTGCGACTCAACATTCGCCGCCAGGTTGGGCAGTGCAGCCTACGAAATCTTTTGGCGTGCCCCTTCCACTCCGGCTGTACATGCACGTCAACTGATGGGGATCTACGAACAGATCCTCACCAGTACTGAGTGAGGCCCGTGATGCATGATTCGTGTCAAAAAGGTTCAATCATAGTCACGGCGCCAAGAGCTCGTCGTACAGTTCACTCATCTGTTCGATCATCTTCTGCGCGGTGAATTCACGTTCGAATTTTGCCCTTCCGGCACTGCCGAAATTTGCTCGTAGATCTGGCGATTCAATCAAAGATTTCAAGTTTTGCGTCAAACCCAGGGAATCTCCTGGCGCCACCAGGTAGCCAGTTTGACCATGCATGACTGCTTCCGCATTCCCGTCCACATCATTTACCACAACCGGTAGACCAATTCTCATCGCTTCCAGAATACTGAGCGGAAATCCTTCGTAATCTGAAGTCATGACGAAGACATCGGACTGTTGCAGCAATTGGAGAACGTCTCTGCGTTGACCAAGAAAGGCGACCCGATCCTCCAGGCCATATGACGCCACCAGATCTTCGATTGCCCTTCGGGTGTATCCATCGCCTACCAGCGACAGCGTCCAATTCATTGCGGAAATGCGAGCTAAAGCTTTCACCAGTTCGTCGTGCCGCTTTTGTGGTTCGAATCGTCCAACCATAATGATCTGCACGGGCGTTTCGCCCTCTCTTCCGCATCGGTTCGAGCGAGTCTCCACAAGGTCATTTTCCGCTGGACGTAATCCTGTATGGATTACTCTCGTCATTCGGGGTCTGATGTGGTGTACTTCCGCCAATGCCGCTTCATTCTGCGAAACGGCTAACAGGACATCCGTTCGGCCTGCCATGAGTCTCTCGACTAGCACGTAGATCTTGGTGATTAGCCAGTGGGATTTCATGGAAAACGCCCAACTGTTCGGCGTGTAGATGATCCTGACGCCAGGCAATAGCCAGGGTAGCCTGCCAACGAGACCGGCGAAGGTTGAGTGACAATGAACAATGTCGGGTCGCCATTCGCGTTGCAGTTCACGGAGCTTGCGCATCATCGCCAGAACTGCCCGTAATCCCCGCTGCTTGCGGTCAAAAGAAGCCACGGTGGCCACTTTCAGCAGCGCCGGGGAGAAGTGATGGACATGCTTGGCTGGGCACAGGATAAGGACGTTTTCGGCGCCGTAAATCCGAATCTGCTCTAAAGCGAGTTCCTCGATGTACGTTGTAATTCCGCCAACCAATCGTTCAGTGATGTGCAGAACTTTGATCTGCCGAGCATCCTGCTTAGGCGTTTTCGCTTCACCCATGGTCGTTGCCGGTTGCAACAGACTTAAGCCGTGTTTTGGAAAGCACGATGGTTGAGCCGATGTTGCCCAGGCCCAAGAGGGCGATGTAGACCATCAAATACTCGGGATAGGGTCGAAGGAGGCAAAGCATGGCAATAACGACGGTTGTATCCGTTGTATTCTTGACCAAACGTTTGAGATTCCTTGTTTGATCATGGTTGTCCCCGGTCGGGCGATCGCTCTTCAGTTCTGCGAATGCGTGCAAGCTGACGGTTGATCCAACGCCAAAAATCGCAACGCAATAGCCAGCGATGGGACCAAATTCGTGCGTCGCAATGAGGTGGAACATGACGGAAACCGTGATCATGACATTGCGAGCATGGTCTACGGCTATATCCAGCCATGCTCCGAATGTGGATTTTGCCGCTGTTGCGCGCGCCAACTGCCCGTCGGCACAATCTATTGCATAGGCCAATTGAAAAAGCAGAAACGCCAAGATTCCATTTAGGCTGGAAGTACTCCCGGCAAAACATAAACAGCCCAAGATAATGAATGGAAGGCCAGAGATTGTCAGCAGGTTGACCGCAACGCCCCTCCGCGCACAGCTCCAGGCGATCAAGGCGCCCACTCTCTGGGAAAAATGATAGGTAAAAAACGGGGCGCTTGGCGCCGAGTATTTCAAGGACCAAAAATCTCCAAGAACCCACTGATCATTCCTTATCACTATTTTTAGTTTCCAGTTTTGATTGCCAAATCCAGATGCTTAGAGAGCGGGAGTCAATTTACCTTGCAGGCGTCGGTCATCGAAGACAAAAACCAGAGACAAATGCTGCTGCCACCGCCAAAGGGCTGCCGCCATCATAGCAGGCCAGCATGAAACGACATCCTAGCCGTCTATTGTGCCTCAGGCCTCTGCGGGTGAGGGAATCTTGAATCCAGGCGGCGCGCCCGGCAGGTTTCGGTTGATTTTCGTCTGCACCTCTCTGATGTCGAAGCGGTTAGCTCGAGCGGAAGAGTGGCGCAGATCGTCCGGGTCGAACCAGCCCGAGGTGTACTGGATGCCGACGTAGCTCTCGATGCCTGAGGATACAGGAAGGATTCTTTCTGTATGTAAGGTATATTTGGTAGGATCAGTAGGCAGATTCCAGACTAGAGCCTGCGCTACCCTGTTTTGTCTTCGGGATTGCTAACTCTTGCTGTGAGGGGGGGGGATGGGAGGGAAACCTCTAAGGTTCAATAAGCATTTCGCGCCTTGGGCTCCATTTGTGCTTGGGGCAGATTTCTTGTGGGGAGTATTTTGTGCTTTCGCGGCGGCTTACTGTTTGGGGCAAACAGAACTAGGCGCGCATTTATGGCCGTGGCGGCCGAACTATTTTTTGCTGGCGCTGACCCTTTCATTTATACAAGTAGCTCTGATGGAGGTGCTAGGCTCTTATCGGCCAGGCTCTTCGGTTTCGGTTGCGCGCGGGATCGTGAACGTATTTATAAGTGTTTTTTTGACATTTGTTTTGTTCTCAATGGCCACTTATTTGGCCAAAAGCGGTGCTAAATTCTCTCGACTTTGGGTAGGGGTCTGGTTCGCTTTGGTGCTCGTCGGTCAGATGCTATTGCGCAGTTTTTTGGTAGCTTCATTGAAGAAGCTACGGCTTGCAGGCTGGGATAAAAAGGCCGTGCTGCTCGTGGGCAATGGTGATAATGTCAAGAAAATAGCGGAGTTGATTGCGAGCAATGCCAATTTAGGCCTTGAGGTATCTGGGGTTTTTACGGATGATGAAAGGTGCATGAATCCAAGCTTCCCCAACGTCGAGCCGATAAGTGCGTTATTCGGATATCTTGACGTCCACTATATAGATCAAGTTTGGCTGGTCCAGTCTGAAATAAACAATTGCAAGATCAAGGAGATCGTGGATCGACTGGATGCACGTGCAATCGATGTTCGTTTGGTTCCGGACATACTCAGCTATAGAATGTTGAATCATTCTATCGAGAGTGTGATGGGTGTTCCCGTAATCAACCTGAGCGCATCACCACAGACAGGTTTGGACGGCGCGATCAAAAGAATCATTGATGTTCTTGGTGCTTCCATCTTATTGATTCTGCTGTCTCCACTGTTTGTGTTGATTTCAGTATTAATTAGGCTCGATTCAGTTGGCAAGGTGATCTATCTTCAGCAGCGTCATGGATGGGATGGCAGGCCATTCAATGTGTTGAAGTTCAGAACCATGTATATGGCACCTGAACCCGAAAAGGGTGCATATATACAAGCCGTCCGTAATGATGCGCGGGTTACACGTATTGGGCATTTCTTAAGACGCACGAGCATGGATGAGTTGCCGCAACTCATCAATGTTCTGAAGGGTGAGATGTCTCTCGTTGGGCCGCGTCCGCATCCGGTCAAGATGAGTCAGCTGTATATGAATCGGGTGGACCGTTACATGGCTAGACATAAGGTCAAGCCTGGAATCACGGGCTGGGCTCAGATCAATGGCCTCCGTGGTCCAACGGAGACAGATGAAAAGATTCAGCTAAGAATACAGTATGACCTCTTCTATATTGAAAACTGGTCAATATTGCTGGACGTGAAAATTCTGTTCATGACTTTAGTGCGCGGGCTTTTTGATGAGAACGCAATTTGAAATGCCGGCCCGCAGTTGCCCCGAGTATGATGACGAAGAGCGTAGAGTAGGCCGGTAGCCGAAAATTGAATTCTGAAGCTGCGTGGATGGTTGCACTGATGATCGCAACGACTGACATGATGGCAGCGGCGCGTTGGTTATTCGATTGGGAACGGAGCATTCTTGCTGCCATTACGGAATGGACGAGTAAGATCATGAATAAGATCATTGAGCCTGGGATCCCGGTTTCGAGCAGAAATTCAAGATAGTCATTATGAGCATGTCTTGCCCGTGGGAATATCGGGTCGGGCCTGTAGGCCTGAATGATGGTCTGGTAACTGTTCAGTCCGGTGCCTAACTTCGAATGTTCTTCGATGGCGAGCCATGTGGCTTGGTTCAATGGTACTCGTGAATCTTTTTGAATGTCACTTTCAACCAATCGATCTTGTAGCTTTTCAAGGCCGAACTGTGAACCGAGCAGGAAGACATCAAGGACGGCTATGGAGGCGAAAAACAAGGTGGCGCGGAATGCCGACTTGATGTTGCGAGTTTGCAGTATCCAGATTACGCCAGACAGTAATAAAGCGGCGGCTATAGATAAGTTGCCCATTCTGGACTGGGACAGCAATGTCCCCAGAATCAGGGTCACCAGCAGTATTCTGAGAAGCAGAATTCGGGATAGCTCGGGGTCGAACAGGCGTCGATAGAGGCTATGCCAATGCCTTCGGGTCTGGCCTTGGTAGAGCAGCACCGAGAGGCAAATGGCGGTTCCGAGATTGAGCAGGCCTGCGAAGTGATTGCGGTTGGCCACGGTGCCATGAGCACTTGCATGGCTCCAGTATGGATTGAATGCGCTCAGATAGTCATCGGCGGTAAAGTAGGCCCAAATTCCATAGATTGCTTCTAAGCAAATGATGAAGATCAGTCCGTAACAGAGGTAATTTAGTTTTTTCCGGCTTTTTGCGATGTGGTATGCGGCGAGGTAAACAGACAGGAGGCCAGTGCTGGCGATCAGGCCTTGAATGGAGTCTCCTGGTGTAAGGGACAGTGTGTATCGGATCGGCGTAGCTAGGAGTTCGGAGGCACTTTTTTGAACGTAGATCGTGTTGGGTGCCACTTTTCTGAGCCAATCTTCTGGCCATGCATACAGGGTTTGGATGCAAAGCCACAGGATCCAGCTGATCCATAACGAGATAGCTAAGGCAGTAAGTAGGTCCTGCCTTATCCCTGTTTGATCTTTCTTGCCTTCTACGAGTGAGAGGAAGTAACAAGCTCCTCCAGCCGCCGCCAGCAGCCCTGAAGTCCATGGTTTTACCCCGCCTGCATTGAGGAGCAAGACGCCCATGAGAAGAAGAAGGCCGACAACGCTGGGAGACACTCGCTATTCCTTCATGGGTATGCCATGGCTCCGGCATAGCGTTTGCAGCTTGGGTGCAGGGTTGCTTGTGCAATGCCGGCGAAGTATGGCCACGCGCTTGCACCAGTCGCTATCTTTTGTATCTCTGGCGATCGGGGCGTTGCAATATTGTACGTCCAGCTTGTGAAGGATCAGGAAAAAATAAAAAGACGTTCGATAAGTTTTGGCGACTTCAAGCAGGTCGGTGGCGAGTTGTGTTTGACTTGAATTCAGTTTCGGCCAGCGATGGAGGAGTTCTAGAACGATCTGCTGAGCGACACGTGGGGAGTGCGGCTCGAGATGGACAGCTTTTTGCCATGCCTCGGTGAGGGGCAGATTGGTTTGTTCGGAATTGTCAAAGTAACTGATCGACAGCGATTGGGCCCATGCGATCCAGGCTTGGGCGTCCATGTAGGCTGAGCGCAGCCGGTGCTTATGGGCTTGGTTGGCAAGTTCTAGTTCCGTTGAATGCAGGGCCAAGTTAGCCCAGCTTTCCTGGCGATACGGGACAATTCGACTGGCAATTCTGCTCGCTTCGAGGGCCGCGTGAGGTTCGTGGTTCAGTTGCCGGCTTGCGGAGATGTAAAGGTGGCCGACGAGGGCATTCAGACCGATTGCCAAGCTGAGTATGGCGAAGGAAAATTGTGCCGTACGTGTGAGCATGGCAAGAATGGCAGCTGGACGTGTGTTCCGCTAGTACTTGGAAGAGTAGCCGACGTTGCCATAATAACCATAACCGTAGCTGCCGTGACTCAAGCTTACAGAGGAGTCATTGAGCACGATGCCCAGTAGATTGGCATTAATGATCGAAAGCTGTTTCAGTGCGCCTGCGAGGGCCCTGGTCGGAGTTTTTTCTGAGCGCGCGACTAGCAGGTAGCCATCCATCAGCGGACCGATCTGAAGTGCGTCGCTAGTTGCGCCGCAGGGAGGGGTGTCGATAAAGATGCGATCAAATTCCCCTGCAAGTTTATTCAGGAGGTCTCGAAAGGCATTGCTAGTCAGAAGCTGTGCCGGATTGGCTGGAGTTGAACCGGCCGGCAAAGTATAGACCCCGGTCTTTTCGTCTTTCTGGATCACCTCTTCAAGAGAAGAGTGGCCGCCGAGAAATTGAGTCAGCCCGACTGCGTTTTTCGGTAGGCCGAACATTTTATTCAGACTGGGGCGTCGTAAATCAGCGTCGATGACAAGTACTTTTTCATTATGAGCCAATGTGGTCGCCAAAGTTGAGCAAATGGTTGACTTCCCTTCCGAGGGTAGCGGAGAAGTGACCGCAATGGTCTTGATCTTGCGATCAATATCCGACAGCACAAGAGCTGCCCTGACGCTTCTAATGGCGTCTGCAAAAGGTGATTTCGGTTCGCCTGCCAGCCAATGGGCCGCCGCAGATTTTTGCCCAGACCGTGGCATTCGTGGAAGCACCGAGATGACGGCGATAGAGGTAATTTTTTCGATGTCGTGGACCGTCTCAATCGATGATCGGAGAGCTTCGCGCAACACGACAACCAACAAGGCAAGAAGTGCCCCAAACATGAAGCCGGAGGCGATAAGCAAATTTTTTCTTGGCCTGGAAGGTGCGCGTGGTGTGACTGCGGGATCGGCGATTCGGGCATTGACCTGGTCGTAGCTCGTGGTGCTGCTGGTCTCTTTGAAGCGGGAAAGGAACAAATCATACAGTTGTTTATTTGTTTCGACTTCGCGCTGCAGTACGCCGAGCTCGTACTGCTTGCTTTCGATCTGTTGGACTTTCTTTTTTGCTTGCTCAACCTGTCGTTTAAGTTCTTGTTCGTCTTTCAAGGCTATTTCGTACTCGCTTTTCGCGCCTTGTGCTTTGAACCTCAATTGGTCGAAATAGGTCTTCTTGGCGCGTTCAAGCCGGGCTTCGGCCGTGGCCATCTGGGGGTGGCGCGACCCGTAGCGCTTTTCCAGCTTGCGTACTTCGTCTTGTGCCTGGAAGTAGTTGTCGGCTGCAGATTTCACCACGGGGTCAACCAGGAGTGCGCTGACTTCACCAAGAGCTTCTGGTGAGTTTCCCGCCCTGTTGATTTCCGCGTAAAGATTCTGCAGGGAAAGCCGAGTCTTCTGTACCTCTCTCAGGCGTTTGGATGCATCCAAAAGGTCTTCCTGGACGATGTTGCGAACTCCGCCAGTTTCAACAATGTCGGCCGAGCTTCGGTATTGCTGCAGGGCATCTTCGGCGTCGTTTAGGGCGTTAGAGATTTCATTCAAGTTCTTGTTGAGCCAAAACGTCGCCTTCTTTGTGACGTCGAGCTTCGCTTGCAATAACTCCTCGATGTAGATGTCGGCCAAGGAGTTTGCCGCCCTGGCCGCCAAATCTGGGTCAAGCGACGAAAATCTCACTTTAAATAGATTGGTCTCTCGAACTATTGCGACGTTTGTGGCGGCCTGAGTCCTCGCAACGACAATTTCCCAAACAAGTTCTTCTGACAGTTTTTTCTCTTGTGCAGGAGGCAGAAAGGGCAACCAGCGCGACAGATTACGAATGCGGCTGATCAGGCCTGGTTTCACGCCTGAAAACTCGTCCAGTAGCTGTAACTCCAGGCGCCGCGCCAGTTTTTCGCTTAGTTTGCGGCTTCCCAAGACGTGCAATTGAGTGTTGTAGTACTTTTCCGTGCCATATCCGGGTTGATAGGGATCCTGTATTTCACGGATGGCTACAGTTGGTTTCGGATCAAGTTGCAACAGCGCCGTGGCTACATAGATTCTTGGTGCCTTTACAGCAATGAACGCGCCCAGAAGGAGGCCGATGAGTGGCAGGCCAAGGAGAGTGATCAGGTTTCTCTTGATGATCTCCAGGAGGTCGGAGAGCCCGATGAAACCGCTTGCGTAATGTGCGGGTTGAGTGTTGCCAGGCCAATTCTTAGTTGCCGCTTCGACTTCTAGGTCTTTATTCAAAACAGGCGTTCTTCAATTGTGATGATATCGCCCGGATAAATGGGCGTGTCTGGTGTAATTCGATAGCGCTTTTCTGGCCCTTTTCCATAGCGCTGGACGTAAATCTTGTCTTCCGATGCAAATCGTGTAGTGCCGCCGGCGAGTGTCGTGGCTTGTTGGGCGGTCAAGCCCGGTTTGTAGGTGTATTCCCCCGGTCTGTTGACTGCACCACCGACGTAAATCGGTCGGTATTTAGCGATCGATACACGGACATCTGGATTGACCAAATAGCCCTGGGAAAGTCCTCTAGCGATGATTTTTTCCAGGGTGCTCGTGGTGCTTCCGGACGCTGGAATGCGACCGAGCAGTGGGAAATTGATGCGACCGTCGGGTTCAATGGAATATTCCGTGCTCAGGTCGGGCTCTCGATAGACGTCGACTTTGACGATATCGCCTGGTACCAGGCGATACAGATCCAGACTGGAAAGGCCTGTGTCGGCTACGGTCTGGCCGGCGGGGCCGGATACGGTCGGGGTGGTGCTGGTCGTACGTGCGCATGCCCCCAGTAGCAGGAAAAGGGATGCAGCAAGCGCAACTGGCAATAAAGCGGTTTTATCAAGGCGCACGTTATCGGATGGCTAGTTAAGTTGAACATCAAAGCCGAATAGGAAGATGTTGTTGGTGGTGTCCCGACCTGCTTTGGTAGACGTGCGGTCGAAATGCTTGGCTTCGGCAAACAACGACAGGCCCCTTTCCAATGCCCAAGTCGCTCGCATACTGCCGTTTCTCGACTCGTCCTCGAATGCGGCGCCGACAAACTCACTTGATGCCTGTTGGGCGCTGACTGCAGTCTGGAATTGGCTTGTCCATTGCTGATTCCAGCCAAAACCAAAGCTGATGACATCGAGAAAGCGAGTGTCGGTGCGATAACTGGCTTGAGCGCTTCTGTTGGTGTGTACTCGAAATCTTGCGGTCTGCGTTGGACTCCACTGCATCGCGATGGCCCAGGAACTGCCGTCAAAATCAGGGCTGCCATCATCAGGGGAGCGTCGCGACATGCCGATTTTCAGAGTTCCTGAGGTCTTTGCTGTCGCTGACCAGGTTGCGCCAACTAAAACGCCTAGGGTCTGCGCTGATCGGTCTGGTTTGGAGACTTCCGGTGCCTGGTCAAAGTCGATGACCTGGTGATAGGGATTGATCAGAAGTGCGGTTTTAGGACTCAGGTTGAGACTCAGCGTGATGTCGTTGCGGATATCGGTTCGGTTCAGCGCCGTTGTGACATCTTCGTTTGTCGTATAGCGCAGAAGTTTGTACCGGTTGCGCAGTTCGATGGCAAACGGGCTGCTGCGATCAAGTCCGTAACCGTAAATCACATCGGTAGAGGATTGGCGCCACTGATCCAGTTCCCGATTCTCATATTGGCTGCCAGCGGTCCGATTCAGTCCGAAGGGATCGTGGTCGGTGCGGAAATTGACGCTTCCCTTCCACGTCGAGCGGCCATTGTAGAGCTTGGCTTTCAGGGTGCTGCTGGTATCCGTGTAGTTGTCTGTGGTGTTGCCGTTAAAGACAGCCGACTCAGCCTCGGCACGAAGTTCCCAGTCGATGGCTGGCGTTTCTCCGGCATAACTGAACCTGGGTAGCAGGACAATGCCCGCCGCGCTTTTCGGATTGTCGACAGAGTAATAGAAATTGTCTGTGTGCGTGACATGCGTCTCCAGACCAATGACGGCGCCCAGCGGCGGGCCCCAGTCGTCACCCTGGGCGTGAACTTCAGGAATGATGCAGAGCGCCAGGACGGGCGCTAGGAGAGCCTTCTGTAGTGCAGTCTTGCAAATTTGAGTAGGTTCGCTGACAGGCTTGTTCACGCATTATCCCCTCAGCGCATCAAATGGGCTCAAACCTGGCTCTTCTGTCGGAGTCGGAGTCGGAGTCGGCTGTGAGCTTGGCGTGGGTGTCGGTGAGGAGGTTGGCGTTGGCGTTGGTGCGGAGGTTGGTGTTGGCGTTGGCACAGGCGTTGGTGTCGGTGCGGATGTCGGCGCAGGTGTTGGTGTCGGCGCCGATGTCGGCGCAGGTGTTGGTGTCGGCGCGGAGCTTGGCGTAGGTGTGGCGGTCGGTATTGGAGGAATCGTCGGTGCCGGGCTCGGTGATGCGCTGGGGGCTGGAGTCTGGGCGGGAGGCTCTATTCTTGGTGGCGGCTCTGATTCAGCTTCCGGCACGTTGACTTCGGAGTCGGATGGCAAACTGGACTCGAGTGTCTGCTGAACGGCATCCGGCGTGCCGGGAAGCACCCTTGGTGCAGCGGCTTCGCCGAGGCCGCTGAAGCCAGTGGAGCCGGCTGGAATCACGACGGCGCCCAGCGAATTGCTAATCGAAACGAAACCAGATTGATTGATGATGTACAGGCCGGCTGGGGCGGTGCCGGGACCTGCACCGCGCAGGCTTTGGGCTTGGCCTTGATTTTGGGCGAAGATACCAACGGTAAAGGAGGCGCCAAGGGCTGTGACGGTCTGATTTCCCGCGCGGATGTTCACCGGAGCTGATGCGGTGCCGCCGCTGACCGAGCGAAGTGCTCCACTTACGAGATGAAAATTGATTTCGCCTTTTCCGGTCACCGGGTTCCATGAGGACGATTCAAAAATGAGGGTGGCGGATGGTCCGAGCAGAAATTTGGATCCGTCGATCATGGCAAACCGAACGCGCGAAGCGGGTCCCGTTTGCAGAGTCGTGCCTGGGTATAGGGATTGCGACGCCTGCGCCTTGGTGCGGGGCGTTGTCGTGTCGGCATCTTGATGCCAGACCTGTCCACGTGTCGTAATGATAGAGCCTATTGGCTGCCCCCATGCGGACCCCATCATCGCCAGCAGACAGCCTATGTAAACAATCTTTTTGGTCTTGCCTGCCATGCTTGCCCCCAACCTGTCATTTTTCTAGAAAGCTGATGCAGAATAGATCTGCACAACCCGCAGCACGCTGAAATCCTGCTGACTCCTGCGATTGTGTGCCTATTCTGTGACCAGTTTATACCAAGCTATTCCGAGAGTGTATAGCGCCCGAGTTGCTCGGCGGCCGAGAGTGCTTGCGCAGAGAACGGGAGCTGAATCCATGACTTGTTCGAATAGGCCTGCGTCAAATCCTGGAAATACGGTGAGGCCGGATCGGTGGACTGGGAGTAGGTGATGAAGCCTTCGGCGTGAGGTTGTCCGGTTTGCGGATCCCAGGTGACGGCCTGGATGTAGCTGTTGCCATAGGTGATCTCATAACCGTTCTCGCTCAGGCCGGTGCCGCGGGCGTTGGCGATGGTGAAAGAGCCTTCGAAGCCTTCGCCGCCAAAAATCGGGATTGGATCATGCACGCCGGAGTGCTGGATCATGCCCATCGGGGCGTCCAGGGCGAAGGGCGAATCGAGAATCATCTGCACGGCATCGGCGAAGGCGCGCTCGATGGTCGGGTCCAGTACATTGAGATCGCGTGGCGTGTTGACGGGGTCGCTGCTGGCGTAGGGGGTCTGCCAGGTGGCTGGCGAGGCGCCGACATTGCGGATGAATTCACGCCAGATATGGCCGCCGACCGAGTCCAGATTGTTTTTCATGTCCCAGTTGCCGAGGACCGTGCAGGCATCGGCGATGTTCACCGGTCCGCTGCTGCCGAGCAGGGTGCCGAAGGGGCAGTAGGCATTCAGCACGTCATCGCGGGCGATCTGGGCGGTATACACCTGCGAGTCCAGCACGATCTGCTTGAGCTGATCAAAGCTGAATTTCTGTCCGGCCAGGCCATCGCTGCCGTCCAGGCGGCGCATCACCTGCAACATGCACAGCCGTGTCCTCATGCTCCGCTCGGTGTCTTCATCGCCAATGATGGCGGCATAGCCGGTGAGAGGCGCATCGGGATTGCTCAGCCAGTAACTGTCATTGCAGTTGTGAACCCAGTCGCTGCGGCGCATCGAGGGCAGGTTGGCGGGGCCGAAGATGCCCGGTGCGGGTGCATCCTCATCGCTGTCCCATTCGCAGGCGGCGCGGGAGCCGTCCAGCACCGGCAGGCCAGGCACCAGTTGCTGGAAAGCTTCGTGCAGGGGAATGGCGCCACAATTCTGGGTCTTGCTGTCGGGCACGTTGGGCACCACGGTGACATCGCCATAATAGGCCGCCTGGCCTGGGCCGGTGGCGACGGTGTTGACCCAGGGTACGCCAAGCACCGAGCCATGCAGTTCGATGAATTCATCCAGACTCTTGGCCCGGTTCCAGCGAAAGAACTGATTCATCAGGCGATCATTTTCCGCATTCGCATCTCGCAGGGTATAGGCCTTGGCGGTTGACCACTCGAGCACTGGGACGCCAGAGACCTGGAATTCGATCATGGGTCCGAAATGGCTGCGATACAGGGTGCGCGTTTCACGGCTCAGACTGCCGTCGGCCTCCAGCACATCAACGTTGACCTCGGTGGCCTCCAGCGGTCGCAACTCGCCGTCGTACAGGTAGGTGGTGGGATCGTCGGGGCTCAGGGTGAGTTCGTAGAAGGTGAATCGGTAGGCGGTGGACACCGTATGACTCCAGGCGAAATGCGCATTGAAGCCGATCAGGGCGGCCGGCACCCCGTAGAGCGAAGCGCCCATCATGTTGGTGTCCGGCAGGATGGCGTGGGCCAGGTACAGACGTTCGGTGCCCGACCAGGGGAAATGAGGGTTGCCAAACAGCATCGATGAGCCATCAACGGTGGCTTCCGGTCCGAGGCCGTACATGTTGGAGCCGATCGGCAGGCCTTCGGCGAGCGGGAAGTCGCTACGATCCAGGCCGGCGATCTGCTCGGGCGTGGCGGCGGCCAGGGGTGGGTTGCTGGCGCTCGGTGGTTCTGCGCTGGCGATGCCTTCGACGAACACCGAAGATGAGGCGATGAGGGCGAGACGGTAGTAGCGTCGATAGATGTCGTCCTCGGTGATCGGGCCGATCCATTCGGCATCGGCGCAACTGGCATGTCGGCCCGGGTGTTGACCTGCGCGCAGCTCACGCACATAGCGGTTGTAGCCGGCGACAAAGCCACGGGACGCGGCCAGGGCTTCCGGGTCCGAGTTGTCACGCATCGGTGAGATGGCCTCGTCCGTGGCCATGAATTTCCAGAAGAAATCAGAGTCGACATTCGAGGCGACCGAACCATTGGGCACGATTTCATGCGTGCCATCGCGGCCGAAATAGCGGGCGCGTTCGCCTCGAATCGTCATCAGATCTTCGGCCAGCACGCACAGATTGTCCTGCGTATGCACATAGCCGTAGCCGTAGCCCCAACTGCCAAAGTCCGCTGCGGTAATGTGCGGAATGCCGTAGGCCGTGCGAACGATCTCGGCGCGATAGGTCGACTCGGTCTCGCTTTCGGTGTCGGGCGGCATCGGCGCGGTATCGGTCGTGCTGCGACCGCCACCACAGGCGGTCAAGGCACTGATCGCCAGCAAGCTGATGAAATTCAATCGGTACATCTTGTCTCCACCTTGTGCGTGATCACGCACGATTGCGTTCTGCTGTCGCGTATTGTGCCGGCGGCTCACTCCAGGGCTTCATCCGCACCGATCTGGCGATCAGGCGCTGGTGTTTCGGCCTGCTTCGCAGGCAGCGCAGTTGGTCACCGCGGCACGGATTTTTCCTGCATGGGTCTTCGCCAACTTGCAGTGCATGTTACATACTGAGCGGTGTGGAGCAAATCATCATCGAGTGCAGGGTAGAGGCAGTATGAACAGAACAGGATTCCGATTCGCCTTGCTGGTTGTCGCAAGCAGCCTGCTTGGCGGCTGTGGCGCCAATTCGGACACCACGATGGAAGCCCAGGCCGGCGGCAAGGTGCGCTTCATCGCCTTGGGGGATGTCGGCACCGGCTATTGCACCGAAATACAGGATGAGGCGGTTTGCCCGCAGCCCCAGAACATCGACGCGGAGCACGGCCAGGTTGCGGTCGCGCAGGTCGTCGAGCAGGTTTGCGCCCTGCGTGGCTGTGATTTCGCGACCCTGGCCGGCGACAACATCTACGAACAGGGGGTCGATTCGGCAGACAGTGCGCGTTTCCAGGATACCTTCGAGATTCCCTATCAAAATCTGGAGTTTCCGTTCCTCGTTGCGCTCGGCAATCATGACAACTCGCTGGCCAATGCGTTTGCCGAGGAAGGGGGCTTTTTCGGCGAAGGCCGACGCAATGCGCGTGGCGATTTTCAGGTGGAGTATTCGGCCCAATCCAGCAAGTGGGTGATGCCCGCACGTTTCTACAGTCAGACCTGGCCGGCTGGCGGCAATCCCCTGGTTGAGGTCTTTGTACTGGATTCCAGCCCCTTGACGCATTACCTGCGCGATGACAATGGCTGGTATTCGGAAGGGTTTGAAGATTATCTGCTGGATCAGAGCGCCTGGTTGCAGGGAGCCTTGGCGGCCAGCAAGGCCCAGTGGAAATTGGCTCTGGCCCATCATCCGTATCTTTCAAATGGTGACCATGGCAACGCGGGAAGCTATGACCTGGCTGAAGTGCCGCCGCCTCCCTCGGGGCCCGCACTGGATGGCTGTACCGCTTTTCCGGTCGGCTACGGATTGGTCGAGCCGGGCACCACGCCAATGGCCGATCCCTCCTGCCGCGGTTCGCAGTACAAGGCCATGTTGGAGGAAACGGTCTGCGGGCAGGTCGATCTGATGCTGCAAGGGCATGACCACGATCTGCAATGGCTGAATCCGGTGGCCAGCTGTGGCAAAACCCAGTTCCTGTTGTCTGGGGCGGGTGGAAAGTTCAGGTCCTTGCGCAACACCTCAAGAAATGAGGTCAAGGTGCAGCAGGGCGGGACCTTCGGTTTTTTCTGGGTGGAACTCGACGCCGCCGGCAGCATGACCGTGGCGATGTACGCGGTCGAACATGGCGAAGATGGTGCGGGGGTTTCCAGCACGGTCGATGAGGCCGGGATGCCGGTTCCGGTTTACGAAGAAACGGTTGCGCAGACGCCATGAAGCAGCTGATCGCGGTGTGTGGGCTGCTGGCCTTGCTGGCCTGCAGCGACCTGCCCGCCCCCGAGCAGGCGCCTGCGGCTGCCACGTCCCTGCGCGACCTCGAAGCGGGTTATGCGCTGCAGATCCCGTCTGGATGGTCGGTCAGCGTTGGTTATGCGGGGCTGCGTCTGCTGCTGCAACAGGATGCCGATCCTGCAGTCCGGATCGCCGTGAACTGGGATCAGCGCACCGATGGGGAGCCGGCCAAGCTGTCCGAATACGTGGCTTTCCGGGTGCCGCGGATGGCGCATTTCGGCAAGCAGCGTGAGTTGATTGCGCAGCAGCATGAAGCCCTGAATCCAGGGGTCATGGATGCGGTGCGGGTGGAATATCAGTACCAGATCGGTCCCGGACATGCGGTGAGAAGTCGCAACTGGCTGATGGTGTCCGGTGGCAGCCAGTACCTGCTGAGCCTGAGTGCCAGCCCGCAGCAGTTTGAAGAGCTGGAGCCCATCTGGCGTCAGGTCCAGGCCGGATTTCGCCTGCTGCCCTGAGTCGCGGCGTGTCGGCAGGCGGCGCCCTGGCGTCGCGCGGGCAAAAAAACGCCCGGACGTGCCGGGCGTTGCGGGTGTAATTTGCGCGCTCAGCTGTCCCAGATCACCTTCTTCTTCGCCTTGAACCACTTTTCGATTCTGGGTTCGTAGTGCTCTTCCAGCACATTGCGCTTGATCTTCATGGTCGGGGTCAGGAATCCGTTCTCGATGCTCCACTGTTCGTTCACGATGACCGCGAACTGCATGCGTTCATGGTGGTCCAGGGTGGCATTGACTTCATCCAGCATCTGCGCGATTTCGTTTTCCAATGCGGCTCGCGCCTCGGGATTCTGCGTTTCCTTGAGCGCCTCATCCGACAGCATGATCTGGGCAAAGGTGGCGGCCTGATTGGCGCCGCCGACACAAACAGCCTCGATCTTGGGGTGGTTGATCAGTTTGTTCTCGATCGGCGCCGGGGCGACATATTTGCCCTTGCTGATTTTGAACAGTTCCTTGACGCGTCCGGTGATCTTCAGGCGGCCGCCCTCATCGACTGCGCCCATGTCGCCGGTCTTGAGGAAGCCATCTTCGGTAAAGGTCTCGCGGGTCTTATCCTCGGCCTTGTAGTAGCCCATCATGTCGGCAGGGCTCTTGACCAGAATCTCGCCGTTCTCGGCGATCTTGGTGATCACGCCGGGGTTGGAGGTGCCGACGTAGCCGATCTTGGCATCGCCCGGTTTGCTGAAATGGGAGTAGGCGAGGTTTTCGCTCATGCCATAACCTTCCAGCAGTTCGACGCCGATCTTGCGATACCAGTTGATCGTGTCCGCCGACAACGGTGCCGATCCGGTGCCGGCGAAACGCACATGCTCAAGCCCCAGTTGTTCGAGGATCTTGCGCTTGACCTTCTTGTTGAGAATCGGAATCTTGAACAGCAGGTTCTGCTTCTTGGCCGGCAATTTGGCGAATACGCCGGCCTGGAACTTGGTCCATAGACGCGGCACGGAAAAGAACAGGGTGGGCTTGGCGCGTCGCAAGTCGGTGACGAAGGTCGCCAGGGTGTCGTTGAAATAGACCTGGCAGCCAAAGTAGATCGACAGATTCTCCACGCAAACCCGTTCGAAGACATGGGCCAGCGGCAGATAGGACAGCAGGCGATCCTCATCGTCCACCGTCCTGCCGTTGATTTTCATCATGTCCACGAGACTGGTGCCGGCCACCCGGAAGGCGTTGAAATTGTGCATCACGCCCTTGGGTTGCCCGGTGCTTCCCGAGGTGTAGACGATGGTGGCCATTTCATCCATGCCCCGGTCCGGCTCGCCTTCCAGCGGCGCGGTTTTGGTCACGATGTCGTCCCAGTTCTCGCCACCGATATTTTCCGGGCTCAGTGGCAGGCCGATCCGCGGCATGCCTTCGGGGATGCCGTTCTGCATCTCCTGCCAGTCGCTGGCCTCAAGGCGGCCGATGAATATCAGTTTGGATTCGCTGTGCTCCAGGATGTAGCTCACGGTGTCGGCATTCAGCGTGGGGTAAATCGGCACGGTGCAATGGCCGGCCATCCAGATGGCCCAGTCCGCCATCATCCAGTGGGCCGTGTTCTTGCCGAGCAGGGCGATCTGGGAGTTTTTTGGTATGTCGAGAGACTGCAGGTAGGCGGCCATGCTGCGGACCTGCTGCATGGCCTGCTTCCAGGTGTATTCCTTGACCTGACCATCGCCGACGGGCTGGATGAAATGAACCCGGTCCGGTTGCGTTTTTTCCCAGTGATAAAGTCGTGCCAGTGGCGTCTGGTCTTCCAGCGCTGTGCCCATGTAGTCCCCCAAGACTTGTGTAACGAAGCGTCGCCAAGAGTGGCAGAGATTGCCGGCGACAGACAAGGCTAAAGTGCCACGGGATCCAAGCTTTGTCCATAATCGCAGCAATCGCCTTGAGAGCGCCTCGCGTAGCAGCCTCGCTCCGGCATGTTGGCGCCCGCAGCCGTCAGGCGGTCGCGATCAGATCGCGTCAGGCTGGCCGGCCAGTTCTTGGATGAGTTTCTGGACCTCCAGCGGGTCGCGGGTATCGATCAGTTTCTGGCCGGTGGCGCGCAAAGTTTCCAGGTTCGATTCCCGGATCAGTTTCTTGACCTCCAGCACGCTGGAGGGGTGCATGGAGAATTCGGTCAGTCCCAGGGCCAGTAACAGACGGGTGTAATGGGTGTCGCCGGCCATCTCGCCGCACATGGACACCGGAATACCAGCGCGGTGGCCGGCATCAATGGTCATATGGATCAGTTGCAGAACGGCCGGGTGCAGCGGGTCATACAGGTAGTTGACCTCATCATCCACGCGGTCAATCGCCAGGGTGTACTGGATGAGATCGTTGGTGCCGATGGAAAAGAAATCGGCGTGTCGGGCGAGCAACGGAGCCGCCAGGGCTGCGGCAGGGACTTCGATCATCGCGCCCACCGACAGGCTGGCGTCGAAGCCTCGGCCTTCGTTGCGCAGTTCCTGCTTGATGTCTTCGATCAGGTGCCGGGTGCGCAGCAATTCATCGAGGTTGGAAATCATCGGCAGCATGATCTTGACCGGCCCATGCGCGGAGGCTCGCAGCAGGGCGCGCAGTTGCACGCGAAACATGGCCTCGTCCTTGAGGCAAAGTCGGATCGCCCGCAGCCCCAGGGCCGGATTGTTCGGCGTTGGGCCCTGCACGCGTCCGGAGTCGACCTGTTTGTCGGCGCCCAGGTCCAGGGTGCGGATGGTGATCGGCCCGTCGACCGCCTGGATCACGTTGACGTAAGCCTGGTACTGCTCTTCCTCATCGGGTGAATCGTCGCGATTCATGTACAGGAATTCGGTACGGTACAGCCCGACGCCTGCCGCGCCGACGCCATGGGCGTGGGCGGTATCGGCCGGCAGTTCGATATTGCACAGCAATTCGATGGGCTGGCCGTCCGTGGTCACCGAGGGGACATCACGCAATTGTTCCAGCATCTGCCGGAAGCGCGTTTCGGATTCCTGGCGGGCGAGATACTCTGCGCGGTCTTCCGCGCTTGGCCGGGCGACCGCACGACCTTCGCGACCGTCGAGCAGGATCTCGTCGCCATCATTCAGGCTTCGGCGCGCATGATGTACGCCGACAATAGCCGGAATGCCCAGGCTGCGGGCCAGAATGGCCGTGTGGGAGAGCGGGCCGCCGTATTCGGTGATGAAGCCCATCACGCCCTGCTGGCTCAGCAGGATGGCGTCGGCGGGGGTGATGTCGTCGGCGACGACGACCGTGGCATCGGATTGTTCCGATACGTCCAGAGTTTTTTCGCCTCTGAGCAGAATGCGCTGAATGCGCACAACCACATGTTCGACATCATCCCGCCGGCTGCGCAGATAGGCATCGTCCATTTGCTCGAAAACCGTGACCAAGTTTTCGCATTGCTGGCGCAGCGCGGCTTCGGCATTGCGATGATCCTGGCGAATGATGTCAATGACCGCATCCGAGAGGGTGCGGTCATCCAGCATCAGCAGATGGGTGTCGATGAAAGAGGCGATCTCGCGCGGTGTATCAGGTGGAATCCGGCCACGGATCTTGCGCAGTTGCAGCTTGGCTTTCTGTCGGGCGGCGGTATAGCGCTCGCACTCCTCCTCGATCTCGTCCTCCCCCAAGCGCCTTTCTGGAACGTCGAGATCATCTCCATGGAACTTGTGTACGTGGCCGATTGCGATCCCGCGGGATACGCCGATGCCTTCAAGCTGCAAGCCTTGGATTTCAGGCATGACTCACGCCCGAGTAGCCATCGGTCGGCCTCATGCGTCCTCTCCGAAACGGTCTGCGAACAGGGCTTCCAGTGCCTTGAGTGCGGCCTCCGCATCTTCACCATCTGCATGGGCGAGAACCTGGCTGCCTTGTGCTGCGGCGAGCATCAGCACGCCCATGATGCTTTTGCCGTTGACCTTGCGCTGGCCTTTTTCCAGGCTGATCGAGGCCTGAAAGCCCGAAGCCAGTGTCACCAGCTTGGCGGCTGCCCGGGCGTGCAGGCCCAGCTTGTTGATGACGGTCAGTTGTTTCTGCAGTGGCCTGGATTCGCTCACGGACGAGAGTCCTCGCATAACAGCACACCCCGGCGCCCGCCTTGCACGGCTGCTTCGGCCAGGGCGTCGAGATGTAGTTTCGGGTAGTTGTAAATTCTGATCAGCATCGGCAGATTCAGGCCGGCGACGACGCGGCAGGACGCGTGCTGGGCGATTCGGTTGGCAATATTGCTGGGGGTCGAGCCGAAGGCATCGGTCAGGATCAGTACGCCGCAGCCTTGATCCAGCCCCGCGATGCGGGCTCTGCCCTGTTCGACCAGTTGATCCGGGTCCTGTTCGCTGCGAACCTCCAGGGCGGCGGTGGGCAGGCTGAGGCTGCCGCCGAGCATGTCGCTCACCGTGCTGACCAGATGGGCGCCCAGCTGACCATGCGTGATCAGTAGCACCGCCGTGGTCACCCCGCTCTGGGGGCCGGGAAAAGCGGTTTCTTGAGTCATCGAATTTCCGTATGGCGGAGCAGAATCTGGCAGCTGGCATCCTGCAATGCGCGGGCCAGTTCTTCAACCAGAAAGACGGAGCGATGCTGGCCGCCGGTGCAGCCAATGGCAACGGTGAGGTAGTTGCGATCCTGGGCACGGTAGGCCGGCAGCCAGCGCAGCAGAAAACCGAGAATGTCATCGCGCATGGCCATTGCTTCAGGCTGTGCCCGCAGCCAGCTGGCGACCTCCGGATCCGTGCCATTTTGCTTGCGCAGGGCAGGTTGCCAGTGCGGATTCGGCAGGCAGCGCACGTCGAAAACCAGATCCACGCCGGCCGGAACGCCGTATTTGAAACCGAATGACTGCAGTTGCAGCATCATGTGTTTGCCGGTATCCGAGGCGATCAGATGGCGCACCCGTTCTCGCAGCTCATGCAGATTGGTCTGGCTGGTGTTCAGTGTGATCTCGGCGATGTCGGCGAGTGGCGCCAGCAGTTCCTGTTCTGCATCCAGCGCCTCCGCAAGGCCCAGGCCCTGGGCGGAGAGAGGGTGCTTGCGCCGGGTCTCGGCAAAGCGGCGTAACAGCACCTCGCGGCTGGCCTGCATGAACAGGGTGCGTATGCGGAATTCCGGGAAAGCCTTGCGCAAGGTGTCCAGCAGCGTCGGCACCGCTTCGATATGGCCGTCTGTGCGTGCATCGATGCCGATCGCCAGACGCTGGCAGCGGGGGTCATTCCTGGCCAGGGCGCGGGGATGCAAGGTGCCCAGAATGCTCAGCGGCAGATTATCGATGCAGTAGAAATCGAGGTCTTCCAGCATGTCCAGCACGATGCTTTTGCCGGCGCCTGACAGCCCGCTGACGATGACCAGTTCGAGGGGGGCTTCAGACATCAGTTTCTGGCTGCATCCGTTGCGCCTGGCGGGCGGCGAGTTCCTCCGCTGCGCTGTAGCCCGACTGTTGTTCTTGCCAGGCAAAGGCCAGGGCCTCGATGCAGACCGCGGAGCCGGGCAAGGTCTGCACGAAATAGTGCGGCAGGCGCTGCTCCAGCAGCCTGATTTCCGGCGGCGGGGCAAAGGGCACCAGGGCGGGGCCCGGGCTGACGACCAGGTGAACCGGGCAGCGTTGCAGGGTCGCGCGGGCGCCAAACTGGCGCGAGACCTGGACCACGACGCCACAGCGCAAGGCGAGGAAGTCGCTGCTTTCATCAATGCCCCCGGCCATCAGCTGACCCTTGTCGAGCTGTAGTTCGACGCTGTCGTCGGCGACGAATCGGTGGCCGCGGCTGAGCAGTTCCAGGCCCAGTTGACTCTTGCCGGAGCCGGCTGGGCCGGTAATCAGTACCCCGCAGGCGCCGATCTGGACCATCACGCCATGCATGGTCAGGCTCGACATCGGCTCAGTCGGCTCGGAACTGCGTCAGCAGGCCGTGCAGTTCGGCGCTGTCGGTGGCGGCGCGCAGGCGCTCGCAGTGCGTCTCATCCTGGAACATCTGGGCGATGCGGGCGAGAATTTCAAGGTGTTCGGACGTGGCCGTCTGCGGCACCAGCAGGCCGAAAATCAGATCGACTCCGGCGCCATCAGCCGCATCGTAATCGATCGGCTGGTGCAGTTTGAGAAAGGCGCCGACCGCATGGTCCAGGCCTTTCAGACGTCCGTGAGGGATGGCCACACCCGCACCCAGGCCGGTGCTGCCCAGTTTCTCGCGGTTGACCAGACTGGCAAAAACGTCTTTTTCGGCGACGAATTCGGAGTTGGCGGTGAGCAACTGGCTGATCGTTTCGATCGCGCGCTTCTTGCTGGCAATTTCGCTGCTGATGGTGACAGCGCCGGGTTTCAGGTATTCCGCGAGGTTCATAAAAAATCCTTGCAACGGGAGGGCTAGAGGAGGGTGGTTTATTTTGCCACCGGAAACAAAAATGCGGTGGACATGATGCCATGCCCACCGCGATTCATTTCATCCTGCGCGGATGAGTGCGCAGCACCGGTTCAACTCATTGCAGCAGTTCGGCGTTGGCCTTGAGTCCTTCCCGGGCGTGATGGTCGGTGTGTTTTTCCTTGTGCTTGCGCGTCTGGCGATCCAGCTTGTCGACCAGCATGTCAACGGCTGTATACATGTTTTCTGCTTCCGCTTCGGCATGAATGGCGGCGCCGCGGGCATGCAGCGTTGCTTCGGCTCTATGTCTGACCTTTTCCACCGTGAGAATGACATTTCCGTCGATCAGGTTTTCGAAATGACGCTCGACGCGCTGCAGCTTGTTCTGCACGAACTCGCGCAGCGCAGGGGTGAGATCGACGTGATGACCGGTGATATTCAGATTCATATTGCTCTCCTGTATAGAGACGGAACCCGCATGCTGCGTGCACAGCCGTGAGCGTCAGCTCGCGGGAAGTTTAGGCCATGCGTTTACGCTGGTGAGAGGGAGGAATGTTCAGGCTCTCCCTGTATTTCGCCACAGTGCGCCGGGCCACATTGATGCCTTCATCCTGCAATATTTGGGTCAGGCGGCTGTCACTCAAGGGTTTGCTTGTCGATTCTTCGTTCACCAGCCTGCGAATCATGGCCTGAATCGCAGTGGCTGAGCAGCTTCCTCCTTCGGCCGTGCTCACGGCGCTGGAAAAAAAGTACTTGAGTTCAAACAGGCCGCGTGGGGTGTGCATGTACTTGTGCGCCGTTGCCCGGGATACGGTGGATTCGTGAATTCCGAGCTGGCTGGAGATATCACGCAGAACCAGCGGCCGCATGGCCTCGGGTCCATACTCCAGGAAACCACGCTGGCGATCAACTATTTCCTGCGCCACTTTCAGCAAGGTTTCGTTCCTGCTTTTGAGACTGTGCAAAAAATAGCGGGCCTCCTGAAGATGTTGTTTCAGCATCTGCTGATCCGGACTGTTATCGGCCCGGCGAATCAGATCTTGATAGAGCGCGTTAATTTTCAGTTTGGGCGTGATGCTGGGATTGATGCTGGCCAGCCATTGGCCCTGGATCTTGCGGACGTAAATATCAGGGGCCACATATTCCTGCTGGTGAGGCCTGAAGTCAGCCCCCGGATCGGGTGTCAGGCTGCGCAACAGCTTCTGTGCCTGGTCCAGTGCGGCTTCGTCGCAGCCCAGATTGCGCGCCAGCTTCGCCCCACGTTCACTGGCCAGTTCCGCCAAATGCGCGTGCACGATGCGGGTCGCCAGATCGCGTGTGGGGCTCGATGGCAGGGTCGCCAGTTGCAGCAGCAGGCATTCCTGCAGGTCGCGGGCGCCGATGCCGGTCGGCTCCCACTGCTGCAGCCGGCTGCGCAGGTCTTCCAGCTGCGCTTCGGTCTGTCCGGTATCCGCCTGTAACTGATCGCACAATTGCGGCCAGTCAGGAAAATAGCCACGCTCGTCCAGCGCATCGATCATGTGGTCGATGATCAGGGCCTGGAGCGGGCTGAAATTTTCCAGTGCCGCCTGGTCCTGCAAATGGTTCTTCAGGTCCTCTTCCACATGCAGGTTGGCCTGCTGGAAGTCATGCAATGCCTGATCTGCGCCGGTCTCCCCACCGCTGTAGATATCAGACCAGTCATGGTCCAGTTCCGGCTCGGTCGGGATGTTCTCGCTGTCTTCGGCTGATCGCGAGTCCGCCGGCGCGGCCGGCTCATCGGTCTGCGCATCCAGGCCGCCGGCCTCGGCGGGTTCAGGCCCGTCGCCCTCTTCGCGTTCCAGCATCAGATTGCTGTCCAGGGCCTGCTGGATTTCCATCTCCAGGTCCAGCGTCGACATCTGTAGCAGCTTGATCGCCTGCTGCAGGGCAGGCGTCAGACTGAGGCCCTGACTGAGTTTCAGGCCCAGAGTGTGCTTCATGAGTCCGCAGGTAGATGGGGCATGCGGTGATTTTAACGGCCTCGTGGCCAGAATTGGCAAGATTCTTGTTTGTCGGCCGTTTCAGCGGCCGCCGGGGAATCCTTGCTGGCGCCAGGCCTCGTACACGATGACGGCAACGGCATTGCTGAGATTCAGGCTGCGATTGCCGGGGCGCAGCGGAATTCTCAGCCTTTGTTCGGGGGGGTGTTCATCGATCACGGCCTGTGGCAGGCCGCGCGTTTCCGGTCCGAAAAGCAGGGCGTCGCCGGGCTGGAAGCGGATCTGGTCATAAGCCTGGCGGGCGCGGGTCGAGCAGGCAAAAATCCTTCGCGCAGCGAGCGCGTGCCGGCAGTCGTCAAGGCTGTCATGCACCTGGAGATCGGCGAATTCATGGTAGTCGAGGCCGGCACGGCGCAGGCGCTTGTCATCCAGCGCGAAGCCCAGCGGACGAATCAGGTGCAGGCGCGCGCCGCTGTTGGCGCACAGGCGAATTACATTGCCGGTATTGGGTGGAATTTCTGGCTCGAACAGGATGACATTCAGCCAGGCTGGATCCACCGGCGCATCAGACATGGGTCCAGCCCAGGCCGAGCAAGACCAGGCCGGTGCAGCCAAGATGGGTCCAGAACAGGGCTCGCGATCTTTTCTGCAGGCGCTGGCGTTGCAGGAACATCAGCATGCCGGTGGCGATGCACAGGAAAATTCCGAGCAGGCGCGGCGCGTCGCCGGCCGCCTGGTTGTCCAGGCTGAGCAACAGGCTGAGCAGGATCAGGGCGGCGCTGGCAGCATGCGCATAGGCACGAATTTCTTCCACCGGTCGGTCCGCATCACGCCATTGCCACCAGACGTAGAGGCCGCTGAGGAGCGCCGGGATGAGAAGCAAGAGCAGCATGATCGTGGGGTTCATCACAGATCCTCGGCCTTCAGTTCGCTGACCGCGCCCCAGCCCAGTTCGCCGATCGCCTGGCGATGAGGGGCCAGATCGCCAATCACGATCCAGGTCAGAGCCTGGGGCTGCACCAGTGCCCGGGCGCCGGCCTGGGCCTGGTTCAGGCTCATCGCGTTCATCTGGCGCACCAGCTGACTGTAGTAATCATCGGCCAGGCCCAGATTGAGGAGATGGCTGATCGAGCCGGCCAGCTGACCAAGGGTTTCGTTGCGCCCGGGCAGGGATAGGGTTTCCTGTTTCACCACCGCGGCCAGTTCGTCCGCGCGGATCGGGTGGCTGGTTTTCAGTTCGGCCAGCTCGCGGCGGATTTCCTGCATTGCCGCCACCGTCTTGTCGGCCTGGATGCGGCTGTACACGATGAATGGGCGCTGGCCCCGTGCGCCGATCAGGGCCGAGCCCGCACCATAGGCCCAGTGCTTGTCCTCGCGCAGGTTCATGTTGATTCTGGAGGTGAACAGGCCACCGAACACGTCATTGGCGGCGCGCAAGGCCAGGTCCTGCGGATCGCTCGGGGGCGGCGCCAGATGGCCGGCGAGCAGCAAGGTCTGCGGCGCGCCCGGACGATCAAGCAGGTAAATGCGCGGCTGCGCCGGCAGCGGGGTTTCCGGCAGGGCGAGCGCACGGCGGACGGTGCTCGCGGACCAGGCCCCAAGGTAGCGTTCCAGCATGGGCAGCAGCGAGGCCATGTCGATGTCGCCGACGACCAGCAGCTGCGCGTTCGCCGGGGTGATTCGTTCGGCGTGGTAAGCGCGGATGTGATCGAGGGAAATCCGTTTGAGGCTCTCGGGGCGGCCGCTGCCGGTCATCGGCACGCCGTAGGGGTGCGCATCACCATAGAGCAGCGGTGGCAGGGCACGCAGCGCGAGGTTCACGGGATTGGCGCGTTCCTGCTCAATTCCGGCAAGAATGCGCGGTCGGATCCGGTCCAGTTCCGCCTGTGGCAGATGCGGGTGCATGATCACGTCGCTGTACAGGGCCAGGGCCGGCTCCAGCATGGGTTTCACCGCGGACAGGCGGATCTGACTCAGATCGAGCGAGGCGCTGCTGCCAATCGATGCGCCGATGCGCTCCAGCTGTTCCGCCAGTTGCAGGGCATTGAACGCGCCCGCACCTTCATCCAGCAGGCTCATGCTCAGGGTGGCCAGTCCTTCCAGGCCCTTGGGATCGGTGGCATAGCCCCCTTCGATCAGCAGGCGGAACTCGACCAGCGGCACATTGTGGCGCTCGACCAGAATCACCGGCAGCCCGTTGGCGAGCGTGCTGCGCTGCAGCGGCGGCAGATTCAGGGGGGCTGCGGGGCCGGGGGCGGGCAGGCTTGAGCGATCGGCGCCAGCTGCGGCGGCCTTGCCGGCGGCTTGGGGCTGGATGCGCAGCCGCAGCCGGCCGGTCTTCAGCCAGCGGCGGGCGCTCTCGACGACGCTTTTCGGCGTGGCCTGCTGCAGCCATTCCAGTTCGTCACGCCAGGCATCCGGCCGGCCGCTCAGGACCTGCGCGCTGGCCAGCAGTTCGGACTTGCCGCCCAGCTTTTCCATGCCGCGAATCATCGAGACGTACATGCCGGTTCGACTGCGCTCCAGTTCATCGGCCTTGATCCCCTGTGCCAGCAATTGCGCAAGGCTGCTGGTCACCGTGTCTTCCAGGGCGGCGATATCGGCGTCGGCCTTGGCAGTGACCCAGAGCATGAACTGCGAGCCCATTTCGCGGGCCAGGACGAACGCGCCGACATCGGTGGCGGATTGATCCTGATAGACCAGCTTCTGATACAGGCGGCTGTTCTTGCCATTGGCCAGTGCATCGGCGAACAGTTGCAGATGGACCAGGTCGCGGCTGTAGTTGGGCGCCACATTCCAGACGAAGTAGCTGCGCGCCTGGGGCACCGCATCCTCGATCTCGACCTCACGGTCATCAGGCATCGGCGCCGGCCAGGCGCTGGGGCGTTGGAGCGCTGGGCCCGCGGGAATGTCGCCGAAATAATGCTCGACCTTGCTGCGGGCTTCTTGCGGGCTGATGTCGCCGGCCACGACGATGACCGCGTTGCCAGGGCCGTACCAGGTCTTGAACCAGTGATGCACGTCCGTCAGGCTCGCGGCATCCAGATCTTCCATCGAGCCGATGGTCGGCCAGGCATAGGGATGGCCCTGCGGGTAGCTGTAGCCGGGGATCAGGTTCCAGACCTTGCCGTAAGGCTGGTTTTCCCGCTGCCGCCGCTCGTTCTGAACCACGCCACGCTGTTCGTCGAGTTTGGCCTGATCGATGGCGCCGAGCAGATGGCCCATGCGATCGGATTCCAGCCACAGCAGGGTATCCAGCGCCGCGCTGGGTACCGTGGCGAAGTAGTTGGTGCGGTCCGCGTTGGTGGTGCCATTCATGCCGGTGGCGCCGGCGGCCTCCAGCGGGCGGAAATACTCGTCGTCGTAGTTTTCCGAGCCGTTGAACATCAGATGCTCGAACAGATGGGCGAAGCCGGTGCGACCCGGGGCTTCATTCTTGGAGCCGACGTGATACCAGATGTTGACGGAAACCAGCGGATTGCGACGGTCTTCATGCACGATCAGGGTCAGGCCGTTATCCAGCACGAATTTCTCGTAGTCGATTTCCGGCAGGGGCAGTTCAGGCGTGGTCGGCTGCTGCGGCCAGAGGCTGCAGGCGGCGAGCCCCAGCAAGGTGGTGGCAAGCAGAAACGATCTCATCATGGTTTCGGACTCTGACGAATGGAGTGACGCGTGATTTTTCCCGGGTGCGGGCCCGGGGCGCGAAAAATGGCGCTAATCTTAGCCTGCGACAGCCGCCGGTGGCCGAGGTTCTGGTCGCGCGACGGTGTTGTCGTATCAACCACGCAAGGGAGTCAACATGAGAAATTCGCTAAAGCTGGTGTGCATGGTCTTTCTGGGGGCATCAATGACCTCCGTGGCGCAAGCACGAGAGTTTGCTGACATCTATACCGAATGTGGTCTTGGAGCGCTGATCGCGCCCAGGAACGAAGCGGTTGCGGCCGTGACCAACGTCACCTGGGATTTGGGCACCACGGCGATCAGTTCGGACGTTTCGTCACCGGAGAATTGCAAGGGCGGGCAGGCGAAGACCGCTGCCTTGATCTTTCAGGCCTATCCGAGCGTCGAAACGGATCTTGCGCAGGGACAGGGCGAGCATCTGTCCGCGCTGCTGAATCTGGCCGGCTGTGAGGAAGCGCTGCATGCCACGGTCAGTGGGGCTTTGCGCACGGATTTCGGTCAGCGCCTGCAGGTTTCTGGCATCACCCGCTATGACCAGGCGCAAAGCCTGTACCTGCTGGTGGAGCGCAATACCGAGGTGTGTGCGGACGCGTAGCGCCCGAATGGGAATGGAGTACGGGCGCATAGGCGCCCGTTTTTTTCGTCCGTGTTTTGTGCTGCTGATGCTGTGCATGGGCCTGTGGTCGCAACAGGCGAGCGCGATGGATCTGGCGCGGCTGGCGCGCGAGCCGGTCTGGCTTGGCTTGCTGCATTTTGATACCGAGAGCCAGCGCGGCGAGGTCACGGATCCGCGTTTCTATCTGGCGCCGAACGGGCGCCAGAATCCGCTGGCCGAATTGCAGGCCACGATCACGGCCTTGTCCCTGCCTGCGCAATCCGACGATGAGACCCATGCCCGTTGCCGCTTTCCCGCCAGAGCGATGTGGCTGGACCGCGAGTTATCCCGGCCACTGCCTGCGGTAAGTTGTCCGCGGCTCGAAGCCTGGGTCAATCTCGCCGAACTGCAATCGATCAGCCTGATGCTGGTGAGCGGCTATTTTGGCAATCCGGCTTCCAGTTTCGGCCATTCCCTGTTGCGCATGAATACCCGCAGCGCGAGCAGTACCCGTGGCTTGCTGGATATCAGCGTGAACTTCGGCGCCGCCGTGCCCGAGAACGAGCCGACCGTGGTCTACGTGTTGCGTGGCCTGTTCGGTGGCTATGTTTCCGGGTTTTCCGATCGCTATTACTACACCCATGATCAGGTCTACACACGCACCGAATCGCGTGATGTCTGGGAGTACGAACTGGTGCTCAGCCCCTGGCAGCAGCAGATGCTGGTGCTGCACCTGCGTGAACTGCTGGGGATGGAGTTTCAGTACTACTTCCTGAGCAAGAACTGCTCCTATCGCCAGGCCGAACTGCTGGCCCTGGTGCTGGGCGAGGATTTCGTAACGGATGTCAGTCTCTGGTATGCGCCGGTGGAACTGTTTCAGAGACTGCATGATCTGGACCGGTCGGCGCCTGGCCACCTGGTCAAGGCCGTGCGCTACTGGCCATCCGCCCAGCGCAGCCTGCATGAGCGTTTTGACGCCTTGCCCCCGGACATGCAAAGTCGGCTGAACCAGCAGCTGCGCGCGGAGCGTTTCGATCCAAATCCATGGGCTGAGGCGAGCGCCGAGCAGCAGGTTCTGGCCCTGGATTTCCTGCTCGAATACGTCGACTACCGCATGGCGGCGCTGGAAGGAGAGGCGCTTGAGCCCTGGCAGCAGCGCAAGAATGCCGTCTTGCGGCAACGTCTGGCCTGGCCGCCCGGAACCGCTGCAGATCCGCCTCGACAGGCCCGTCCGAGCCCGGCTGCCGGCATGCGAACCTCGCGTATCTATGCCGATTTCGGTCGTTCGGACCGGGGTGAAGGGGTCGCGGCAATTGGCTATACCGCGTTTCATCAGGATCTGCTGGCGCAGTCCGATCTTTCCGGCAGCGGGCTGGTGCTGGGCGATGTGCAATTGGGGGGTGGTCGCAATGGTTCCTGGGCGTTGCACCAGTTCGATGTGCTCAAACTCGACAAACTCGCTCCGCCTCTGAGCGCTTTGGCGGTGGATCTTGAGCCGGCCTGGCGGCTCAGGTTCGGGGCGCAGCGTGAATCGCGGCGTTGCGATGAATGCCTGGAATGGTTCGCCGAAGGGGGCTGGGGGCGGAGCTGGGAAGTCCTGCCGAATCTGGCCTTCAGCGGCCTGCTGCTGGGCCGGCTGGGCAGTCGCGGCCTGGCGCCGCAGCTGGGAGCGGAACTGAATCTGCTGTATCTGAGGCGCGGTCTGGGCGCCCTTTTGCGGGTCAGCCGCCTGCAGGACTTCAAGTTTGCGAGACCAAGCACCCGGGTCGCGGCGAGTCTGGCCTATCCCCTCTCTGGGCAGTGGGCCATGCGGCTGGAATTCGAACAGCAAGCCGATGCAAGTTTGAGCTTGCGACTGCAGAGAAGTTTCTAGTTTTGGCCGACAGACCACGCAGTCTCTTGTGTCCCCCTGCCCGCACGGCTTCGAGGGGCAGGCGCGGCGGCCGGTGGCGCCGCCGGCTTGGGCCGCTTGTATGCGCTGGCATGGTGCTGCTGGCGGGCGCCGGTCCTTGCGCAGCCGCGGCGCAGGAAACGGATGCGGCGCACGCACTGCTGGCGCAGCACCCGCTCTGGCAGCGCCTTCTGCATCTGCCGCCCGGTGGTGGTCGCAGTCGCATCGATACAGAGGCCTTCTTTCTGGCGCCGGATGGGGCGTCAGATCCCGTTCTGGAGTTGACGGCGAGCCTGGCGGCGCTGGCGGCAGAACGGCCGGGTCAGACGCCCTTCCAGTGTCGTTTTCCCGCTCGTGCCGGTTATCTGCGCAGCGTCTTGCCGGCCCGGGCGAGCGCCTGGCCGGCACCGGAATGCCCGGCATTCGAGGTCTGGCGACAGCAACTGGCGAGCACCCGGATCACCCTGGTTTTCGCTTCGGCCTATCTGAACAATCCGTCTTCGATGTTCGGCCATACCCTGCTGCGCCTGGATGGCGAAGAGGCCCACGGCAGCCCTCTGCTGGCCTGGGCGGTCAATTTTGCGGCGCAGTCCGATGGCGTGCAGGATCTGGATTTCGCCTGGAAGGGGCTGACCGGCGGTTTTGCCGGGCGTTTCGGGCTATATCCCTATTACGCCAAGGTGGAGGAGTACGCGCGCATCGAGAATCGCGATCTCTGGGAGTACCGGCTGAAGCTTGCGCCAGCCGAGATCGATCGCTTGCTCGCGCATCTCTGGGAATTGCGCGAGGCCGCCTTCGACTATTTCTTTCTGGATGAAAACTGCAGTTTTCAGCTGCTGGCCCTGCTGGACGTGGCGCGGCCGGATCTGGATCTGAGCGCTGGCTTCGGCCTGTGGGTGGCGCCGGTGGACACCATCCGCCGGCTGCATGAGAAGAATCTGGTGGCGTCCGTTGATTACCGCCCGGCCGTGCACACGCTGCTCAGTGCGCGCATTGCCGGGCTTGCACCCGCCCTGCGCGCGCAGCTGCTGCATCTGCTGCAGCCGGCCGCAGCCGAGCCGCCGCTGCCCCTGAATCTGCCCCTGCGCGATCAGATCCAGCTGGCCGAACTCGCGCATGACTGGACGGCATATCAACTCAAGAACCGGGCCTGGATCAATGGTGTGGATGGGCTGCTGGACTCCGTCCGCCTGCAGCGGCTGGCGCGGCAGATGCTGCGCTGGCGAAGTCGTCTGCCGGCGGGCGAGGCGTTTGCCGAGATCGCCGCGCCCGCCGCGCCGGAACAGGCGCAGGCAGGCCAGCGTGTCGGGCTGGGCGCGGGGCTTCGGCGCGGGGGCTCGCCGGCCTTGCAACTGGCCTGGCGCCCGGTCATGCACGATGTGCTGGATGCATCGCCCGGCTATGTCGACGGGCAGGGCATTGCAGTTCTGGATGTGCGTTTCAGTTTGCGCCAGCAGCAACTGCGCCTGCAGGAACTGAGCCTGTTGCGGATCGAGTCGCGCAGCCCGCGCGATGCGTTTTTCAAGCCCTGGTCCTGGATTCTTGATCAGGGCTATGCGCGCAATGGGCCTGATGGGCACGGAATGATCTTCGCGCAGGGCAGCTTGGGCGGGGCTTGGGCGCCCGCGCCGGGGGTGCTGCTCTGGCTGATGGGACAGGTGCGTGGCCTGCTCGGGGGCGCGCTGGATGCGGAGCGGGGACTGGCCGGAGGTCTGTTGATGGGGGTTCAGGGGCGCTGGGGCGAGCGCTGGGACTGGCACATTGAGGGGCGCGGCCTCGGCCTGCTGATGCAGGCCGGGACGGCGGATGAGCGCGCGCGGCTGAAGTCCCATCTGCGCCAGCTTGCCCTGCGTCAGCAATGGCAGTTCGGGGCGGCCTGGGGTCTGCGGATGGAGGTCGCGCGCCATTTCGCGCCGGCGGGAGAGCAGCTTGGCTTCACCCTGTTTCACTATTTCTGAAATGACGCCCGGCGACATTCAGGTCTGGGTCTGTCGCTCGTCGGTCGCCGCGCTGGCTGCGGAAAGCGCGCTCTTGTTGACCGCGTCGGAGCGCAAGGTGCTGGCATCCATGGCGCACGGTGAAGGCCGGCGTCAGCGCGCGCTGGCCTGGAGTCTGCGGCGCTGGGTCCTGGCAAGGGCGCTGGGAATCCAGCCAGCTCATGTCGTGCTGGCGTCTTCGCCGTCCGGCAAGCCGGTGCTGGATCAGCCGGCAGGCGGCCTGGATTTCAGCCTGAGCCACACGGCGGGCTGTGTGGTCGTGGCGCTGGCCGGGCAAGCGGTCGGTGTGGATGTGGAGCAGCGGTCGCGAAGGGTCCGCTGGCAGGCCCTGGCTGCGCGGTTTTTCGCCGCTGAAGAGCGCGATGGGCTGGCCACGCTGCCGGCGGATGAGCGCGCCAGGCAAAGCCTGTGCTTGTGGTCGGCGCGGGAGGCCTGGAGCAAGGCGCTGGGCAGCGGCGTCAGCGGTTTTGCGAGCCTGCCCCCATTTGCCTGGGCCGGGCAGGGCTGGCGCAACCCTGCGGCGCCAGATGGCTTCTGGCAGTGGCAACTGGATGAGCATGTGCTGAGCCTGGCGCATCCCGCCGCTGCGGGTCGCCCGCAAGTCTTTGAGCTTCTTGATTTTGCTGGTGGCCTGGCGGCACGCTGGCAGGAACTGCAGCCGCTCGCCGATGGCGGGCTCCAGGCTTGCGGCCGCCCACATTGCATCGCAGACTTCGTCGATGAGAATTGATTCGCGCAGCTGCCTCACCGGCGTTCGCCAGTGCCTTTCCCCGAACCATGATGCCCGCCCGGATCCTGCGGACATCAGTCTGCTGGTGATTCATGGCATCAGCCTGCCGCCGGGGCGATTCGGCGGCCCTGCGGTCGAGCAGCTGTTCCGCAATCAGCTGGACGCCGCGGCGCATCCATTTTTCGCGGAAATCCATCAGTTGCGTGTTTCCGCGCATCTGTTCATCCGCCGAGGCGGGCAGATGATCCAGTTCGTGCCCTTTGATCTACGAGCCTGGCATGCCGGGGTGTCGAGTTTTCAGGGACGCCCGTCCTGCAACGACTTTTCGATCGGAATCGAGCTTGAAGGCACGGATGCGGGCGGCTATACGCAGGCCCAGTACCGGCAGTTGCTGCGGCTGACGCGCCTGTTGCGCCGCCGGTATCCGCAGATCAGCGCGGAGCGCATCGTTGGGCATTGCGACATTGCACCCGGACGAAAAACCGATCCCGGCCCGTACTTCGCCTGGCGGAAGTTTCGTCGTGCGCTGACGCCGGCGCCACTGGACCGGGCGTGAGCAGTCTGCGTTGAGCTCAGAAGGACGCATCGTGGCGGCGGATTTCCGTGCCCATCCCATGCTGATGAATGCGCATCTGCAGACCTTGCTGCCGGCTCTGATCCGGCCGACCCCAGCCTTGTGTTTCGAGCGCGAGCGCTGGGAGTTGCCGGATGGAGATTTCATCGACCTGGGCTGGTTTGCGCGGCCGGAGAATGGCGCGCCGATCGCGGTCCTGGTGCATGGCCTGACCGGTGGCTTCGAATCCAAGTATCTGCGAGCCACCGCCCGTCAATTGCAGCTTCAGGGCTGGGGTGGGGTCATGCTGCAGTTGCGTGGCGCCGGGGCAGAGCCCAATCGTTTGCCGCAGGCCTACCACCAGGGGGATACCGGCGATCTGCTCGCCTTGCTGCACCGTTTGCGTCGTCAGTGCCCGGATTCGCCAATCGCCTCGGTGGGCTGGTCACTGGGTGGCAATGTGGTGCTCAAGGCGGCCGGTGAGGCAGGCCAGGATTATCCGGCTGACCTCGTCGCCGCGGCCAGCGTGCCATTCGAACTTGAACCCTGCGCGCTGCGCATGCGCGAGGGCTTCTCGCGGATCTACCAGCGCCGTCTGCTGGGGCAGTTGAAGCAGGCCGCGCAATTGAAGGCGGCAAGGGTTGTCCTGCCCGCACGGGTGAATCTCGTCAGCACGCTGGCGGCGCCGGACTTTCTGGTCTTCGATGAAGCCTGGACGGCGCCGTTGAACGGGTTTTCGGGCGCGCGTGATTACTATGTCCGGACTCAGTGTCGACCGTATCTGCGGCAGATTTGCAAGCCGACCCTGATCGTACATAGCAAGGATGACCCGTTCATGCGTCCGGAGATCGTGCCCGCAGCGGCCGATCTGGCGCCTGGCGTCCGTCTGGAACTGGCCAGCCATGGCGGCCATGTTGGATTTATCGGTGCGGGTCCACGGGGAGCCCTGGACTTCTGGCTGGAACGCCGTCTGGTGGCCTGGCTGCAGGATCAGATTCAGACCTGATGCAGGCCTGATTCAGGTCTGATTCAGGTCTGATTCAGGCGTCGAGCAGGCTGCGGCAGGCCGCCGAATCGTAAAAGGCCTTCAGGCGGGGCTCCAGCCAGGTTTTCAGCAAGCCGGTGGCGTGGGCGTTCTGCAGCAGACCGGGCAGAAGGGTCTGCATCTCGCTGCCAATGCCGGCCCGGTTCAGGCCCATATGCTCCAGCAGGACCTGCAGACTTTCGCTGCCATAGCCGTCGTAAAATCCGTAAATGCCTTCGCGAATGAGTTCATGGATGTAGCTGCTCTGGCGCAGGTCCTGCCAGATCGCCAGTCCGAAGCTGACCAGGCGGTCGATTTCGTCGTCGCTGACCATGGCGCTGATGGTCAGCTGGGTGTGCTGACCCTGGTCCCAGATCTGATCGGCGAGCCGGCGGATCTGTTCTTCGGTCAGCGATTCGAGGAGAAATTTCTGGCTCAGGCGAATGCTTTTCTGCGCGTTGTTGCTGATGTATTTGCGCAGCCGGTCCTCGATTGCGGTCTCCAGGCCGGGCATGCGCTTGTTCAGCGCCGAGGCGCCCTTGCTGAGCAGCGAAGACATGCCAGGCACCTTGCTGGTGACCGCATTCTCACCGGTCAGATAATCGCGAATGCCGCTGTACAGCACATTGGAAATCAGCATCGCGTAGATCGGGCTTTCGGTGGCGCGTTGGATCAGGCTTTCGCGCAGTCTTTCCAGTTCGACGACGAGATCAACAGCGGCTTCAAACAGCTGCTCATCGACCACGTCGCCAACCCGGGTGGCTTCGTTGATGGGCAGGTGGATCAGGCGCTTGGTCAAGGTGCCGATCAGCAGGGTCACGGTATCCGGCAGATACCAGTCATCGATCCAGCGCAGCGTGGTATCCACCGCGGTGTCGGCGTCCAGCAGTTGTTGCAGGCTGGTGTTCTCGGCCCAGGACCAGAGCTGATCCAGCAGCGCTTGCAAATCGGCGGCACAAGTTTTCCCGGTCCAGCGGTTCAGTTCGAAATCCAAATGCGCCTGCAGCAGCCGCTCAGCCTTGTCCATGATGTTCTACTCCGAAGTTTCGGCCCCAATCATGGCGCAAAGTTCGCTCAGCATCACGCGCAGCTCGCTGCTCATCAGCGTGAAATCGATTTCGAACTGCTGTTCTGCATCGGCATCCTGGCCATTGGCATCATCGGCTTCCATGTCGAGAAACTTCAGGCGCTTGATCTGCACGGTGTCATGCAGCACGAAAGACAGCTTGTCATTCCAGGACAGGGCAAGTTTGCTGACCCGCTTGCCGGCCGCGATGTGCTTGCGGATTTCCTCGGTATTCAGTGGATGACGCAGGTAGCGCACGGTGGACTTGGTTTCCTCGCTGCCGACCAGCTCGCATTCATCTTCGATCTCGAAGCGGCCCGGGGCGCTGTTCTTGGCCAGCCATTCGGTCAGGGTGGCGGACAGGGCGAGGTTGGGCTCGACCAAGGCGATGGAGGGCAGGCCGTCAACCGTGGCGCGCAGGTGTTCGATCAGGTTTTCCGCCGCCGCTGCGGTGGATGTGTCCACCACCAGCCAGCGTTCCTCGGTGTCGATCCAGGCGCGCACCTGCTTGCGCCGCACGAAAGCGCGCGGCATCAGGTCGAGGGTGACCTCATCCTTGATGTCGCTCATCTGCTTGCGGCCGGGTTTGTAGCCGCGCTGTTCCTCGAAACGCAGGGCGCGTTCCTTGGCTTCCTGATTGACCACCGAGGCGGGCAGAATTTTCTCCTCGGTGCCCTGCGCGATCAGCAGATGCGGCACCAGCGCTTCCACCAGATTGCCATCTTCCGCGCGTGGCGGAACCCAGCCGCGACTGAGCGCGGTCTGGCCGCTGCAAGGCAGCAGGGGCTTGCGTTGCAGGATTTCATCCAGCGCGCCGGGTGCGATGGACCAGGGCGTGGCGAGACGGAAAACGCAGAGATTTTTAAACCACATGGATCAAGGCAGTTTGCAAAAAGCGGGGGCGGATCATAGCAGGACCGCAGGCGGCCATGGACAGGTCGGAGCCATCGCGTTGTAATGAGCGAAAAGAAAAAATGGGAGGTGCACGATGGTGGAGCAAGGCGCGGTGGGCGAATTGACCAGCCAGGGGGCTGCTGCCCTGTATCAGGCGCTGTACGCGGAGCTCAAGAAGCGGGCGCACTGGGAGCGCCGCAAGCTGGTGGCGGGGCAGACGTTTTCCACCACGGTGCTGGTCAACGAGGCATTCTTCAAGCTGGCGCGCATGCAGGGCTTTGCCAGCCGGGCGCATTTTCTCAATACCGCGGCGGCGGCCATGCGCCAGGTGCTGGTTGATCGGGCGCGGGCAACGCAGGCGGAAAAGCGCGGCAGCGGGGTTCGTCCGGTTTCCCTGGATGACACCAGTCTGGGTCTGATGCCGGTGGATCCGGATGAAAACGCGGACCTGATGCTGGCCCTGGACGAGGCGCTCAAGCGTCTGGCCGAGCTCAGTCCGCGCCTGGTTCAAGTGGTGGAATGCCGGTTTTTCAGCGGCTATTCGGATGCCGAGACCGCAGAAGCCCTGGGGGTCAATGAGCGCACCGTGCGGCGGGACTGGGTCAAGGCCAGGGCCTGGCTCTACGACGCGCTTCAGAGCTGAAGGGCGCGGATGCGCTGATGGATCGGGTGTCCCGGGCCGACCGTCCGGTCCGCCAGATTCAGGCTGCGCTGCCAGAGTTCACGCGCTGCCGAGCGGGCGCCGGATCGGGCCAGCAGATCCGCCTTGGTCGCCTGCATCAGCAGAACTTCGAAATGCGCCGGGTGGCGGGCCTGCCGCTTGCGTTCCAGGGCCTCTTCGATGGCTCGCAAGGCCGCCGGCAGGCGTTGCGGGTGCTGTAGCCATTCGGCGTACAGGGCAAGGCCATCGGCATACTCGCTGAGCGCGCTCTTGCCCTGCGCGCGCAGGCTTGCCAGCCCTGCGGTCAGGCGCGCCTCGACCGCCTGGGCAGGAGAATCCAGATCCAGGCTGGCCGCCAGAATCTGGTTCAATGGCTGCCATTTGTGCGATTTGTTCGTGCCGGCTGCCAGCGCGTCGGCGAGCAGCACGCCCGCCTCCTGGCTTGCGCCATCTTCAATCAGGGCCCGGGCCAGCGCATAAGCCGCGCTGGCATGCAGGCGGCCACCGGCGCCGGCGTATTCGCGGGCCATCCATTCCGCCTGCTCCAGCAGGCGCATGCCGGCATTGCGCCTGCCGTTGAGGCGATGGGCCAGGCCGAGATTCTTCATCAGGGTGGCCTGGGCGGCGGAGGCGCCATACAGCTCGGTGCGCAGTTCCAGGGCTTCGGCGAGACGCTTTTCGCCTTCCTGCAGGTCGCCCTGGCGCAGGGCGAACAGCCCCCAGTTGGCAAGCAGGTTCAGGGCATCCGGAGATCGAGTCTGGCCATTGGCCTGCCAGACCGACCAGGCGGCGGCGCAACTGGCAAGCGCCGCCGGCAGATCGTTGTTGTAGTAGTGCGCCGCCGCCAGATTGATCATCACGATCCCGGTTTCCTGGTGATTGGCGCCCCAGTGCGTTCGGGCCGATGCGACCGCCTCGCGCAGAATGGTGACCGCGCGTGCCGGGTCGCCATCCGCGCGGGCGATCTGCGAGGCCAGGGTTGCGCCCCAGATCTGCTCCGAACGGTATTGCGCCGGGTCGCGCTGCCAGATCGCCCCGGCCTGGGCATGCAGCCGGCGCGCTTGGTCCAGGTCGCCATCCCGATAGGCGATATGGGCGAGATCAAGCTGGATGCTCGCCAGTTCCTGTGCCTGCGTGTCGGGGTTCAGCCGTGATCTCGCCCGTTCCAGCAGCTCTCGCGCCTGCGCATAGTCCTCGGTTTCGAGTAGCAGTTGGCCCAGCATGTGCATCAGTCCGCCGGCCGTGACCGGATCCGTGTGGAACTCGGTTTCGATGTGCGCCGCCGCCCGCACGAACAGGGCGCGCGCCGATTCCGAAGCCTCGCCGGCTTCGCTCGCGGCGCTCTTGAACAGGCGCAGGGTGGCGGCCTGCATCGCGCTCAGCCGGGCGGCATCGCGGCGGGCCTGATCGCGCTGGGTGGCGGCCGCCTGGGCCTGCCAGGCGGTGGCGGCGAGGCCCAGGCTCAGACTCAGGGCGATCGCGCTCAGCGCAGTCGCGGCAAGCCGGTGGCGGAGCAGAAATCGTCCGAGCCTGTAGCTCAGGCTGGGTGGCCGGGCGAGGATGGGCTGGTGGCACTGATGGCGGTCCAGGTCGGCGGCCAGTCGCTCGACGCTGGCATAGCGTTGTGCCGGATCCTTGTGCATGGCCTTGGCGCAGATCGCATCCAGATCGGGATGCACCTTGACGTCAGGCGTTTGGGTGCTGGCCGGCGGTGGTTCGGCATGTTGCAAACGGTCCAGCAGCTGCGGCAGGCTGGCGCCGCTCAGATCCAGTGGCGGCTTGCCGCAGAGCAGGAAATACAGCGTTGCGCCGAGGCCGTAGACATCCGTGCGGGTGGTGATGGCGCCGCCGCCGAATTGTTCGGGGGCGGCGAAATTTGGCGTCGCCAGAGCCTGGGTCTGATTCTGCTCGAGGGCTTCATCGGCCATGAAGAGCTTGGCAATGCCGAAATCCAGTAGCCGGGGTTCGCCATGCTCGTCGATCAGAATGTTTTCCGGTTTGATGTCGCGATGCACGATCAGATTGCCATGGGCATAGCTCACGGCATCGCAAAGCTTGCGGAACAGCTCGAGGCGCGCTTCCAGGCTCGGTTTCGTCACGCTCAAATGGGTTTTCAGATCCCGGCCTTCGATCAGTTCCATGGCCATGTAAGGGCGCTGGTCGGCGGTCATGCCGCCGTCGATCAGGCGGGCGATGTGCGGGTGGTTCAGGTTGGCCAGGATCTGGCGTTCGCTCTGCAGACGCTGTGCCTGTGCATTGCGGTGGGGATGCAGAAGCTTCAGGGCGACGCGCTGTTCGAACTGACCATCGGCACGGCTGGCGCGATACACCTCGCCCATGCCACCGCGGCCGAGCAGGGCCTCGATTTTCCAGGGGCCGATCTGGCCGCTGAGCACGGTGGGCTCGTGGGCTTCGGGCGCCGCCGCACAGGGGCCGGTTTCCATGAACTCGCCAGCCGCCTGTTCTGCTGCGAGCAGCTGCAGTACCCGCTGCGCCAACTGCGGGTCCGCGCCCGCCCGGTTGCGCACGAAGGCCTCGCGCCGTGCGGCCGGCAGATCCAGCGCTTCATCCAATAGGTCTTCGATCGCCCGCCAGCGTGTGCCGTCGTTCCCGTCCATCGCATGCCCCCGATCCACATCCCGCCGCGCCGGCCGGGCGCCTTCGGCCGCCCCCAGCCCCCGCTCATTATGCTCGATCTGTCCTGTAGCGGAATCCGGCGCCTGGCGCGGAGGCTTCGTGCCAGCTGGAACAGGCGTCCGCGGGAGGCGCCGTTCGTCTGCCCTTGAAGTCCTGAGCCGACGTACACTGGTCGGGTCTTGAGAGCGGAATGCCATCGATGAATGATTTGATTCTGAGCCTGGACCAGGCCCGCGTGCTGGCGGCCCTGGTCGAAAAATCCCTGACCACGCCGAAGTATTATCCGATGACGGTGAATGCCTTGATGGCCGCCTGCAATCAGAAGAACTGTCGCGATCCGGTGATGCAGCTCAGCGAGGCGCAGGTCGGTGCGGCCCTGATGGACCTGCGCGATCACGAACTGGCGGCCGATGAGCATGGCGCGAGGGTGGCGAAATGGCGGCATCGTTTCACCCATCAACTGCTGCTGAAGCCGCACACCCAGGCCGTTTTGGTCGCGCTGATGTTGCGTGGCCCGCAAACCCTGGCCGAGCTGCGCGCCCATGCCGCCAGCCTGAAGGGGCCGGAGGATCTGGATGGGGTGCGTCAGGCGCTGGAGGATCTGGCCGATCGGGCGCAGCCCCTGGTCAAGTCCTTGTCGCGTGATGCCGGTCGCAAGGAAGAGCGATTCGCCCATCTGCTGTGCGGCGAAGATGCGATCCCGGCGGTGGCGGATGCGCCTGTCCGCGGATCTGGCGACAGCAGTCGCCTGGATGCGCTGGAGGCGCGTATCCGCCAGCTGGAGAACCAGCTGGCGGAGCTGCTGCAGCGCGATCCGGGCTGAGGCCCAGCCTTCTGCGCAAGGGTGGTCTTGCGCCGGTTCGGTGGCTCAGTAGTGCGGCGGTGGCGCGTCGTCGCCGCCGACCACGCCATGTTCGCGCCAGTCACGCATCTGTTCCGATAGGCGCTGGATGGCCTGGGTCAGGCGTTCGATTTGCTGCTGCTGAGCGGCGATCACGTCGTTGAGTTGCTGCAGGGTATCGTCCTGATAGGCCACCCGGGTCTGCAGGTCAACGATCTGCGCTTCGAGGCCACTCACGCCTTCAGCTGTCGCGACTGGTGATTTCCAGCAGGTGATAGCCGAACTGGGTTTTGATCGGGCCATGCACGGTATTGAGTTCGTCGCGGAAGACCACTTCGTCGAATTCGGGCACCATCATGCCCTGACGGAAGCTGCCGAGATCGCCGCCGGATTTGCCCGAAGGGCAGCTGGAGTTGGCTTGGGCCACGGCCGCAAAATCGGCGCCGTCGGCAATGCTCTGTTTGAGTTCGAGGCACTTGGCTTCGGAATCCACCAGGATGTGGCGGGCGGTTGCGGTGGGCATGGAAAATCTCCTGAGCAGGTTCTTGAGCATGGTGTCGGATTCGGGGGCGGCGGATCAAGCTCGCGCCACGCGTGGATCAGCCCGCCATTGTGCCCGCTGTACGGCTTCCGGTCCAGGCCCTAAGCCGCTGGATCCGACTCTCAACCCCGTGCTTCTCGGCCTCTGCGTCGCCTACATCTTGACCGAGCTGGCTTGCTGCTGGTCGGCGCTGCGCTCCAGCTTGCGCCCCGGCATATCATGAGGCGGGGCATGGTAGCGCTTCCCCGCCTGCCGCAGGGTGACCTTGTCACGGGCGTCGGCAAGCAGGCTGCTCAGGCGCAGTTCGCTTTCCTGTGCATGCTGGTAGCCGGTCGGCGTGATGACCACCGCGAGGCCGTCGCCGTTGTTCTCGAAATCGACGTAATTCTTGTCGAACATGATGCGCAGCGCGTCACGTAAATCGCCCTGACGCAGTCCGGTGTACGCCCACAGGCCCTGGAGTTCGCGAAAAGGGATCGAGGCATGGGGTTCCAGCTCGTGTTCGCGCAGCAGGCGAAAAACCGCCTTTTCCAGTGTGCTTTCGGTGATTTGCATGATTAAAGGTCTCCTTGGGCCTGCTGATTTATGATCCCGTTCAACTGGCAAAGAAAACGTGAATAGGACAGCGCATGCAGCACGCAAGAATCGTCGCCACCGGCAGCTATCTGCCCGAGCGCGTTGTGACCAATGCCGATCTGAAAACGGCGGTCGAAACCTCGGATGAGTGGATCGTGTCACGGACCGGGATCGAGGCGCGCCATGTCGCCGCGGACGGTGAGATGACCTCGGATCTGGCGCTCAAGGCCGCGCGGTCCGCGCTGGCGGCCGGCAGCCTGGGGCCGGAGGACATCGATCTCATCATCGTGGCGACGACGACGCCCGATATGGTGTTTCCATCCACGGCTTGTTTGCTGCAGGCCAAGCTCGGCGTGCGCCAAGGGGCCGCTTTCGACGTGCAGGCGGTGTGCACCGGATTCATCTACGCGCTGGCCACGGCCAATGCCCTGATTCAAAATGGCCAGCACCGCCGGGCCCTGGTGGTGGGCGCCGAGGTGTTCTCGCGCATTCTCGACTGGAATGACCGGCGAACCTGTGTGCTGTTCGGCGATGGCGCCGGTGCGGTGGTGCTGGAACGTTCGACCGGGCCCGGGGTGATGTCGGCGCATCTGCATGCGGACGGCGCCCATGCAGATATTCTGCGCGTCTCTGCGAGCCTGTCCAGCGGGCGCATGACCGGTCATCCGTTTTTGGAAATGGATGGGCAGGCGGTGTTCAAGCTGGCCGTGCGGGTGCTGCATGAGGTGGCCTTGGAGGCCTTGGAGCACAATGGCCTGCGTGGCGAGGATCTGGACTGGTTCATTCCGCATCAGGCGAACCTGCGCATCATTCAGGCCATGGCACGCAAGCTCGGTGTGCCGGATGAGCGGGTCGTCACGACCGTCCACCGGCACGGCAATACCTCGGCCGCCTCGGTGCCGCTGGCCCTGGATGCGGCGGTGCGCGATGGTCGGGTGCAGCCGGGTCAGCTGGTGATGCTGGAAGGGGTTGGCGGCGGCATGACCTGGGGGGCGGTGCTGCTGCGCTTCTGATCTTCTCTGGCCGGTGGCGGCGTTCAGGCCGCCATCGGGACATGGCCAGGCCGTCCGGCGACCCGTTTCAACCAGGACCGCACATGGGGGTAGTCCTGCAGGGAGAAGCCGCCTTCGTCGGCTACATGGGTATAGGCATACAGGCTGATGTCGGCGAGGCTGAAACGCTCGCCGACAAAGTAGCTGCGCGATTCGAGATGGTCGTTCATCAGGGCCAGTGCCTGATGCCCACTGGGCTGCAGGGCCCGGTATTCCGCCCTGCGCTCCTCCGGCAGGCCCAGATAGCGGCGGATAAAGCGCGCCACCGCGATATAGGGCTCATGGCTGTACTGTTCCCAGAACTGCCACTGCAAGACCTGCGCCTGCTGCCAGGCATCCTGCGGCAGCAGTTCGGAATCCCGTGCCAGGTACTGGATGATCGCGTTGGATTCGGTCAGTACGCGACCATCATCGAGTTGCAGCAGCGGCACTTTGCCGGCCGGATTGAGGGCCAGGAAATCCGCCTGGCGGGTCTCGCCCGCGAGCAGATCCAGGGTTTCCCAGTGCGGGGTCAGGCCGAGAAGGCGGCAGGTCAGGATGACCTTGTAGCAGTTGCCGGAGCGGGCGTCGCCGAACACGCGCATGGCCGCGCTCAGCCCGCCAGACGGGCCATATAGGCCTTGATGCCATCGAGCGTTTCGGCTTCCGCCCAGCGTGCATAGATGGCCGGATTGTGATCTTTCTCGCCGGCAAGCATGCGCTGCACCGTGGTGTCTCGCAGCATCTGCTTGTTCAGCCGGAAGTTTCTGGCCGGAATCCGGGCGAGATGGCGGGCCATGGTTGTGGCCCGCTCCATCAGGCCGTCGGCTTCCGTCACCTCGTCCACGAAGCCCTGGCTTTGTGCGGCATCCGCCAGCAGCGTCTCGCCGGTATAGATGTGCTTTTGCAGGACCTGGGGCGGCAGTGCAAAGCGCAGCAGTTCCAGCGGGGCGGAGGGGAAAGGCACGCTGACCATGAGTTCCGGCGCGCCGATGCGGCCCTTGCCGCGTGCCATCAGGCGATAATCACCGGTCAGCGCGAACATGCAGCCGCCGGCAATGGCGTGGCCATTGACCGCGGTGACCAGGGGGGCGGGAAATTCGAACATTACGCGCAGGACCCGATCGAGCATGGGAATGAATTTTGCCGCATAGGCCTGTCCGCCCTCGATCATGCGGGCCAGATCGACGCCGGCGGAGAACATGCTGCCGCTGGAACTGAGAATCACCGCGCGCGCATCGGCCAGTTCCAGGAACCTGTTTTCCAGCGCGGCGAGGAACTCGATGTCGGCGGCATTGGCTTTGCCATGGGCCATGCGCAGGGTCACGATGTCGTCATTGATGTCTTGTTCAAGCATGTTGGGCTCAGCCGGGGAAATTCTCTGCAGTTTAATGCTCGGTGGGGTCCGGTGGGGTGCTCAGTTCAGACGAGATCGGCGCGGCCGTAACGGGCCATGCAGTCGGGCTGGCCACCGGCGCGCAGCTGCCAGGCCCAGAGCTGGTCGCCGAGGCTGAAGTGCCACCATTCGTGCGGGTGCTGAGCAAAGCCCTGCGCCGCCAGGTGCTTGCGCAGAATCAGCCGGTTGCGATGCTGTCGCGGCGCCTGGGGGGAGTGGTCTGCGGCGAAGAAGTCCGGCGCGGCCCGAGGGCTGAACTCGTCGATTGGCGTACCCATGTCGACTTCCCCGCCTGCAGCATCGATCAGGCTCAGGTCGATGGCCGCGCCGGTGCTGTGCGCAGGAGGCTGGGCGGGATCGTCGCTGGGCCGGGCCCAGTAGCGGTAGACCTCGTTCCAGAGCGCTTGCGGCGGCCGTTCGGGGCATTGCTGCCGCAGGCCGTGATAGGTCTTGTCGACCATGTACTGCTGCACCGCATTGGGCCGGTAGGCGTCAAAAATGAGGAAGCGCCAGTCGGGATGACTTTGTTGCAGATCGCTTTGGGCGTTCTCGAGGGCGCGCAGCACGCCGCGGCGTAGCTGATACGGCGCGCAGTCGCCATAGGGTGCGCCGAGACTTTGATAAGGATGGGGGCTGACGCGGGCAAAGCAGGTGTCAGGCAAGGTCTCCAGCGGCTCGCCGCACTCCTGAATCGGCACGCTCGCCCAGGGTTTGCCGCCGTTCATGGCCGTGGGTCTGTGGGCCGGGCGGCTGCGCAGGTGCCGTGCGGCTGCTGTGGCAGTGCCGGATCAGGCGCAGCGGCGCGCGTGCACGCGCGCACGTGGCTGGATTCTGCGGCGCTCGAAGTATGCTGATTGCCCGGGCAGGGCAGCCAGAATCTTGTAGCGCATGTCGTCGAAATCTTCGCAAAGCAGTTCCAATCCGGTCTGCAGATGCAGAAGCCAGTGGCCGCTTGCATCCCTGTGGGCGATGCCCAGGGTGTGGTCGCTGCCTTTAAAGGCACAGCTTGAGCCTCCATTGGCAACCACTTCGGTAATTTTGATGGCATTCATGTCGGTCTCCCACCGTTCTTGCGTTCATTTCACCAAGGTCGAAGTCATGAAACCGTCAAGGGCGCTGGCCACCGTCAGTCGCGCGGCGCCACCGAGCCGCGACCCCAGCACAGGGCGCCAAACAGACCCAGAGCCATGCCAATCGGGCGCAACAGCCGGCGGCGTTCCTCATCAAAGGTGAAGTCGGCGCCGGCGAATGCAATCACGGCCAGAATCAGCAGCAGGCCGCCGATGCCCATGTAGGCATCCCGAACGCCCTGGCTTGGGCGAATGACATAGCGTTGTAGCAGGGACACGGCAGGGTTCCAAGCTGTTGATGGGATTCGGATAGTGCCATGAAATGGCATCGCTTCGCGGCCGCAGTCCGGCGCCGGAGGATCGCGCCAGTCGCAGACGCGCCGTGGCTGCTCCGGCCGGTTTGCTAGACTCGGCGCCGGAACTGGTCGCAACCCGGGCCGGAAGAGTTCTCTCCGGCACTTATCAAAGAGCTGGCATACATGAAGTCTGAACCCCGCGCCCCCGGCGTATTGATCGTCCTGTCGGCGCCTTCCGGAGCGGGCAAGACGACTCTGGCCCATGCTGTGATCGATGCCTTGACGGCACAGGGCCGACGGGCTGGTTTTTCCGTTTCCTACACCACCCGCGCACCGCGCAAGGGCGAGCGCGCCGGGGTCGATTATCATTTTGTTGCGCCTGAGGATTTCCTGGCGATGGCCGAGCAAGGTGAGATGCTCGAACATGCCGAGGTGTTCGGCAGGCATTACGGGACCGGTCTGGCCGCCACCGAGGAGGCTCTGGCGCGGGGCGAGATCGTGTTCCTCGACATCGATTGGCAGGGGGCGCGGCAGGTGAAGGCGCGTCTGCCGCAGCACTGCGTGAGCGTCTTCATCCTGCCGCCTTCACGCGAGTCCCTGCGTCTGCGTCTGCAGGGTCGGGGACAGGATGACGAGGCGGTGATCGCGGCGCGCATGACCCAGGCTCAATCGGAAATGGCCCACCACGACGAGTTCGATTTCGTGCTGGTGAATGACCGGCTGGAGCTTGCGGTGGAGCAGTTGCTGGCGATTTGCCTGGGGCGGCCGTTGCCCGGCTGCGAGGCGGGGGATCATGAGGCCCTGGTGGCGGAATTGCTGGCGTGATCGGATCCGGCACATTACAATGGCCGGTTCGTTCTACTGGATATCTGCACAATGGCACGAGTCACCGTCGAAGACTGCCTTAAACATATCAACAATCAGTTTGATCTGACCCTGGTCGCTTCCAAGCGCGCCCGGCAGCTGGCACGAGGCGCGAACTCCAAAGTGCCGTGGGGCACCCACAAGTCCACCGTGGTGGCGCTGCGTGAAGTGGCGGACGAGCTCACCGGTCTTGAAGTGCTGAACGAGGATGATCCGCCACCAGTGCCGACCCTGAAGGTCGATCTGTCGAACATCGAAATCGGCACCGACTAAGCCGGCCGGCAAGAACCACGAATCAGGCTCTGATGTCTCACGCATCAGAGCTTTTTTTTTGGAGGCTATACTCGGACTCATGGAAATACCGGTCATTCGACGACTCAATACGGCATTTCGGACTTCGAGGATCACCCGCGAGTTCGGAATCGACGCGCTGGTCAGCCTGCTGGAGTCTTATCTGCCGGACGATGACATCCAGCAGGTCCGCAAAGCCCATGATTATGGCGCGGCGATGCATGCCGGACAGTTTCGCAAAACCGGCGAGCCCTACATCTTTCATCCGCTGGCGGTGGCGCGCATTCTTGCCGAAATGCGCATGGACTACACCAGTCTGGTGGCGGCGATCCTGCATGATGTGATCGAGGATACGCCTGCGGCCAAGGATGAGGTTGCGGTGCTTTTCGGTGAGGATGTGGCGCATATTGTCGATGGCGTCAGCAAGCTGGAGCGCGCTTCCGATCAGTCGCGCGAGGAGGCGCAGGCGGAAAGCTTGCGCAAGCTGATGCTGGCGATGACGGATGATCTGCGGGTCATCCTGGTCAAGCTGGCCGATCGTCTGCACAACATGCGCACGCTGTCGACCATGGAGCCGGAGAAACGGCGCCGGGTGGCGCGCGAGACCCTCGATATCTATGCCCCGATCGCGCATCGGCTGGGTATTCATACCTTGCGGACGGAGCTCGAGGATCTGGGCTTCGCCAATCGTTATCCGCAACGCTACAAGGTGCTGAAGAAATCGGTCAATGCGGTGACCGGCCGGCGCAAGGACCTGGTGCGCGAAGTCGAGGATCGCCTCAACCGGCGTCTGTCCGAGGAAGGGATCGGCGCCGCGGTGTTTGGCCGTCGCAAGCACCTGTTCAGCGTCTATCAGAAGATGCGCAAGAAGCATCTGCGCTTTCTGGACGTGATGGATCTGTACGGGTTCCGCGTCATCGTCGATTCGGAAGATGCCTGCTACCGGGCGCTGGGCGTGGTACACAGCCTGTACCAGCCGATTTCGGAGCAGTTCAATGACTACATCGCCTGCCCCAAGGTCAACGGCTATCAGTCCTTGCACACCACCCTGATCGGGCCGAAAGGGGTCAAGATCGAAGTGCAGATTCGCACCCGGGACATGAACCATATTGCCGAGGCGGGGGTGGCGGCCCACTGGCTGTACAAGCTGGGCGCACGCAGTTCGCAGAAGGCGCCGGAGCAGCGGGCCCGGGAGTGGCTGAGCAGTCTGGTGGAAGTCGACCGGCGCACCCATTCGGCGATGGATTTCATGGAGTCGGTGCGCGTGGACCTGTTCCCAGACGAGGTCTACGTGTTCACGCCCAAGGGCCAGATTTCCCGACTGCCAAAAGGCTCGACGCCGGTGGACTTTGCCTACGCCATTCACACCGATCTGGGGAACAGCTGCGTCAGTGCCTGGATTGACGACCATCTCGAGCCGCTGTCGACGGTCCTGCGCAATGGTCAGCAGGTCAGAATCGTGACCGCCAGGCACCAGACACCCAATGCCACCTGGCTGAATTTCGTCAAGACCGGCAAGGCGCGCAGCGCGATCCTGCATCATCTCAAACAGCAACGGGCGGATGAATCCCGTCGCCTGGGCAAGCGGCTGCTGGAGATGGCGCTGCGTGAACAGGGGCATTCCCTGCGCAAGCTGGATGATGCCCGCATCCAGGCCGTTCTGAAGGCCTTGAATGAGCCCGATATCGAGCGCTTGTGGGAGAGTGTCGGCAATGGGCGGCGCCTGGCGCCGCTGGTGGCTCATCAGCTCAGCAGCGACGGCAATGCGGAAGACAGCACCAAGCCGGCTCTGGCGATCGAAGGAACCGAAGGGCTGGCGGTGGAGTTTGCCGGTTGCTGCCGACCCATTCCGGGTGACCGGATCCGTGGCCAGATTCGATCCGGGCGCGGCATCGTGATCCACCAGGCCAGTTGCCGCAATGGCCTGAGCGTCAACAAGGCGCAGGCCGGGGGGCAGCTGGATGTGGTCTGGGCCGAGCAGGTGCAAGGTGAATATCGCGTCGAACTGCGGGTTCAGGGCGAGAACAAGCGGGGCTTGCTGGGACGTGTGGCGACCGCGCTGGCAGAAGAGAACTGCAATATCGATCATGTCCGGATTCACGACAAGCAGGGCGAGATTGCGGAATTGAATCTGCTGGTTACGGTGCAGGATCGGGCCCATCTCTCACGCGTCATGCGGCGGGTGAGGCGAGTGCCTTCGGTGGTCAAGGTCTCCCGTGCCGGCAACAGCGAGGACGTCGGCGGGAAGGACATGGATTTTTCGGAATGAATCGCAACAGGGAAACAACATGAGCCGCAGTATCATCAGCACAAGCCAGGCGCCGGCCGCCATCGGCACCTATTCGCAGGCCATCCGGGTTGGTCGGACGGTCTATTTGTCAGGGCAGATCCCGCTGGATCCGGAAACGATGGAACTGGTGGCGGGGCCGATCGAAAAGCAGATCCGCCAGGTCTTCGATAACTTGTCAGCGGTGGCTCGGGCGGCCGGGGGCAGTCTGGCCGATGTGGTCAAACTGAATGTCTATCTCGTCGACCTGGACAATTTTGCCAAGGTGAATGAAGTCATGGCGGAATATTTTTCCGCGCCCTATCCCGCGCGCGCCGCGGTCGGCGTGGCGGCCCTGCCTAAAGGGGCGGAAGTCGAGGCGGACGCGGTGCTAGATCTGGGTGACTGAGGCGCAGAGCGTTGCCGGCCCGGGACAGTTCGTCGTTTTCCTGGCCGCACCTGGCGGGCCGAGGCGCCCGCTTCCTGGTCGTGGTGGAACCCGGCGCTGATGGAGTTGACGCAACTGCCCGGCATCGGGCCGGCGCTGGCCGCCAAGTTCGCTAGCCTGGGTGTGCGGCAGTCCCGTGATCTGCTGTTTCATCTGCCGCTGCGCTATGAGGATCGCACCCGGATCCTGCCGCTGGCAGATCTGCGCGAAGGTCTGAGCGTGCAGGCCTGCGGACAGATTCTGGAAGCCCAGCTGCGTTTCGGTCGCCGCCGCAGCCTGGTCCTGAGGCTGGGGGATGGCAGCGGTGAGCTGCATCTGCGGCTGTTTCATTTTTCCCGCGCCCAGCAAAATGCGTTGAAGCCGGGACAGTGGTTGCGGGTGTTCGGCGAAGTGCGTCTGGTCGGCCGGCAGCTGGAAATGATCCATCCGGAATATCGCGTGCTGGCGCAGGCGCAGGCCATGCAGGCGGAGGAGGCCTGTCTGACGCCGATCTACCCGACCACCGCCGGTCTTTCGCAGCAGCGCATCCGTCAGGCGGTGGGGCAACTGTTGTCCAGATTGGAAGAGCTGGTCCCGGACCTGCTGCAAGACTGGATCGAGGGGGATTTGCACCAGGCCCTGCGGGATGTCCACAAGCCGCCGGCGGATCAACCTCTGGCCATCGAGCGGGCGCGGCGGCGGCTGCTGCGCGAGGAATTGCTGGCCCACCGCCTGGCGATGCTGAAGCTGCGCGCGCTGAATCGCAGCCAGCGCGCGGTGGCTTTGCGGCCAGGGGCGCTGGTGGCGCGCTTGCGCGCCGCCCTGCCTTTCGCGCTGACTGCGGCGCAGGACCGCTGCGTGCAGGAAATCGGGCAGGACCTGGCGCAAAATTGTCCCATGCTGCGTCTGCTGCAGGGGGATGTGGGCGCCGGCAAGACCGTGGTGGCGGCGCTGGCCGCGGCCTGCGCGATGGAAACGGGGCTGCGCGCCATCCTGATGGCGCCGACCGAAATTCTCGCGCGGCAGCATCATCAGACCCTGCGCCAATGGTTCGAGCCCCTGGGCGTGGCGGTGCCGCTTTGGCTGGGCGGCAAGGCGGACCGAGCGCTGCCGGAAATTGGGCCGGTGCTGATCGTCGGCACCCATGCCCTGTTTCACGGCGAGCACAATTTCGGTGCCGTCGGTCTTGTGATCGTGGATGAGCAGCACCGCTTTGGGGTGGATCAGCGGCTGGGTCTGCGCGAACTGGCGGCAGGCGGCGGTTGTTACCCGCATCAGCTGATCATGACCGCAACGCCCATCCCCCGCACGCTGGCGCAAACCCTGTTTGCCGACCTGGATTTTTCAGCCATTGACGAACTGCCGCCGGGGCGCTCGCCGGTGAGCACGGCGGCGCTGCCGCAGGCCCGGCGGGCGGAGGTGATCGAGCGTCTGCGCCTGGCCTGCCGGCAGGGGCGGCAGGCCTACTGGGTGAGTCCGGTGATCGAGGCCTCGGATTGGGCCGAGGCGGCGGAAGAGATCTATTCCGCGCTGCAGCAGGCTCTGCCCGAACTTCGTGTGGCTCTGGTCCATGGCCGTCTGAAGCGGGCGGACAAGCAGGCGGTGATGGCTGCATTTGCCGCCGGTGAGGTCGATATTCTGGTCGCCACCACGGTGATCGAGGTCGGTGTCGATGTGGCCAATGCGTCGGTGATGGTGATCGACAATGCCGAACGCATGGGCCTGGCGCAGTTGCATCAGCTGCGCGGGCGGGTCGGGCGCGGCGCGGCTCGGAGTCACTGCGTGCTGATGTACCGGCCGCCGCTCACCGAAACGGCGCGGGCACGCCTGGAGGCCCTGCGCATGGAGCATGACGGATTCCGTCTGGCCGAGCGCGACCTGGAATTGCGCGGCGCCGGCGAGATCCTGGGGACACGCCAGTCCGGTCTGGCCGAATTCAAGATTGCCGATCCGCAGCGCGATGCCGTAGAGCTGCCCGGCATCCGGAGTCTGGCGGAAAAAATCGCGCTCGAGCAGCCGCAATGGATTGAAGTCCTGCTCGCGCGATGGCTGCCGGATGCGCAAAAATATGCCGATGCATGAAATCGAAACAGAATCGCAGGCTGGACTGCTGCGCGCTCGGCTGTGGGCTTACTGGCGGCTGGTGCGGCTGGATCGGCCCATCGGCATCCTGCTGCTGCTGTGGCCGACGCTTTGGGGTCTGTGGGTGGCGGCGGATGGACCACCACCCTGGGACATCCTGCTGATCTTTGTCCTGGGCACGGTATTGATGCGCTCGGCTGGCTGCGCGATCAACGACTTCGCCGATCGCAAGATCGATCCTCATGTGGCCCGCACCGGCCAGCGGCCGCTGGCCGCAGGCGAGATCCAGGCCTGGGAGGCCGTGCTGGTGTTTGTGGTGCTCAGTGTGTTGGCACTGCTCATGGCCTCGCGCCTGCACACCCTGGCCCTGCTGCTCGCCGTGCCGGCGATGTTGCTGGCGGCTTCCTATCCTTTTGCCAAGCGCTTTACCCATTTGCCGCAGGCGCATCTGGGCATGGCCTTTGCCGCCGGCATTCCGATGGGCTTCGCCGCCGTGAACGGTGAGATCGCACCGGTAGCCTGGTTGCTGGTGCTGATCACGCTGCTGTGGACCGTCGTCTACGACACCTTCTATGCGATGGTGGATCGGCCCGATGATCTCAAAATCGGCGTCAAGTCGAGTGCGATTCTGTTCGGTCGCCATGATCGGCTGATTACCGCGGTCCTGCAGCTGGCGGTGCTGGCCGGTCTGCTGGTGCTGGGGGGCTGGCAGGGTTATGGCGCGCTGTACTTCGCCGGTGTCGCGGTGGCCGCCGGCTACAGTGGATATCAGCAATATCTGATCCGCGAGCGTGAGGCGGCGGCCTGTTTTCAGGCCTTTCTGAACAATCACCGGTTTGGCATGGCCATTTTCGCGGGTTTGCTGCTGGACCGCCTGGCCTGAGCGGAAGACCCGGGCGGCTCAGGGCGCCCTCGCGACCGCGATCTGGCTGATCCTGCCCGCGCCATGTTGCAGCAGGCAGCGACCCATGGCCTGCATGGTGGCGCCGGTGGTCATCACGTCATCGAAAAGCAGGACGTGTTCGCCTTGCAGGCGTTGGCGGCAAGTGAAGGCATGTCGGACATTGCGGCGTCTCGCGCTGGCGGAGAGGCGGGATTGCACCGCCGTGTCATTGCGGCGCTGCAGGAGATCCTGGCGGATCGGCAGGGCATGCCGGTGCGCCAGCGGGCGACACAGTTCCAGGGCCTGGTTGAAGCCGCGCTGACGCAGTCGCCGCGGATGCAGAGGGGCCGGGACCAGGTAGTCCACGCGCTCCAGGTCGAGAGTGTGGGTGGGAAGGGCCTGGCACAGCGCGCGTCCGAGGACCGGTGCGATCGCGAGTTCGCCGGCGAATTTCAGACGTAGCATCAGGGTGGAGAGCGGGTGGGCGTAGATGAAGGGTGTCCATGCCGCAGTCTGCGCCGGGGGCGTGTGCAGGCAGGCGCCGCAGATGGCCGCCTGTGGCTGCGGCAGGGGCAGGGCGCAGAGCCTGCATTGCTGGTGCTGCCAGGGTAGCTCGCGCCAGCAGGCCGGGCAGAAATCCTCTTCGCAGGGGCGTGCGCAGACCTTGCAGTGGCGGGGCAGGAGGCTGCCCAGCAGCCTGTCAAGCACAATCTTGAACAGAGGTTGACAGCCTGCGGGTGCGCTTTCATGCTGTGAGTTTCTACCGATTCCGGAAAAATCCATGTCCGTTCTCCGCCATGACTGGAGCGCAGAGGAAGTTCGCGCCCTGTTCGAATTGCCGTTCAATGACTTGCTGTTTCGCGCGCACACGGTGCATCGGGCGAATTTCGATCCGAATCAGGTGCAGTTGAGCACCTTGTTGAACATCAAGACCGGGGCCTGTCCGGAGGACTGTGCCTATTGTCCGCAGAGCGTGCGCTACAACACCGGGCTTGAGGCCGAGCCGTTGATGCCGCTGGATGCGGTGCGCGAAGCGGCCGCCCAGGCCAAGGCGGCCGGTGCGACTCGCTTCTGCATGGGCGCGGCCTGGCGTAGCCCCAAGGATCGCGACATCGTCACGCTGGCGAAAATGATTCAGGCGGTGCGGGGGCTGGGCATGGAAACCTGCATGACCCTGGGCATGCTGAGCGAAGATCAGGCGCGCCAGCTCAAGGACGCAGGGCTGGATTACTACAATCATAATGTCGATACCTCCCCCGAGTATTACGAGAAAATCATCAGCACCCGGCGCTTTGATGATCGATTGCAGACGCTGGCTGCGGTGCGCGATGCGGGCATGAAGGTGTGTTGTGGCGGCATCGTCGGCATGGGCGAGCAGATCGAAGATCGCGCCGAAATGTTGCGAACCCTGGCGAATCTGCCGGAGCACCCGCAGAGCGTGCCGATCAATCAGCTCGTCAAGGTTGCCGGTACGCCCCTGGATCAGGCCGAAGATATCTCGCCACTGGAGTTCGTGCGGACGATTGCGGTGGCGCGAATCTTGATGCCGAAGGCGATGGTCAGGCTGTCAGCCGGACGCAGCAGCCTCGGCGAGGCCGCGCAGGCGCTGTGTTTTTTTGCCGGCGCCAATTCCATTTTCTATGGCGAGAAATTGCTGACCACAGGCAATCCTGAACACGATGCCGATCAGCTTCTGTTCGAGCGCCTCGGGCTTAGCGCAATGCCAGCTGACTGCGCGCGCGCCACGGAAAAGGATGCACAGGACGGCAGTGCCCCAGTCGCTGCCTGAGTTTCTGGCCGCTCAACTGGGGCGGATCGAGCGCAGCAACCAGTTGCGTCGTCGGCGTGGCTTCAGCGCAATGGACGGTCCGCGCCTGCGCGATGCTGCTGGCCGCGACCTGCGCCTGTTCTGCAGCAATGACTATCTGGGGCTTGCCGCGCATCCGCAGCTGCGCGCCGCCTGGGCGCAAGGCGTGGCGCGCTATGGTGTGGGCAGCACGTCCTCCCAGTACATCAACGGCCACAGCTGCGAGATTTCCGCGTTTGAAGAGGAGCTGGCAGCGTATCTGGGCTATCCCCGGGCTTTGCTCTTCGGCTCGGGCTATCTGGTCAATACCGGCGTGATCGATGCCTTTGTGGGCAAGCAGGACCACATCATTTCGGATGCTTTGAACCATGCGTCGCTGATCGATGGTTGCCGCCTGTCGGGCGCGAGGGTACAGCGGTACGCCCATGCCGATCTGGCGGCGGCAGCGGCGGCGCTGGCGGCCTGTGGCGCAGCCGGTCAGCGCATGCTGATCAGCGATGGAGTGTTCAGCATGGATGGGGATGTCGCCGATCTGCCGGGCCTGGCCGCGCTGGCCGCGGCCCATCAGGCCTGGCTGATGGTCGATGACGCACACGGATTGGGCGTGCTGGGCCCGCAGGGGCGAGGCAGTTTTGCTGCGCAGGGCCTGGGGGTCGAACAGGTGCCGGTGCTGACCGGGACGCTGGGGAAATCTTTTGGCGTGTACGGTGCATTTGTCGCCGGCTCGGCCGATCTGATCGAGTATCTCGCCCAGGTCACCCGGAGCGTGATCTTCACCACCGCACTGCCGCCAGCCCTCGTTGCGAGCCTGCGGGTGGCCCTGTCGCTGGTGCAACAGGCCGATGAGGCGCGCGCTCATCTGCAGGGGCTGATCGCGCATTTTCGCGCCGGTCTGGCAGCACTCGGTTTGCCCGATACCGGCTCGCAGACGCCGATTCAGCCGCTGCTGGTCGGCTCGGAGGAAGCCGCCTTGGCGCTTTCCGCGGCCTTGCTGGAGCGGGGCTTCTGGGTGACTGCAATCCGTCCGCCGACGGTGCCGCCCGGCACCTGTCGTCTGCGCATCACTCTGTCTGCCGCGCATGCGCGGACCGACGTGGAGGATCTGTTGCAAGCGCTGCAGCAGATCATGCGCTGACATGCCTGCCGTTTTCATCAGCGGGACCGATACCGATTGCGGCAAGACGCATGTCGCGACCGCGTTGCTTCATGCACTGCGGGGCAGAGGCCTGTCCGCCGTGGGCTACAAACCCGTGGCGGCCGGTTGCGAGGGGCCCCCGACGCAATTGCGCAATGCCGATGCGTTGCAGTTGCTTGCCGCCTCGGATCCCGGATTCGCTTATGAAGAGATCAATCCGGTGGCCCTGGCGCCTGCCATTGCGCCGCACCTAGCCCTGATCGAGGCGAAGCGCCGTGCGCGTGTCGCCGATCTGGTGGAACAGGGGAGGAGGCTGGGTCAGCGCTGCGACTGGCTGGTGGTCGAGGGCGCGGGTGGATTTCTGGTGCCGCTGAACGCGCAGGAAAGTCTGGCGGACTTGCCGGTACAGGCCGGCTGGCCGGTCATTCTGGTGGTGGGGATGCGCCTGGGCTGTCTCAATCATGCCCTGCTCAGCGCCGAGGTCATTGCCCGGCGGGGGCGGCTTCTGGGCTGGATTGCCAATGTCCTGCCGCCGCAACAGGATCGGCTCGAAGCCAATCTGCAGACCTTGCAGGAGATGCTGCCCGTGCCCTGTTTCGGGGTGGTGCGGGCGGCCGATCCGCTGGCGGCGGCGCGTGAGCTTGCGCTCGATGTGTTGCTCGATGAGGCGCAAAAAAACCTCTAATTATCTCTTGGATTCCATCGAATCGCAAGATGCTTCCACGGGATGCCGGCTACGGCAATGCTCGGCAACATGGAGCTTTCTGAAGTGGTGGATCCAGGTCCTGACGGATTCGCCTTGAATTCTATGGAGGATTGTCCAAAGTGAGTGTTATAGATCTCAAGCTGTTGCAGGAAACCAAGGGCCTAGAACGCTGCCCGTTTCCAATTCCGGCGGGCTGGTTTTTTGTCGACTACTCCAGGAATCTGGCCGAGGGCGAAGTCCGCAACGTCTTTCTGCTCGATCAGGAGTGGGTCCTGTTCCGCGGCAAGGAAACCGGCAAGGTGGGTCTGAGCGATCCTTTCTGTCCGCATCTTGGCGCCCATCTCGGGCATGGCGGTACGGTGCAGGGCGATAACCTGCGGTGCACCTTCCACCACTGGGAGTATGACGCCGAAGGCTGGTGCAAGAAGATTCCTTACGCCAAGATCATGCCGCCGGTTTGCAAGAAGCAGCCCGTGCTGCGGACTCTGCCCATCCAGGAGAAATGGGGCATGATCTGGGTCTGGTATCACCCGCAGGCCGCCGCACCGAGCTGGGAGTTGCCGAGCATTCCGGAGCTTGAAAGCGATGAATACATCGAGCCGCGTGAAGGTCACTGGGACGTGAACACGGCGATTCAGGAAGTGGCGGAGAACGGCGTTGATTTCGCCCATATCAAGTTCCTGCACGGCGAGGCCGAGATTCCCAGCGCCGAGTACAGTTTCAAGGATCACGAATATTTCGTCAGCATGCGCGGTGGCTACATCAAGGGCCATCAGGTCGGGCCAGGTCTGGCGATTTACCGATTCCACCATGAAAACGTGGTGGCCACGATGGTGTCCTATTCAGTGCCTTACACCCGCGAGGCATCGAAGATGAACATGAGCTTTACCCACCTCAAGTACGAGGAAGGCACCAAGGAAGCGATGATCGCCAAGCACCTGGTGGATCATGCCATCGGTGAGGCTGAAGGGGAGGAAGGCGCAGGTTTTGAAAGCGTCGATTTCATTGTCTGGAACAACAAGAAATACCGCCCCAATCCTCTGCTGTGTGACGGCGACGGACCGATCCTGCAGTATCGCAAGTGGTTCAAGCAGTTCTATCCAGGGATGGAAACCTCCGACAAGATCTGAACTGGCAGCGTGTGAATGTGCCCCGGGCGCTGATGGTGTCCGGGGCTTTTTCTTTGAGGACTACAAGCATGGCCAAAATTTTCGTGGTCGAACGTGATGGCGCCGAACGGACCATCGAAGCGCCGGATGGCGATCAACTGATGGAAGCCTTGCGGGATGAAGATACGGGCATCGAGGGGACCTGTGGAGGCACCTGCTCCTGTGGGACCTGCCATGTCTATGTCGATGCCGATTCGCTGGCCAAGTTGCCGGCACGCGGCGAGGACGAGGACATGATGCTCGAGGCGCTCGCCGAATTTGTCGAGGTCCGGGACAACTCCCGTCTGGCCTGCCAGATCTGCGTATCCGACGCGCTGGCCGACATGAAGGTCGAGGTCGCGCCGGCGGTGGAATAGCCGCTCAGTCGGCCCTGAGCACCTCGACGGCCACGCCATTGAGTACCGCATTGCCGGAGAATTCATCGATCTGGGCGGTGTCGGTTAGCTGGTTGACGTTCACGCCCGGATGCGCCTGCGCCGTTTTCCAGCTGGTCTCTGCAGCCTGATGTCCCCAGCCGTGGGGAATGCTGATTACTCCCGGCATGATGTCGGCGCTGGCCTGGGCTGCGATCTGCAGTTCGCCGCTGGCCGAGCGGACCTGGACATGATCCCCTTCGCGCAGTTGCAGGCGTGCAAAGTCCGCCGGATTGAGCAGGGCCAGACAGCGGGGTTTGCCTTTGACCAGGCGGCTGCTGTTGTGCAGCCAGGAATTGTGACTGCGTAGTTCGCGACGGCCGATCAGCCGCATGGGGGGTTCTGCCTCGCCGGCGTTGAAGAATCGGGCTTCAATGCGTGCAAGGTCGGCAAGGAAAAACTCGGCGCTGAGGTGAATCTTGCCATCGCGATGAAACAGGGCTTGCGGTAATTCGGGTTGTAGCGCGCCCAGGTCGATGCCATGGGGCGCTTGCCTGAGTTTGCGCAGGCTCAAGCCCTGCCCAAATGGTTTAAGACCAGCGCCGTAGGGCCCGCTGCGCAGCAACAGGTCAAGCAGTCGCGCCGGGCGCATCAGCTTGCGCTGTGCGATGCGGCTCAGTCGATCGCGCGGCCCGGACGGTGGTCGCAGGCGGTCCTGCAATTCCTGCAGGATCTGCCAGTCATGCCGCTGGTCCGGACCGGGATCGAACAGGGCCGGCGCATAGCGGGCGGTGTTGCGAACCGCAAGCAGGTGGAAAACCACGTCATAGTGCTCACGTTCCAGCGGGCTGACCGGCGGCAGGATCAGGTCGGCGTGGCGATTGCTCTCATTGATGTAGAAATCAATGGCGAGCATAAAGTCGAGCTGGGCGAATGCCTGGTCCAGTTGCGCTCCATTCGGAGTGGACAGCACCGGGTTGCCGGCCATCAGGAGCATGCCGCGGATCTGTCCCGGGCCCGGGGTGAGGATCTCCTCGGCCAGGGCGGAGACCGGAAGTTCACCGTTGAATTCAGGCAGCTGTCGCACCCGGCTGTGGAATCGTCCCATGTGGCCGCGGCCGCTGCGCGCCAGGATGTCGGCGGCCGGGCGCGTGAACATCAGGCCGCCCGGGCGATCCACGCGGCCGCTGAGGAGGTTGAACAGCATGATCAGGTACTGGCACAGGCCGCCGAACTGCTGCACGCTGACCCCCATGCGGCCGTACAGCACCGGCGCGTCTGCAGCGCAGAACTCGCGGACCAGCGAAACAATCGTGTCAGCTGACAGGCCGGTGAGCGGGGCCACCCGGGCGGGCGCATAGGCCTGGAAATAGTGGCTCAGGGGCGCGGGGTCGGTATCGAGGTATTGACGCAGCTCACCTGGCGCCACCAAGTCTTCGGCATAGAGCGTGTGCAGCATGGCCAGCAGAACCAGGGCATCGCTACCGGGGCGCACGAAATGGTGGGCACTGGCGACGGCGGCGGTTTCGCTGCGACGGGGGTCGACGACGACGAGCTGGCCTCTGCTGCGCACCGCCTGCAGGCGTTTCTTCACGTCCGGCACGCTCATGATGCTGCCATTGGAGGCCAGCGGATTGGCGCCGAATACGAGAAAATGATCGCAGCGGTCGATGTCGGGCACCGGAATCCGTAACTGATGGCCGAAAAGCTTCCAGGCCACAATATGGTGCGGCAGCTGATCCACCGAAGTCGCGGAAAACTTGTTGCGGGTCTGCAGGCTGCGCAGCACCGGGCCGGACATCAGCATCGCGCCGGTATTGTGGACATTCGGATTGCCCAGATAGACGCCGAGCGCATCCTTGCCGTGCTCGGCCTGCAGGTGGCCAATCCTTTCCGCCGCCTTGTCCAGGGCCTGGTCCCAGCTCAGTGGCTGCCATTGTCCATTGCGCTTTTCCATCGGCTGGCGCAGCCGGTCCGGGTCTTCATACAGGTCTTTCAGGGCCAAGGCTTTGGGACAGATATGCCCGCGACTGAAAGGATCGTCGGGATCACCCTTGATCGAACGGATCTGCCCGGCTTCCAGGGAAATAACGATGCCGCACATCGCTTCGCACAGATTACAGCTTCGATAGTGGGTCTTGCTGGCGGTCATGGCGGAGCACTCTGCGATCATGTTGGCGCCAGACTAGCGGTTCGCCATGGCTGCAGCAAAGGGCGCCTGAGCGGGGGCGGGGGGAAAATAATCGGCAGAACAGTGGCCGCAATCCCGCTGATGCACTAAAATTCCGGAGCTGACAGCCGCCCGCGTGGAAACTGGGGGCTTGCCGGGACGGCAACTGATCTGGTTTCACAGGTTTGATGTCCGGCGCGTGCTCGTGAACGCTACGACGGGGCAGCGCTGATCCGTGCGCTGTCAGGTTTCGCCGCTTGTGTAGGGAGGCTTCCCGTGCATTGGGAAGCGGGCACGAGCCTGATGAATGCGCCTGCACCGTGAACGGGAGTGCAGGGAGCCAAGCAGCCGCGACCGCGGCTCGCGGCTAGGACGCCACGACGAACAAAGTAATGGAGAATTGGCGAATGGGACGATTGATTTGGGGCCTGACGGGCTTGCTGCTAAGCCATTCAGCGCTGGCTGCTGAATACAACATGCCTGTGGGGGTGACCGAAATCAGCCGCGAAGTGCACGGTTTGCACATGCTGATTTTTGGCGTGTGCTGCGCGATCGGCATCGTGGTTTTCGGCGTGATGATTTATTCCATCTTCGCGCACCGCAAATCGGTGCATCCGAAACCCGCTGATTTCCACGAAAGTATCAAGGTGGAAATCGCATGGACGGTGGCGCCGTTCGTGATCCTGATCGCGATGGCGATTCCTGCCGCCGGTACACTGATCAAGATGGAAGACAGTTCCGATTCCGAAATCACCATCAAGGTGACCGGATATCAGTGGAAATGGCATTACGAATATCTGAATGAAGGTGTCTCCTTCTTTTCCTCCCTGCATGAAGACAGCAATCGGGCGCGGCAGCTGAATTCCGGGATCAATCCCGCCGATGTGCCGAACTACCTCCTGGCGGTCGACAATGAACTGGTGCTGCCTGTCGGCAAGAGAATTCGCTTCCTGCTGACCTCCAATGATGTGATTCATGCCTGGTGGATGCCCGCTTTCGCGATCAAGAAAGACGCCGTGCCGGGCTACATCAACGACCTGTGGACCAAGATCGATGAGCCGGGAATCTACCGCGGCCAATGCGCAGAACTGTGCGGGCGCGATCATGGCTTCATGCCGATTGTCGTGCGTGCGGTGCAGCCGGAAGTCTACGAACAATGGATTGCCAAGCGTGGTGGCAAGATCGCCGGTGCCGAAGAAGCCGTCGCCCAAGCCGTCGTCGCCGCTGCGGCACCGGTTGCGGTCGTGGCCTCCGAGCTTGCGACACTGAGTAAAAGTGAGCTGATGGCGGAAGGCGAGAAGGTCTACAAGAATTACTGTTCGGCCTGTCACCAGGCCGACGGATCCGGCATGGCCGCGGCGAATTTCCCCGCCCTGACCGGCAGTGCGGTGGCCAATGGGCCGGTGGATACGCACATCGATCGCGTCCTCAAAGGCAGGAATGCCATGGCGGCTTTCGCCTATCTGCAAGACCGTGAAATTGCCGCGGTCGTGACCTACGAACGCAATGCTCTCGGCAACGCCGCGGGCGACCTGGTGCAGCCGGCCGACGTCGCCGCGCGCCGTGGCCTATAAATCATTCCGGAGTCCCAAGCTATGAGCGAACATCACGATCACCACGATCACGGCCCGGAACCGGGCATCATGCGGTGGATCAAGACCACCAATCACAAGGACCTGGGGACCCTGTATCTCTGGTTCGCATTTATCATGTTCTTCATCGGCGGTGTGATGTCGCTGATCATCCGTCTGGAGCTGTTCCAGCCTGGTCTGCAGTGGGTCAATCCGGAGTTCTTCAACTCCATGACCACCATGCATGCGCTGATCATGATCTTTGGCGGGGTGATGCCGGCCTTTACCGGCCTGGCCAACTGGATGATTCCGATGATGGTGGGCGCCTCCGATCTGGCCCTGCCGCGGGTCAACAACTGGGGCTTCTGGATCCTGCCATTTGCCTTTGCCCTGTTGCTGTCCACCCTGTTCATGGATGGCGGTGCTCCGGCCGGCGGCTGGACCATGTATCCGCCTCTCGTGCTGCAGACCGGTGATGCCTTTCCGTTTCTGATTTTTGCCGTGCATCTGATGGGCATTTCCTCCATTACCGGTGCGATCAACGTCATCGTCACGATTCTGAATATGCGTGCACCGGGCATGACGCTGCTGAAAATGCCGCTGTTTGCGTGGTCCTGGCTGATTACCGCCTACCTGCTGATTGCCACCATGCCGGTTCTGGCCGGTGCGGTGACCATGTTGCTGACCGACAAATACTTCGGCACCAGTTTCTTCTCCGCCGCGGGCGGTGGTGATCCGGTCATGTTCCAGCATGTCTTCTGGTTCTTTGGCCATCCCGAGGTCTACATCCTGATCCTTCCGGCATTCGGAATCGTTTCGACCATCATCCCGACCTTCGCGCGCAAGACCCTGTTCGGCTACGACTCCATGGTCTATGCCATGGCTTCGATTGCCTTCCTGTCGTTCATCGTCTGGGCCCACCACATGTTCACCGTCGGCATGCCACTGGCCGGGGAACTGTTCTTCATGTTTGCCACCATGCTGATCGCGGTGCCCACCGGGGTGAAAGTGTTCAACTGGATCGCCACCATGTGGCGGGGCTCGATGACATTCGAAACTCCGATGCTGTTCGCGCTGGGTTTCGTCTTCCTGTTCACGCTGGGCGGGTTTTCCGGGCTGATGCTGGCCATCGCGCCCGCCGACTTCCAGTACCACGACAGCTATTTCGTGGTTGCCCACTTCCATTACGTACTGGTGCCCGGAGCGGTGTTCTCCATCATCGCGGCAATGTATTACTGGCTGCCCAAATGGACTGGCCACATGTACAACGAAAGCCTGGGCAAACTGCACTTCTGGCTGTCCGCCATTTCGATCAATGTCACGTTCTTCCCGCAGCATTTCTCCGGTCTGGCCGGCATGCCGCGGCGTATCCCCGACTATGCGGTGCAGTTCACGGACTGGAACGTGCTCTCGTCCATTGGTGCGTTCGCGTTCTTTGTCGCCCAGTTCATCATGGTCTACAACTGGATTGCGAACTGCGTGATGAAGAAAGGTGATGTCGCCTCCGCGCGCGTCTGGGAAGGCGCTCACGGACTGGAGTGGACGGTGCCGTCGCCAGCGCCGTATCACACTTTCGAAGTGCCGCCGCGGATCTCCGAGGAGGAGATCACCGCAGTCCATGATCAACCCTTGCCGGCTCACTGAGGTCTTGCGGTGAGCGAGGGACAGGAAAAGCGACCGAGCAACCGGCGTCTGGCATTGATGCTGGCCGCCGTTGCCATCGCGTTCTACCTGGCGTTCTTCGTAGTGATGTCCAGATGAACGCTCCGGCCAAGGAACAGCGCAAGCTCAATGTCTGGCAACTGGCCCGTCTCGGCGGGCTGGTGGTCGGCATGTTCGCCTTTGGTTATGCCCTGGTGCCGCTCTACAGCGTGATCTGTGACATCACCGGCCTGAACGGAAAGAACAGCGGGATTCAGCTCAGTGCCCAGGTTGCAGAACAACCGGATCCGGATCGCCTTGTGACGGTGGAGTTTCTGACCACCGTCAATAACAATCTGGACTGGGGCTTTGGCGCGGACAGACCGTCGATTCAGGTGCATCCGGGCAAGCTGTATACGGTGAATTTTTTTGCCGAGAACCGGAGCGGTCAGGACTATATCGCCCAGGCCACCCCCAGCGTGGTGCCCTGGAATGCGGCCAAGTTTGTCAGGAAAACCGAATGTTTCTGCTTTTCCCAGCAGCCCCTGGCGGCGGGGGAACGCAAGGATATGCCAATGAGGTTCATGCTCGACCCCGCGTTGCCCGCGGAGGTTTCGACAGTCACCTTGTCGTACACAATGTTTGATGCAACCGGGCTGGCCAGAACGACCGCCCAGATCTTGGAGTAGGGAGAATATGTCAACCAAAACCGCCGGATACTTCGTACCAGCGCCCAGTGCCTGGCCTTTCTATCTGACCGTCGGCTTGTTCCTGATGGTGCAGGGTATCGCCAGCTATCTGAATGGCCATGGCGGCTCGGTCCTGACCTGGATTGGTCTGGCGGTGGTGCTGGCCCTGGTGTGGGTCTGGATGGGCGGTGTGATCAAGGAGTCGGAAACCGGCCAGTACAACGATCAGGTTGACATGACCTATCGCTGGGGCATGAGCTGGTTCATTTTCTCGGAAGTGATGTTTTTTGCCGCATTTTTTGGCGCCCTGTTCTACGCCCGTCAGCTTTCCCTGCCCTGGCTGGGTGGCGCGGGTGACGAAGTGATGACCAATGCGCTGTTGTGGCCTCAGTTCGAGAATGTCTGGCCGACCAACGGACCGAGTGCGCTGGGAGGGGAATTCGAAATCATTCCGCCCTGGGGGGTGCCGTTTCTCAATACCCTTTTGCTGCTGACTTCCGGCGTGACCCTGACCTTCGCTCATCATGCCCTGAGGGAAAACAAGCCGCGCAAGGTCGTGGTGGCCTGGATGTGGGCGACCGTGGCCCTGGGTGCTACCTTCCTGTACTTCCAGGCGGCCGAATACGCGGAAGCCTATGGCCACCTGAATCTGACCCTGGAGTCAGGAATCTACGGCTCCACCTTCTTCATGCTGACCGGCTTTCACGGCATGCACGTGACGCTGGGGACGATCATGCTGATCGTCATCACCTTCCGTTTGATGAAGGGGCACTTCAAGCCCGATTCGCATTTCGGTTTCGAGGGCGTGGCCTGGTACTGGCATTTCGTCGACGTTGTCTGGCTGGGGCTGTTCGTGTTCGTGTACATCGTTTAGCGCCGGTCCGTGGCGATAAGAAAAGGGCGCCAAAGCGCCCTTTTTTGACCGCCCAGTCCTGTTCATGGACGCAGCCCATGAGGCTCGATCCAGCCTAGCAGATAGCCGATGACCAGGAACAGGATCAGGCCGATGGACAGGCCTACGCGGACCATCAGCGCATTGACCGTGCGCTTCTTCGCCCGCTGATCATTGAGCAGAAAATACATCGCCGTCCCCAGTGAAGCGATGATGGCGATGAACGCCAGAGTAATGATGATATTCATGAGAGTCCTTGCGTGAGCTTCCGGCCGCCCTTCTGGGCCAGCCTGCTGAGTCTGACGGCGATTTTGTTTTTCGGCATGCTGGCAAGCTGGCAGTATCAGCGTGGCCAGGAAAAGGCCGATATCATAGCGCGCCGGGCGGATCGGTCGAATGCTGAACTGATTTCCGTTGCCGCCGACGGACGAATTCCCTCGCATGGCCGGCGCATCGAACTAGAAGGGTATTGGTTGGCGGATCGCCAGGTGCTGATGGACAACCAGATTCGCCAGGGACAGGTTGGCGTGCATGTCTGGACGCCTTTGCGCCTGGCCGACTCCCGTAACCTGGTGTTGGTCGATCGCGGCTGGCTGCCCAGTTCCCCCTACCGGGATCAGTTGCCGGATACTGGTTCCCCGGAGCACGGACGAATCACCATCAGGGGCTTGTGGCGTACGTTGCCTGAGGCGGGCCTGAGCACCGACGATGGTCGTTGCGAAAGCGCTGCGCCGGTCTGGCCTCAGCGGTTGAACTATCCTTCTCTGGAACTGCTTGAATGTCTGTATCAGCAACCGGTGGCCAACGGACTACTGCTGCTCGACCCCGACAGTGGCGAGGGTTTTCTGCGTGAGTGGAGCGACCTGGGACTGCCGCCGCAGCGCCACTATGGCTATGCCGTGCAGTGGGCGGCCCTGGCGCTGACTGCGCTGCTGCTGTACCTGATCCTGAATTTCAAACGAAGCAAAGCATGAATCCAATGATCACAAGCCGCCTGAAACTTCTGTTGCTGGCGGGCCTGTTCTTCGGTCCCTTCATCATGGCCTGGGTGGTTTATTTCGGCCCGGACGACTGGAAACCTGGCGGCAATACTGCGGTTGGCCATTTGGTCAGCCCCGCCAGGCCGATGCCGGCGGGCCTCTCTTTCGTATTGCCCGATGGGCAGCAGGACACTCTGCGTGAATACTGGACCGTTTTACATATCGGCAGCGGCGCCTGCGCCGAGGACTGCCGTCATCGCTTGTGGCAGACCCGGCAGATGAGAACCCTGTTGCACCGCAACCGTGGGCGGGTCCAGCGGGCCTACCTCAGCGATGTGCCCGGTGAAGTTCCGCAGCTGTGGAGCAGCCTGCAGGCGGAACATCCCCGGCTCAAGGTGTTGAGCCTGCCGGCTGAGCAGGCCGGTTTGTTGCGCCAGTGGCTGGGTTCGCTGGATGTCGTTGATCCCGTGATCGTCGTCGACCCGCTGGGCAATTTCCTGATGTACTACGGCGGTGAACTGCCGCTCAAGGGCATGTACAAGGACATCAAACGACTGCTGAAATTGTCCAATATCGGCTGAGTGCCAGCCCCGGGAGGACAAGGCGGGCGTCATTGCGTTGGCCCGCCGCAGTCGCGCCTCTGAATTTTTTCATTGTGAAGCTGAAAGTGACCGATTCTAGATATCAAAAACTGGCCCGGCTCACGCTGGTTCTGTGTTTCGGGATCATCGTACTCGGGGCCTATGTGCGGCTGTCCGACGCTGGCCTGGGATGTCCTGACTGGCCCGGCTGTTATGGCCACCTGACCGTGCCTCAGCAGCTTGGTGAGGCGCATCAGGCGATGGCGGAGGAGCGTCCGCTGGAACATGGCAAAGCCTGGAAGGAAATGATTCATCGTTATTTCGCTTCGACCTTGGGCATGCTCATACTTGCATTGGCAGTCTTCGGCTGGAAACAGGGACTGCCCCGCCGACTGCTGCTTGGTGTCGTTGCGCTGGTGATGTTTCAGGGACTGCTGGGCATGTGGACGGTCACCTGGCAGCTCAAACCGCTGGCGGTGACCGGGCATCTGCTCGGGGGCATGAGTACCCTGGGGCTTCTGACCTGGCTCACCCTGCTGACGCGGCCCCTGTCGGTGGCGCGTGGCCTGGCGGCGGTGCGCGGTCTTGCGGTGGTCGCATTGCTGGTCCTGGTCTTGCAGATCTTTCTGGGGGGGTGGACCAGTAGCAACTATGCCGCCCTGGCCTGTCCGGATTTCCCCACCTGTCATCGCCAGTGGTGGCCAGAGGCCGATTTCAGGCAGGCCTTTGTCCTCTGGCACGGCCTCGGCATCAACTATGAATACGGGATACTCGACAGTCCCGCCCGTACCGCCATCCATTACACCCACCGGCTTGGTGCGCTGCTCACCACCGTGGTCCTGGCGACATTGGTGCTGCAACTTTGGCGTCGGACTCAGGCCCGCCGCTTGGCCAAGGCTCTGCTGGCCGCTCTGATCCTGCAGGTCAGTCTGGGGATCGCCAGTGTTAAGCTTGGTCTGCCCTTGCTGCTGGCGGCGGCGCATAATGCGGGAGCGGCTTTGCTGGTGCTGATTCTGGTCGCGATCAACGTCCAGGCGCAGCGCGAATTCCGCGCCTTTGGTGTCCAGCGGAGAACGCCGGAATGACAACCATGACCCTGATGAAGACGACACGTCTGCGAGAATATTACGAACTGACCAAGCCCCGGGTCGTCCTGCTGCTGGTCTTCACCGCAGTGATCGGGATGTTCCTGGCCACCCCTGGCATCGTGCCGTGGACGGTGTTGCTTGGCGGCGGAGCGGGCATCTGGTTGTGTTCGGCAAGCGCTGCGGTGCTCAATCAGTGGGCGGACCGCGAAGCCGATGCGCGGATGGCGCGGACCCGACGGCGGCCCCTGCCGACCGGCAGTCTCAACGATGTCGAAGCCCTGGGCTTTGCCGCCGCCCTGTGCTTCGGTGGGGCGCTGACCCTCTATCTGAGCACCAATGTGCTGACCATGTGGCTGACCCTGCTCTCGCTGGTGGGCTATGCGGTGATCTATACCCTGTTCCTGAAGCGCGCAACGCCGCAGAACATCGTCATCGGTGGTGCCGCCGGCGCCGCACCGCCATTGCTCGGATGGACCGCCGTGACCGGTGAAATCCATGCTCATGCCCTGATCCTGTTTCTGATCATTTTTGCCTGGACACCGCCGCATTTCTGGGCGTTGGCGATTGATCGGCGGGAGGAATACGCCAAAGCCGGCATTCCCATGCTGCCGGTGACTCATGGCGTGCAGTTCACCAGCGTGCAGATCCTGCTGTATACCGCGATCCTGTTTGCGGTGTCGCTGCTGCCCTATGTCGCCAAGATGAGTGGCTGGTTCTATCTGGCCGGCGCCCTGCCTCTGGGTGGTCTTTACCTGTTGTGGGCCTGGCACCTGCTGGCGCAGCCGACGCCGATGATGCCCAAGCGCCTGTTCAACTACTCCATCGTGTATCTGATGGCGATTTTCGCGCTGTTGCTGCTGGATCACTATCTGGTGCCCGTGCGCTGACAGCAGGCTGGCGTCGACCCACACAGGTAGAAAACGCATAAAATCATTTCGGGCAGTGCTTCGTTCTGCCCACACATGAGCTCATCGAGGGGCTTGGGAGGTCGCATGTACCAGGAACCTCTGGTCCTTTATTTCGTTGTCGGCGCCATCGCGGTGGTGGTCAGCGGTCTGGCGATGGCGGCCTTGCGCCAGCCCATGATTACCGGCTATATCCTCGCCGGGTTCGTGCTGGGCCCGCATGGCGTGGGTCTGGTCCAGGATCAGACCACGGTGGCCCAGCTGGGCGCCGTGGGGGTGGTGCTGCTGCTGTTCTTCATCGGCCTGGATGTTTCGCCACGGCAGATGATCCGCAACTGGCGCGTCGCCCTGATCGGCACCAGTTTGCAGGTCATGATTTCGATGGCCCTGGTCGGCCTGTTGGGCGCCGTATTCGACTGGCCGCTGGCCCGCACCGTGCTGATCGGCATGGTGATCAGCCTGAGCTGTACGGCGGTTGTCATCGATCACCTGGCGCGTCGCGGACAGCTGGAAACCCGGGTGGCGCGCGATACCCTGGTGATCCTGATCGCTCAGGACATTTTCGTCATTCCAATGATGGTGCTGCTGGGCCTGCTTGGTGGCGAGGGCGTCGACGGCAAGACGCTGGCCCTGCAATGCGTCGGTGGCCTGTTGATTGTCGGTCTCGTCGCCTGGGCCATTACCCGTGAGCGGGTGGAACTGCCGCTGGTCCGGCGTCTGTCCGCCCAACGAGAGATGCAGGTTTTCGTTTCCCTGCTGCTCTGCTTCGGTCTGGCTTTCATGTCCGGCGTCATGCAGCTCTCCACCGCGCTGGGCGCTTTCGCCGCCGGGCTGATCGTCGGTCAGACCCGAGATGTGGAATGGATCCGGGGGCATCTGGATGCCCTGCGCGTGGTTTTCGTGGCCATCTTTTTCGCCTCGATCGGCATGCTGATCGATATTCACGTGCTGAGTGAGTACTGGCGTGAACTCGTGATCCTCGTCTGGCTGGTATTTGTCACCAATACCCTGCTCAATGCGGGGATTCTGCGGTTTCTCGGCCGCACATGGCCCGAGTCACTGTATGCCGGCGCATTGCTGGCGCACGTGGGCGAGTTCAGTTTCGTGCTCGCCGCCATCGGTTTGCATGCGGGCATTGTCGGCCTAGTTGCCTATCAGATGACGGTGGCCGCGATCGCGATCAGTCTGGCCCTGGGGCCGGCCTGGGCCATGCTGGTGGAGCGTTTTCTCCCGGCGGGTTGGTCTCAAAGCCTGCGGCCCGCCGACCATGGGCCTTCGCCTTGAGGCTTGTCGCAGACCGCTGGCTTGAGCTTGCCCGGCGGCGCTGCAGGGCAAAAAAAAGGCCCGCAAAACTGCGGGCCTTGGCAAGACGCAAAAGAACGGTACGCCGTTCAGGCTTCGATGGCCTTGCGCAATTTTTTCAGGGCTGCCGATTCGATCTGGCGAATGCGCTCGGCGGAAACGCCGTAGGTGTCCGCCAGTTCCTGCAGGCCCAGCTTGCCGCCATCGTCCTGCATCCAGCGCTTCTCCAGAATGTCCCGGCTGCGATTATCGAGGGTCGACAGCGTCTCCTGAATGATCCGCTCCTGGCGCGATTTCCAGTCCTGGGCTTCCAGTTTCTCGGCTGGATTGCTGTCCTCCGCCGCCAGATATTCCTCCGGTGCGTAGGCCGAGTCCTCATCCGAACTGCTGCCCAGACTGGTGAAGTCGATGTCCTGGCCGGACAGGCGGCGTTCCATCTGCAGCACGGTTTCCGGTTTGACATTGAGGTCTTTGGCGACGGCCTCGACTTCTGCCTTGTTCATCCAGCCCAGACGCTTCTTCTTGCTGCGCAGATTGAAGAACAGCTTGCGCTGGGATTTGGTTGTGGCAATCTTGACGATGCGCCAGTTTTTCAGGATGAACTCGTGAATTTCGGCCTTGATCCAGTGCACCGCAAAGGAAATCAGGCGCACGCCGACTTCGGGGTCAAAACGTTTGACCGCTTTCATCAGGCCCACATTGCCTTCCTGGATCAGGTCGGCCAGCGGCAGTCCGTATCCCATGTAGCCGCGTGCAATATGGACCACATGCCGCAGATTCGAAAGGATCAGCTGCTGGGCGGCAGACAGGTCTGCGTCATCACGCAGTTTTTCCGCCAGTTGCCGTTCTTCTGCGGCATCCAGCACGGTAATACGGTTCACCGAAGCGATATACGCATCCAGGCTGCCGGTGAGCGGTGCCAGCCCGAGCGTTGCGTTTGATCCTAGAATCAATGCATTGGACATCGAGTTCCTCCGTGTAATGGGTTCATTTTAGCACTCGCCACAGGAGAGTGCTAAGTCTGCGCGATTAGATAAGCTTTGTGGCGTGAAGTTCCGGTTAATTATTCCGGTTCGATCTCTTTCAGATGCCGCCAGACGCTATGCCAGGCCCCCGTCCAGCCAAGCAGGCTGGCGCCGCCAATCAGGCTGAGCGCCTGCTGCAGGCTCAGGCCCTGGAGTTCGAAGCTGCGGCCATAACTGGCGGCCAGCGGAACCAGTTGGTCTTCCAGCCGGGCGAGAATGGCGAGGATGCTGCCGCAGGCCACCACGCCGCTGAGAAAGCCGTGCAACGTGCCCGAATAAAGAAACGGCCGCTGGATGAACCCGTCCGGTGCGCCGATCAGTTTCATCACCAGAATTTCCTGGCGCCGGTTGGTGATTTCCAGGCGGATTGAATTGGCCACGACGAGAACCACGGTCAGACTCAGCAGGATGCCCATGAGCTGAATCAGGGTCTGCCCGAAATTCAGCAGCGCCTGCAAACGTTCCAGCCAGTCCACATCGGCCTGGGCGAGGCGGATTTCGGGTCGTGCACGTTGCTCGTCGAGCCAGTTTTCCAGTGCCGTGCGACTGGTGCCGGCGCGTGGCCAGACAATGAGCACGGCCGGCAGAGGATTGTCTTCCAGCTGATCCAGGGCCTCGCCAAGTCCGGAGTACTGACGGAATTCCTGCAGAGCGTCGGCCTTGCTGAGATATTCGCCGCGACTGATCAAGGGGTTCTTCAGCAGGCCGTCGAGCAGCGCGCGGCCCTGATCGGCGCTGATGGTGTCGCTGAGGTAGAGCGACACGCTGAACTGTTGCTGCCAGCTTTGACTGGCCTGGGCGGCATTCTGGCTCATCACGAAAAGACTGCCGGGAAGGGCGAGAGCGCATCCCATCATCAGGACCGTCAGCAGGCTGCCCGCGCCATTGCCATGCAGGCGGCGCCAGCTGTCGCGGGCGACATCGAGGTGCGCCTGCAGCCAGGCATGGGGCGACAAGGCCGGACTGGTGCTCATGCATCGCCCTCCAGCTGGCCGTGACTCAGGGAGATGCGCCGTTTGTTCATGCGGGTGATCAGGGCGATGTCGTGGCTGGCGATCAGCAGGCTGACGCCGAGCTCGTTGAAACGATTGAACAGTCGCATGATGTCCTGCGAGAGTTCCGGATCCAGATTGCCGGTCGGTTCATCGGCGAGGATCAGACGTGGCCGCTTGACCAGCGCACGTGCGATCCCGACGCGCTGCTGCTCGCCGCCGGAAAGCTGGACCGGCCGTTTGCGCTCGGTGCCCAGCAGACCGACGGTATCGAGGGCCGCGCGTACCCTCTTGCCGATGTCACGGGGGTTGAATCCCTGAATCAGCAGCGGCAGGGCGACGTTGTCAAATACATCGCGATCGTGCAGCAACTGCACGTTCTGAAAGATGATGCCGATGTTCTGCCGGTAGTAGGGGATATGGCTACGGGGCAGTCGCACGATGTTGGTGCCATTGACGATAATCTGGCCGCGGCTGGGCTTTTCGATCAGGGCGATGAGTTTCAGCAGGGTGCTCTTTCCGGCCCCGGAATGGCCGGTCAAGAAGGCCATCTCGCCTTCCGCGAGGCTCAGGCTGACGCTGCTCAGGGCGATCTGGCCCGTGGCATAGCGTTTGCTGACCTGGGCCAGTTGCAGAATTTCACTCACGCGTTTTCAAAACCGAGCAGGGCATCGACAAATTCCTCGGCCTGAAAGGCGCCGAGATCTTCGGTTTGCTCGCCGACACCGACGAAACGGATTGGCAGGGCCAGGCGTTTGGCGATGGCGAAGATCGCGCCGCCCTTGGCGGTGCCATCCAGCTTGGTGAGGGTGATGCCGGTCAGGCCCACCGCCTCGTGGAACTCCTGTGCCTGTTTCAGCGCGTTGTGGCCCGCGGTGGCGTCGACCACGATCATCAGTTCGTGAGGTGCGAACGCATCATGCTTTTGCATGACCCGTTTGATCTTGCGCAGTTCTTCCATCAAGCCGCCCTGGGTGTGCAGACGGCCGGCGGTGTCGGCGATCAGGACATCGACCTTGCGTGCCTTGGCCGCGGTATAGGCATCGAAGATGACCGACGCCGGGTCCGCATTCTGACCCTGGCTGATGATCGGGATATCCAGCTTGTCGGCCCAGGTCTCCAACTGCGCCACGGCTCCTGCACGGTAGGTGTCGCCGGCGGCGAACATGACCGAAAGACCCTGTGCCTTGAAGCGGGCACCCAGTTTGCCGAGGGTTGTGGTCTTGCCCACGCCGTTGACGCCCACCGCCATGATCACGTACGGACGGATGAATTCCGGGATGTCCAGCGGCATGCTGCAAGGCTTGAGCAACTCGATGAGGCTCTTGCGCAAGGCGGCCTGCAACTGCGCCGCTCGTCGAATTCTGCCGCTGTTGATTTCCGCCCGCAGCCGCTGGCAGACCTCAGTGCTGGCTTCCAGCCCGATGTCGGCCTGAATCAGCAGATCTTCAAATTCTTCCAGCGCATCCTCATCGATGACATCGCCGGGCAGCAATCGGGTGAGATCATAGGTCAGCCAGGAATCACCCCGGTTGATCTGGGCCCGCATGCGGCCGATGAATCCTGTACGTGATTCGCTTTCGCTCATGCTCATGCTGCTTGGTAAATCCGTCAGTTTACGCAGTGTCCTCAGCTATTTCAGCCCTGTGTCGAGGTTTTTCCGCTGGCGTTACTCACCGGGTCGAGCGGAGAGGATGTACAAGGTTGTTTGCCGCCGTGTCCGGCTGACCTGCCAGTGCGTGCTCTGACCGCGAATCATCTGCCGGATCGCCTCTTCCGTGCGCAAGGTGACCGGCACTTGCATCAGTCCGGCCCAGTGGCGAATGCGCAACTCACCCACCTGCCCCAGCCAGCGCGCATC
>JBFKDQ010000010.1:0-87147 GCA_041619555.1 Oceanococcus sp. | reverse complement strand
TCGAAAGCCATCTGAAACGCTTCGCCCACATCGTCGACAATACGAGCAAGAATCTGGAGAACATCGAGGAAAGGATCATTTCCGGCAACAACGAGATGAATCGCTACCTCAAGGAGATTTCCGAGCGCATCGAGGAACAGGTCATCCGCGTCGACAATGCCATGGACGAAGAGCTGCGCAAGGCCTTGATGACCTTCGGGCAACAGCTCTCGGCCCTGTCCGAGAAGTTTGTTGATGACTACACCCCCTTGACCGAGCGCCTGCGGGAAGTCGTCAACATCGCACGCCAGGTCTAAGCCATGCTGTCTCAGGATACGGGTGCCCAGGTCCCGAACGAAGATTACTGGGTTTCGGCCGCCGATCTGCTCGGTGGTGCCTTGATCCTGTTCCTGTTGCTGATGATCTATTTCATGCTCACGCAACAGGAAGAGGGGTCAATCGAGGAGCAGGCCTGGCAGGAAACCGTGGCCAGCTTGCGCGAGGAACTGAAAGGGGCTCAGATCAATGTCGACAGCGTCAAGGAAGTCGCGGTGCTGTACGACCAGAAGCGTGACGAGCTTTACCATCAATTGGTGCAGGAGTTCGGCCAGGATCTGGAGCGCTGGAACGCCGAAATTGAATCCGATCTGACCGTCCGTTTCAATGAGCCAGATGTGCTGTTCGGTGTCGGATCCTGGAAGCTGCAACCGGAATTCCAGGACATCCTGATCGATTTCTTTCCGCGCTATATGGAAGTCATCACCAGCGCTGATTTCGGTGACAGCATCGCGGAATTGCGGATCGAAGGCCATACCTCAAGTTTCTGGAACCGCCAGTTCCCGGCGCCGCCGCAGGAGGCCTATCTGAAGAACATGGATCTGTCCTATCAGCGTGCGCGCAGCGTACTGCGCTTCGTCATGCAGTTGCCGGATATTGAAGCCAGGCATCTGCCATGGCTGCGCAAGCACCTGACCGCAAATGGCCTGTCGTCTTCGCGTCTGGTACTGGATCCGGATGGCAGTGAGAATACGGCCCGCTCGCAACGGGTGGAGGTGCGTGTGCGCACGGATGCGGAGTCGAAGATGGCGAAAATCCTGGAGCTGAGCAACGAATGACCTTGCCCAATTTCATCAATTTCGAACCATTCAATGCGTTGCGGCGCAAGATGCATGCAGAGCGTCTCGGGCGTTTTGGCGACCCGCTGCCGCCGGAAGCGTCTGAACTGGGCCTGGCTGAGGTGGCCGATGCGCAGCAGGCCGCCATCGCCGCGCCGAAGGCGCCGGCGAAGAAGAAATCGGGGCCGCGCAAGAAGGCCAAGAAGTGATCGCGACATCCAGGCCGCCGGACTGGTCACACTGGGCGAAGCAGAAGCAGGCCAAGGCCTGGGAATGCCTGGCGCTGAGTGTCGATATCGAACCTCGGTCCCTGGGGCTGGATCATTTTCTGGTGCTGCGGGCCAGTCAGGGTTCGATGCCGCTGCTGTCCGAGCAGGACCCGGAGTGGCTGAAGACCTTGTGCGAGCGTCTGGGCGTCCTCCTCAAGGTGCTTGAAAATGCGCCCAAGGGTCTGCGCGCTGGTCGCGGCAAGGCGGTTGATCTGGAGGCCGATCTCAAGCTGGACGGATTTGCCGTCTGGGCCAAAAGCAAGCGCTGGGCGCTGCCCAAGCGCCTGCGGGAACGTGCTGCCGCAAGCGACAGCAGCAAATAGCAGAGCAGCGGCGTAGTCTCACGCCAGGCTCACCGCCTTGCAGGCAAACTGGTTACGCCCATTGCGCTTAGCCCGGTAAAGCTGCCGGTCTGCGGCAATCATCAGGTCCTTGGAGGTGAACGCCGGTCCGGGCTGAACCGCTGAAACGCCCAGGCTGACCGTGACCACGCCGCCGGCGATCTCGCTGCTGGGATGCTGCCATTTCAAGTCGAGAACGGCCTGGCGCAGTGCCTCGGCCTTGAGCTTCGCGCCCGCAAGCGAGGTGTTCGGCAGCAGCGCGACGAATTCTTCGCCGCCATAGCGGGCCAGCAGATCCTGACCCCGATTGAGGGTGCCGGCGAGGGCCGTCGCAATCGCCCTGAGGCAGGCATCACCCTGTTCATGGCCACAGCTGTCATTGAAATTCTTGAAATAATCCACGTCGATCATGATCACGGCCAGATCCGAGCCGCTGCGGCGTGCGGCATTCCATTGTTCATCCAGCTGATCATTGAAATGGCGACGGTTGGCGACCCCGGTCAGGCCATCGATCAGGGCCATGCCGCGCAGCAGGTCGGCCTGGGCCTTGATGGTGAGGTGGGCCTTGACCCGTGCCCGAACCACCGCTGGGTTGACCGGCTTGCTGATAAAATCCACGCCGCCTTCTTCGAAGCCTCGCGCTTCATCGAATGCGGTGTCCTGGGCGGTGACGAAGATGATCGGGATATCTTGCGTCAATGGATCGCTTTTCAGGGCGCGGCAGACCTCAAAGCCGCTCATGTCCGGCATCATCACATCGAGCAGGATCAGGTCCGGTCTGTGGGTGCGACAGACCTCAATGGCCCGGGTGCCGCTGGTGGCCATGAAGACCTCGTGATCGGCCTGAAAAATCTGATGCAGCACCTCGATGTTGAGGGCCTGATCATCAACCAGCAGCAGTTTGGGGTGAGTCTGCTCGAAAATGCCATCCAGGCCGGCCGGTGCCGTTGCGGTGCCGGTGGTGCCGGGCAACTGCGCGTAGTCCAAATGCCAGCTGTTCTCCGGCGGGGGCGTCGATACGGTCATGCGTTTTTCCCGTCGGTCTTTTTCAATGCCCGCACCAGTTCCAGTGCGGCAGGAAAATCGAGTTCCGCCATCGAGCTTGCCAGCGTGTCCATGATGTCCTGCGGATACCCAGGGTCCATTGCGCGCAGTTCCGCAAAAAGTTCAACAGCCTTCATATTACTCTGGGTCAGCAGGACTTCCAGTTTTCTGAGCACTGGGCCTGGATTTTTCTGCGTTCCGGTTGCCGGCGCCGGCGCCGCCTCGCCGCCTTCGATGTCTGCGGCGCGCTGGCGCAGGGCGCCGCATGCATTCTCCAGAAGGCCCCGCAATTGATCGAGCATCGGCGGCAGCCGCTCCGCAATCTCGGTCTGCTCCAGGCCGTCTTCGATGGCCTTGCAGTAGTCGTGTAGGGCCAGGGCGCCCAGGGTGCCGGCAATCCCCTTCAAACTGTGGATGTCCCGCCGGATTCGGTCAAAATCTCCGCGTGCCAGAGCCTCCCCGAGTGCGTCCACATCCACCGGTGGCTGCGCGGCAAACAGGCGCGCCTGGGTGGCGAACAGGTGGGACTTGCCCGCCAGCCGCTTAATCGCCAGTTCGAAGTCGAACTCGACCGGTGGCGTGTCCGGCCAGGCCTGATCGGCGTCCGGCGGCGTGGGCGGGCGCGCGGAGCCGGCATCCCGGCAGTGCTGTTGGATCGCCCGTACCAGTTGTTCGAAGTCGAAGGGTTTGCTGACATGGCCATTCATGCCGGCGGCAGTGCTGTCGGCGGTATCCTGTGGCATGGCATTGGCCGTCATGGCCAGAATCGGCAGATCATAGAGGCCCAGATCCTGGCGAATGCGACGGGTGGCGCTCAGGCCGTCCATTTCGGGCATCTGGATATCCATCAGGACCAGATCAAAGTCCTGCGGTGTGGCCTGCAGCATGTCCACGGCAAGCTGGCCATTGGCGGCGACCTGAACTTCGGCGCCTTCGTCCATCAGCAAGGCCCGGGCGACCTGTTGATTGGTCACGTTGTCTTCCGCCACCAGGATGCACAAGCCCTCCAGTCGCTGGCCTCGGATGTTGTTGGCGTCGAGGCCACGGCGCTGGCGCCGCGAGCCGGGCTGGCGGACCGAAGCGACCGCTTCAAACAGCTCCGAGCGGGTCAGGGGTTTCATCAGCATGCGATCGATCAGGGCCTTTTTCTCCGCGCTGAAGCGGGCATAGGCCTCTCGTGTATAGGCCGAAACCATGATCAGGATCGGCGTGTCCTTCTGGCACAGTGTGTGGATGCGCCGGGCTGCTTCCCAGCCGTCCATGTCCGGCATGCGCCAGTCCAGCAGCACCAGGTCGTAGGTTTCGCCCGCCTTGCGCCTGGCTTCGAGTTGCTTGAGCGCGTCTTCACCGCTGCTGGCCGCATCGGCATTCCAGCCCATGGAGTGCAGCAGGTCCATGCCGATCTGCCGTGCCACGGCATTGTCGTCCACGATCAGTACCCGCAATTTTCCCAGGGCGGCGGGATGGGCATCGGGCGGGGCGGTGCTGGCGGGCTTGGCGGTTTCGCGTTGCAGCGTCACGCTGAAATGGAAACAGCTGCCTTGCCCCGGGGTGCTGTCAACCGCCAATTCGCCGCCCATCATGTCGACCAGACGCCGACAGATCACCAGGCCCAGACCGGTGCCACCGAAGCGGCGTGTGGTTCCGGCCTCGGCCTGAACAAAGGCTTCGAAAATGCGCGCCTGTTGTTCTGCACTGATGCCGATGCCCGTGTCCTTGACGGCGAATTTCAGACCGATGTGATCGTTGTCCTCCTCCAGCTGCTGCAGGGACAGGATGACTTCGCCCATGGTGGTGAATTTCACCGCATTGCCCATCAGATTGATCAGGATCTGGCGCAGCCGGGGTTCGTCACCGATCAGTTGATCGGGGATTCCCGGGTCGATGTCGAACAGCAGTTCGATGGGCTTCTCGCCGACATTGCCGCTGGCGACCACGGCGACGTCGCGCAGCAGATTGGATATCGAAAACGGGCTGCAATGGAGGCTGAGCTTGCCGGCTTCGATCTTCGAGTAGTCGAGAATTTCATCGATGATATGCAACAGGGAGGCTGCCGCACTCTGCGCTTTTTCGACAAAGTCGAATTGCTCATCGCTCAGTTCGGTGCGTTCGAGCAACTGCAACAGGCCTTGGACCGCATTCATCGGGGTGCGGATTTCGTGGCTCATATTGGCCAGGAACTCACTTTTTGCGCGATTCGCATCGTCCGCCACGGTTTTGGCTTCGAGCAATTCTGCGGTCCGCTCCGCCACGGTCTGTTCCAGCGTGGCGTTCATCTTCAGGATGCGTGCCTCGGCGCGCTTGTGGGCGGTGATGTCGCGCAGAATCTTGGCAAAGCCGATGATCTGGTCGTCGGCGCTGCGGATCGGCGAGGCGGTCACGGAAATGTGCTGTTCGGTGCCGTCCCGGTTCCGGCGCACCGTGTCATAGGCCGGGACGGATTGACCGGCCTTGATGTGGCGCAATTCATCGGCGTCGTGCTGGACACTGTTTTTCAAGGCCAGGATGGCCGCCATGGTCTGCCCGAGCGCCTCGGCCCGGCGCACGCCAAACATCGACTGGGCGGCCGGATTCCAGCTCTGGATTCTGCCATTGAGGTCGGCGCTGATGATCGCGTCGCTGGAGCTGTCGACAATGGCCGCGAGTTCGGCCTGATGCAGGCTGGCCTGGGCGCCGCGGTGCATCACCAGCCTGATCAGATAAAGGAAGCCGAGCAGCAGGGCGCCGATGGGCAGCAGGACCACCGCAGCCGTGCGCAGGCTGGCTGCGACCTCGGCCTCGACCAGGTGGGCCGGATAGGCCTGGATGAAGCGAAAATGGCGGCTGGAATCGTCCAGGTCGGGATACAGGGTCTGGCTCACCGTGTAGATCAGTTCACCCTGGTGATTGCGGTATTCATGCAGCTGCCCATCGGTCGCTGCGAGCATGGGATGGACGCTGGTGAAATCATCCTGCCAGCGGTGGGGGGTGCCGAGATCGAAACCGAAGCTCTTGCCGGTTTCCGGATGGAACAGATAGTCGCCGTTTTCGTTCAGCAGATAGGCCCGACTGGCGCCGGGCTGTGGTTTGAACAGCTGTCTCATGTCGACGTCGAAGGCCAGATTGATAATCACGATGCCGAAGCTGTTGCGCTCTTCGTCGTAGACCGGCGTGGCAACCCGCAGACTGGGGCTGAGGGGCCGCGAAACCTCGCCATGCTCCCGGTTCAGGCTGATGGGGCCGATGAACACCTCGCCGGGGCCGCGCATCATGGTCTGGCGGAAATAGGCTTGCTGGCCCTTGCGTTGCAGCGCCGGACCACGCCGGCTCAACAGGCCTTGAGGCCCGCGCTCGATGCGCACCAGTTCGCGGCCGCCATCAGCCAGGCCGATAAAACGGGCCTGGCTGACCTGGCGGTGGGTCCGCGCGTAGGCGGTGAAGATGGATTCCAGGCGCCGCAGCCAGGATTGCAGGTCGCTGTCGCCCTGATGATCGAAGCCATTCGGGTCGGACTGGGCCCGCACGATGCCCAGGATCGGTGGCGTTTCCGCCAGAAACCGCACATCGCGGCTGAGATCCTGGATGATCGCGGAGAGATTCTGGCTGCTCGCATGAGCCTGTTCCAGCAGGCGATTTTCCATGAAGTCGCGACGGGTCTTGCGAATCTCGGTCGCGGCTACCGTCATCACCGTGATGCCGATGAGTCCGAACAGGGCGAGGCCACTGATGGCCAGACGCAGGCTGATGCGGTTCAGTCGGAGGGGCGCGCGGGCTTGGTGCATACGCAGGTCCTTGGCGGGTTGCGGGCCGCCTCAGCTTAGACCGGAATGCGCATCAGGCCTACCGCGCAGGGTGGATCGGTCGGAGCGGCCCGGGTGATGGGGCGCGGCCCAGATCGTTCATACGCTGGACATCCGGCGCTCACCGCGTCTTGGCCAGTGCGGTCCAGGCGCTGGGAAAACGGTAGTTTTTCTGCCAGTTCTCGAACTGATCCGCCGGCATTGGTCTTGCGATGCCAAAGCCCTGGGCGCGATCGCAACCCAGCTTGATCAGTTCGCTGCCGAGCTCCACGGTTTCGACGCCTTCGGCGATAATGCGCCGATCGAAGGCCGCGGCCAATGCGATCAGGCCCTTGACCAGCTTGCTGTCTTCGCGGTCGTTGAGCATGTTGCGGATAAAGGATTGATCGATCTTCAGTTCATCCACTTCCAGCCAGCGTATGAAGGCCAGGGAGGAGTATCCGGCGCCGCAGTCATCCAGGGCAAAGTGAAATCCGGCTTTGTGCGCGGCGCGAATGACCTGATTGATATTGTTCAGATCAGCGATTTCGCTGCTTTCCAGAATTTCAAGTTCCATGCGCCCGGCCGGCAGCGCGTACTGAGCCGCCAGCTGCGTCATCCGGCTGACGAAGTTCTCCTGCATCAGGGTGGCGGCATTGATGTTGACGCTGATCGGCAGTTCGCCCGGAAGTTTGCGCCACAGGCTCGCTTGCCGCATCGCCGTTTCCAGAACCCACCAATCCAGTTCCTGCTGTACCGTGCTGCCGGCAATGAAGGGCAGGAAATCGCCGGGCGAAATGAGCTCGTCCTCGCTGCGACCGATGCAGCGCACCAGCGCTTCCACGCCCACGATTCGCGCCCGTGGCATGTCGACCTTGGGCTGGTAGTACAGCCGCAGGCGATTGCTTTGAATGGCCTGGCGGATGTCCAGTCGTTTCTGGGCATTGAGCACCAGCGATGCTTCCAACTCATGATCGAACCATTGAACGCGATCACCGCCGGCACGTTTGGCGCTGTACATCGCGTGTGCGGCCTGTCTGACCAGCCGTTCCGGCTCCTGGCCGATACCGAACTGACAACGGCTGGCGCCGATGCTGGCGCCGACCGTGAGCCGGTTGCCATCGAGCACCAGTGGTGCGGTGAGGGTGGCGATGGCCGCATCCAGGATCGCGGCGCAATCGGTGGGCGCGTTGAGCACGAACACGAATTCGTCGCCCGCCCAGCGCGCCAGGTGGCTATGCGGCGGCAGAAATACAGCGAGTCGCTGAGCCAGCTTGCGCAGAGCGCGGTCGCCGAGTTCTTCGCCGTGGCGGGCATTGATGGCCTTGAAACCGTCCAGATTGAGAAAGCAGCAGGCCAGTTCGATCGGCTCGGGCGCCTCATCGCGGCGCCGGCGCAGGTCGGCGAGGAACTTGCGCTGGTTGGGCAGGCCGGTGAGGGTATCGAAATGAGCGTCATATTGCAGACGCGTTTCCAGCGCCTCACGCCGCCTGATTTCCTCTTCCAGCGCGTCGATGCTGCGCCTGAGCTGGCGAGCCTGGACCGCATGGTCGGTTTGCAGGCTCTGGCTGATCGTCGTGGGCAGGCTGGTCAGCAACCTGGCCAGCCGACGCTGCACGCGCGGTTCGGCCGCTTCCAGGCCCAGCCAGGGCTGGGGCGGCAGGCGCGCGGCAGTGCGCCAGATCTGCTCATAGCGGCCCTGCGCGTTCTTTCTGGCAATCAGGGTGCTGGCGTAGGCGTGATGCCTGTTGCTGAGCCGGATGCCGCCAGCACCTGCGCCGAACTGACGGTCACAGGCGGCGGCGTGCAACGTCGCCGCCTGCAGGCTTTGCGTGTGCTCGACCAGTTCGTGCCACATGTGGATCTGGTAATAGGCCTTCAGCACGGTTTCGCTGATTTCCTCGGCGCTGATGCCGGCCTGGCCGAGTGCCTGCAAAGCCTGCGAATCGCCGCCCTGGTGGGCCTGCGCGAAGAAGCAACTGCAGGCCAGATGGCCCGCCGGCTGCGGGCTGTACCGCTCAGCGGCGGGGAACAGGGACAGGTAGGTCGGATGATGCTGGTCCGCTGCAGCGTTGCCATCGCCCGCGGCATGAAAGGCCGCCTGCAGGTCGGCGGGCAGGGTGTCGATGACGATGTCCGGCCTGGCCCGGCGGATCTGCTGCTGAATACCAGCCCGTGCATCGGGCGTCGCTTCGAGCTCCGAACTGTCGAGCAGCCGCAGATCATATTCATCGGTCATTGCGCGGATGATGTGGTCGTAGACCTGGCTGCGCAGTTCCCGGCAATTGAGCAGAAAAATCCGCTGCAGGTTCTCGGCGCGACACCATTGCAGAACGCTGCCGATCCGCTGATTGGGACTGCTGCCGCAGTAGATCGTCAGTCGATCCTGTTCCAGGCCTTCGTGCGGGGAGGGGAACCAAAGCAGGACCTCGGCATGCTCCGTTCTGCAGGTCTCGATCAGGCTGCGCCGTGCGCTGGCGTCGCCGCTCATGAAGAGGGTGTGCAAGCGGTACTTGCCGATGGCGTCGCGGGCCTGTTCGATCGTGGAGGCGGAATCGTCAGCCAGAGCAATCGGCACCGGGATCAGCTCGCGGCCCAGCACGCCGCCGCGCGCATTGATCTGGGCGATGGCCAGTCGGGCAGCGGTGTCTGCCAGGCAGATTTCATCTCGCCCTGGCGTTTCGGACCCGTGAATCAGCCCGATTTCTACTCCCGCATCTTCGCTCATGGGATTCCGCTGCAAACGTGGCGTGCCGAGGTCGGCTCTGATCCAGTCGCAAACGCGTCATCACGATCGAAAAACAGTCCTTTTGCCTCTTGGAAATCCTGCCAATGGCACAAGCCTTGGCCAGGATTTCCGTCTTGAAAAGACCGTTTTTCCTCCGCACGGGTCGCGCCCGGAAATAATCAGAACTGCCCTAGTGTAGTGCTTTCGAGGCTTCGCGCGGAGCGCATTGCGGGTGGGGCAGGCCAGATCGTGTCGCGGGCGTCCTGCGACCGCCTGCGCTGCGGTCGCGGCACCCAGGGTGCAGATCAGGTCTGCGCGAGCCCCGCGTAGACCGTTGCAACCGCCGTTTCATCCAGGCGTAACACCAGACAGGTGCGTGGTTTGAAGTGCGATGCGCTGATCTTCCATGCGTCGGCCTGGCGCACGTAACGGTCGGCATATTCGCCGCCGAGTTGGGTCAGCGTGTTCTCCTGCGTGTTGATCAGCTGATAGTGCAGGCTCCATTGCGCGCGGGCCTGATCGGGGCCGAGCATCTGGACTTGCGGATTGCTGCCGTGATGCCATTCCAGCATGTGCGGGTGGCAGGCCATGTCGCGATAGACCTGCGTCAGGGCATCGGCATCTTCGAATTGGCCGAGAGCGGCGAAGTCGATATCGACCTTGCCATCGGCGAAACAGGCCCGGAATCCATCCACGTCCTTGGCGTCGCAGCAGGCGAAATAGCGCGATTTCAGGTCGATGATGGCTTGCCGGGCCTCCAGGAGTTCAAGGCGCTGAAGCAGTTGCTGACTGGTGTTCATGCACGAAGGAGGAGCAAGAGGATGACCAGTGTTGCCCGTCCGGGCCTGCGTAAAATCCTCCGAAAGGCGTATATTTGGTCTGGTCTGCTCCGCTTGGATGAAGTCTGGCGTGGTCAAGATGAGCAGACTGAGGTTTCATGGTTGCGGTCCCCTACAAGAACAACATCGGGGCCGAGCAGGATTTGGGGGAGATGAAGTGAAAATATTGAAACAGTTTCTGGCCATGGTGCTGGCCGTTGCGGCCATCGGGGTGTTGGTCTTTCTGATCCGCCTGACCCAGAGCGTTGATGGACAGCTGCATCTGGAACGCCTCGGTGCAATCCAGCAGATCAATGATCTGGACGTCGCCCTGAACCGCGCGGTGACCTTGAACCGGGTCGCCACGCTGGCGCTGGCCGGACAGGACAAGATGGAGATTATCGGGCGCCTGGGCGATGCGATGGATGAACTGGACACCGGGGCCCTGTCGCTGCGCGGGCTTTCGCCTGGCATTGATGCGAAACTCGAGGAGTTCCTGGTCACCGCTGGCGACAAGTTCGTGCTCGCCTTCGATTTCGATATCCGCTATTCGCAGATCTCCCAGCGGCTCATCCGCAGCGTCGATGCGGTGCCGATATTCATTCATCAGGCGCGCAATCTGGTGGCCGACAACGACCCGCTGGTGAAGCCGCTGGCGCGGCTGCAGTCCGAGGTGATGTCGCTGACTGTCTCGGCGGCGGCCGAGGCCAGCCAGGTGCAGCGCATTCGCGACATGCTCGATGGCCTGCAGTCGGGTGGTCCTCCGACGGACCAGGGCGCCTCAGAACGGCCGGCCTTGGAGGAGGCACTGCGCCAACTGCGTTCTTCGGTCGAGGCGGTGATCGGGGACAAGCAGGAACTGAACGAGCGCCTGGATGCCTTCTTTGCCACCCCGACGGCGGAGCAACTGCAGGCCCTGGAAGACGAATACTCCCTCTGGCACGAAGCGCGGGTGGCGGAGGCCGCCGGCTATCGGCAATACCTGATTGCCTACGCCGCCGTGCTGCTGCTGGTGCTGCTGCTGCTGGGCCTGCGTCTGCGGCGTAGCTTCCGTGAACTGGACGAGGCGAATGAGAATCTGGAGGCGCAGGTCGAGGAGCGGACCCATGATCTTTCCCTCACGCTTAAAGAGTTGCGCGCTTCCCAGGCCCACCTGATCCAGTCCGAGAAAATGGCGTCGCTGGGGCAGATGGTTGCCGGCGTGGCGCACGAGATCAATACCCCCCTGGGCTATGCACGTGGCAACGCCGATATCGTCAAGACCTCTTTGGCCGACATCCGCGCGGTGCATGCACAGCAGAGCCGTGCCTTGCAGCTGATTGCCGGCGCCGAGGCGGCGGAGCATGAGGTCGCCGAGGCCCTGACCCAGGCCCTGCAGCTCGATCAGGATCTTGGTACCCAGGAACTCGTCGAGGATCTGGACAATTTGCTGGATGATACCGAGCATGGTCTGAAACAGATCGCCGAACTGGTGGCCAGCCTGAAGGATTTCTCGCGGGTGGATCGTTCGCGCCACGATCTGTTCGATGTGAACCAGGGCATCGAGTCAGCCTTGAAAATCTGTCAGAACCATCTCAAGTCCGGCATCGCGGTCAAGAAGGTGTTCGGGCGCCTGCCGGAAATCGAATGTTCGCCGTCGCAGATCAATCAGATCTTCCTCAATATCATTACCAATGCGGCGCAGGCCGTGGAGGCGACGGGGCGCCAGGATGGGCGCATCTTCATCCATTCCAGCAGTGACGAGCAGGGCGTCAGCGTGCGGTTTCTGGACAATGGTTGCGGCATGAGCGAGGAAGTGAAGCAGCGGATCTTCGAGCCGTTTTTCACCACCAAGCCGGTCGGCAAGGGGACCGGGCTGGGCATGTCCATCATCTTCCGCATCATCGAAGATCATGGCGGTCGCATCGAGGTGAAGTCGATCGAAGGCAAGGGCAGTGAATTCATGGTGTGGCTGCCACTGAAACAGGCGGAAGAGTCGGCCGATGGCGCCGCCGAGCCGCTTGCCGCGGCCGCCTGAGGGAGATGAAGATGGGCAATGAAGAAAAGGCACATGTCCTGTTCGTCGATGACGAACGGAGAATTCTGACCACCATGCGCATGCTGTTCAGGGCCGACTACCGGCTCTCTTTTGCCAGCAGTGCGCAGGAAGCGATCGATTTTCTCAAGACGCAGAGCGTCGACGTCATCGTCAGCGATCAGCGCATGCCCGGCATGACCGGCGTCGATTTGCTGCGCGAAGCCAAGGAATTGCGTCCTTCGGCCATGCGCATCCTGCTGACGGGCTATTCGGATCTCAATGCCATCATCGGTTCGATCAATGAGGGCGAGATCTTTCGTTTTGTCAACAAGCCCTGGCAAAACCAGGAGCTCAAGGAAACGGTCGCGCAGGCGGTGGAGGCCGCGCGGCTCACGCGCGAAGCGGTGGAGGCCTCGCGTGCCGATGGTGCCGCGCAGGCGCAATCCAGTCTGCCGGCCGCGCTGGTGCTGGATGAGGATGACTCGGTCGCCCCGGCGATCCAGCAGATCATGGGCGATCGCTATCGGGTGATCGGTGCCAGTTCCATTGAGCAGGCCCTGGAGCAGATGGAACAGGAAGCCATAGGCGTGGTGATCACCGATACGCGGGTGCAGAAACAGTCGGTGGTGAGCCTGCTCAGCACGCTGAAGCAATACAATCCGGAGCTGATATCCATGATCGTGACCGCCCGTGCGGATGCCGGCATGGCGATCGAATTGATCAACCAGGGGCAGATCTATCGTTTCATCACCAAGCCCTTGCGGGATACCCAGTGCCGCCTGGCGGTGACGGCTGCGCTGGAGCATCATCGCCGGATGGCGCGGCACCAGGCGCTGGGTCGTCGCTATCAGGTGAAAAAAGTCGTCACGCCCTCGGCGGAGGCGCCGCCTTTGGCCAGCGGCCTGCTCAGCCGCATCCGTTCCCTGCGACGTCTGGTGGCCGGTTCAGCCGGCTGAAGCCCACCATGCGACGCGGATCAGGCCGGGCTGCCGTGCAGCAGGGCCAGGGTTTCGGTCGAGGCCGGCGCCGCCAGCATGGCGGCCAGGCAGTCCTCAAGATTGTGGACGAAAACCGCCGTGCTGGTGTTCAGCTGGGCGCCCGGTTGCGAGTCTTCATGAATCCGTGAATGTTCCGCCAGAGCGTGGGTCAGAAAGACGCCGAGGAGCAGGCCGCGCTGGAACTTGAGCGCCGGGGTCAAATGTCCCAGTTGGCGGTCCATGGCGCGCGCGATTCTCTCGACCGAGGCGATCCGGAATGTGGGGGCCTTGATCTGCATGGCTTCCATCGTATGGGCGATGACCATGTGGGCGCTGAAACGGACAAAATCTGGCCCGCCTTCGGGGTCATCCAGCTTCTCCGCCATTGGCTGCAGGATGGCGCGTAGCACCTTGCGCAGATCCAGCGAACCTTCGGTCTCGTACTGATCCAGCAATTCATTGCGCCGGGCGGCAATGGGCGGCTCGTACTTGTCCAGGATCGCCTGCAGCAAACCTTCCTTGCTGCCGAAATGGTAGTGCGTGGCATTCTTGTTGCGCTGGCCCGCCGCCTTGTTGATGTCGTTCAGTGACACCCCTTCGATGCCCCGTTCTGCGAACAGTTTTACCGCGACTAAAATGATCTTGTTGCGGGTCTTGGCGCTGCGGTCGGTGCGGGCTGGTTGCTTCTCTTTGCTCATTGATGGCTCACTCTCGCGCCTCGCGGCTTCCCTCGTGTTGACGCATGGCATTGAAAACAAAATGAAAAAATAAAATAACAGAAACTCGTGACAAATGTGCTTGCAAAGTAAGGAGACTTCCTCAATAATGAGATCTCCTTAATAAGGAGGTCGCCTCAAATGGTAGCTTCTCACGAATTTCATCCTGCATGGCTTTTCCGTTTCAATTTCACCCGTCTTGGGGTGGTGTTCCTGGTCCTGACGATGCTCGCTCTGGGTCTTGCGGTATACAGCGGCGGACAGTCGCAACGCGGCGAGCAATTGATGTCGGATCAGGCGTTTGTCATGCCGCCGCCAGCGGCGCGGTAAATGGGTCTGACGATGTTCATTGGCGTGCCCGGGCCGGTCGGCCCGGGCGTCGCCCAGCACCTGCCGGGCTGCGGCACGCGGCCTGCACGAGCCTGATCGGGCAGGGTCGTCACGGCGTGATGCCCGGCGCGGCAAACGTTTGCCGCGCAACTGTGCGCGCGCCTTGAACCGGCGGAGAGGCGAAACGCTGGTCGACCCGGCGTCAGAATTCTGTCTGTGGGCGCAAGGCCCGGATCTTGCAGCGGCGTCGGCACGCTTGTTGTTGGCAGGGTCGCCGTGGACACCAGCCGGATTACGGCTTATCTGAAACAGCTCAAATGGCATGGTCTGGGATCGGCCGTGCTGCTGCTTGCCTTGCTCGGAATGATGGTGATTCCGATGCGGCCCTTGCTTCTGGACGTGATGTTCAGCTTCAATATCGCGCTGTCGATTACCATCCTGCTTGCGGTCATCTATGTGCGCCGGCCGCTGGAGTTCTCGGTTTTTCCCACCGTGCTGCTGGTCGTGACGCTGTTGCGGTTGTCGCTGAACGTGGCGTCAACCCGGGTTGTTTTGCTCAATGGTCACCAGGGTCCCGGGGCTGCCGGTCATGTCATCGAAGCCTTCGGCGCGTTTGTCATTGGCGGCAACTACGCGGTCGGCCTGGTCGTGTTTGCGATTCTGACGATCATCAATTTCGTCGTCGTGACCAAGGGTGCGGAGCGAATTTCCGAGGTCTCCGCGCGTTTTACCCTGGACGCCATGCCCGGCAAGCAGATGGCGATCGACGCCGACCTGAATGCCGGTCTGTTGAGCGCGGAAGATGCGCGCACGCGCCGCGAGGAGGTGCGTGAGGAGGCGGATTTCTACGGCTCCATGGATGGCGCCTCAAAGTTTGTTCGGGGTGATGCCCTGGCCGGACTGCTGATCCTGTTCATCAATCTGATCGGCGGCCTGAGCATCGGCATGGCCCAGCATGATCTGCCGCTGAACGAGGCCGGTCGGACCTATACCCTGCTCACCATTGGCGATGGTCTGGTCGCACAGATTCCGGCCCTGCTGCTGTCCACCGCCGTGGCGATCCTGGTGACGCGAATGTCCCAGGCCCAGGACATGGGCGCGCAGATGCTCGGCCAAGTCTTCGATTCGCCCAGGGTCCTGGCCGTGACCGCGGGTGTTCTGCTGTTGATCGGCATGATTCCCGGCATGCCCAATTTCGCTTTTCTGCTGCTTGGCGGAATCTGCGCGGCGCTGGCCTACTGGCAGATCCGTCGCCAGCGCCAGCCGGCGCCTGAGGAGGCCGCAGAGGCGCCGGAAACGCCGGCGAGAACAGAGGTCGACTGGAGTGACGTGGAGGCCGATGATCCCCTCGGGCTGGAGGTGGGCTATCGGCTGATTCCGCTGGTCGATCCGCGCCAGGGTGGCGATCTGATGAACCGGATCAAGGCGGTGCGCCGCAAGCTGACGCGGGAGCTCGGATTTCTGGTGCCGCCGGTGCACATCCGCGATGCGCTGGAACTGGCGCCGGCGGAATACCGCATCAGCCTGTTCGGCAGTACCCTGTGCAAGGTCTCGATCGAGCTGGGTCGCGAACTGGCCCTGTCCTCGGGCACCAGTTTCGGGGAATTGAAAGGATTGCCCACCAAAGATCCGGTGTTCGGTCTGGACGCCTACTGGATCGAGCCTTCCGAACGCAGTCAGGCGCAGGCGCGCGGCTATACCGTGGTCGATCCGGCGAGTGTGATCGCGACGCATCTGTCGCAGCTGGTGAAGCAGCATGCGGCGGAGCTGTTCGGTCACGATGAGGCGCAGCAACTGCTCAACATGCTGACGGAACATGCGCCGCGTCTGGTCGATGATCTGGTGCCCAAGCGTCTGCCCCTGGCGAGTCTGGTGCGGGTGTTGCAGAACCTTTTGAAGGATGGCATCGGCCTGAAGAATCTGCGCGGCGTGCTGGAGGCCCTGGCGGAAGTGGCGACCCCAGATGCCAGCATCGACAAGCTGACCGCCGTTGCGCGCGTGGCGCTGCGCCGTCAGATCATTCAGGCCATCGCGCCGCAGCTTGATGAGCTGCCGGTGATGACTCTGGACCCGGCCCTGGAACGGATGTTGCAGGAGTCTGGCCAGAAAGATGTGATGGAGCCAAGCCTGATGGAACGAATGCATCAATCCGCGCTGAAATGCTTCGAGGCGCGGCAAGAAGCGGGCGAACCCGCAATCCTGCTGGTGCCCGATCTGATCCGGCCGTTGTTGTCTCGTCTGCTGCGCAACAGCCTGCCTGGTTTCCATGTGCTGGCCTACAACGAAGTGCCGGAGCAGCAGCGGATCCGTGTCGTTGCGGCGATCGGATGAGCGTGTCTGACGTGAGGGAATGCGATGAAGATTAAGCGATATTCGGCGCCGGACATGCGCTCTGCATTGCGCGCGGTGCAGGCCGAGCAGGGGCCCGATGCAGTGATCCTGTCGAGTCATGAGACGGCTTGCGGAATCGAATTGGTGGCGGCACTGGATTATGACGAGGCGTTGATCCAGCAGGCGCGCCGGCCGCGCTCGGCCGGCCCCAGCCCCAGCGTCGCTGCGGGTGGCGAAGTGCGGGCAGAGCGAGTCGAACATGAAGACAGCCCTGGCGGCATTGGTGCGCTGGAGGCGCAGATCGAGGCCATGCGGGAGATGCTGGAAACCCGGCTCGACGCGGTATCGCCTGCGTATCACGGGCGCAGCCCTGCGCGTCGTGCGGCGTTCTCGCTGCTGGCGGGGATCGGCCTGCGTCCCGCTCAGGCGGCCCGGCTGGCCGAAACTCTGGATGAAGGACTGACGGAAGAGCAGGCCCGCAGCGGCGGTCTCAGCCTGCTGGGGCGGGAACTGCCACTCGGTCGCAAGGATCTGCTGGCGGCCGGTGGCGCGCTGGCCCTGATCGGACCGACCGGGGTGGGTAAGACGACCACGGCGGCGAAGCTGGCGGCGCGGCATATTCTGAAATTCGGCCAGGGCAGTGTGCAACTGGTTGGCACCGATGAGTTCCGCATTGGGGCGCAGGAGCAGTTGGCGGCGTACGCCCGGATTCTCGGCGCCCCGCTGCATCGCATCCATTCCGCGACCGAACTGGAAGACCTGCTGCGCAGTCGGCAGCCGGATGAACTGATCCTGATCGATACGGCCGGGGTGGGCGGGCGAGATCTGGTTCTGCACCAGCAATTCGACATGCTGCGGCCGCAGAGCCAGGTGCACCGTGCGTTGTGTCTGTCGGCGGCCACCGATGCCGCCGATATGGCCATGCATGCCAAACGGTTCTCGGCTGTGCGTCCCAACTGCATGATTCTGACCAAGCTGGACGAGACCGGTCAGCTCGGGCGGATCCTGAGCTATGTGCTGGATCAGTCCCTGCCGCTGGCTTATAGCACGGATGGCCAGCAGGTACCGGAGGATCTGCAGGTGCCCAAGGCCGCGGACCTGATCGGTCGGGTGCTGGATCAGCGGCGCAGCCGCACGGCGGCAAAGGATGGTCTGCGTGCCTGCGCTTGAGTACAGGCAGATCGGCGGCATGTCTTCATCCTCCCAGGATCTGCGTCCCGCTCAGGTCATCACGGTGGCCAGCGGCAAAGGTGGCGTGGGCAAGAGCAGCGTGAGCGTGAATCTCGCCTATTCCCTGCAGCAGTCCGGCCGCCGGGTGCTGCTGCTGGACGCGGATTTCGGTCTGGCCAATCTCGATGTGCTTCTGGGGCTGCAGCCCCGCTTCCATCTTGGCCATGTGCTGGATGGTCGCGCCACGCTGGAGGACTGCCTGATCGAAGGCCCGGGTGGCATGCTCATCGTGCCGGCCGCGTCGGGCAATACCCGGCTGGCGGAAATGAGCGCGACGGAACAGGCCGGCCTGATGCATGCCTTCAGCGAGCTTGATGTGCCTTTCGACACCCTGATCATCGATAGCGCGGCCGGGATTTCCGGCAATGTGCTGACCTTCGCTCAGGCCGCCCATCATGTGCTGGTCGTGGTGTGCGACGAGCCCGCCTCGATCACCGATGCCTATGCGCTGATCAAGGTTCTCTCGCGCGATCGGGACCTGGATCGTTTTCAGGTGCTGGCCAACATGACCGCCAGCCAGGAACAGGGGCAGGCCCTGTTTCGCAAGCTGATGCGGGTGACCGACCGCTTTCTCAATGTGAATCTGGAATATGTCGGTGCGGTGCCATTCGATGAAAGGCTGCGGCAGTCGATTCAGGGGCAGAGGCTGGTGGTCGAAGCCTGGCCGGGCAGTCCCTCGGCGCGGGCTTTTCGCGACATGGCCAGAACCGTCGGCAACTGGCGCCATGTTCCCGGCGCACGCGGGCATCTGGAGTTTTTCGTCGACCGGCTGGTGGCACCTTCTGCAGTAGCGGCGGCTTCATGAGCGTGGCCGCCGAATATCTCACCAGTCCGGTCGCTGGCCGCTCTGCCGATGATGTCCTGCTGGAGCAGCATGCGCCGCTGGTGAAGCGGCTTGCACTGCATCTGGCCGCGCGCCTGCCGGAAAGCGTGGAACTCGATGATCTGATCCAGGCGGGCCTGATCGGCCTGCTGGAAGCCGGCAAGAGTTTCGATCCTCAGGCCGGCGCGAGCTTCGAGACCTTCGCCGCCTTCCGTATTCGCGGCGCCATGATCGACGAATTGCGCCGTTGTGACTGGGCCCCGCGCTCGCTGCACCGGCGCATGCGTGAAGTGGCCGAGACCATGCGCGCGCTGGAGCAGTCGCAGGGACGCCCGGCACGCGAGCAGGAAGTCGCCGCGGCGATGGACATCGACCTTGCCGAATTGCAAAACCTGATGGCCGATGCCAGTCGCTGTCATGCCCTGCCGCTGGAATTCACGGATTCAGATGGCGAGCACGAACGGCTGGGTCTGGCGAGCAGCGAGCCCGGTCCGGATCGCGAGTTCGAGCGAGGTGCGTTTGCCCAGGCTCTGGCTGCCGCCATCCGCGAGCTGTCCCTGCGGGACCAACTGGTGCTCTCGCTGTACTACGAGCAGGAACTCAACCTGAAGGAAATTGGCGCCATCCTGGGCGTCAGCGAATCGCGTGTTTGTCAGCTGCAGGGGCGGGCGCATCTGCGCCTGCGAGCCAAGCTGCAAGACTGGAATCAAGCCAACGAGGGGTCATAGATGGACAAGAACACGAAATTTCTGATCGTCGATGATTTTCCGACGATGCGCCGTATCGTCAAGAATCTGCTCGGCGATCTGGGCTATGCCAACACCGTGGAAGCCGACGATGGCAACACCGCATTGCCCATGCTCAAGGCCGGTGGCATCGAATTTGTCGTCACCGACTGGAACATGCCGGGAATGACCGGCATCGAGCTTCTGCGGGCGATCCGTTCGGACCCGGCGACCGCCAGTCTGCCGGTGCTGATGGTGACGGCGGAAGCCAACAAGGAACAGATTGTCGAAGCCGCCAAGGCCGGGGTCAACGGCTACATCATCAAGCCCTTTACTGCCGAGACCCTGAAGGAGAAGCTCGACCGCATCATCCAGCGCATGCAAGCCGCTGCTTGAGATGGACCGCGAGGAATTGTCCGATCGCCTGGCCGCCTTGCATGTGGCGGCCTCGGAGGCGCGCTGGAGCGATGTCGAACAGGGCCTCCGGGCGCTGGATGAAGCCAAGACCGCGGCATTCGCCGAGCGGGTGCGCAAGATGGCGCGGGATCTGGAGACGGAAATGCGAGCCTTGCAGCTCGACAGCCGGCTGGCACAGGCGGCGGCCGATATTCCGGATGCCTGCGCCCGCCTTGATGCGGTGATTGCGCTGACCGAGGAGGCCGCCACCCGAACCCTCGATCTGGTCGAGGAATCCCGCGACGAGGTTCTCAAATTGCAGGCCCTGGCACAGCAGCAGGGGGCGGACGCAAGCTGGCGCGAGGCCGCCGAAATCGCCCGCATCCTGCGCAAGAACATGGGCTCGCTGTCGGAAGCGCAGGCGTATCAGGATCTGTCGGGCCAGATCATCCGGCGGGTCATCGCCCTGGTCGGCAACATGGATCTGGCGCTCAATGATCTGCTTGCGCTGGCCGGCATCGATCCTCTGGAAGCGCGTCGCCCACCTCCAGATGAACTGCTGGGGCCGGCGGCCGGGCGCACCGACGGCAAGCCGCCTGCCTCGCAGGATGATGCCGATGAACTCCTGGCGGATCTCGGGCTATGAGCAGAGATGACGATCTTCTGGCGGATTTCCTGATCGAAACCGAGGAACTGATCGCGGCCCTGGGTCAGCAGGTCATGGACATGGAGCAGACGCCGGACGACGCCGATCTGCTCAATGCCGTGTTTCGCAGTTTTCATACGGTCAAGGGTGGCGCCGGCTTTCTCGATCTGACGCCGATGGTGGCGCTGTGCCACACCGCCGAGGAACTGTGCAATGGTTTGCGCACCGGTCGTCTGAGCCTGAATGCGGACATGGTCGATGCGCTGTCCGCGGCGGTCGATCACCTGCAGGAACAGCATCACTGTCTCAGCGCGGGCGAGAGCGTTCCGGTGGCCGATCCGGTCTTGCTGGAAACCCTGCATGGCTTCAGTCATCCGCAGGAAGCGGTCGCCGACGTCGCTGCCGGCGACGCCACCGCGGTGGCGGACGACATGATCTCCGATGATGATTTCGAGGCGCTGCTGGATCAAATTCATGGTGTTGCCACGCCGCCTGCGCAGCCGGTCGAAGCCGGCGAATCGGAGCCGGTCACGGCAGCGCCGCCGGCTGCGGAGTCATCCGCGCCACCGCCGAACGCGTCCGCAATGGCGCGGGCGGATCGGCCGGCTGACGAGCGCGCCTCGGTGGCACCGCCGCCCAAACCTCCGACCGGCGGCGCGAAGGCCCATGCAGGCGCGGCAACACCGCGGAAGCCGGCGGAGAAGCCGGTCATTGAGGCCACGATCCGGGTGGAGACCCGGCGTCTGGATGCGGTGATGAACCTGGTCGGCGAGCTGGTGCTGGCACGCAACCAGCTGAAGATGCTGGCCAAGGGGCGCCCGGTGCACGGTGGGCAGGACGAGGTAGGCAAGGTGGCGGCGCGTCTGGATGGCGTCACCACGGAATTGCAGAATGCGGTGATGAAGATGCGAATGCAGGCCATTCGCAAGGTCTTTTCCCGCTTTCCCAAGATCGTCCGTGATCTGGCTCGTACGCTGGGCAAGGACGTGCGCCTGGAACTGGCCGGTGAAGACACCGAACTGGACAAGAATCTGGTCGAGGCGCTCGCCGATCCCCTGATCCATCTGGTGCGCAATTCGGTCGATCACGGGGTAGAAATGCCGGAGCGGCGCCGCGCCGCCGGCAAGCCTGAGCAGGGTGTGGTGCGCCTGTCCGCGCGCCAGGAAGGTGATGACATCGTGATCCTGATCGAGGACGACGGCGGCGGTATGGACCCGAACGTGCTGCGGGCCCGGGCGATCGAACGCGGCGTGCTGGAGCAGGATCAGGCGGCCAGAATGGATGCCCAGGATTGTTTCCGGATCATTTTCATGCCGGGGTTTTCGACCCGCGATGAGGTGTCGGAAGTCTCCGGTCGTGGTGTGGGCATGGATGTGGTCAAGACCCGCATCGACCAGCTCAATGGTCAGATTCATCTGGATTCCACGCTGGGCGAAGGGACGAGGATGGAATTGCGGGTGCCCCTGACGCTGGCGATCATGGCCAGTCTGATGGTGCGGATCGGCGAACGCATTTTCGCGGTGCCCCTGTCCGGCGTGGACGATGTGCTGATGTTCCAGCCCGAGCAGGTCACGATGCTGGACGGGCGACGGGTCTACATGCTGGACGGCGAGCCCTTGCGCATCCTGGTGCTGGGCATGTGGTGCGGTGAGTACGCCGATCTGCCGGAAAGGGCGCATCTGGTGATGATCCGGCATGGCACTGAACGTTTCGGTATCGTCGTCGACAGCGTGATCGGGCGCGAGGAAGTGGTGATCAAGCCGCTGGGGCCGCCATTGCTGGAACTGGCCGGGTTTTCCGGCGCGACCGTCACCGGCGATGGCCGGGTGGCTCTGATTCTGGACCCGATCAGTCTGCTCAAGATCCTGCGTCAACGCAGCCTGGTGGATTGATTTACCCCGAGCTTGCCGGACGCCAGTTGGACCGGCGCCGGCGCGCGCGTCGCCGGCCGGGGGCGGAACGAAGCCAGGGCGAAAAACGTATAATAGGCCGATGAGCAAACAGCGCCTGTACAAAGTCGTCTACCAGGGTCAGGGAGAAATCATCGAAGTCTTCGCGCGTGAGGTCACGCAGGGGGGGCTGTTCGGATTTGTCGAAATCGGACAGCTGGTATTCGGTGAACGCAGCTCGGTGGTGGTCGACCCGGCGGAGGAAAAACTCAAGGAAACTTTCAAGAATGTCGAAAGTTTCTTCTTGCCCCTGCATGCCGTGCTGCGAATCGATGTGGTGAACAAACAGGGCACCGCCAAAATCAGCAAAGTGGAAGATGGCGGCAAGGTCACCCCATTTCCGATTTATACACAAAAACCTGAGGCCTGATGGGCCAGCAGCGGCACAGGGAGGCCGGTCTTGCGCTTCGCCATTCTGGGTAGCGGCAGTCGTGGAAATGCCGCGGTCGTGTGCAGCGGACAGTCCCGGGTGCTGGTGGATTGCGGTTTTTCACGCAAGGAAACGGATGCGCGTCTGGCGCGGCTGGGCCTGGCTGGCGACGAGATCGACGCCATCTTGGTCACGCATGAGCATGCCGACCATGTGGCCGGTGTCGCCCGGCTGAGCCGCGCGTATGGCATTCCGGTGATGGCCACCCATGGCACCGCGGCGGCGGCCGGGCTGACGGAGCTGGCCCAGTTGCAGCTGATTTCGGCGCAGCAGAACTTTGCCGTGGGCGACCTGCAGGTGCAGGCCTACCCGGTGCCGCACGATGCCCGCGAACCGGTGCAGTTCGTGATCTCGCATGGCGACTTCCGGGTCGGTATTCTGTCGGATGCCGGCACGGTCACGCCGCATATGCGGGAGGTGCTCTCGGCCTGTGATGCGCTGTTGCTGGAATGCAATCACTGTCCGCAGATGCTGGCGGCAGGTCCGTATCCGCCGGCGCTCAAACGCCGGGTGGCCTCGCGGCTTGGCCATCTGAGCAATCAGCAGAGTGCAGAGTTGCTGCAGGGGCTGGATCGGCGCCGGCTCAAGCATCTGGCGATCACCCATATCAGCGAAAAAAACAATTGCCCGACGCTTGCGACGCGGCTGCTGGCCGAAGCCCTGGGCGAGTTGCCCGATTGGCTGGCGGTGGCAGACCAGGATCAGGGGCTGGCCTGGCGACAACTGGAAAATTAATGGACATCAATTTCTTTCTCGGCGCTTCGGCGCAGTCAGGTTTTCGCCTGGAGGCGGTGAACCGGCAACTGGCGCCCCTGAAGCTGAGCCTGCAGCGCAGCGATTGGATCTACCTGGCGCAGTGGCAGTCCGCGCCAGACCCGCTCGCGCTGGAGCGGTTGGCCGCCCTGCTAGAGACACGGATGGTTCTGGATGAGCCAGCCGGCCAGATTTTGGTCGCTCCGCGCCTGGGGACGGTGTCGCCATGGTCGAGCAAGGCCACGGACATCGCCCGGGTCTGCGGTCTGTCGGGCCTGCTGCGCCTGGAGCAGGGGCGGCGGCTGGTGCTGTCGGGGTGGGCGGCGGCGCCGACAGCGGCACGCGAACAGGCCCTGAAACTGCTGCATGACCCTCTGACCGAAACGGTGCTGGAGCGGGCGGAGCAGCTTGGGCAATGTTTTGGCCAGCGTGAGCCGGCGCCTCTGAAGACCATCGCGCTGGGCAGCGATCCGGCGGCTGCGCTGCGGGCATGCAATCAGGAACTGGGCCTGGCCCTGAGCGACGATGAAATGGCGCATCTGGCGCACTACTATGCCGCGGCCGGGCGTGATCCCAGTGACGCCGAACTCATGATGTTCGCGCAGATCAATTCCGAACATTGCCGCCACAAGATCTTCAATGCGCGCTGGCAACGGGACGGTGAGGCCTGTCCGGACAGCTTGTTCGACATGATCCGGATGACCTATGCGGCCAGCCCGAAAGGCATTCTCTCGGCTTACAAGGACAATGCCGCGGTGCTGGACGCGCAGCCTTCCGAGCGTTTCGTGGTCGGCGAAAACGGCGCTTACCAGCGCCTGTGCGAGCCGGCCGCCATCGCCATCAAGGTGGAAACGCACAATCATCCCACCGCGATCGCGCCGGATCCGGGCGCCGCCACCGGTTCCGGCGGCGAGATTCGAGATGAGGCCGCGACCGGCCGAGGGGGCAAGCCCAAGGCGGGCTTGTGCGGATTTTCCGTCACCGATCTGCGCATCCCCGGTCTGCCGCAGCCCTGGGAGCATGCCGGGCCGGTGCCGCAGCGCCTCGCCAGCGCATTCGAGATCATGCGGGATGCCCCGCTGGGGGCGGCACGCTACAACAATGAATTTGGTCGGCCGAATCTGAGCGGCTATTTTCGCACCCTGGATGTGGAGCGGTCTGGCCAGCGCTGGGGATATGCCAAGCCGATCATGATTGCCGGTGGTCTGGGCAATGTGCGGCCAGCGCATGCGCAGAAGCTTCCGGTGCCGGCCGGCAGCCTGATCGTGGTGCTGGGTGGGCCCGGCATGTTGATCGGTCTGGGCGGCGGGGCGGCGTCGTCGATGCATGCCGGGGCGAGCAGTGAAGCGCTGGATTTCGCATCGGTGCAGCGTGCCAATCCGGAACTGGAGCGCCGCTGTCAGGAAGTGATCGATGCCTGCTGGACCCTGGGCGAGGCCAATCCCATCCTGTCCATTCACGATGTCGGTGCCGGTGGCCTGTCCAATGCGGTGCCGGAAATCCTGGATGACAATGAACTGGGAGGCGAGATTGATCTGGGTCGGGTGCTGATTGCGGACAGCGGTCTGTCGCCGATGGAAATCTGGTGCAATGAGTCGCAGGAACGCTATGTCATCGCGATCGCGCCGGAATCGCTGGAACTTTTCGAGCAGTTGTGCGAGCGGGAGCGCTGCCCGTTTGCGGTGATCGGCACCGGGACCCAGGAGCGGCGTCTGCACGTGCATGCCGGCGATGTCGATGTGGTCGACCTGCCCATGGATGTGCTGCTCGGCAAGCAGGCGCCGATGGAGCGTGAGGCGAGCCGGCTGGCGCTGGCGCAGGGGGATGCGGTGTGGGCGCAGGCCCTGGATCTTGGCGAGGCCATCGAACGGGTGCTGCAGATTCCGTCTGTCGCGGCGAAGAATTTCCTCATCACGATCGGTGACCGTAGCGTGACGGGTCTGGTGTGTCGTGACCAGATGGTCGGCCCCTGGCAGGTGCCGGTGGCTGATGTCGCGGTGACCGCAGCGGGATATGCCGGCGCGGTGGGTGAGGCGATGGCGATGGGGGAACGGGCCCCGATCGCGATCAGCAATGCACCGGCTTCCGGGCGCATGGCGGTGGCCGAGGCGGTGACGAACATCGCCGCCGCGCCGATCGACGCGCTGTCGGATATCCGCCTGTCGGCCAACTGGATGGCGGCGGCCGGCGATGCCGAGCAGTCTTCCGCTCTGCTGGCGACGGTGGAAGCGGTGGGGCGTGATTTCTGTCCGGCCCTGGGCATCGCGATTCCGGTCGGCAAGGATTCGCTGTCCATGCAGACCCGCTGGCAGGTCGATGGCGAGGCCCATGCGATTACCGCGCCGGTCTCGCTGATCATCACCGCATTTGCGCCGGTCAGCGATGTGGCCCAGGTGGCCACCCCGGAACTGCGCCGCGATCAGGGCGACACCCGCATCATCTTGCTGGAACTGCCAGGTGGTCATCAGCGTCTCGGTGGTTCGGCCCTGGCGCAGGCCTATGGACAGGACCAGGGCAGCACCCCGGATGTTGACGATCCGCAGGCCTTGCGCGCGCTGTTCGATTTGATTCAGCAATTGCGGCGTAGCGGCCAGATGCTGGCCTATCACGACCGCAGTGATGGCGGCATGATTGCGGCCCTGCTGGAAATGGCGTTTGCCGCCCGTTGCGGCCTGGAGATTTCTCTGCTCGACGAGGCGCATGTTGCGCGCCTGTTTGCCGAAGAAATTGGCGCCCTGATTCAGGTGCCCGCAGCGGCGGTGGCCGAGGTGCTGGGCGCGGCAGCCAGCGCCGGCCTCACCGCCAGCGTGGTGGCGACGCCGCGCGCAGACCAGGTGGTGAAGGTGCAGGCCGCCAATGGCCAGACGCTGTTCGCCGGCGATGGCCGTGCGCTGCAGCAATGCTGGACCCTGACCAGTTATCGGATGCAGGCGCTGCGTGACGAGCCGGAGTGCGCGCGACAGGAATTCGAGGCCATCGCCGATGCCGCCGACCCCGGGCTGAACGTGATTCTGCCGCCCGCAGCGCTGGCGCCGGCGTTGATCAGCCGCCGGCCGCCGGTGGCGATCCTGCGTGAGCAGGGGGTGAACGGCCAGGTCGAAATGGCCTGGATGTTCGAGCGCGCGGGCTTCGCGCCGGTCGATGTGCACATGAGCGATGTGCTGGCCGGACGTCGACGCCTGGATGAATTCGTTGGCCTGGCGGCCTGCGGCGGCTTTTCCTACGGCGATGTGCTGGGGGCGGGGCGCGGCTGGGCCAAGAGCATCCTGCTCGATCCGCAGGTTCGAGGCCAGTTTGCCGAATTTCTCGCCGACCCGGCCCGCTTTGCGCTGGGGGTGTGCAATGGCTGCCAGATGCTGGCGGCCCTGCGTGAACTGATTCCGGGCACCGAGGCCTGGCCGCAGTTCGTGCGCAACCGCTCCGAGCAGTTCGAGGCGCGTCTGGTGCTGGTCGAGGTGCCGGAGAATCGCTCGGTCATGCTGGGGGGGCTGTCTGGCGCGCGTCTGCCGGTCGCCTCGGCGCATGGCGAGGGGCGGGCCGAATTCTCCAGGCCGGCGCAGCAGATCGACGATCTGGTGACCGGCCGCCAGATCGCGATGCGTTATGTCGATCACCAGGGCGCTGCGACCGAACGGTTTCCGTTCAACCCCAATGGTTCGCCCCAGGGCATTGCCGGAATCAGCAATGCCGATGGCCGGGTCACCATCATGATGCCGCATCCGGAACGTCTGACCCGGGCGGAAAGCTTCTCCTGGCGGCCACCGGACTGGCAGGGCGACTCGCCCTGGCTGAACATGTTCCGCCACGCCAGGTCCTGGGTTGGTGATGCCTGAAACCGCTCGTCTGGGCCTGGTGATCGGGCGGTTTCAGCCGTTTCATCGGGGTCATGAAATGCTGTGTCGCAAAGCGCTGGCCGCATCGGAGCGCCTGCTGATCATCCTCGGCTCAGGCCGGCAGGCGCGTTCGATTCGCAATCCCTGGAACGATGCCGAACGCGAGGCTTTGATCCGCGCCAGCCTGCCGGATATCGCCCCGCAGCGTCTGCTGTTCGAGGTGGTGCCTGATGTGTTTTACAACGAGCAGGTCTGGCTGGACGCGGTGAGCACGGCGGTCAACCGCCACGCCGACGGCGCCGGGGTGAGTCTGTATGGCCACAACAAGGACGCCAGTTCATATTACCTGGCCCTGTTTCCGCAGTGGGCTTACGTCGAGTTGCCGAACTATGCCGGCCTGAGTGCGACCCCCAAGCGCAATGCCCTGCTGGCCGCCGGACCCGAGCAGGCTCAGGCCTGTCTGGAAGGCTTGCGCGAGCACTTTCCGGCGGCCGGTCTGCCCATGTTGCGGGCCTTGCTGGCCGCCCCCGCCTTTGCCGAATGTTGCGCGGAATACGCCGTGATCGAAGGCGATCGGGAAGCCTGGGCCGGCGCGCCCTGGCCACCGATCTTCCTGACCGTGGATGCGTTGGTGGAGTGTGCCGGCCAGGTTCTTCTGGTGCGGCGCGGGCGCGCGCCCGGTCGTGGTCTGTGGGCCTTGCCGGGCGGGTTTCTGGATGCTTCGGAGCGTCTGGAGGCCGGCGCCCGCCGCGAACTGCTGGAGGAAACCGGTCTGGATCTGGCGCAGGCGGGCGGCGAGATGGTGTCCAGTCGGGCCTACGATGCGCCGGAGCGTTCCGCCCGCGGACGTTTCGTCACCCAGCTGTTTCACTATCGTCTGCCGATGGACACGCCGCCGCCGCCGGTGCGTGGTGGCGATGATGCCGATCAGGCCCGCTGGTGGCGGCGGCAGGACATCGATCCCTTGCGCATGTTCGAGGATCATTACTGCATCCTGCAGCACGCCCTGAACTGGTATCCATGATCGCTTCGACGGTGCTGCTGCTGGTGCTCGGCACCTTGCTTGGCGCCACCCTGCTGTTTGCCGCGGTGCTGGTGCCCGCGGTCATCCGCATTCTGCCCGCGAGCATGGCGCGGGCGTTCATCGGCAGCGTGTTCTCGCTGTATTTCATGGCCGGCGCGAGTCTGAGCGGGGCCGCGCTGGCGCTGCTCAGCCTGCAGCGGCACTGTCTGCCAGGATTGATTGCGGTGGTGATGGCGCTGTGCTGCGTCACCTATGTGCTGGCCTGGCGCGAACTGACGCCGCGCCTGGTGCAACTGCGGGATCGTGGTGACCGGCCGGGTCTGCGCCGGATCGAGGGCGCCTTGCAGATCCTCAACAGCGCGCAGACCGCCGTGATTACCGCCGTGTTTGTACAGGTGCTGCAGCGTTGCGCATGAGCTGCGGGTAACGGATGCGGACACGATACAGCTCGCCCGATTCATCGCGCACGTTCGACAGGCCCTCGTACTGGATCAGTTGACGGGTGTCGGGGTCGTAGCTCAGCACCAATGGGTCGATGAACAGGCTGAGGAAAGAGCTGAGCTCGACCTTGAATTCGACCACCGGCGTGGTGCCGAGCTGGCTGCTGCCGATCTGCCGGGCATCGAAGCCAATGGCGGCGAGCCGGCCGGGCGCGACGAAATCGAAGCTGACCTCCTCGCCCTGAAGCAGTTCATCGAAGCGCTTGAATACGTAGTTGTTGAAGCCGGCATCGGCGGCCATTGCATCCGTCGGGCTGATGCGCCTGGACTTCAGCTTGCCGTTTTCGCCCTTGCGCTGGTAGACCAGCAATTCGCCGTCGAGGTGTTTCAGGCCTTCGACGTAGCGCCCATCGAGCAATTCGGTATGAAAGGCCGGAACATAGGGGCTGGGGCGGTAGTCCAGGGTCTTCTGTCCGATCAGTTTGCCGTCAGGCAGGCGGTATTCGACCCGGGCGCTGACCGGCCGGCCGTCCGCATACTCGTACTCGTGCAGTTCGTAGTAGAGCAGGCGATCCTCATCCAGTGCGTAGGCTTCACCTCTGAGTTTTTCCAGTGCGAGGACGGCGCCGGAGGCGCCGAACCCGGCGAGCAGAAAGAGGGTGAGCAAGGCCTTGTGCATGGCGTGTCCTGGCGGATGGGAAGAGGCCCGGACTTGCACCCTCAGGGGCGAAGCCGCAGGCTACAGGACTATTCTGACTGTACAAGTGCTGGGGAGTTCGACGGGATGAATCTGGAAAAGGTGTTGTTCGGGTTTTTCGTGCTGCTGGCCCTGACGCTGAATTTTGGCTTCGTCATGGGTGATATCGACAATCCGGCCCATCATCATGTCCTGGAACTGTTCGCCGCCCTGGTCGTCAGTCTGATCGCCACGGTACTGAAATTCGGCGATCGTTCGCATCTGGGCGCGGTTCTGCTGGCCAGTTCGCTGGTCGCGGATCTGCATCTGATTGCCGCCGCCGTGGTCTGGGGCGGGGCGAGTCAGGTCTATGCTGCCGGCGCCACCCCAGGCGTGGTGGCCAGCGTGGTGTCCCTGGCCGGTGGCGCGCTGATCGCGAACACGGCGTCGGTGGTCTTGCTGGTGGTCGAAACCCTCACTCTACGGCGCTGATCCGGACGCTGCGCGATGGAAAAGGTCATCTTCCTGTTCCTGCGGCGGATGCGCATGCCGCTGGCCATGCTGATCATTTCCTATGCCGTGTCCATTACCGGTCTGGTGCTGATTCCGGGGGTGGATGAGCAGGGCCGGGAGTGGCATTACGATTTCTTTCACGCGTTCTATTTCATCAGTTTCGTCGGTCCGACCATCGGCTTTGGTGAAATTCCCTATGCCCTGGTCCCCGCCCAACGCATGTGGGTGACTTTCGCCCTGTATTTCACCGTGATCAGTTGGCTGTTCGCGATTGGCAAAATTTTCGCCCTGATGCAGGAGCCGGCCTTCGTTCGGGCGATCACCGAAGCCCGCTTCATCCGGGCGGTGCGGGCGATTCACGAACCCTATTACATCATCTGTGGCTACGGCGAGACGGGTAGCCTGCTGGTTCGTGCCCTCGCCAGCCGTAACGTCCAGTGCGTGGTGATCGAGCGCAATCCGGAACACATCGCTGATCTGCAGCTCGAGGAACTGCCGCTGGACATTCCCTGCTTCTGCGGTGATGCGTCCGTGGCCCAGCATCTGAAAGAGGCCGGTGTGCGGCTCGATCAGTGCAAAGGCGTGATGGCGATGACCGATTGCGACAAGACCAACGTCAAGATCGCGGTGACCAGCAAGCTGCTGAGACCTAAGCTCTTAGTGGTGTGCCGGGCGGCCAGCCGCGAGGCGGCGGACAATATGGCCTCGTTCGAAACCGACGTGATCATCAACCCTTTCGAGAGTTTTGCCGAGCACATGGGGATGGCGCTGCGGGCGCCGCATGTCCATTTGCTGCATCGCTGGCTGGGGTCCTTGCCGGGGCGGCCCCTGAGCCCCGCCGTCTACCCGCCCCGGGGGGTCTGGGTGATCTGTGGTTTCGGTCGTTTCGGCCAGGCGATGGCGCGCTATCTCAGCGCCGAGGGCATTGAGGTCAGCGTGATCGAAAGCGATGCCAAGCGGCTGCAGGGGCTGTCCGCACCGCCCAAGCAGGTGGTCATCGGCAGCGCGACGGATCCCGAGCCGCTGCATGAGGCCGGCGTTGAGCAGGCGGCGGGCATTGTTGCCGGGACCAATAATGATGCGAACAATCTGTCGATCATCATGACGGCCCGGGTGATGAACCCGCAGATTTTTCAGGTGGCCCGGCAAAACAAACGGGCGGACTCGGAAATCTTTGCGGCGGCGCAACTGGATCTGGGGATGGAGCCCAGCCGGGTGATCGTCTGGCGCTTGCTGGAGCTGATCAGCGAAGAGCTGTTGCCGCAATTCCTCGCCGAAGCAAGACGTCAGAACGACGACTGGGCACGCGATCTGCTAGACCGGATCAGGCAGATGACGGACGGCAAGACGCCGCAGACCTGGGGTTTGCGTCTGGACCGTGACTCCGCGCCCGGCATGATCCGCCTGGCCGAGATGGGCATTTCCATTCGTTTGCAGGATCTGGTGCTCGAACCTCAACAGCGCAAGAGTCGTTTGCCGGCCCTGGCCCTGCTCTTGGTGCGTGACGGCGAGCCGGTCCTGCTGCCAGCGGACGAGACCGAACTCAAGCCCGGCGACCGCCTGCTATGGACCGCCAAGCTCGGCTTCAAGGATCGATTGGCCTGGCTGCTGCACAATCCCGATCAGCTGCAGTATCTGATGGATGGCGTGCAGCGACCCAGCGGGACGCTTGGTCGCTGGTGGCTGTCGCGGCGCCAGCGGGTGGCGTCCGCGGCGTCGCAGAAAGCTGGCTGAAGCGCGGCGTGCGCGCGCTCCGGAAGCCGCGTTTCACGGTCAGCGTGCTGGCCAGGTCAGGATGGCTTTTGCAAGCGCCGCTTAGCGGTCGCGCAGCAGCGCCGCCCGGGGGTCAAAGGCGCTTTGTTCGGCGAGGTTCTGAAACAGCGCACGTTCGCTGGCATCCAGTTCCGGGGGATTCTGGATCTGCAGGTGCAAAATCTGATCGCCGTCGCCCAGGCCGCGTCCGCGCAGGCGCATTTTCTGGCCGCTGCGCGCGCCCGCAGGAATCGACATCTGGATTGCCCCACCCAGCGTCGGAACCTGAATCTTCGCGCCCAGGGCCGCTTCCCAGGGACTGATCGGCAGGCTCAGGTGGATGTCCTTGCCTTCGATGCGGAAGTTCGGGTGCGGCTGGATCTCGATGCGCAGGAACAGGTCGGCCCCCTGGGCCTGGCCGGCCAGGCGAATCTGCTGGCCGTCCTGCACGCCGCGCGGAATGCGCACCTTGAGCTGCTTGCGGCCCGGTCCCAGGGTGATGGTGCGGGTCGCGCCCTCATAGGCTTCCTGCAGGGAGACCTTGAGCAAGGCAGTCTGCGGGGCGCGGGCCTGCGCCTGGCCGGCGCCGAAATCCTGATCGAAGCTGAAACCGCCGCCGCCAAACAGGTTGCGGAAAAAATCCGAAAATCCATCCGCGCCGCCGGCGCCGCCGAAATGATGCGATTCGCTCCAGCCGGGTGGGGCGCGGAAGTTCTGGCCTGCTTTCCAGTTGCTGCCCAGCTGATCATAGGCCGCGCGCTTCTCGTCATCCTTCAGGACTTCATAGGCTTCCTGCAGATTCTTGAACTGATCTTCAGCGCCGGCGGCATGATTGACGTCCGGATGGTATTTCCTCGCCAGACGCCGATAGGCCTTCTTGATGGTGGCCGCATCGGCGTCGCGCGGGACGTCGAGAATCTTGTAGTAATCCTTGTATTCCATACTTTTTCTTCACCTGTTGGCCTGCATGTTGGGGCATGGGACATGGGATTCAATGGCAAGTACCGCTAAGATGGCGGCCTCACCACAGAGTGAGGTTCCTGCGGAGGAAATAAGAGGCAGATCTGGCCCGCGCTAATCCGATTTTCCATGACCTTCAGGAGACAGCCCTCCGTGCGAGCCTTGCACAGATTTATCAGCAGTCTGTACTGCAATGGCGCCGATGTCGCGCCGGCGCGCTTTCGCCGCTGGGCGCTGCAGGAGCTGCGCAGCGTCATTCCTTTCGATGCGGCGGTCTGGGGCAGCGGCACCCGACAGCACAAGAAATTTCACAATGTCACCGTCGAGGGTTTGCCATCGAGTTTCGCGCAGGCGCTGCAAGAGACCCGCAACATCAATCCGCTGTTCGGCGAAGTGCAGAAAGCGGCGGGACGCCCGGTGACCATGTCCGATGTGATGCCGGATCGCAAATTCTTCAAGTCCGAGCTGTATGAGCGTACCTTCCAGCCATTCGGGGTGGAACGCATCCTGTCCTCGGTCAATGTTGAGCCCCGCAGCGGTCTGTACACGCTACTGTCCATCTATCGATTCGAGCGCGCGGCGAAATTCACCGCCGATGAGCGGGACCTGCAGCAGCAGGCCCTGCACCATCTGATTCAGTCCGCCTCGCATGCTTTCTTTCTGACCATCACCCGGCCCAAGCAGCAGGAGCGCCGGGAATGGAGTGCGGTTTGCGACGGCGCCGGGGTGTTTCATGAGGTCGAGCTGCATTTCATGGATTTGCTGGAGCGCGTCTATCCGGGCTGGCAGGACCAGAAGCTGCCGTTTCCGATGCCGGCGGCGGGAACCAGCACCTCGATCAGCGACAGCCTGTGCCTGCGCGTGGAAGAGCTGGGCGACCTTTTTCTGCTGCATCTGCGGGAAGCGGATCCCCTGGATCGGCTGACTGAACGCGAGCGTGAGGTGGTGATGCAGGTCTGTGATGGTCTCTCCGCCAAAGCCATTGGCCGCATTCTTGATCTGGCGCCCTCCACCGTGTCGACGCATCTGTATCGGGCCTACCGCAAACTGGGCGTGGACAGTCGGACCCATTTGGCGCAATTGGTCAAAACCCTGCGCAGTTAGCCTCGCTATACTTGATCCCGATCAAGGAGTCATCGCTGGCAAGTGCCAGGCTTTGCTCCGCACTAGGGAGAACAAGATGCGACGTTGGAACGGCTGGGGTGACTCGGCAACAGATTTTGAACTGACCGCTAGCGCCCGGGCGTTTCTGGATGCTCGTGTTGGCGCCTCACAGCCGCTGCAGGATGTCGAGCAGGCCGACTGCATCGCCCAGGTTCCGGCATCGCGCCTGCAGGGCGAAAAGGATCTGGACACCACCGCCGAGTCGCGCCTGCTGCGTGCGCATGGAGAGAGTTTTCCGGACTGGCTGGCGAAGAAATTCGGCGTGATGGGGCCGTTTCCCGATGCGGTGGCACGACCGGAGTCGCATGAGGAAGTGGTCGCCCTGATCGCCCGTGCACAGCAGGCCGGATGGCAGTTGATCCCGTTTGCCGGTGGCACCAGCGTGGTCGGCCATCTCAGCGTGCCAGGGGACGCGCCACCTGTGCTTAGCGTGGACCTGTCGGCACTGAATCAGCTGCGTCATCTGGATGAAACCACGCGTCTGGCCACCTTCGATGCCGGGACAGCCGGGCCCGATGTGGAGCGCCAGCTCAGGGCCCATGGTTACCGCCTGGGGCACTATCCGCAATCCTGGGAGTACTCAACCGTTGGTGGCTGGGTGGTCACCCGTTCCAGCGGCCAGCAATCCCTGGCCTATGGCCGGATCGAGCAGCTGTTTGCCGGTGGTCGCATGGCCTGCCCGGCGGGCGAGATTGAAATCCCGAGCCTGCCGGCTTCGTCCGCCGGCCCGGATCTACGGGAGTTCGTGATGGGTTCGGAAGGCCGTTTCGGAATCCTTAGCGAGGCGCAGATGCGGGTGGTGCCGTATCCCGAAGCCGAGCGTTTCGAGCCGGTGATGTTTCCGGATTGGGAGGCGGCGCTGGTGGCGACGCGGAATCTGGCGCAGCTGCGGCCGGGGCTGTCCATGCTGCGGCTGTCGAACGAAATCGAAACCGAGACCCAGCTGGCGCTGGCCGGCCACGAAAGCGCGATTGCCGCGCTGCAGCGGTACCTGCGCCTGCGTGGCGTCGGGCAGGGTCAGTGCATGTTGATGCTGGGCGTTTCCGGCAGCAAGCGCAGCGTCAAGCGGGCCTGGGGTGAAGCGCTGGCGGTTTGCCGGCAGACTGGCGGCGTGCACATGGGACCCTGGGTCGGTCGCGCCTGGGCCAAGAATCGTTTCCGCGGTCCGTATCTGCGCAACTCCCTGTGGGCGGCTGGTTACGGTGCGGACACCATCGAAACTTCCGTCAACTGGGACCAGGTCACACCGCTGATGCAGGCGATGGAACAGAGCGCCCGCGATGCATTCGCCGAGGAAGGCGAGAAGGTGCATGCCTTCACCCATCTTTCCCATGTCTACGCGCAGGGTTCAAGCATCTACTCGACCTTTGTTTTTCGCGCGACCGACGATCGGGAGCAGATGTTCGAGCGCTGGCTGCGCTTCAAGCAGCGGGTGAGCGAGAAGGTCGTCGAATTCGGCGGCACCATCAGTCATCAGCATGGCGTGGGAACCGATCACAAGCCCTATCTGGTGGCGGAGAAATCCGAACTTGGCCTGTCGATGATTCGTGCGGTGGCCCGCGAACTGGACCCGCAGGGCATCATGAATCCCGGCAAGCTGTTCGACTGATGCTCAGTTCCACTCCTGAACTGGCGGCAGCGGCGGACGAAACCTGGGATCTGATCATCATCGGTGGTGGCATTACCGGCGCCGGGGTGCTGCGCGAGGCTGCCCGCCAGGGTTTGCGTGCGGTCCTGCTGGAGCAGGGCGATTTCGCCAGCGGCACCAGCAGTCGAAGTTCCAAGCTGGTGCATGGTGGTCTGCGCTATCTCAGCAGCGGCCAATGGCGCCTGACCCAGCATTCGGTGCGCGAGCGAGAAGCTCTGATGCGCGATGCGCCTGGCCTGATCGAAAATCAGCCTTTCAGCTTTCCGGTTTTCAAAGGTCAGAAGCCGGGCTTGCTGGTCACCCGGATCGGTCTGGCGCTGTACGACACCATTGCCGGGAAATATCGGGCACGGCGGCTGAGCCGGTCCGAATTGCCGGAGTTCGTGCCTGGGCTGACGACCCGCGATGTCGACGGTGTGCTGTATTTCGAGGATGCGCAGACCGACGATGCGCGTCTGGTGCTGCGCCTGCTGCAGGAGGCCTGCAGCCACGGCTGCGCCGCCTACAACTACGCCAGGGTCAGCGATTATCTGCAACAGGACGGGCGCGTGACCGGCGTGCGTTGGTTCCGGGAGAAGGACGATCAATGCGGTGAAATCCATGCCCGGGCGGTGGTCAACGCAACCGGCGCATGGGCACAGCGCATGGGGGGGCGGGCGGCGCCCAAACTGCGGCCCTTACGTGGTTCCCACCTGATATTCGATGCGCAGCGCTTCCCCCTGCCGAGTGCCGTGTCCTTTCTGCATCCGCAGGATCGGCGCCCCGTGTTTGCCTACGCCTGGGAAGGCGCGGCGCTGCTTGGCACCACCGATCTTGATCACACCGAAGATCTTGATCGGGAACCGCGAATTACCGAGGCGGAAGTCGACTATCTGCTGCAGGCTGCGGCCCGGGCCTGGCCGGGATTGGCGCTGGGCCGGGCGGATATCATCGCCACCTACGCCGGGGTGCGTCCGGTGGTCGATGGCGGTGCCGACAATCCGTCCGCGGAGTCGCGCGAGTCGGCACTGTGGCAGCAGCCTGGACTGGTGAGCATCACCGGCGGCAAGCTGACCACGTTTCGGCTGACCGCGCTGGAAGTGCTGGCGGCGGTGCAGGGACGCTCCCGGCCGGCGCCCCGGCCCACGCACATTTTTGATGCGGTGCCGGATCTTGAGCGGCCGACCGACTGTGAGCTTGAAGTCTGGGCGCATCTGCGTGGTCGCTATGGCGCCGCCCTGGCCCAGCTCGTCGCCGGAGCGCAAGCCGGAGATTTCGCCCGCATCGGTCCCGGGCTGACGGTCTGGGCCGAGCTGCGTCATGCCGCAGGGCAGGAGGCCGTGCGCCACCTGGATGACCTGCTGCTGCGCCGGACTCGCCTGGGTCTGGTCCTGCCGGATGCCTGTCGCGCTCTGATGCCACAGATCCGGGCCGTGTGCCAGCCGCAGCTGGGCTGGGATGATCGGCGCTGGGGCAACGAGGAGGGTGCCTGGTATCGGCGTTGGCAGAGTCACTACAGCCTGCCGATCGGCAACGTCGCGGCATGAGCGGCCTGTTGGCGATCGATGTAGGCACGCAAAGCGCCAGAGCCATCATTTTCGATCGCCATGGCGAAATCCTGGCCCGCCGGCAGGTGCACATCGAGCCGTATTTTTCCCGCCAGCCGGGCTGGGCCGAGCAGCATGCCGATGTCTACTGGGATGCGGTGGGACAGGCCTGTCGCGGATTGTGGGAAACCGAGGACCCGGCCTCGATCAGCGGCATGAGTCTGACCACCCAGCGTGCGACCATGCTGTGCATCGGCGCCGACAACCGCCCGCTGGCGCCGGCCATCGTCTGGATGGACAAACGCCAGGTCAACGGCATGGCGCCGGTTGGAGGTCTCTGGGGGCTGGCCTTTCGGGCGCTGGGGCTGCGCTCCACCATCGCCAGCTTTCAGGCGGAAGCGCCGGCCAACTGGCTGCTGAAGAATGCACCGGAAATCTGGGCCAAGACCGAAAAGTATGTCCTGCTGTCGGGCTATCTTGGCTTTCAGCTGACCGGAGAATGGCTGGATTCCAGCGCGAGCCAGGTGGGCTATCTGCCTTTCGATTACAAGCAGCAATGCTGGTCGGCGGATAGCGACTGGAAATGGCAGGCCCTGCCGGGCATCCGTCGGGCGCAGCTCACCGATCTGGTCTCGCCCGGCCAGCCGATGGGCAGATTGCAGGCCGAGGCTGCCCGTCACCTGGGTCTGCCACAGGGGCTGCCGGTGATCGCCGCGGCCGCGGACAAGGCCTGCGAGGTCCTGGGAGCGGGCTGTGTGGAGCCGGGTCAGGCCTGCCTGAGTTTCGGCACCACGGCCACGATCAACACCTGCGTGCCACGCTATGTCGAGGTGGAAAAATTCATCCCGCCTTTTCCCGCCGCGCTGCCGCAGGCCTATAACACCGAAGTGCAGATCTATCGCGGTTTCTGGATGGTGAGCTGGTTCAAGCGCCAGTTCGCCGATCGCGAGCAGCGCATTGCGGATGAGCGGGGAATCTCTGCCGAGTCCCTGTTTGACGAATTGCTGGAGCAGGTCCCGGCCGGTTCCATGGGCCTGATGCTGCAGCCGTACTGGTCGCCAGGCGTGCGTGAGCCCGGGCCTGAGGCCAAGGGTGCGATCATCGGCTTTGGTGATGTGCATACGCGGGCCCACATTTACCGGGCGATCCTTGAGGGCCTGGCCTATGGGCTGCGCGAAGGGGCGGAAAAAATCGAAGGGCGCAGCGCGAAACTGCACACCTTGCGCGTGGCCGGTGGTGGTTCGCAGAGCGATGGCGCGATGCAGCTGACCGCCGACATTTTCGGCATGGCAGCGCAAAGGCCCCATCTGTACGAAACCTCGGCGCTAGGTGCCGCGATCAATACCGCAGTTGGGCAGGGGCTGTATGCCGATTACCCCAGCGCGGTCGCTGCGATGACGCGCATCGGCGAGGTGTTCGAACCGCAGCCTGATGCGGTAGAGATCTACGATCGGCTTTACCGTTGCGTTTATCGCAAGATGTATGCCCGCCTGCAGCCGCTGTACCGGGAGATCCAGAACATCACCGGCTATCCCGCCTGAGGCGCGATCGGTTTTTAGTCCTGCGGCAAGCTCTGCTCGATGGCCTGCAGCAGCTGCATGGCATGCGCCGGCGCATACCCATTCTCGCCGGCGAGGGTGTCGGACAGATAGCGGTCCAGCACCCGTGCCGTTTCGCTGACCTGCCGGAACCCGTAGCTGCCGGAGGAGCCGGCGATTCGATGCACCGCGGTGTAATAGCCTTCCAAGGCTGTTGCATCGCTGCCGTCGCCGGCCTGCTCGTGCAGCAGCCGGATCTCGGCCAGTTTGTCCGGCAGCTTGCGGCCGAATTCCGTGATCAGCTTCTGCAGGGCGGGAGAGAGCGGTTTATTCATGGGATGTGCGCCAGAGCCAGGTAATCATGGGACTGCATTTCCTGCAATCGACTCGCCACGCGAGCATATTCGAACCGCAGCTTAGCGCCCACATACAGGCTTGTCATATCAACCTCGGCAGAAATCATCAATTTGACTCGGCGATCATAAAATTCGTCGATCAGGTGGAGAAAGCGGCGGGCCTCGTTTTCCGTCTCCCGGTCGAGTTGCGGAACGCCGGACAGAATCACCGTGCCGAACAGCCGGGCAATCTCGATGTAGTCGTCGACACTGCGCGGGCCCTGGCATAGGGCGCTGAAATCGAACCAGGCGATGCCGTCGGCCTGCTTGCGGACGGGGATCTCGCGGCCGTTGATGTTCAGGCTCCGCTCAGGGTGGGCGGCATCGGGTGCGATCTGGCGAAATGCGCGATCCAACTGCGCGGCGGCCGCCGCATCGTCCGGCCAGTGATAGATCTCGGCCTGTTCGAGCAGGCGCAGGCGGTAGTCCTGATCGCCATTGACCGTGACGATCTGGCAGTGGGACTGCAGAGCCGCAATCGCCGGCAGGAAACGCTCGCGCTGCAAGCCGTTCTGGTAGAGCTGATCCGGCGGGATGTTCGAGGTGGCGATCAAGGTGACGCCCTGCGCGAACAGCTTGTCCAGCAGGCGGCCGAGAATCATGGCGTCGGCCACGTCGGAGACAAAAAATTCATCGAAGCACAGGACCCGGGTGTCACGTGCCAGTTCTTCGGCCAGGGTCTTGAGCGGGTCGCTGACCGAGCCCAGGCGCTTGAGGTGTTGATGCACGTCTTGCATGAAGCGGTGAAAGTGCAGGCGGCGCTTGTGCCGGGTCGGCAGGGTTTCGTAGAAACAGTCCATCAAGTAGGTTTTGCCACGCCCGACGCCGCCCCACAGGTAGGCGCCCTGGACCGGGCGCCAGGCCGTGCTGCGGCTCAGGCGGGGCAGGAAACGGGAGCGGCCGCTGCTGCCGGCAAGCTGCTGATGAATGGCGTGCAGGCACTCCACGGCAGCCTGTTGTGCCGGATCCTGGATGAAACCGTCCTGTTGCAGATCGGCGTGATAACGGGCCAGCGGGGATTCGTTTCTCATGCGGTCCTGCAGCGTCGACAAAGAGCGAAGATGAGGAGGAGCCAGATGGCCGAGCGACCGGATCCACCGGATCCGCCGGTGGCCATTGGGGAACAGCCGGAGATCGCGTCCGGATCAAGCGGCAGGCAGATCTGGCTGTCCTCTCCGCCCTGGTCGCTGTTCAGGCCCTGGCTGTCCTCGTAGTTGATCCAGTGACCAGCCTGCCAGGTACTGAGGCTGGCGGGGCGCGCATCCAGGGCGAGGCCGGACAGATCGGTCGCCTGCACGGCCAGTTGGGCGGAGGGACCCAGGTCCGCTGCCACAGTGAATTCGATCTCATAGAGGTCGCCGGCATAGGCCTGTTGCAGCCAGCGGCCGTCGGTCTCCAGCAACTGCACCTGGGACTCACCGCGCAGCCGAATCACCGGAGGTGTTGGCAGGCCCTGGCCAGGATAGGCCTTGACCTGATGGTCCTGATCCAGCAGTCGCATCGGCTTGCTGAACTGCAACTGCAGGCGATACGCCTGGCCTGGTTGCAGGCTGGCGCCATGGGTCTCCAACTGGCGCTCACCGTTCCGCCCCTGCCAGCGCGCCCGATACACCATTGCGCCGCTTCGCGGCTCAAGGACGCTGACTTGCTCGAGGATGGGCGGGCCTGCCTGGTGATAAAAGGCGAGCACGCTCATTGCGTAGATCTCCTGCCTGACCCTCTCGATCTGATCCTCGGGCAGGATGAAGCCGGAATGGCTGACTCCGGCGTTGCCGCCATACTCCTCGGCCTGCTGCGAGCCGGGTTCCAGCTCCAGGGTGTAGGCGGGGATCTCAAAGGTGTGGGCGAAATATTCGTCGCTGGAGCCATAGCCACCGGAATCGTTGCTTGCCACCCCCAGGCCGTAGGCGCGCGCCGGCACCTGGCGCAGGCGCTGGCCCAGACCTGCGCTCAGCCTGGTGAGGGCGGGGTTGCCGGTGTCGTTGTAGATGAGCACGCGTCCGAAACTGTGGGTGTCGATGAAGAGGCGCAATTGTCCGCCGCCCAGCCGGTTCGCCGCCGCAAGCAGGGCCTGGGTTTCGGCTTCGGAGGCCTCGGCCTCGCCGTGATAAACCAGGGAGCGCCGGTTGGGGCTGGAGCGGGTGGAGGTATTCCAGTACGGCCCGAAGTTCCGGTTGAGATCCACCCCGTCGAGGGTATCGACTGTGGTTTCCAGATCGCCATCGGTGTTGCGTGCGTTCTTGCGCCGCATGCGACCGTCGCGTGGGGTTTGCGGGTCTGGGCCGATGTCTTCCCCGACCCGGGTGCTGCTGGCATGGGCCTGGGTGATGCGCAAGCCATCCGGATTGAGCACCGGGACCAGCAGAATGCTGGTCTGGTTGGCGAGAAACTGCTCGATGCCCTGGTTGGCACGACGGGCCACCAGTGCCTCGGCGATGAAGCTCACCACCTCCGGAGCGGCCCATTCCCGGGCATGGAGCGTGCCCACCTGCAGCATTGCGGGCGCTTGGCCCGCCTCCTGTACGCCGAAAACAAAGCCGAGAACGTCCTCGCCGCGTTCGCTCTTGCCCAGTTTCACCCCGCCCAGTGCGGCGTCGCTGAACGACAGGGCGGTCAGGCGTTGAATCAGGCTGTCATAGCTGCGAAAGCCGGCGAACGGTGTCGGGCTGTCCAGTGGTCGAGGGACCGGATATCCCAGCGCGATCTGTCCGGGACCTTCGTCCGACTCGGTGTACTCCACAATTTCCGCCAGGCTGGGCCAGCACATCAGGCCACCCAGGAGCAGCAGGATCAATCCAGCCATTGGCTGATCTCCTGTTGCAGATGCGGCAGGCCGTTGGCGCTCTCGCGGTAGACGCGCAGGCCCTGCAGGGCGCGCTCGGATTGCAGGCGATACAGGCCATAGGCCGCCGCGGGCGCGGCCGCGGCTTCCTGCAGGCGGGTCAGTAGCGTGGCATCCAGATCTTCGATCCCGGCGCTGATTGCGGCATCGACCAGGGCGATATCCAGCCGTGCGTTCTCAAGCGCCTGCAGCAGCCGTGTCCGGCTGCTCGTGCTGAATCGCGCATGGCGACCGCGCAGGATCGCCGCAGCGCCGGCCAGGGCCGGATTGCGGCCGGCCAGGGCGAGAAATTCCTCGGCCATCGCGGCGCTGAGCTGCGGCAGGGCCGATGCGAGTAGCTCCACGGTCTGGCGCTGCCGCCCCTGCTGCAGCAGGCGGCGCCAGTCCGCCGACAGATCCAGGCGCTGTACCAGGATGCGCAGGCTTTCTTCATCCAGGTCACCGCGCTTCAGTTGTGGCGCGATGAGGGCCAGGTGGGCGGGCTCGAGTTCCTGCAGCCAGCGTCGGCGGGCACGGCGCTCGGTATCGTTTTGCGGATCCTGCAGGGCCTTGAGGGGAACGGACTGCAGCGACACCAGGGCGGCCTGTTCGTCCCAGAGCCGCAGCAGCTGACGCGCACGGGCCTGGATGTCATACCTTGGCAGATCGGCCAGGCCGCGTTCGGGGTGCGCGATCCGGCTGTGTTCGGCATAGTCTACGAGCGTCCGCACCCAGTCCCGCAGCGCGGGGTCGGGTTCGGCCTGCCGCAGATCATCGAGCCGCGCGGCCAGCGCCGCCTCTCTGGCCTGTGGCGAGGCGGCGATGTCCGCCGCCTGTTCGGCGCGCACGGCGGATGCGTGGCTGAGGGCGATCAACAGACAGATCACGGGCAGGCGAGGCGGCGGTCTGCATCCTTGCATGGGCATTGGCGGTACCGATTTTTCAGAGATGGGCGATGATCCGATCAGGGAGTTTACAGGCAGTGTTCACCCGGCAGCGAAACCGGGGGGCGGCTGGCCGGCTTGGAATCCGCGCCCGGCAGCTGCGCCCGCCTGGCATCTGCCCGCCACTCCCCGGGGTGCCCAGGTGCCGATGAAGCCGGCGCCGGCCCAGTCCGGCGACATCGCGCTGATCGCCCAGTTCTGCGAGGCCCTGTGGGCGGAGGATGGCCTGGCGGACGGGAGTCTGGTGGCCTATCGCAGTGATTTGATGGCGGCGGCGCGGCTGCTGGCGGCGCGTGAGTTGAGTCTGGTGAGTGCAGACGCGGTTGAATTGGCCGGGGTGCTGGCAGCCCGCAGCGAACTGGCGGCCAGCAGTCAGGCCAGGCTGCATTCGGCCCTCAAGCGTTTCTTTCGCTGGCTGCTGCGGCAGGGGCTGCGCGAGGATGATCCGATGGCGCGGCTGGCGCGGCCGAAGATCGGCCGTAGCCTGCCGAAAAGCCTGAGCCAGGGCGAAGTCGAAAACCTTCTGGCGGCGCCGGATGTGGCGACCGCGCGTGGGCTGCGGGACCGCACCATGCTTGAACTGATGTATGCAGCGGGCCTGCGGGTGAGCGAACTGGTCGAACTCCCTGTAGCTCGCATCAGCCTGCAGTCGGGCATCCTGCGCATCCTCGGCAAGGGGCAGCGGGAACGTCTGATTCCGGTGGGTGAGGAAGCCCTGCACTGGTTGCAGCGCTATTTTTCCGTCAGCCGCCCGGAATTGCTCGATGGCCGGGTCAGTGAGGTGGCATTTCCCGCGCGTCAGGGCCGTGCGATGACGCGGCAGAATTTCTGGCATATCATTAAGCGTTACGCGGTGACAGCCGGGATTTCCCAGGGCATTTCTCCTCACACGCTACGCCACGCTTTCGCGACCCATCTGCTTGATCATGGCGCGGATCTTCGTGTGGTGCAGATGCTGCTCGGCCACAGCGACCTGTCCACCACGCAGATTTATACCCATGTTGCGACGGCGCGCCTGCAGCGCCTGCATGCGCAACATCATCCGCGCGCTTGAATTATTCAATGCCTCGGCGGTCACACTTGAATTGAAACTGGAGTCATCATGAGAAAACTGATCTTGGGCCTTGGATTTGCCGGGCTGTGTTTCTGCGCGCAGGCGGCTGGACCGAAGGATGCCGAACTTGAGGCCCTGAGCCAGTCCCTGGGCAAGGCTTTTCCGGGCTTGCAGGCCTCCGACATTCGGCGCACTCCGGTGAAGGGCCTGTTCGAGGTCAATCGGGGACTGTCCTTCGGCTATGTGACCGCCGATGGCAAGTATTTTCTTGATGGTGATCTGATTGATCTTGATCGCGGTGAATCGCTGACCGAGATCAGTCGCAAAAGCCTGCGTCAGAAAGCGATGGCCGAGATCGGCGCCGACAAGATGATCATTTTCCCGGCGAAGAAGGAAAAGCACGTGATGACCGTGTTTACGGACATCGATTGTGGTTACTGCCGGAAACTGCATCGGGAAATCGCCGACTACAATGCCCAGGGGATCAGCGTGCGCTATCTGTTTTATCCCCGTAGCGGCCCGAACACCGCCTCGTTCGCCAAGGCGGAGAATGTCTGGTGTGCGGCGGACCGAAACGCCGCGATGACGGATGCGAAACAGGGGCGGGATGTGCCTGCGCAGCAGTGCGACACGCCGGTGATGGAGCATTACCTGGCCGGGCAGAAGCTTGGCATTCGCGGCACGCCCGCGCTGGTGCTGGATGACGGCTCGTTGCGTCCGGGCTATATGCCAGCCGCGCGCCTGGCGCAGGAACTGGCCAAACTGGACCGCTGAGTCACACGACTGCAAGCTGATTTTTCCGCGAAAAAAAGCCCGGTGCATTCCGGGCTTTTTTGTCACCAGGATTTCAGTGTCCCCAGTGTGCATGGCCGCGAGGGTAGTGCAGGTGGCAGTCGCGCGCGTGGCGGTGATGGGCCCGCCCTCTGGCATGCGCATGATGGGGGGCGGCTTGTTGATGGCGGTTTTGTCCGGCGGGGTGGCCGTGATGCCGATGAGGACGGGCCTGATGGCGTGGGCGGTGATGCTCAGGTCTGTGTGGGTGATGCCCGTTGGGTCGGGATCTGGGCGGTGACCAGTGGGCGTGGTGGCGTGGGTAATGCCGGTAGCAGACCGGACCATGCTGATGTTGCGCATGCCGGTGGCGAAAGAAGGCGCTGCCTAAATTGATGCCGAGGTGGATCGGACCGTCACCGATCGCGATATGACCACGGATCTGCGGATGGGCGTAGGCCTGCTGACCGAGGCCGAGACTGATGAGCACGGGAATCAGGAACTTTCTGGGGGACATGACGCGAACTCCGATGGAAGGTGCTGATTCAACGACCGTGATGGCCGGCGGTTGACCGGTCGACCCAGATTCGCTGCGGGCGCCACACCACAGCTTGAGGTGTCGATGCGGGGCAGGGCCTGGCATGCTGTTCTTTTGCGTCGAAATCGCTTAGCGTCGCCAACCTAATCACAGCGGAAGCCTGATCAATGAAATGGTGGTATCGGACCTGTGGACTGGCCCTGATGGGTGTGGCGATGCCCGTCCTGGCGGTGGATTGCGAGCGGGAGGACATCGATCATTATCTTGATCGTGGTTTCACGCCGCAGCAGGTGCTGGAATTGTGCCGTCCCGAAGCGGCGGCGCCGCAGGGGGATCGGCCGGGGCCGCCGCAGGATCGTGCCTACTGGCGCGATGTCATTGATGCGATGGAAGTTCATCTTGATGCCGAGGCGCTGAGCTTCAGGCGGGAGCAATGCGTCGAATACGACCGGCCGAATTTCGCCCAGCAACGCAAGAAGGCGTGCGGCAAGGTCTACTACCGGATTGCGCTGGAAGGCTTGGAAGTGCTCGGAACGGAGCACAAACTGCTGTACTGGGGGCAAAATGCGGTGGAAATCAGCAGCTCTTCGATCGAGCGCCGTTTCGAACTGGGGCAGCAGGCCATGCGTGAGCGGGATCAGGCGCTGCTAGCGCGTGAACTGGAAAGCGGATCGAAGACGCGGATTCCGGTGCGCGATGGTGTCGCGGTTGATGTGGTTGCCAATCGCCTGAAACAGCTGGCGCGATAAGCCGGGCAAAAAAACGGCGCCCTTGGGCGCCGTTTTGTCATCTGCGATGCTTTTAGATTTCGAAGCCGTACTTCACGCCCAGGCTGAACACCGAGGTTTCCGCCGACGGTGCATTGTCGAGGTCCGACTGGGAATACAGGCCGTAGACGGTGAAGTCTTCGATCAGATCGACGAATGCGCCGACGGTGAAGCCCATGCCTTCGCCAGCACCCTGATCAACGCTGCCATAGGTGGCGGCCAGGCTGATGTTCTCGTTCAGGTCGAAGCTGCCGCTGAGGAACATGTAGTTGCGCTCGTCGCCGCTACGCAGATCAACCATTTCATAGGACAGCCCAACGCTCCAGCCCTGCATCGCATAGCTGACGGTACCCTGCAGCGCGGTGTCGACCACGGTGCCCGCGCCGGCAACCACGCCAGCCGAGGTGTCGGCACCAATGCTCAGGTATTGCAGGCCGAGGGACAGATCGCCCAGACGATAGTCCGCGCCGAGGGCCAGATCATGATCTTCGTCGGACAGTTCCTGCAGGTAGACGCCGGCATTGATGGTCACGCCAGCCACTTCCGGTGAGATGTAGCCGATGGAGTTGTTGGTCCAGCCATTGGCCAGGTTGGACAGGCCATAACCGCCACCTTCGTTCTGACCCACGCCCTTGTAGTTGATCGCGGAGGTGTCATAGAACGGATCCAGACGCTGTGCGGCCAGCTTGTAGGCGGTGTTGCTGCGACCGAAGGTGAAGGTGCCGACCGAGCTGTTGAAGCCGACGAAGGCATGGCGGGTGGTGGCCAGGCCGTTGGAGCCGGCGCCGGTGACGCCGTTGTCGACGCCCAGACCCAGTTCGACGGCGTAGAAGAACTGGCCGTTCTCGCCCTGGAAGCCCAGGCGGGAAGCATTGTTGTCGCCGCTTTGGCCTTCCTGGGTGACCTCGTTGCCGGCCAGATCGGAAAACACGCCATCCACTTCGCTCGCGCTCAGGTTGAATTGGCCATAGATTTTGCCTTCGGCCTGTGCGGTCAAAGGTGCCGCGATCGCGGCCAGTACAAACGCACCCGTCAGATGATTTTTCATCGATGTCCTCGGTAATTTAATTGGAGTTCCCCACATCACAGCCGCGCTGCGTCCAACGCGCCCGGTGCACATTATTGCAATGTGAACATGCAATTGTAGTCTGACTGATTGAGAATGGGAACGCTTGGGCGCAAGCGCAGGCAATATTTTTCGCGCAGGAACGTGCCGGGAGGGCGCCGCATCATGCAAGTGATCAGACTGGAGCGACATGGACCGAGCTCTGTTTTTGAGCTGCGTGAACTGGTCGAACCGGAGCCGGGGCCCGGTGAGGTGCGCATTGCGGTGCAAGCCGCGGGCATCAATTTCGCCGATATCCTTGCCCGGCAAGGCATCTATCCGGACTGCCCGCCCTTGCCCTGCACGCTGGGTTACGAAGCCGCCGGCGTCATCGAAGCGATCGGCAGCGGGGTCGATCCGGCCTGGCTCGGACGCCGGGTCATGGCATTGACCGATTTTGGCGCCTATGCGCAGAAGGTCTGCTGCCGGGTCGACTACGTCTGGTCACTGCCTGCGGGTCTGAGTTGGGAGCAGGCGGCGGCACTGCCATTGAATTATCTGACTGCCTGGGCGTTGCTCTGTGCCATGGGCGGGCTGCAGGCCTATGAATGCGTGCTGATCCATAACGCCGGTGGTGGGGTGGGGCTGGCGGCGCTGGATATCGCGCGGGCAATCGGCGCGCGGGTGATCGCAACCGCCAGCAGTGCCAAGCATCAGCGGCTGGGCGCCCGCGGGGCGGAACATGTGCTGGATTACACCCAGGCCGGCTGGCAGGCCGAGGTGCTGGAGCTCACCGAGGGCCGCGGCGTGGATCTGGCCATTGATCCGATCGGTGGTCCGCACTGGCGGCAAACCCAGAGCCTGCTCGCACCCGGTGGTCGCATGGGCATGTATGGCATCTCCGGCGCTTCCGGCGCCGGGGCCTGGGGCAAGCTGAAACTGCTCCGGCTCTTTCTAGGTGCACCCTGGTTTCATCCAGCCCGGCTGATCCCGGGCAATCAGGGGGTGTTTGGCGTGAACATCCATGCCATGTATCAGGAAGCACGACTGTTCAGGCTCTGGATGGACTCCATTCTGGCGGGTGTCGCGAGCGGCTGGGCTGGCCCCCATGTCGATCGCCTGTTCCGCTTCTCCGAAGTGGCAGAAGCCCACGCGATGATTGAAAGCCGGGAAAACTTCGGCAAGCTGATCCTGCTGCCGGAGGGCTGAGTTCGCGCGCTGGCCGTCTCAGTTCGGTGGCAGACGGCCTTCGTCCAGCAGCTTGTCCAGATGGGCCTGGATGTTCATGCGCGCCAGACCCCAGAGCCGACGGTCGACCTGTGCATAGATCTGCGCCAGCATCGATTCCAGGTCATGTCCCGCCCGCGCCAGGCGCAGGACTTGCTCCTCGCGCTGGCGCCGATGCCTCAAGGTCTCGGCGATGCGATGGGTGCCCGCCATGGCCTGACCGTGTGAGGGCAGGATGACTCCGGGGGCCTGGTTGATCACCCACTGCAGGGAGCGGAAATAGCGTCCCATATGACCTTCAGGCTGGCCGATGACCACCGTGCCGATGCCCTGAATCAGATCGCCCACAATCATCCAGCGGCGGTTGGCCGGGCTCAGGGCCAGCTGACCTTCATCGTGCCCTGGGACAGCGTGGGCCTCGACCGGCTGATCCAGCCAGCGGCCAACCGTGTCGCCGTCGCTGACCGTGTGCACATCGATCCCGTGCCAGTAGTCAGCGCCGAAGCGGGCGGGGATGCGTGCGCGGCTGTCCGCGCTGCACAGGATGGGTAATTCGAGCTCACGGGCCAGGCGGGTGGACTGCTGATGATGATCGGGGTGGTGGTGGGTCAGCAATACGGCGCGCAGTCCGGCATCGCGGACCAGATCAAGCAGGCCCTGGTAAGCGGCTTCGTCGCAGGGTGAGGGGTCCACCAGCAGGCTGTCCCTGGCGCCGATCAAGAACGCATTGGTGTGGGCGGCGGGCGGCAGGGTATGGGAGCGCACCGGCAGGATCTGCAGTTCGGGCAACGGCTCTTCCTTTTTGATTGTCGCCCAGTCCGCTTGCATATCCGAATGCAGCAGGATCTGGCTGTGCGGATTCAGCAGCAACTCGCCGCTGGCAAACCTCGCTTGCCAGTCCGACCGGTGCCACCAGCGCAACGCATTCCCATGGCTGGCCGCGGGCGTGATCTGGCCATCGATCTCACAGCTCAGCAGGTGGGCGCGAACCGGTCTGGGGTGCCAGGCTGGGCTCTGGCTGACGCCGTGCGGGGTGACCGAGCGCAGGTCGCGCAGCGGCAAATCCAGGGTCTGCAGCAGCTGGTTCAAGCTGCTGGCCAGGGGGATCGGCACCGCGCACAGCGCCGGGTGCGGCTTGCTCGTGGCATGACCCAACGGGGCACCTGGCAGGGACCAGTGACCTGGGTCCAGCGTCGCCTCAAGCGGCTGCCGCTGCAGCAGCAGATGTTCGCCGCAGCGAATTCTGGCAACCAGCCTTTCTTCCATCATGCACGCAAGCTCTAGGAAACGAACCAATCCGGTCCAAGCATGGCACAGTTTCGTCCGGTGCCTGAATCAGCCTCACGAAAGCGATGAAAAGCCGATTCTAAGTCCCGGTTTATCGGAGAGATAGGTTTTTTAATGGAGCGGTTTGTGGGCATAATGCGTGTATTGCTGAACCTGCCTCGGATAGAGCGACACACGGTGCTGAATGAAAATGCGTAAATTGCCTTTTGTGGGAATGCTGATGCTGGTGACCGGCGGACTGGTGGCCTGCAAGGAAATCAAGAGCCCGACATTTGTTCCCGCGCTGACCGACATCAAGGTTTGCGAAAGGGTGGAAAATGCCTGTCCGCCACTGGCCAGCGCCTGTGTGGCCCGCAGGCTCAGCAGCCCGTCCATTCTCCGTTTGAACAAGAGCCAGCAGTTCTGTGCCCTGGGACGCTATGAAGGTCTGTTCTCGCCCGATGATGGCATCGACATCCCGCCGAAATGGGTGGACATCAGCAATCGCGTGCGCTGGACCGTCGAAACCGCCGGTCGCGCCGCGGTCGAAATCGGCCCCAATGGGGTGTACACCGGCCGGCAGCGTTCTGAGCCTCTGAAATTTTTCGCCCTGCGCGACGGCATTGAGGGCAGCTCGGTGCTGCAGGTGACCGAGCCGGTGCTGGAGAAGGTCGAGATCAACCCGCAGGGTGAGAAGATCGTTCTCAAAGGCAGCGCACAGCAATTCGAATGTTTCGCGCAGTATTCCGGCGAAGCCGCCTGCTCGGGGCTAACATCCAGCACTTGTAACGTGACCCAGCTGGCCGAATGGCAGAGCAGCGATGAAGGCGTCTACACCGTCAACAACACCGACAAGAAGGGGCTGGGCAAAGCAGAAGCATTGGGTGTTGCCGATGTGGACTGCGTCTATACCGATGAAGCCACACCCCTGAAATCGGAAATTCCGGCGACGATGCGAGTCTGCGCCGCGGAGAACGCAAGCGTGGCCATCGACCCCGCGACGATCGCGCCGCTGCCGATCGGCGGGGCCAAGATCCTGCGTCTGCTGGCCGAATTCGAGAATTGCAATCCGAATGGTCCGGCCGGCACCGTGACCCAGGATCTGACGCGCTCGGCGACCTGGATATCCAGTCGCCCTGAAGTGGCTACCATTGATGCCGATGGGCTGGTCCGTGCGATTGCCCCGGGTGTCACGGAAATCTCCGCCACCTTTGAAGGGCTTGAAATCCAGCCGGTGCAGATTTCCGTCATCAATGCCCAGTTGCTGCGCGTTGAAGTCGGCGGCCCCATAGTCGCATTCGCCGGCCTGGAACCCGTCGTGCTGTTCAGCGCGATGGCGGTGTTCCAGGATCCCGACACGCTGGAAGAGCTGGATCCGGTGGATGTCAGCGAAACCCCGGATACCCTTTGGGCATCCTCCGAGCCCGAGGTGCTGACGCCGATCACCCAGTTCAATCCGGCCTTCGTGCTCCAGCCGGATGCCGCGGAGGGGCCGGTGACCATTACCGCCATGCATCAGGGGGTGGCCGGAGAGGCCGTGATCCAGATCCTGACGCCGGTGGTCAAGGCCCTGGAAGTGACGCCTGATCTGGCCTGCGTGGGGGATGAAGTCAGCCTTGGCGCCGCCGTACAGCTGACTGGACATGCCATTGTCGATACGGTCGATTCCAATGGTGACCCGCTGAATTGCAGCGTGATCGTGACCGATGTGTCGGACTGGCAAGCTAGGCCGGGTTCGGTTTTGAGTCAGCTGCCCATCATCGGAGAATTCTTTGATGCCTGTGAGGAATTCCCGTCGCTGAGTACCGATCCCACGGCCTCGCCGGCCTTCGTCACCAACACCCCACCGAAAGGACGGGTCAGCGGCAATCCGGATGAAAGCGTCGCCGCCGGGATGGCCTGTGTGCAGACCCGTCTGCAGGATTTCGAGGCGATTACGCCGGTGCTGGTGTCGAGTGATTTTCAGGCCTTCTGTGAAGGCGCTTTCCAGCCGACCACCGCGCCGAGCGTACCGGCATGTGCAAGCGTTTACACAGCGTCGCCATAACAGGCGCTTGGATTCGAACATGAACACGGTCGTCGGATGACTGCTTCATCCAGGCGACATCGATCAAGCAGGGCTGGGGAATTTTGCCCCAATAGAAAGGGATGAGGGATATGCGAGGATTGGGATGGGGCGTGTTGGCGGGGGCGCTTTGCGCCTTCAGCAGTCAGGCCGCGGATTTTGACGATCGCTGGTTCGTCACGACGATGGCAGGGGGCGCATTTACCGATCGTTCGAATACGGATGCGGGCTTTGCGGTTTTCGGCACCGTGGGGCGTCGTCTGTATCCGCGTCTGACGCTGGAGGCTGAGGTCGGCTATCTCGTTGTGGATGTGGCGAACGTGGCCAATTCCGGCATGTCCGCCGAGTTCTCGCGCGCGATCGGCGGGGTCAAGGCCAATTTCGACCTGATGAAGTTCGAGAATACGGGCCTGGATCTCAGCCTGATCGGCGGGGCCTTCGTCCATCACATCAACTGGCTGAGCGTCGCGCAGAATGGCTTCGGCTATTTCACTGGTCTGGCGTTCAGCAAGCAGCTGGATGGCAAATTTGATTTCGTTGGCCAGGGACGCTACGCGATAGACGCGATGGATGCTCAGGGGCCAATCCGCGATGACCAATATTACACCTGGACCCTGACCGCCGGTCTGCGTTACAGCTTCGGGCAGTGGCCACCACCACCACCGGACAGCGACGGTGACGGGGTAGCGGATGCGCTGGATCAGTGCCCCAATACGCCCTTCGGTGCGGAGGTCAATGAACTGGGTTGTTCGCTGGACTCCGATGGGGATGGCGTGCCGGATCATCGGGACAAATGCCCGAACACGCCGATTGGCGTGCCGGTTGATGCCGATGGCTGCCCGCTGGATTCGGATCGCGACGGTGTGATCGATCCGGTGGACCGTTGTCCGGATACCCCGCTGGGCGTGCCGGTTGACGCCGATGGCTGCCCGCTGGATTCCGATCAGGATGGCGTGATCAATAGCAAGGATCTGTGCCCGAATACGCCCTTCGGTGCCGAAGTCGATGTGAATGGCTGTCCTTACGACACCGACCAGGATGGGGTGCCGGATTTCCGCGATGACTGCCCCAATACGCCTTACGGCGTGCCGGTCAACGAACGCGGTTGCTCACGGGACAATGACGGCGATGGCGTCGCCAATGCCCTGGATCAGTGTCCGAACACCTTCCCGGGCCTGGAAGTGGACAAGATGGGTTGTCCGGTTCGCAATCAGGTGATCACCCTGCACAATGTGCATTTCGAGTTCGATCGGGCCGATCTGTTGCCGGATTCTCGGCAATTGCTGCGGCGGGTGGCGAAATCGTTGAACGACCAGCCGGGGCTGCGCATCGAAGTGGCGGGACACACCGATTCCAAGGGTTCGGAGGCCTACAACCAGAAGCTTTCGGAACGGCGCGCCGCGGCCGTGCGCAAGTTCCTGGTCAGCGAAGGCGTCGCCGCCGACAGCATCGTGTCCAAAGGTTATGGCGAGACCCGTCCGATTGCGGAGAATGTGACCGAAGAAGGGCGTGAACAGAATCGGCGCGTCGAGATTCATCTGCTGGATTGAGGCACGACAGGCAAGCATAGAAAAACCCCGGCTGGTCCGGGGTTTTTTGTGGTCAGCGATCGCTGTACTGCCGGTTTGTCCGCTCAAGCACGAAGGTCGGCGGGGCGGCTGTCCGGCTCGAGCCAGGTCGCGGGGTGCGCGTGATCAGCGGCCGGACTGGTCCAGCTTGTATGCGGTATGCGGTGTGGTCAGCGCATGGACCATGTGCTGGGCGTGCGATCGGATCATCCGGCAGCGTTGCTGCCGCCGGCTGATCGCTGGGGCCTCATGTTCAGTGATTGAACACGGCGAAGCTGGCCTGATTGATCCAGAAATGGCTGGCGATGCTGGCGGCAAGGCCCAGTGCAATGGCCGGTGTCCAGCGCAGGTGGCTGAAGAAGCTGTAGTAGCCGCGGGCCTGGCCCAGCAGGGCCACGCCGGCCGCTGAGCCCACCGCGAGCAGGCTGCCGCCCACGCCAGCAGTCAGGGTAACGAGCAGCCACTGGCCATGGGACATGGCCGGATCCATGCTCAGCACCGCGAACATGACCGGGATGTTGTCCACCACGGCCGACATCAGGCCGACCAGGATATTGGCCGTCGACGCGCCGAGCTCGCCATAGAGGAAATTGGAGGTGATCTCCAGGTAGCCGATGAAGCCCAGTCCACCGACCGACAGGATGATCCCGTAGAAGAACAGCAGGGTGTCCCATTCCGCCTGGGCCACCTTGCGAAACACGTCGAACGGCACCACGTCGCCGATGTCATCGCTGTCGTTGGCGAGCTGCTGCTGTTCACGGCGGCGTAGGTAGTAGCCGAGCATCTGCAGGTAGGCCAGTCCGGTCATCATGCCGGCGGCCGGCGGCAGGTGCAGCACGCTGTGAAAGCCGACCGCGGTGACAATGGTCAGCAGGAAGAAAAAGATGATTCTTTTCGCGCCTTTCTTCAATGGCACCTGATAATCGTCCACCGCAAGCTGCCCTTTGGGCAGGAAGGGGTGCATGCACAAGGCGGGCACGATGGCGTTGATGACGGAGGGGATGAACAGGACAAAGAATTCGAAGAATTCGACCTTGCCGGCCTGCCAGACCATCAGTGTGGTGATGTCGCCGAAGGGCGAAAAGGCGCCGCCGGCATTGGCGGCGACTACGATATTGACGCAGCTCGGGGCGATGAAGCTGCGATTGCCTTTGCCGACGGCCAGCACGATGGCGCACATGACCAGCGCGGTGGTCAGATTGTCGGCGACACCGGAAAGGAAAAAGGACAGCACGCCGGCCAGCCAGAACATCTGCCGGTAGCTGAGGCCCATGCGGCTGAGGCGGCTGCGCAAGTTGTCGAAAACATTCCGTTCCTGCAGGGCATTGATGTAGGTCATCGCCACCAGGAGAAACAGGAACAGTTCGGCGAACTCCAGCACATTGTGCCGCAGCGCGTGTTCCACCGCGGCGGGATCGACATCGCGGTAGGCAAAGGCGATCAGGGCCCAGATCAGACCAGCCGCCAGGACCACCGGTTTCGATTTGCGCAGGTGAACGACATCTTCGAGCATGACCAGCACATAGGCCAGGACAAAGATCACGATGGCGATCGCCCCGACCGCTGAGGTACTTAAGTCCAGCGCGCCACCGGCGGCGAGGCTAGGTGTTGTAAAAGCAGTTGCGGCAAGGGCAAAGGCGCGGCGCATGGTCATTCCTGCGGAGCAAAAGGGCGCGTATTCTACGCCTTTTTGTTGCTCTGCAACATAAGCGGCTCGGAAGCTGTTCTCGGCGCCGGGCGGCGTCGGCCGAAATCAATGCCCCGACTCAGGCATCAAGGCAGGCGCGCAGTTCCGAAGCGGACATGAAGGCGTGCTGGGGATGGCCATGATGGGCTTCTACCATCGCCATCAGGCGGGCGTTCTTCGGCGCCTTGCGGCCCAGGGATTCGGCCAGACGCACGATTTCACCGTTCAACTGCCGGACTTCGGTGGTCTGTCCGCGGCGCAGGTCGATCACCATGGACGGATAGGAGCCGGCCGACATGTGATTGCGCAACTTGCCGACCCACCAGGGCAGCGGGCTGGCATGCAGCAGCATGAAGCGGTAGCAGCCATAGGGCAGGGCCACCGGCAGGCGGAAGTCGATGCCGGCCAGTTCCAGGGTCTCCACCGCCTCGTCGAGGACCGCGACAAAGCACGCGATCAGATCTGCATCCGTCAGCAGATCCTTGAAGGTGGTATTGGTCAGGGCGCAAATCGCATTGGCCAGATTGATCAGCAGCTTGCCCCAGGCTTCGGAGGGGCCGGCGGAACGACGTACATCGATGCCGGATTTGCCAAAAATCTGCAGCAGCTTGCGGTCATCGGTATCCAGCAGGATCTGCGGTCTGGCGGTCACGCGCGCATGCAGGGGATCCAGCAACTGGGCATTGAACATGATGGTCAACGCCACCGTGCGGGCCTGTGGGAAGCGTTTGCCGAGTTCCCGGCTCGCGCCGATGCCATTGAGGCAGGGAATCAGCGTGACATTCTCCGGCAGGCTGTTTGGCCAACTGTCGAGCAGCGCCGGAAAATCACGATGCTTGACGCAGATGAAGACGTTCTCGCCGGCCAGAGGCAAGGCGCTGGTGGTGAACTGTGGCTTGGGCACGACCAGCGGAGGGCGACCGGTAATGCGGTCGATCTGCAGTCGATCGGCCCGCGAAAGTCCGTCGGCCTCGGATTCGAGGACCGCAACGCGGACATTCTGTCGGGCGGCGATCAGGTAGGCGGCAAAAACGGTGCCGATCGCGCCGGCGCCGACGATGAGGTTGTTGGACATCAATTGATCAGCCTATTGGAACCATCCAAGGCCGAGAAGCATAAACCACAAGAGCTTGCAGGCGATGTGCAGGAACTGGTCGGTATGGAATCCTATCCAGTCTTCGCATTTGCAGTAGTCGATGATCCAGTGCGCAATGAATTCCAGCAGGCCAAGGGCGATGCTGCCGGTGGCCAGCGCCACCGCGCCGGCATGGATGAAGCAATGGGCGGACAGCACTTCAAGCCAGATCCACTCCGGCTTGCTGCTGAAAACGGATGCGCCCTGCAGATGACGATTCTTGTAGCGCGCCATCCAGTCCGACTGCAGGCCGAAGTCGCCGACGGCATGGCCTACAAATAACCAGAACAGTACATCGAGCATGCCGCCATTGTCTCCCAGGCGCTATCGCGTGGGGAGCATCGCATTCCCGGACCATCGACTCAAGCAGGCAGATGGAATTTATGCTGCAATGGAGGGGGTCAACCGGGTCTGGAATGGATGAAAACCTGTACGCATTGTGAAGCTGCCAATGCAGCCGATGCGCGATTTTGCAACCAGTGTGGACAGGCCCTCTCCGGCGTGATCAGCGACCGGCGAACGGAGAATTACACGCCCCGGCATCTGCTGGACCGGGTCCTGAAACACCGCTCGGCGCTGGAGGGCGAGCGCAAGCAGGTCACCGTGATGTTCGCCGATATGAGCGGCTCGACGCAGCTGTCGGCGGCGATGGATGCGGAGGCCTGGCACGGTATTCTGGATGAGTATTTCGCCATTCTCAGCGAAGAAGTTCACCGTTTCGAAGGCACCATCAATCAGTTCACCGGTGACGGGATCATGGCGCTGTTCGGTGCGCCGCTGGCGTTGGAAGATCACGCCCAGCGTGCGGCCCTGGCGGCCCTGTCCCTGCAGCGACGTCTGCGCGAATTCGCCGACCGGCTGCGCCTGGTGCACGGCATCAATCCATCCACCCGCATGGGGCTGAATTCCGGCGAGGTCGTGGTCGGCCGGATCGGCGATGATCTGCGCATGGATTACACGGCCAAGGGCCTGACCGTGAATCTCGCCGCCCGCATGGAGCAGATCGCCCAGCCGGGCTGTGTCTACCTCACCAGACACTGTGCGGCCTTGATCGAGGACTATTTCGAATTACGCGCGCTTGGCCCGATGCGGATCAAGGGTCAGGAGCAGCCGCTCGAGGTCTTCGAACTGCTCGGCCAGACATCAATCAGCTTGCGCCTGGAGGCCTCTCGGCGGCGCGGCCTGACCGGATTTGCGGGTCGCCAGGATGAGCTCGAACGATTGCTGGCGGCGCAAAGGCGCAGCGCCGGCGGCCAGCGCGAGGTGCTGGCCGTGGTGGGGGATGGCGGGCTGGGCAAGAGCCGGCTCTGTCATGAGGCGCGGGAACTCTGGCTTGCGCAGGGCATTGCGGTGCTGAGCTGTTCTGGCGTGCCGTATGCCCAGGCCGTCCCGCTGCAGCCGGTACGACAACTGCTGCTGCAGGGATTCGGGGTGGCCGCGACCGATGCGCCGTCGATGGCGCGGCAGAAGATCGCCGGGCGCCTGTTACTGCAGGACGGCAGTCTGCGCGACAGCCTGCCGGCCCTGTTCGAGTTCCTGCAGATCGCCGAGCCGGGAGGGCAGCAGGCCCAGATCGCGCCCGAGGTCCGGGATCAACGCAATCGCGATCTGTTTCGCAGGCTGTGTGCGCTGGAGCGTGATCGGCCCCGAGTCTTGCTGATCGAAGATCTGCACTGGATGGATGAAGGCTCGATGGATTTCATCGACATCCTGCTGGAATGCTCGCAGGCGGCTGCGGTCCTGCTCGTGATCAATACCCGGCCGGGCGCATTGCCGGACTGGCTGGAGCGCCATCAACCGCAACTCATGCCATTGCAGCCCTTGGGCGAGACCGCGATGGCGCAGATGACCAGGAGCCTGCTGGGCGGCGATGACAGCGTGCGCACCCTTGCCTTGCGAATCGCGCAACAGGCTGCGGGAAATCCGTTCTATATCGAGGAATCGGTGCGCGCGCTGGTCAGCGCGGGCCGACTGGATGGCGAGCCGGGACGCTACCGGCTGCGCGGCGATGCCGATCGGCTGGACATCCCGGCCAGCGTGCATGCGATCATCGCGGGACGGGTCGACCAGCTGCACGATCAGGGCAAGGAATTGCTGAAACTTGCAGCCGTACTCGGGCAGAAATTCGAAATGCGCTTGTTGCAGGCGGTCAGCGGGCTGGATGAAACCACGCTGCAGACGGAACTGCAGGCGCTGGACCTGGGCAGCTTTCTGCGCGCGGAGGCTGCCTCCACAGGGGTGCTTGCATTCTGCCACCCCCTGATTCAGGACGTGGTCTACGGCAGCCTGCTCAGGGAGCGCCGGCAAGGCCTGCATCGCCATGTGGCGCAGTTGCTGGAACGTCATTTCGCCAACACCACCTGTCAGCGTGCCGCCGTGCTGCTGGCGCATCACTGGGGCGCGGCAGGTGCACCGGTTAGGGCGGCGAACTGGTGCGTCGCTGCAGCGGGTTTTCTGGCCACCCAGGACCCCACCGAAGAGCTGCGCTATCTGCGCCGGGCGATCGACTTGCTTGCCGCGAGCGACGAGGACACGGCCGTGCCGATCGCGATCAGCGCGCGTGCCGGGCTGCTGCGACTGGCGACGTTTTATCCGGTGCCGGATGAGGAGGTGGAGGAACGGTATGCCGAGGCGCGTGAGATGGCGCGTCGTTGCGGCGATGGCGAGGCGACTGCGGAACTGCTGATTTCCAACGGCATACGCCAGCTCAATCGGGCGGATGCGGATCGGGCGGTCGAGAGTACCGGGGAGGCCATGCGTCTGGCGCAGGATCTCGGGGCGCAGAGTCTGGAGGCCCGGTTTCGCATACCGATCCTGTTCAGTTATTTCTCTGCCGGGCGTTTGCATGAGGGTTTGACGGTTCTGGATCGGCGCGATGGGGGGCTTTGGCATCAGGGCCCGATGCAGCAGGACAATATGTTGTCACGAGGATTCAGGGCGCTGATGCTGGCCGCCCGCGGTGAGCTGGAACTGGCGGAGAATGAACTGCAGGCCTCGATTCTCTGCGTCGAGACTCATCAGGTGCAGATGAGCTGGCTGCACGCGAATCTGGTGGACGTGCAGCTGTTGCGCGGAACCCTGCAGGACGGGATCGGGCGGGCGCAGAAGGCTTTGAGTCAGGCCCAGTTGTTCGGTAGCCCGATGTTCATCGAAATTGCCCGTCGCGCCCAGGCTCAGGCCCTGATGGCGGCCGGCGAGGCGGGCCCGGCGCGAGATCTGCTGGTGCAGAGTCTGGATCTGGTCGCGCCAGGCAAACTTGCGGTGCAATTTGCCAGCGCGCACCGTACCCTGCTGGCGCAGGCCCTGCAGGAACTGGGCGAGGTGGTGGCAGCGATGGCTCAGATCGAGCAGGCGGTTGCCCTGGGAGAGCATTCCCGGCAGCGCGTCTGGACCTTGCGGGCGAGGTTGCGCCAGGGCGAGATCCTGCTCGCGCAGCATCAGCCCATCGATCGTGTGCTGGCGCAGTGTGAAGACCTGATCGAAGTCACCGCGGCAGAGGTTTTTCGAGCCGAGGTCATGGCCTTGCGGGCGCGCCGGGCGCGGCAATGCGGCGATCAGGCCGCGGCGCAGAACTGGTGTGCACGGGCGATGAGCCACTGGCAGACCTGTGGCGCTCCGCGGCGGGCGGAACAACTGCGGCAGGAGATCAGTGAATGACCAGTGCGGGATTGAAGATCTGTACCCAATGCGGTCACATGAACCCGCCCAATGCGCGGTTCTGCAATCAGTGCGGCAAAGGGATCGGCACGGAACGGGCGCCGGAGCGCTATACGCCGCGCCATCTCAGCGAGAAAATCCTGCAGATGCGGTCTTCTCTGGAGGGCGAGCGCAAACAGGTCACCGTGCTGTTCGTCGATGTGAAGGGCTCGGTCGCGCTGTCCCAGCAGGTCGAGGCGGAACAGTGGCACGGCATCATGGACCGTTTCTTTGCCTTGCTCACTGACAATATCCATCGTTTCGAGGGCACCATCAACCAGTACACGGGTGATGGCATCATGGCGCTGTTCGGCGCGCCGATCGCGCACGAGGATCATGCCCACCGGGCCTGTCGCGCCGCCCTGAGCATCCAGGCGGACATGGTGGCCCTGGCCGAGGAGCTTGCGCGGCTGCACGGGATGAATTTTTCCATCCGTCAGGGCCTTAACAGCGGCGAAGTGATTGTTGGCCGGATCGGCGACGATCTGCGCATGGACTACACGGCGAAAGGGCAGACCGTCGGTCTTGCCGCGCGGATGGAGCAGCTTGCCCGGCCCGATACCATCCTGATCAGCGGGCTGACCCGTGATCTGGTGGCCGGAGCTTTCGGCGTGAGCGAGCGAGCAGGGCTGAGCGTGAAGGGTTTCGAAAACAAGATCAGGACCTATGAGCTGACCGGCCTGAAGAAAGAACTGCCGCCCGAGTTGGAGGATGTCATTCCGATGGTGGGCAGGGAATCCGAGCTCAGCCTGCTGTCGGCCTACCGGGAGCAGGTGGTGCAGCAGGGCGGTGGTCTGCTGGTCAGCATCAGTGCCGGAACCGGGTTGGGCAAGAGCCGCTTATGCCGCGAGTTCATGGCTCGCTGTCGGCAGCAGTCGGTGCGCGTCGTCGGCGTCAGCGGTTCCTCGCATCATCGAGCGGAGCCGTTGGCCCCCATTCGCGAACTGTTTCTCAGCTACCTCCAATTGCATGGCGCGGAGGATGCGGCAGCGGTGCGCGCGCGGGTGATGGAGATCGGCAAGAGCTACCCCGGCGTGCCACCGGTGCTGATCGGGAATCTATTGCGATTGCTGGGCGCGGATGAAGACGCGGTGGACGCGCCTGCGGATACCGGGCGTTGCGCGGAACTGGCCATGGCGCTGGTGCAGCATCTGCTGCGGGACGGCGCGCTCAACCAGCATCTGGTCTGCGTGATCGAGAACGTGCACTGGCTCGATGATGCACAGACCGGGCCGGTATTCGATGATCTGATCGCGCGCCTGGCCCATGTGCCGGTGCTGGTGGTGATGACCGCACGCAGTGATTACCGCTATCGCTGGCGGGATCATCGGCGGGTGCGACATCTGGATCTGCAGCCCTTGAGCGAATCCCAGGCCGAACAGTTCCTCGTCCATCTGCTGGGTGCAGACAAAAGTCTGGCTGCGTTGCGGCATGCGATCGCCCAGCGTGCCGATGGCAATCCCATGTTCATCTCCGAGGTGGTGCAGCAACTGGTCAGCACTCGAGTGCTGGAGCGGGAAGGTCGTGGCTACAAGCTGCGTCGGCAGCCTGGGGAGATCCGCCTGCCACCCTCGGTGCAGGCGGTGGTGGCGGCGCGCATTGATGCACTGGCGGAGGATACCAAGCGGCTGTTGCAGACCGCCGCGGTGATCGGACGTCGAATTCCGCTGGCGCTGCTTCGCAGCCTGCATCCGTCGAACGCCTTCGACCAGGAATTGCAGGAATTGTTGCAGCAGGGGTTCCTGCAGCTCGAACCCGGTCCGGAAAAACGGGCGGCGCTGTTGTTCAGCCAGTCGCTGTTCCAGACCGTCGCCTACGAGGCGCTGTTGCTGGATGTGCGCCGCGAAATTCACCGCAAGGTGGCCGTGGCCCTGCGTCCAGAGCACTCCCAGGATCCGACGCAACTCGCTCAGGCCGCGCGGCATTTTGCCGCTGCCGGTGAATCGGCGGCGGCGGTGCGCTGGTATCTGGCCAGTGCCGAGCGGGCGGCCGAGACCGATCTGCCCGAGGCCTTGCGGCGCCTGGATCGCGCTCGCGGACTGCTGGGCGAAAGCGGCGCTGAGGATGGCGTGCCGACGATGCGGGTGCTGGCGCGCTGGCTGCAGTTCGCCGCCCGTCTGGAAGTGGATCGACACCAGGTCGAAGACGTTCTGGCCCAGGCCCGGTCGCTGCTTGACCGGGACCTGGGTCTGCCGGATCAGATCCTGTTCGCGGTCACGCAAGGCAGCGTGGCGCTGGCGCGCAGCAAGCCCGATCAGGCTTTGGAGCATTTCCTGCAGGCCCAGAACTTGTTGCTGCCACAATGTGCGGTGGAGCTCAAGCTGCTGGTCGCGGTGCCGCTGGTCTATGGTCTGCAGGCCAACGGTCAGTTGGAGGAGGCTCTGCGGCACTGCGATCAGGCGCTGGCCTGGTGCACAAAAGATGATGCGCCGGGACGTGATCTGCTGTCCTACTCGCCCTGCGTCGCGCTCACCACGCTGAAAGCCTGGGTCTCGAGCTGGCTGGGGGATGTGGCCCAGGCCTTGGGTCTCGGGCAGGAGGCGCTGGTCGCCGCCGAGTCCTCCCGGCATGGCGAGCAGCGCGTCGCCGCCCTGGCGGTGCTGGCCTTCATTGAAGCCGAAGCGGGCCAGACCGACCTGGCGCAGGCGCATGCCCAGCAGGCGCTGGACATCGCGGCGGGTACCCGCAATGGCGTGTCGGAGCTGCTTGCGCTGGCCGCCCTAGGTCGGGCGCAGGTGAGGGGCGGCTGCTGGGCGGAGGCCGTCGCCAGCCTGGAAGATGCGCTGGCGCGGACCGAAGGACGTGCTTTTGGATTGGGCGAGTGCGCACGCATGGAAGCCGATCTGTCCCTCGCCCATCTCGCTGCAGGCAATGCCCGCCAGGCCCGGATCAGCGCGGCGCAGGCGGTCAAACGCGCGGAACAGAGCGGTTCGGCGCTGGCCGAAATCGAAGCGTCGCTGGCGCAGATCCGCGCCGGCCTGTTCTCGTCACGACCGCAAAGCTTCCTCAAGCGCTATCAGGCCTCCCTTGCGGAGCTCGAAGAACGGATGGCAGACCGGCATGTTCGGCTCCTCGAGCCGGAACTGCTATTGCTCAAGGCGCGCTGCTGTGAACTGCGCCGGGAAAACGAGAACGTCCGCCAGCTGCGTGGCCAGGCCGCGGCCCGGGCAGAGCAATTCGGTGTGCCGCTGCCCCTGTGCTCGAAGTTCTAGCGGGATGCGCTCTGGTCTGCGGTGGCCTGCGTGCGGTACAAGGACGCAGGCCACAATCAAAGAACGCCAGTCTCTGGTTTTGGCAGCAGCCGGGACACCGTGTTTGCCGGTCAGCGCATGTTGGCAAGGCCAGGATGGCTTTTCTAATATCCGGCTGGCGCGGGCCGCAGCAGCGGCGGTCCGCTACAGGCAAGCACGGCGCCACTTGCTACACTGCAGCAACCCAACCGGGGAAGGGGAAGAACGGGTGAGACTATTGCATCGGGGTGGTGACGCTTTCGGACAGGCCTGCCGTAGATGCGGATGCGTGCTGCTGCTGGCGCTGGGATCTGTCCCGGCGGTGTCGGCGCAGACGGATCCGCTCATTGAAATTCGCGCCTGTGTCGAGGCCAATTTTCCCGCCCGCAATTTTCGCCAGCAGGTGCGCTTGAGTTCAACCGACGCTGCAGGTGGCGAACAGGTGCTGCAGGCGCGGCTCTACGGCGTCAGAGGGGAGTCCTCGCAACTCAATCTCATGCTCAGCGTGGAGCAGCCGCAGGATCTTTCCGGCGCCCGTTATCTGCTGCTGTCGCGCAGCTCGCGGGACGACATGTATGTCTACCTGCCGGCGATGGACCGGGTGCGTCGCATCATGGGTGGCATGCGCGGGCAGCCCCTGTGGGGGACGGATTTCAGCTACGAGGACATCAAGCATCTGCAGGCAGGTCTGAACAAGACCCAGACCCGGTATCTGGGCGCGGGCAGCAAGGCCGGTCGCGAACTGCATCGGCTGCAGGTCGATCCCGATCCGCTGGCTGAAAGTGGCTATCAGAAGATTGAAATTGACTTGGACGTGCTGACCTGCCTGATCGTCGAGGCGAGGTTTTTCGATGACGCCGGGTTGAGCAAGCGTCTGTCCAGCGCAACGGAGGCTTTCCGCCAGGTGGATGGACGCTGGATCTTCGGTGATGTGCGCATGCAGAGCCTGCGCAATGGCACTCATTCCCGGCTGGAGGTCTCCGAGGTCGTCTTCGATCAGAGCCTTCCGCGCACCCTGTTCAACCCGAAAACCTTCTACCTGGCGCGCTGACCGAGATGCTGGCGGCATTGAGTCCATGGGTGATGGCCCATGCCCGGCAGGTGATCCTGCTGAGTTTTCTGATCTCGGTGCTGGCCCTATTGAGCCTGTGGGATCCCGCACAGGGCGGTAGCCGCTTGCGGATCGACGCCTCGGTGGATCGGCTATTGCCGGCGCAGCACCCCAGCCGGGATTTCTACCAGCAGAGCCGCCGCCTGTTCGGCGCCGATGAAGTGGTGGTGCTGGCCCTGGCCAATATCGACGTGGTTTCGGATGCCGGCCTGCAGGCGATCGCGCAGCTGACCCTCGCCCTGCGGCGGCTGCCGCAGCTGCGCGATGTCCAGTCGCTCGGCACGGTGTCGAATGTCCGCAACCAGGATGGCTACCTGGAAGTCGAGATGTTCACCCGGATGCCGGCCGTGACCGCAGCCGAACGTGCGGCCCTGCAGCGTGACCTGCAGGCCAACCCGCTGGTCAGCCGACACCTGGTTTCCGCCGATGGTCGAGTGGCCGCCTTCATCCTGACGCTGGGTGAAGAGGCCACCGAACTGCTCGCCGACGGCGGTTTCGAGCAGCAGTTGCGGGAACTGGCCCTGGCGGCTGCGCCCCAGGCCGAAGTCTGGATTTCCGGCGCGCCGGTGATCAAGGCGGCACTGACCCGCGCCGTGGTGGCGCAGATGCGCTTCACCACGCCGATGATCTTCGCCCTGGTCGCCGGCATCCTGTTTCTTGCCTTCCGCAATCTGCGTGCCGTGCTGTTGCCCACCCTGACGATCTCGATGGCCCTGGTCTGGACCCTCGCCACCATCGTTCTGAGCGGAACTTCGCTGAATCTGGTGTCGTCCATCGTGCCGCCGGTGGTGATCACGCTGGGGCTGGCGGCAACCATGCATGTGGTGTCGGAGTATTTCGTCGTCCGTCTCAACGTGGAGGATCCGGTGCAGGCCGCCCGCCAGGCGATGGAAAAAATCAGCTTGCCTCTGGTGCTGACCGGACTGACCACGATGGCCGGTTTCATGGCCCTGATGCTGAATCCCCTGCCAGCGGTGCGCGAATTTGCCCTGTTTTCCGCCCTGGGCATTGCCTATACCTTGCTGTTATCTCTCAGTTTCCTGCCGGCAATGCTGGGGCGGATCGACTGTGTGGGTGCGCGGCAGATGAAGCAGCCGCCGGGGGGGGCGCTGTTTCACTGGGGCGGACGTTTGCTGGCGGACATCAGCCTGCGCTTTCGCCGGCCGATCGTCCTCATTGGGGTGCTCCTGCTGATATTCGGCCTGTTGTCCTCGTTCAACATCAAAGTCGGCACCGGCTATGTCAGCGGATTTGCCGAGGATCATCCGGCACGCACCGACTACGAGGCCATCAATGCACAGCTGGGCGGCGCCAACCCGTTCTTCATCGTGCTTGAAGGGTTTGTCCCGGATACCTTCGTCGAACCCGAAATTCTTCTGGAAATGCAGTCCCTGCAGGCCTGGCTCGAAGATCAGCCGGAAATCGGCAGCACCCAGTCACTGGCCGACCATCTGCGCCTGATCAACCGCAGTTTCAACGAGGGTGATCCGAGCTACGACCGGATCCCCGATACCCGCGCCGAAGCCAAGCAACTGCTGCTGTTCGGTGGCGGCAATGCACTCAACAGCCTGGTCGACAAGCGTTTCGCCACCGCCCAGATCATGATCCGGGCACGGGTGGAGGATTCCGGTGCAATCCAGGCCTTGATCGAACGCATCGAAACCCGCCTGCAACGTCTGCCCAGGCGTCTGGAAGCCACCGTCACCGGCAACACGGTGCTCGTAACCAATACCGTCGATGACATCGCCTCCGGCCAGTGGCTCAGCGTGGGCGGGGCGGCGGCCGTGGTGTACGTGATCCTGTCGATGTTGTTCACCTCCTGGCGGGTGGGCCTGATCGCCTTGCTCCCCAACCTGCTGCCGGTGGCGATCTATTTCGGCACGCTGGGCCTGCTCGGCATCACGCTCAATCCCACCACCAGCCTGATCGCCTGCATCGTGCTTGGGGTCGCGGTCGACGACACCATTCATTTTCTCGTCCGTTTCAACAACGAAGCGCGGGCCCAGGCGGACGAGAAGAAGGCCATCGCCACGGCCTTGCGCAGCGTGCTGCGGCCGGTGACCTTCACCACCATCGCGCTGTGTTCCGGATTTCTCGTGCTGTGTTTCTCCGAACTGCAGAATCAGGTGCAGTTTGGCGCCCTGGCGGCGTTCACCCTGGCGGTGGCCTGGATAGCCGATGTGCTGTTCACCCCGGCCCTGAGTTCCGGGGTGCGCATCGTCACTTTGTGGGACGTGCTACGTCTGGATCTGGGGCAGGATCCACAGCTGTCCATTCCGCTGCTCAAGGATCTCAGCAGCCGGCAGGCGAGAACCTTTGCCTTGCTGTCCGACCTGCAGACGGTGGAGGCAGGCACCCAGGTGATTACCGAAGGGGATGATGCCTTCGACATTTTCGTGATCGTCGATGGCGAGTTGCAGGCCTGGCTGGATCGGGATGGCGAGCGGCGGAATCTGTCGATCATGCAGCGCGGCGCGGTGATGGGCGAGGTCGGACTGTTTGGCAGCAAGCGGACGGCGAACGTTGAAGCCTTGACGCCGGTGCGCCTGCTGAAATTCAATGGCCAGGATCTGGAGCGGCTGCGCACGCGTTACCCGCGCATCGCGGCGACGATTTATCGCAATCTCAACCTGATCCAGGCCAAGCGATTGCTAGCCACAACAAAGATGGTGCAATGAAGAAACGATCGATAATGCTGGCGGCGCTGCTGCTGGCGAGCATGAATCTGGGGCCGGTACAGGCCGAGAAACGGCTGGAGCAGGCTCAGCAGCTGTCGAAAAGAACCAGTCTGGATGCCCGTGCTTCGCAGCAGAAAATTGATCGCTTGAGCGATCAGACGCGGGAAATGCTGGAGAAGTATCGCGCCGAGATCTGGAAGGCGCAGCAGTTGCAACTGTATGTCCGCCAACTGGACGAAACGATTGCGCAGCAGCAGGCGCGCAAGGCATTGCTGGCAGAGCAGTTGCAGCGTCTGGAACGCACGCGCCAGGAGTTGGTGCCGATGCTGGTTCGGATGGTCGATGGCCTGGAGAAATTCGTTAGCCTGGATGTGCCTTTCCTGTTGGAAGAACGACAGCAGCGCGTCGAGCGCCTGCGCAAGTTGCTGGCCGATCCGGACACGCCGGTCTCCGAGCAGTACCGGCGGGTTTTCGAGGCCTATCAGGTCGAGGCGGATTACGGTCGCAGCCTGGAGGCCTGGCGAGGCGCTCTGATGGACAGCGCGCAGATTGTCGATTATCTGCGCATCGGACGGATGGCCTGGTATTACCTGAGTCTGGACGGCAAGGCGGCCTGGCAGTGGGACCGCGGCCGCGCGCGCTGGCTTGAGGTGCCGACCCAGCATGTGCGTGCGATCCGCAAGGGCTTGCAGGTGGCGAGCGAACAGGCCGCGCCGCAATTGCTGGCCCTGCCGGTGGGAGGGCATTCCTGATGCGCCGCATGCTGTTGCTTGCCGGGTTGCTGGTGCTGGCGCCGTTGGCGCAAGCGGAAACCCTGGATGATTTGTTGCAGAGCGTCAAGCGCGGACAGGCCGAAGGCAGCGCGGTGAATGCCGAACGCGAAGCCCGGTTTCTGCGCAATCAGAAAGAGCAGGAACGCCTGTACCGCACCGCCCGGGCGGAAGCCCAGGCCCTGGATGACAAAGCGGAGAAATTGCGCCGCCAGTTCAACGCCAATGAGCAGGCGATCGACAAGCTGAAATCCACCCTGAAGGACAGCAGTGGCGATCTGGAGCAGCTTGGCACCGTATTCCGTCAGGCGGCGACCCAGGCCCAGGGTTTGCTCAGCGAGTCCCTGGTCAGCAGCCAACTGCCCGAGCGGGTGGCGCTACTGGCCGATCTGGCACGGGTGGACGGCATTCCGGCGCCGGAAGATGTGGAATCGCTCTGGTATGAACTGCAGCGTGAAATGACGGAAAACGGCCGCATCGCGCGCTTCGATGGCGAGTACATCGATGCCGAGGGCTCGCCAACGCGGGCGCGGATTACCCGCTACGGGCTGTTTGCCGCCCGCGCGGATGAGGAGTATCTGCGCTACCGGCCGGACAGCCGCCGGCTGGAAAGCCTGCCACGCCAGCCCGGCAGCTGGCTGGAAAAACAATTCGCCGAGGAAGGCGCAACGGTCCTCATCGATCCGACCCGGGGCAGCCTTTTCGGTCTGCTGATCATGCGGCCGGATCTTTGGGAACGGATCCGGCAGGGCGGGGTGGTCGGCGCGATCATCCTGATCCTCGGCGCCATCGGCGTGGTGCTGGCCTTGTTTCAGCTGGTCTTTCTCAGCCTGCAGGGCGGCCGCATGCGGCGCCAGCGTGCCGATCTGCGGTCGCCGACCGCTGACAATCCGCTGGGGCGCATTCTGCTGGCCGCCCGCGAAACCGACCAGCAACGGGACATGGAAACCCTGGAACTGGCGATCGACGAGGCCATCCTGAAAGAAACCCCGCGCTTCGAGCGGCTCCAAGGTGGCATCAAGCTGCTGGCCGCGGTGGCGCCCTTGCTTGGTCTGCTCGGCACCGTCACCGGCATGATCGAAACCTTCCAGGCGATCACGCTGTTCGGCACCGGCGATCCCAAACTCATGGCCGGGGGCATCTCCCAGGCCCTGATCACCACGGTGCTTGGACTGGTCGTGGCAATCCCGCTGCTGTTCCTGCATGTGCTGGTCGCCACCCGCTCCCGCGGTCTGATCCAGATCCTGGATGAGCAGAGCGCGGGCATGATCGCCCGGCGGCAGGAGCAGATGGAGTCGCCGACCGATGCCTGAGTGGCTGCTGCCCCTGCTGGATTTTTTCGAGCGTGGCGGACCCATGCTCTATGCCTTGCTGTTGCTGGCGATCCTGCTCTGGACCATGATCGTGGAGCGTCTGTGGTTCTACTATTTCAGCTTTCCGAAGCAGGCGCGAAGCTGGCGCGAGGAATGGGGCGCGCGGCGGGACCGGTCCTCGGTGCGCGCGCACCGGATTCGCGAGGCGATGATTTCCGAGGCCCGGGCGAGTCTTGAGTCGGGCGTGCCGGTGATTGCGACCCTGGTCGCCATCTGTCCGCTCATGGGCCTGCTCGGCACCGTGACCGGGATGATCCAGGTGTTTGACGTAATGGCGCTGGCCGGCAGTTCCAACGCCAAGGCAATGGCCGCAGGGGTGTCGCGCGCGACCATTCCCACCATGGCGGGCATGGTTCTGGCCTTGCCGGGGATTTTCTACGTCACCCGCTGCCGCTATTTTTCCCGCCGCCTGACCCAGCAACTGGCGGACAGCATGAGGTTTGGCTGATGCGAGTGCGTAGACATACCGGACAGGTGAGCGACACCGAGATCGACATGACCCCGATGCTCGATATCGTGTTCATCATGCTGATCTTCTTCATCGTGACCACCTCCTTCATCAAGGAGGCGGGGGTGGATGTGAAGCGGCCGGATGCGAGCACCGCCCAGCGTCAGGAGGCCAGCAGCATCTATGTGGCGGTGACCGCGGACGGGGAAATCTGGATCGATCGACAGGCGGTGGATCTGCGCGCTCTGCGCAGCCAGGTGGAACGTCTACGCCTGGAAAATCCCGAGGCCGCGGCGGTGGTGCAGGCCGATACCGATGCGCGGCATGGCCTGGTGGTTAAGGTCATGGATCAGTTGCGGCTCGGTGGGGTCAAGACCATTTCGGTGGCGGCCACGGCGCCCTGATGCGTCTGCTCCTGCCTTTTTTCAGCGCGGTTCTGATTTCCATCGGCCTGTTCTGGCTGATGCAGTGGCTGGTCACACCGCCGGCCGGAGAGGTGGCCAGCCGGCGCGAAGATGAGCCGGTGGTAGTGGTCAAGCCGCCGCCACCGGAGGCCTCGGAAGCGGCGGCGCAGGCGCAGTTGAGCCAGGCGCCACCGGAGCCGCCATCGGTACCCAGCCTCAGTCTGAGCCTGAATGCCAGCGTGCCGCTGCCGGCGGCACCGGCCGCCAGCGTGGCATTCAGCATTCCGCAGGTGAAACCCGGCGGCGGCTCGCTGAGCAAGGGAAGTTTCGGCGGCTTTGCCGGTGCCGCCGGGAGCGGCAACAGCTATGGCCAGGGGCAGGGATTCAAGGGCAAACGTCTGGTGCCCCTGTCCACGGCCCGTCCGCAGATTCCGCAATACGCCTTCGAGCAGGGGATCGAGGGCTGGGTGGAAGTCGTTTTCTACGTCCAGCCCAATGGCCGGGTGAGCAACATCCGCATCATCGATGCGCAGCCCAAGGGGGTATTCGAGGCCGCGATGATCGAAAGCATCCAGAACTGGATCTATCCGGCATCGAAGCAGACCCAGGAAGTGAAACAGAAATTCGAATTCAAGCTGGATGATTTCCAGTACAACTGGAACTGACCGGGCGCATGGCACGCGGAATCACCCACATCGCGATCGGCGCCATGCTGCTGGGCACCTACCCGTCGCTGTGGGCGCAGCAGTACGAAAGCGAGGCGCGAATTGTCTCGCAGGGCGAGGCCAATCAGGCCAGCGCATTCGATGCCGAAGAGGCGTTGGCCGCCGCCGAGGACAATCCCTATGCCAAGGCGATGATCCTGCGCGATCTGGCCGGGCGCGCCCTGGCCGAAGGCGACGAGGGCGCCGCCGCCCGATTTCTCAAGCAGGCGCTGGCGACCAAGGCCTTGTCGGTGTATGCGGCGCGGGAGATGCAGAAAGAACTGGCGGTTCTGCTGGCGGGGCAGCAGGATTATGCTGCGGTGGTGGAGCAGCTCGCGCCGATTCTTGCCGGCGAGAAGGAGCCAGCCGCGGAAATGCTGCTGATCCTGGGGGGCGCCTATGCCCAGCTCGGGCGCCATGGCGAAGCCCTGCCATTGATCGAACGGGCCCTGAAGGCCAGCCGTAAACCGCAACACGACTGGTATGCGCTCGCCGCGGCGGCGGCGGCGGGCTTGCAGCGCTGGGAGGCGGCGGTCGGCTATATCGATACGGCCCTGGCGATGGCGCCGACCCAGTTGGCCTACTGGCAGCAACTCAGCAGTTACCACATCGCGCGCAAGGACGCCCTGGCGGCGCTGGCGGCGATGGACATGGCTTTTCGTCTCGGCCTGTTGGAGGCGGCGGACGATCGCATGCGTTTCGCCCAGCTGTTCTTTGCCAATGGCGTGCCCTTCGAGGCGGCATCGCTGATCCAGGATGGGCTGGAATCCGGGCTGCTGGCGCCTGAGAGCAACACCCTGGAAATGCTCGCCGCGGCCTGGCTGGCTGCGCGGGAGTATGCGCTCGCCATTCCGGCCTTGCAGGATGCGGCAGCGGCTAGCGGCAAGTCGGTCCTGCATCTGCAGCTCGGACAGCTGCAGTTCGATCGCGGGGACTGGGATTCCGCGGCCCGTTCCCTGCGGCGCGCCCTCGACCGGGGGGCGGGAAAGCAGCAGGCGGCGGCGCAGATGTTGCTCGGCGCCGCCCTGTATCAGCAGCAGGATTTTGCCGGTGCCAGAGCGGCCTTCTCGGAGGCCGCCGAGTCGCCGCGCAATCGCAGCGAGGCGCGCCAGTGGATCAGCTATCTCGACAGCGGTCTGGCGCGCGAAGAGGCCATCCGCATGGCCGCGGTGCGGCCGGAGTCGGCGGACATCAGCGGTCGTTTTCAGGGTCGCAAGGTGCGTTTGAATGCCGCATCCGGCGCTGCGAAGGGGCCGGAGTTCACCCCGGTGGGCGCGCAGACCGCCGGCACGGAAGACGGCCGGATTCCGGCCTGGACCGGCGGTCTGAGCGAAAAGGACTGGCCGCCGGGCTATGCCCCCGGTTCGCGCTTGCTGGATCCGTTTGCAACGGATCAGCCGGAGTACGTGATCACCGCGCAGAACCTGCGCGAGCACCAAGCCGACCTGAGCCTGGGGCACCGGGCGCTGCTCGAGCGTTATCCCGACTACCGCATACCGGTTTATCCAAGCCGGCGCAGCGGGGCCTATCCGCAGGCCATCTATGATGCGAGCCAGGCCAACCGCGGGCGGGCCAAACTGCTGGGGTCCGATGCCTTGACCGGCGCGAAGCTGGGATTTCCCTTCGTCAGCCCGAGCAATGGTGTGGAGGCCATGTGGAATCACCGCGTGCGCTATCGCGGCGATGCCGCCGAGTTACGCAGTCGCCAGGTGCTGGTGCTGGCCAATGGCACCTACAGCGAGCAGTACCTGCAGACCGAGCAGGCGCTCTATCTGTATGCGAACATCCAGTCGCCGTCTGATCTGAGCAAGGAGAATATCCTGCTGTACTACCTGACCCATTTCGCCACCAATAGCGGTGACCTGGGATTCACCGCGCTGGTGCATGAGTCGGCCAATGTGCTCGAGCGCGAACGCTCGATCTGGGTCATCCCCAAGGGCATCAGCAAGATGTTCCGGATTCCGCCGGTGGGCTATGACAATCCGTTTCCGGGATCCGGTGGCATCGCGTTCGTTGACATGATCGACATGTACAACGGTGCTTTCGACCGTTACGACTGGAAAATTCTCGGCAAGCGCGAGGTGCTGCTGCCCTACAACGCCTACCGTCTGAATGACGCCCAGGTGGCGAACGAGGATTTGCTGCAGGCCGGTTTCATGAAGCCGGATCGGGCGCGCTATGAACTGCATCGGGTCTGGCTCATCGAGGCCAACGAAAGAGGCGGAAAGCGCCACAGTTTCGGCGCCCGCCGTTTTTATCTGGACGAGGACACCTGGAATGTGGTGCTGGTGGAGAACTACGATCGCAAGGGCGCTCTGTGGCGTTTCCAGGAAGGTCATCTGCTGCAGGATTACGGTCAGCTGTGGTCGAACGCGATGCCGGTGGTGACCTATGATCTCAAGGATGGGCGTTATTTCATCAACCGGCTGACCAACGATGACCGCTGGCCGCAGCGCGATGCGCCGCCGCCGCAGGCGCGAGACTTCCGCCCGGCGACGGTCAAGGCAAAGTACAGCCGATGATTTTGAGGGGCTGGCGGGACGCACCGTGGCCCGCGGGCCTTGCCGGCCCGGCCTGCGCTGGTGAGCGCAAGAGGCGAACCGGTGGCCAGGGATTTGATTTTGCCGCGCCAGCGGCTACTCTTTGCGGATAATTATTCGATCTTGCTGGGCAAAGCCGTTCGTTCGATCAACTTTTGGGGAGAAGTCACTTGAATCGCGTAAGCCGCACAGGGGTAGGTTTTGCCATGCTGGCAAGCCTGGGGTTGGCATGCCCGGCACTGGCCAAGGTCACGAACGAGGAGGCGGCAAGACTGGGTCAGGATCTGACGCTGTTCGGGGCCGAAAAGGCCGGAACCGCGGACGGGGCCTTGCCCGAATATACCGGTGGGCTGCCACGCCGGGGCGAGATTGCCGGTGAATATCCCAGCAACCCGCAAATCCAGGGCGAGAAGCCCCTGTTCACCATCACGATGGCGAACATGGCGGAATTTCAGGAGCAGCTGACCGCCGGCCACCAGGAATTGCTGCGGCGGTTCCCCGACACTTACCGGATGGACGTGTACAAGTCTCATCGCACCGTGTCCTGGCCGCAGCATATTCTCGACGCGACCCGCCGCAATGCGACCCGAACCGTGCTGATCGGCACCGATGCGGTGAAGGGTGCGGTGCACGGCATCCCGTTTCCGATTCCCGGCAGTGCGGCCGAGGTGATCTGGAACCACAAGACCCGCTGGCGTGGGTATTCGGTGCGACGCTACAACAATCAGGCCATCGTTCAGCCCGACGGTGGATACCAGATTTCCAAGCTGATTGAAGACGTCAAGTTCACCTATACCAACACGGATCACGACGGCAAGTCCGAGGATCTGCTCCTGCTGTACCTGTCCGAAATCCTGGCTCCGCCCAGAAATGCCGGCCAGCTTCTGCTGGTGCATGAAACCTCGGACCAGACCGAACAGATCCGCAACGCCTGGCTGTACAACCCTGGTCTGCGGCGTGTACGCCGTGCGCCCAACGTGTCCTATGACAACCCTTATGAAGGAACCGACGGCAATCAGTTCAATGACCAGGTGGACATGTTCAACGGGGCGATGGATCGCTACCGCTGGAAACTGGTGGGCAAGAAGGAAATGTACGTGCCTTACAATGCCTACCGCATGGCAGATCCCAAACTGAGCTACGAGGAAATGATTCAGGCTCGTCATCTCAACCAGGCCTATCCGCGTTATGAACTGCGCCGGGTCTGGGTGGTGGATGCCACTCTGCGTGAAGGCACCAGCCACACCTTCGGCCGCCGAACCTTCTATGTCGAAGAGGATTCCTGGGCGGTCAATACCGTGGATTGCTATGACCGCCGCGGTGGCCTGTACAAGTTCCAGGAAGCCCATCAGGTGTTCGCCCAGAACGCGCAGGCGGTTGGCGGCACCCCGGAAATCATTTACGACTTCCAGTCCGGGCGGTATTTCATGACTGCGCTGGCGAATGAGGACAAGCCGAACGACTTCTCCGTGACCTACGACGATCAGTACTTCACGCCGCGCAGCCTGCGTAAGAAGGCAATGCGATAAGCGCGGCACGAGCCAGGGAAACTGCATGAAATTTGAAGAAATTTACCGCTACAACAAAGATGCCGATACGGTGATGGCGATGTTCGCCGACCGTGAGTATTTCGAACGCAAGTACGCGGAAACCACGATCGCCTATGAGGTGCTGGAGCATGAGCGCAGCGATGAGCGTTTCCGGATCCGCTGCAAGCTCACCATGCCCTCCAATGTCCCGATACCCGGCTTTGCCAAGAAATTTCTTGGCGAAACCATGAACGTGGTGCAGGAAGATACCTGGGATCTGCGAACGCGTACGGGCAGATTGAGCATCGAACTGCATGGTGCACCGGTGCATATTTTCGCCGACATGGCCCTGAAGCAGGGGGGCGAGGGGGCGGAGAACCATGTGCACTGGACCATCGAGTGCAAGATCCCGCTGATTGGCGGCAAGGTTGCGAAACTGGTCGCCGATGACATCCTCGCCAAGTCGCCTGGCGACATGGAAGTCAGCAACAGGATTCTGGCCGACTACAGCTAGCCGCATGGGCCGGTGACGGCGTCGCTTGCGGGGCAGTACACTACACGCCGTGTGGTCTTCCAGACCACGCGGTTTTTTTGCAGGCAGATCAGATGACTTCGGATTCGAACCTCGACCCGAGCCAGACGCAGGGCAAATCGCCCTCGATGTGGCAGACCGCACTCAGCGTGCTGGCGGCATTTTTCGGTGTCCAGAATCGGGCCAATCGCGAGCGTGATTTCCGCCACGGCCGCCCCCTGCCATTCATCGTCATGGGACTGCTGTTGACCTCGGGGCTGATCGGCTTGCTGGTGCTGGTGGTGAAGTTCGCGCTGAGTCAGGCCGGCGTCTGAGCCCCGCGAGGGGCTTTGGACATCAGCCGTTGAGGTGAGCAGGGATTCCCGCCCTCGGGGCTTCAGGCACGATAGCCCAATGTCGCGTCGCTCAGGGCTTCATTCCGGCCGCTGGCGGCGTAGGTCGATGTGTCGAGGGGCTTGAGTTTCTGTTCGATTTCCGCCTGCCGCCGGCCGATCAGCAGACCGTTTGCGTCATTCTTGCGCTGGCATTCACGCAAGCGTTCTTCCAGCCGTTGCCACTGAGCCCGGGCCTCGCCATCCTGTCTGGCCAGCCAGCGCTCCAGGGACAGACCGGCGAGCCAGCCCTGCAGGAGCTGACCCAGTTCCTCCATGTCCGAGCAGCGCTGTTGCTTGAGTTTGATCAACTGCGCCAGTTCGTCTACCTCGCCCTTCATGATCAGGCCGGTCTCCCGGTCCAGCACGTCGAGCAGACGGTCGGCGCGGACCTGCTGCTGTTCCAGGGCCTGGTGCAGTTCGACGCCGTCACTCATTTCTGGCGTCCGAGTTGCCGGTCGGCCTGGAGCATGCTGCTGGCCAGCCGATCGGCATCGATCTCGTAGTTTCCTTCGGCAATCTGCGCGCGCAAGGCCTCTACTTTGGCCGTATCGATGTCCGGGCTGGCGGCGGCGATACGGGTCAGCGTGCTCAGGCGATCGGCCTGGGCGCTCAGGCTCAGCTTGTCGCCGGCGGCAGCGGTGCTCGCGCCGCCTGACGCAGGCGCGCTGCTACTACTGCGAGTCTCGCTGACCGTGCGTTTGCTGATCTGCGGCAGGCCGTTGTTCTGCTCAATCCTTGTGTTCATCGTCATCAGTCTGCGCTCCTGAGAGCGGGGGTGTATGGGGTATCGGCCATGCGCGCCGCAACTTTAGGGCGGCGACGAAAGATCGTCTGACGTTGCGCCGTGGGGGTTCCGGTGCAGCCCCTGCTCACCCGCGGATCTCGACCAGACCATCGGCGCGGACATAGCCTTCGACCAGGCGGCCCGAAGAAAGATTCCGCACCCTGACCCGGGTATTTTCCAGCGCATCGTTCTCGGCCCGGCCTCGGCCGCGTATTTCCACATTTCCAATGCGGGACACCAGGGTCACCAGATCGCCCTTGTGCACGCTGAAGGCCTGGCGCAGCTGGCCCGGAGTGATGATCTGGCCGGCCATGATCGGGCGGGCCACGCGGCGGCCAATGACGGCCTCGACCGACTCGAAGTGACCATAACCGCTGCCTTTGAGGGCGCGCCATTCGCGGTCCAGGTCGGCGGCGGCAACAATCGCGTCAGTCTGCAGGCTGCGGCGCGCAACGATGAGCTGTTTTTCCTGTTGCATGGTGACCGGAACATAGAGTTTCCATCGGCCCGTACAACTGACCTGCACCTGCAGGCGCTGACCTCGGGTCAGGCCCTGCGCCTGCAGCGGCTCGGGGCAGCGGGGTAGGCGCAGGCGGCGGTCCGGCAGCTGGGCCCGCACGCTGACGCGGCCGCCTCCGGCCTGCTGCACAGCGTAATCGCTGGCGACCTGTTCAATGTGCGCACGGGATTCCCAGGGACTGGTGAGGTGCGGCTCATCCGCCGGTGCCTGGGCATGGGCCAGATCGGTCATCAGGGTCAGTACAAACATCAGCCAGGCGGCGATGGCGGCCCAGTGAAACAGCTTGTCAATGCGTTGCTGCGTGTCCATGGCCGACGCCCTGCAAGTGGCGGGCCATGCGCCCATCTGCTGGAATTCCGCCGCAACGGCATTCACATATTCTTTGCCCTGCGAGGCTTAAGCTCGGACCGGTCCAGGCCGATGACGAACGCATGAGCAGAAATCTGTTTGCCAACATCAACGACAGTACCCGACTTGCCGGCCATAATCGCCTGGCCTTGCTGCTATTCCGGGTCAATCCCGGGCAACTGCACGGGATCAATGTATTCAAGGTGCAGGAAGTGGTGCAGCTGCCGCCGCTGGTCGCGGTGCCCGGCTCCAACGCCCAGGTGATGGGGGTGGCGCGTCTTCGCCAGCGCAACATTCCGGTGCTGGATCTTTCCCGTTCAATTCTCGGGCCGCCCCTGCAGAACCCCGCCTATGTAATCGTGACCGAATTCAATCGTACGGTGCAGGGCTTTGCGGTGCAGTCGGTCGACCGCATCATCAATGTAGATGTGGCCGATGTGCATCCGCCGCCGCGCGTTGGCGAGCCCGACAGTTATCTGACCGCGGTGACCCGGCGCGGCGATCAACTGGTCGAAATCGTCGATGTGGAGAGAATTCTGGCGGAAGTGATCGGCGAACAGAAGGCTACGGCGTTGCGGGGTTCGGCAGCCTGGAACCAGGTCCTGGCCGGGCGCAAGATTCTGGTGGCCGACGATTCCCGCGTCGCCCGTTCGCAGATCGCGCGGACTTTGGAGACCCTGGGGCTTGAGTGCATCCTGGTGAATGACGGGCTGGAAGCCCTGCGCATGCTGGGCTCGCTGAGCGAACGGGGACCGATCGAGGAGCAGTTGCTGATGCTCATCTCCGATGTCGAAATGCCCGGCATGGATGGCTATACCCTGACCACCGAAATTCGCAAGGATTCGCGCTTCGCCAGTCTGTATGTGGTGCTGCACACCTCGCTGTCGGGAGTGTTCAATCACAGTCTGGTCGAACAGGTCGGGGCCGATTGCTTCATCCCGAAATTCAATGCCGATGAACTGGCCTCTCATGTGCTGGACCAGGTTGGTCGAATGGCCGAAGAATCGGTGATCCAGGCGGCCTGAGTCCGGTTGTCGCCTGGCCCGTCCGGTCGCCAGAGAAACGTCAAAATCGCGACACCCCGATCCGTGGCACGCAGCTTGCCTTGCTGGAATTAAGTCACAGCAGGAGCCAGGCGTATGGCCTTCACCACGGATCTCATCTACGGCAATCTTGCCCCGGCACTCAAGGTGCACGGCGAGCGACTCGGTGTGCTGTCCAGCAATCTGGCCAATGCAGATACCCCCGGCTACAAGGCGCGGGACATCGATTTTCGTGCCGTCCTGAACGGCGCCCAGGTCAAGGCGCCGACTTTGCGGACCACCAGTGCGCTGCATCAGCGCGGTCAATTCGATCTGGGTTCGCCACGTCTGTGGCAGGTGCCCGCCCAACCCTCGGCAGATGGCAATACCGTGGATACGCCGCTGGAACAGGCGCGCTTCGCCGAGGCCTCGCTGCGTTACGAAGCCACCCTGCGCTTTGTCGACGGCCGCGTCAGGGGCCTGCTCACCGCGATCACCGGCCAGTAGAACAGGAGAATCTGTCATGCCTGGATTTGGAATTTTTCACATCGCCGGTTCGGGCATGCTCGCCCAGTCCGTGCGCCTGAACAGCGTCAGCAGCAATCTGGCCAATGCCGATGTGGTCGCCGGCCGGGAGGATGAGGTTTACAAGGCGAAATCGCCGCTCTTCAAGGCCGAAAGCCAGGCCCAGGGTGGCGGCGTGCAGGTGCTCGAGGTCAAAGAATCCGAGGTGCCAGCGGAAAAGCGTTATCAACCGGGGCATCCGCTGGCCGATGCGCAGGGTTATGTCTACGCCCCCAACGTCAATGCGGTGGAGGAAATGGCGAACATGATCTCAGCCGCACGTTCGTATCAGAGCAATGTGGAGGTGGTCAATACGGCCAAGTCCTTGATGCTCCGCACGATCAACATGGGACGCTGAATATGAAGATCGAAAGCATCGGGGGCGGGCTCGGCACGGCCGCCGCGACAACGGCCACCGGTTCGGAACTCGGGCAGGAGGACTTCCTCGCCTTGATGGTGGCCCAGTTCAAGAATCAGGATCCTTTCAAGCCGATGGAAAACGGCGACTTCCTCGGTCAGATGGCGCAGTTCTCATCGGTCAGTGGTTTGCAGGAACTCAATGCCCGGTTCGAATCTCTGGCTTCGGCGCTGGGCGGCGATCAGGCCATCGGCGCCGCCCAGCTGATCGGTCGCGAGGGCCTGTTTCCCGGACCGCAGCTGCAGACCGCCGAAGCCGGCGAACAGGTGAACGCTGCGGTCTACGGGGCGCATCCTGGCGGGGTCACCGTCGAGGTGATCGACGCCAGCGGGCAGACCATTCGGCAGCTCGGCATCGAGGCTGGCGGGATCGGCGTGAATCGCTTTGCCTGGGATGGTCGTGACGAACGCGGCGCCCTGGCGCCGGCCGGCAGCTACACGCTGCGGGCCTATACCCGGCAGGGCGGCCAGCAGGCCGAACTGCCCACCTTGATCGCAGCCAGGATCGAAGGCATTGCCTTCGGTGGCAGCGGTGGGGTCGAACTGAACGTCCGTGGACTCGCTCCGCAGGCGCTGAGCAGCGTGCGGGAAATCACCGCCAACGAAATCTAAACCTATCCAGGAGCACAGCATGACTTTTCGCACCGCACTGAGCGGACTGAATGCAGCAGCCGCTGATCTGTCCGTCACTGCCAACAACATTGCCAATGCCAACACCACCGGCTTCAAGGAGTCGCGGGCGATGTTCGCCGACGTGGTCGCCGCCAACGGCCTGACCCTGTTTCGCGAAGACATCGGCGGCGGCGCGCGGCTGGCCGATGTGCAGCAGCAGTTCAGGCAGGGCAATCTGGAGTTTACCGACAATGGCCTGGATCTGGCCCTGAGCGGGGACGGATTCTTCACCCTGTCCAACCAGGGAGCGATCTCCTATACCCGTAACGGTGCTTTTTCGCTCGATCGAGACGGCTACATGGTCAATGCCCAGGGCCTGCGCCTGCAGGGTTTCGCCCCGATCGCAGGCGGTGGTTTCAATACCGGTGGACTGCAGGATATCCAGCTGCTGTCGAGCGACAGCGCACCGCGCGCCAGCAGCAAGGTGGAGTTGCTGCTGAATCTGCCCGCCAATGCGGCGGTGCCGGCGACCGCCGCCTTCGATCCGGGCGATGCCAGCAGCTTCAATCAGTCCACCGCGGTTTCCGTGTTCGACTCCCTTGGCGCGGCGCATACCCTGAGCACCTACTACGTGAAGACCGCCAATCCGGGCGAATGGCAGGTCCACGCCGCCTTTGATGGCACGTCCTTGCCGGCAGCGGTCGGTACTTTGAACTTCGATGCCGGTGGCAGCCTCACCAGCCCCGTCGACGGTCAACTGGCCCTGCCTGCGATTCCCGCCGGCAATGGCGCCGAGGATCTGAGTATCGGTCTGGATCTGGCCAAGCTGACCCAGTTCGGCGACTACTTCTCGGTCAACAGCCTGCTGCAGGACGGCTTCGCCGCCGGCCGCCTGGTGGATGTCGAGGTGAATGCCGAGGGCATTATCCAGGCCCGTTTCAGCAACGGGCAGACGACCCCGGTGAGCCAGCTCGCGCTGACCCGTTTCACCAATCCCGAGGGCCTGAAGCTCGAGGGCGAGACGAGCTGGATCGAAACCTTTGATTCCGGTCTGGCGCAACGGGGGGCGGCCGGTTCCGGCGGCATGGGGGTCATCCAGGGCAGCGCGCTGGAATCCTCCAATGTCGATCTGACCGCGCAACTGGTGCAGATGATCACCGCGCAGAGAAATTTCCAGGCCAACGCGCAGATGATCACGACCCAGGATCAGGTCACCCAGGCCGCCCTGAATATCCGTTAGGCCTGAAACAGGAGAAGGATCGTGGATAGAGCCCTTTACGTTGCGATGAGCGGCGCCAGCCTGGCCTGGGACGCGCAGGCTGCGGTCAGTCACAACCTCGCCAATGCTTCGACCGTCGGTTTCAAGGCGGCGCTGCTGAATGTCGAGTCGCGACCGGTGGAGGGGCCGGGCCTGGCGAGCCGGGTGCATGCGCTGGATGTCGATGCCGGCTTCGACGATCAAGGCGGCGCCATCATGCATACCGGCCGTGCGCTCGATATTGCCTTGCGCGATGGCCACTGGCTGGCGGTGCTGGGAGATGACGGCGAGACCGCCTATACCCGGGCCGGCGATCTGCAGGTCGACAGTCTGGGGCAGCTGACCAGCGTCAGCGGCCGGCCGGTGCTGGGCGAGGGCGGCGCCGTGGCGCTGCCACCGTTCAGCAAACTGGAGATCGGCGGCGATGGCAGCCTGTCCATCATTCCCGAGGGCGGCGGAGCGAATCAGCTCGTGGTCCTGGACCGGCTCAATATCGCCCAGATTGCCGCAGCTGATCTTGAACGCGGTGCAGACGGCTTGTTCCGGCCGCGGGCCGAGGCCGAGGTGCTGCCGAGCCCTGGTCAGGTGCTGGTCAGCGGTGCGCTGGAGGGCTCCAACGTCAACCTGGCCGAAACCCTGGTGCAGATGATCGAACTGCAGCGTCGCTACGAGCTGCAGGTGAAGGCGATGAAAACCGCCGACGAAAACGCGCAACGCAGCGCACAGCTAATGAACCTCGCGTAGTTCACGCGGGCAAGGAGAGAAGACCATGACTTCAGCCTTATGGGTCGCGAAGACCGGCCTGGATGCACAGCAGACCCGGATGACGGTGATCTCGAACAATCTGGCCAATACCAACACGGTGGGTTTCAAGAAGGGCCGCGCCGCGTTCGAGGATCTGCTGTATCAGAACGTGCGCCAGACCGGCGCCCAGACCTCGCAGCAGAGCCAGGCGGCGGTGGGCCTGGAACTGGGCACGGGGGTCCGCGTCGTCGCGACCGAGCGCAGTTTCAATCAGGGCAATCTGCTGCAGACGGACAACCCGCTGGACCTGGCGATCAACGGTCGCGGATTCTTCCAGATCCTGCTGCCGGATGGCACCACGGCGTACTCCCGCAATGGTGCGTTTCAGCTCAGTCAGGATGGCCAGATGGTCACCGACAGCGGCTATCTGCTGCAGCCGGGCATCAGCGTGCCGGCCGATGCGCAATCGCTCAGCGTGGCGCGTGATGGCACCGTCAGCGTGCAGTTGCAGGGGCAGGCCGAGCCCCAGGTGATCGGCAGCCTGCAGATCGCGAGCTTCGTCAATCCGGCCGGGCTGCAGGCCCAGGGCGAGAATCTGTACGTCGAGACCGGCGCCAGCGGTCCGCCGCAGACCGGCGTGCCGGGTCTGGCTGGCCTCGGCCGACTCAATCAGGGGGCGCTGGAATCCTCCAATGTCAATGTGGTGGAGGAACTGGTCAACATGATCGAAACCCAGCGCGCCTACGAGCTCAATTCCAAGGCCATTTCCACCAGCGATCAGATGCTGGCCTACGTCAATAACAATCTGTAGGCCATGAAGACGTTGCTGAACATCCTTCTGCCCGGCCTGCTGATCGGCTGCGCCAGTTCAGGGCCGGTGCATCAGCCCCTGGCCGAGCCCGACTACGCGGCCGCCGCCGAGGCGCCGGCCGATGGCGCCATTTTCCGCAGCAGTGGTGGGCTGTTGTGGTTCGAAGACCGCCTGGCGGCGCGGGTCGGCGATGTCCTGACCGTGCTGTTGCAGGAACGGACCCAGGCGCAGAAGTCGGCCAGTACCAGCACCAGCAAGGCCACCGACTACGGTTTCACGATCCCGGTCGTGCCGGGCACGGTGGAAGCGCTCAAGGCCGACGCGGAAATCGGCAGCGAGCACAGTTTTGGCGGTACCGGTGACAGCTCGCAGAGCAACAGCCTGGATGGCGAGCTCACGGTGCTGGTCACCGAACGCCTGCCCAATGGCTATCTGCGGGTCGCCGGGGAAAAGAAGCTGCGCCTGAATCAAGGCGCCGAATACCTGCGCCTGACCGGCATCGTCCGGCCCGAAGACATCAATCCGGACAACACCGTGCTGTCGACCCGGATTGCCCAGGCCGATATCGTCTACAGCGGCCAGGGGCCACTGGCTCAGGCCAATGCGATGGGCTGGCTGGCGCGTTTCTTCAACTCGCCGCTCTGGCCGTTCTGAGATGACCCGGACGCACAGCGCGCACACCGGCCGGCAAATGTCGGTCCCGGGGCAGGCCCCGCAGGCCGCCCAACCGGTCCCCCGCGGGATCTGCGACCTGTGTCATGCGGCCCTGTGGCCGCAAGCACCGGCGCTCAAGGAGATGCCAAGATGAACAGAACGAATCTACTGACGCTGCTGCTGGGGCTGTTCCTGGTCCTGCCGGCGCAGGCCGAGCGCCTGAAAGATCTGGCCTCGGTGCAGGGCGTGCGCAGCAATCCGCTGATCGGTTACGGACTGGTTGTGGGCCTGGATGGCACCGGCGACCGGACCGCGCAAACCCCGTTCACCACGCAAAGCCTGGCGACCATGTTGCGTCAGCTGGGGGTGGCGATCCCGCCGGGCATGAACCCGCAGCTCAAGAATGTCGCCGCGGTGGCGATTCATGCCGAGCTGCCGGCCTTCGCCAAGCCCGGCCAGAAACTCGATATCACGGTGTCCTCGATCGGCAATGCCGGCAGCCTGCGTGGCGGCAGCCTGTTGATGACCCCGCTCAAGGGGCTGGACGGCCAGATCTATGCGATCGCGCAAGGCAGTCTGGTGGTCGGCGGTTTCGGCGTTGATGGGCGGGATGGCTCCAGGGTTTCGGTGAACATTCCCAGCAGTGGGCGCATTCCCAACGGTGCGATGGTCGAGCGCGTGGTGCCCAATACCTTGGCGAGCGATGGCGACGTGATTCTCAATCTGCATCAGGGTGATTTCACCACCGCCCGCCGCATCGTCAACAGCATCAACAGCGAACTCGGGCCGGGTCTGGCGCGGGCGCTGGATGCGGTCAGCGTGTCGGTGCGGGCGCCGGTGGCGCTGGATCAGAAGGTCAGCTTCCTGTCGGCGCTGGAAAATATCGAGGTGGAGCCCGATGATGCGCCGGCCCGGGTGGTGGTCAATGCACGCACCGGGACGGTGGTGATCGGTCGGCATGTACGGGTGCTGCCGGCTGCGGTGACCCATGGCTCCCTGACCGTCACGATTCGCGAAGGCAGCCTTGTGAGCCAGCCCAATGCATTCGCCCAGGGCCAGACGGTGGCCACACCGGAGTCGGAAATTACCGTCGAGCAGGGCAATAGCCGCATGTTCCTGCTGGAATCCGGGGTCAATCTGGATACCATCGTGCGGGCGGTCAACCAGGTGGGCGCAGCGCCCGGTGATCTGGTCGCGATTCTCGAAGCGCTCAAGCAGGCCGGCGCCCTGCGCGCCGAACTGGTGGTGATCTAGCCATGCACGGTCTGACCGGCGCGAGCAGCGGCTCACTTGCGCTGCTCGACGCCGCCGCTGCCACGTCCGCGGACGGTGGCAAGCCGCAGGGTGACAAGCAGGCCCAGTTGCGCGAGGCCGCACGCCAATTCGAGGCCCTGTTCGTCAAGCAGTTATTGGCGCAGATCAAAATCACCGGCGAGGGCACGAGCGAGACCGAAGCGCAGGCCGATCTGGTGAATTCCATGTGGCGTGATCGCCTGAGCCAGCAGATTGCTGCGGGCGAGGGCCTGGGCCTGGCCCGGATGCTGAGCGAGCAGCTTGGCGGCCCGGCGCCGGCGTCAGCGGGGACGACCGCCTCGGCCAGCAGCCTGGAAGCGGCGCGGCGGGACGCGCGTCCATTGGTGTCCGGCGGTCTGGAGGCGGTGCGTGAGGCGGTGGCCAGCGCCTATGCCCAGCACGCCAGCGAACCGGATCAGTTCGGCAGGGCACAGGACTTCGTGGCCCATGTGAAACCGCTGATCGAGGAGGCCGCCCAGAGCCTCGGGGTTTCGCCGCGTATCCTGCTCGCGCAGGCGGCCCTGGAAACCGGCTGGGGGCGGCATTTGCCCCGCGATGGCGACGGCCAGCCCTCACGTAACCTGTTCGGCATCAAGGCGGACCGCAGCTGGCAGGGGCCGGCGGTGGCCAGTCAGACCGAGGAGTTTGATGGCCAGGCGATGCGGGCGGAAGCCGCGGATTTTCGTCGCTATGGCAGCTTCGCGGAAAGCGTGCGTGATTATGTGAGTTTCCTGCATGCCAATCCACGCTATCAATCTGCGCTTGCCCACGGGGGCTCGGATGAGAATTTTCTCCAAGGCCTAAAGTCAGCAGGCTATGCGACCGATCCTAACTATGTGAACAAGGTGATTGAAGTCTCACGGAGTCCTGCGATGGCGCGCTACTGGAACAGCCTATGAGCTCTCTGTTTAACATCGGCACATCGGCGCTGCGAGCGAACCAGCGCGCGCTGGAAACGACCGGCCAGAACATTGCCAATGCCGGCACCGAAGGCTATAGCCGTCAGCGCACCGAATTCAGCGCGCGGCATGTCAGCGGCTTTGCCGCCGGGCAGGGCGTGGACGTGGTGCGTACGCGGCGGATCAGCGATGGATTCGCCACCGAACGGCTGGTGGAGAGTTCCGCCGAGAAGGCGGCGCTGGATGCGGAAGCGGGACTGGCGCGGCGGCTGGATGCCAGCCTGTCGACCGAGGCTTCCGGGCTCGCCCGCCCGCTGCGCGAATTCATCGATGCGCTGGATGGCTGGGTGGCCGACCCCGGTGCTCCGGAAACCCGGCTGGAAGTGCTTGGAGGGGCTGAAGCCCTGGCCATGCGCTTTTCCCAGCAGCAGGTGCAGATGGATGATTTCAATGTGGAAATCAATGTGCGGACCGGCAATGCGGTGCAGCGGGTGAATGAGTTGACCGATGCGATTGCGCGCCTGAATGACGAGATCGCCGCGCAAACGCCCGGTCAGCCCGCCAATGCCCTGCTGGATCAGCGTGATCAGATGGTCAGTGATCTGGCACAGCAGATTGATGTCCGCACCGTGGTGCAGGATGACAGCAGCGTGAATGTGTTCACCGGCAACGGCCAGGCCCTGGTGACCGGCAGCACCGTGCGGCGCCTCAGTGCGGTCCCATCCGGTGATGGCAGCGGCGCGACGCGGGTGGAAATCGCTGGCGGCGGCGATCTCAGTGAACAGATCCGCGGTGGCGAACTCGGAGGTCTGTTCGGCTTTCGGGCCGAGGTGCTGGAGCCGGCGCGCGAGCAACTCAACGCCCTGGCGCAGGGCATCACCGATGCGGTCAATACGGTCCAGGGCAGCGGCCTGGATGCCAATGGACAGGCCGGCGCCCCGCTGTTTGAACGGGTGCCTCCGGGCGCCCGGCTGAATGTTCAGATCGACGACCCCGCGGCGCTGGCGGCAAGCTTGCCGGGCGCCGGGGCGGATGGCAACGGCAATGCACAGGCTATGGTGGATGCGCTCAGGGGGCCGCTGATTGGCGGCCAAAGTGCGCAAGAGGCCAATATCACGATGCTCGCCAGCGTGGGTTCGCAGGCGCGTCGCCTGGAAGCCAGTGCCACCGCCCAGGCGGCCGTGGTGAGCCAGCAGCAGTTGCTGCGTGACAGCGTGTCCGGGGTCAACCTGGATGAGGAAGCGGCCGATCTGCTGCGCTATCAGCAGGCCTATCAGGCCGCCGCACAGGTGATTGTCGTCGCCAATACGGTCTTCGATTCCCTGCTCGCCGCAACGCGTTAGGAGTGAAATCATGCGCGTGACGCAAAACATGATGTATCGCCAGACCCTGGATGCCCTGGCCGGCGCCCAGACCCGGCTGACGCGGCAGCAGGATGCCTTGTCCAGTGGCGTGAGCCTGCGTCAGGCCGCCGATGATCCGGCGGCGATGAGTCAGGTGACGCGCAATGATGACCGGCTGATGCAACTGGAGCGGCTGGATCGCAATCTGCAAGGCCTGGAAGGGCGTTATGCCCTGATCGAGCATGAACTGGACAATGTCACCGATCGACTGCACCGTGGCCGTGAACTGATGCTGTCCGGGGCGAATGAAACCAATTCCGCCGAAATTGTCTCGATGCTGGCCGAACAGCTGCGTGGACTGGGCGAGGATGTGCAGCGTTACGCCAGTGCCCGCGACAGTCAGGGGCGTTATCTGTTTGGCGGCGCAAGCGATTCTGTGCCGCCATTTGAGGCTGGCAGTTCGGGCAGCCTGTATCTCGGTGGCAGCACGGCGCGGGAAATTCCCGTCGGCGAAGGATTTACCCTGCCCGATGGCCTGCCGGGCGATGCGGTTTTCCTCAGTGGGCCGGGCGGAGATCTGTTCGCCCTGTTCGACGATCTGGCGGACATCCTTGAAGCGCCGAAGTCGGCCCAGCGGGCGGCTGCGATCGATGAGGGCTTGCTGCGTCTGGATGCCGCCCTGGAAGGGGTGCTGACCCATCGTGCGGTGCTCGGTGGCAACATGGAGCGGGTGGAAACCGAGCAGGCCCGCATCGCC
>JBFKDQ010000009.1:0-87590 GCA_041619555.1 Oceanococcus sp. | reverse complement strand
GATGGACATGTTCGCCAAGAACATGGGCGTCAAGGTGATCCGCGCCGATGCTGAAGAACTGTTCCTCGGCAAGCTACAAGGGGTCAGCGATCCTGAAGCCAAGCGCAAGATCATCGGGCGGCTGTTCATCAGCGTGTTCGAGGAAGAAGCCGGCAAGCTCAGCGATGTGAAGTGGCTGGCCCAGGGCACCATCTATCCCGATGTGATCGAATCGGCCGGCGCTGCGACCGGCAAGGCGCATGTGATCAAGTCTCACCACAATGTCGGCGGTCTGCCTGAGCGGATGAAGCTGAAGCTGATCGAGCCCCTGCGCGAGCTGTTCAAGGACGAAGTGCGCAAGCTGGGGCTTGAGCTCGGGCTGCCCAGGGAGTCGGTATTTCGCCATCCCTTTCCCGGACCCGGCCTGGCGGTACGGATGCTGGGCGCGATCGAGGCGGATGCGGCGGATACCCTGCGCCTGGCCGATGACATCTTCATCAGCGAGCTGCGCGAGGCCGGACTGTACGACCAGGTCAGCCAGGCCTTTGCTGTCTGGCTGCCGGTCAAATCGGTCGGCGTCACTGGTGATGGGCGCCGTTATGCGCCGGTCATCGCCCTGCGGGCGGTAGAAACCATCGATTTCATGACGGCTCGCTGGGCGCATTTGCCGTATGAATTTCTCGACCGGGTCTCGCGCCGCATCGTTAACGAAATTCCGGGAGTGAGCCGGGTGGTGTATGACGTGTCCGGCAAGCCGCCCGCCACCATCGAGTGGGAATAGCGCTGGACCAGCGCTGGATGCGGGAGGCCCTGATGCAGGCGCGTCGGGCCGAAGCGGCAGGGGAGGTGCCGGTCGGTGCCGTCCTCGTGCGCGAAGACCAGCTGATCGCGACGGGTTGCAACCAGCCCATCGGCCAGCATGATTGCTCCGCGCATGCCGAGATCGTTTGCCTGCGCGCGGCCGGGCGGGAGCTGGGCAACTATCGGCTGCCCGCGTGCACCCTGTATGTGACCCTGGAGCCCTGCGTGATGTGTGCGGGTGCGATTATCCAGGCCCGCATTGCGCGCGTGGTGTACGGCGCTGATGATCCCAAGGCCGGTGCCGCCGGTTCGGTTTACGATGTGCTCTCGGTGCCTCGGCTCAACCACCGGCCGGAGCTTGAGGCCGGGGTGCTGGCGGCGGAATGCAGCGAGCAGCTGCGGGCTTTCTTCCGTGCCCGTCGACGCCGCAGTTCAGGGCCAGTCGTTCAGGGCGATGCCGAAGCTTAGGCGCTCGTTGCTGCGGTTGTAGTCCAGCAGGGTCTCGCCGTAGCCGGTGAAGAACTCCAAATACCCCTTCATTCTTGAGTTCAGCGGAAATGTGAAGGCGCCGGTCAGGCCGCCTTTCAGGTCGCTGCGCAGATTGTTGCGCCAGTTCAGGTTGATGGTTTTTTTCTGGATCACCCAGGCCAGCGTGAACTCGGCGCGGCCAACGGTGTTTTCGATGCCCGGATTGTCGTCGCCTTCCGGATCCTCGGGACTGGTCTTGGGATCTTCCGGCAGACGTTGCCAGAACACGGCGTCGGCGAAAAATTGTCGCCAGCGTCCGCTGATGCCGGCATAGACGCGATTCCAACTGCGCGACAGCGGCAGGCTCTGGCCATTGGATTGATGATTCAGTCCGAGCCGCAGGTTGATGTCGCTGACCGCTCCCCATTGCCAGTCGTGATGGGTTAGCAGGAAGATTTCCGGTTCATGGTTGGTGTCTCGAAACGGTGCGGATAGCTTGCTGTTATAGGCCTGCCAGAACGAGCGTCCGGTGTAGGCGAAAAAAAGGTCGACCGGCTGGGCGAAGGGTTCTGCCCAGATCGCCAGCTTGAAGCTGAGCTGGAACTTGATCTCGCTGTTGTCCAGCCTGCGGTCGCCCAGATTCAGCAGTTCGCTCTTGGGGCGATGGGAATAGCTCAGCGGCAGCAAGTAGTTGGGGCGGTGCGGCGTGATCGCGTACGGGTTGTTGCGCGCGGACAATTCCAGCGCCCGGCGTTGCGCCGCGACCGGGGGATCATCCGCCGGCGCCTCGGCTGCACTGCCGGCGGCTTCATCCTGCACTGTCCCGGCGTGCCCGGTGACATGGGCGAGCAGCAGAACGAACAGGCAGAGGCGATGCATCAGAACATCTCGGATGCATCGCTTTCGGTGCGGGTGGTGCTGCTGTAGCGATTCGGAATGGCGTCGCCGGTGATCATTTCGGCATAGCTCATGCCCGGGCCGACCATCGGATACACGCCCGCATCGCGATCGATAATGACTTCCAGAAAAGCCGGTCCCGGAAACGCAAGAAACTCGGCAATCACCGTGGCAAGTTGCGATTTTTCGCTGACCCGGCGGGCAAAGGCATAGCCATCGGCTTCCGCTGCCTTGATAAAGTCCTTCTTGTGCAGGGATTTGTCTGTGGCGGAGAAACGGCCTTTGAAGAACAGCTTCTGCCATTGCCGGACCATGCCGTCGCCGGAATTGTTCAGCACCACCACCTTGACCGGTAGATTGTAGGTCGTCGCGGTTTCCAGTTCGCCCAGATTCATGCGGATGGAGGCATCGCCGTCGATGTCGATGACCAGGCGGTCACGGCAGGCAAACTGGGCGCCGATCGCCGCCGGCAGGCCGAAACCCATCGTGCCCATGCTGCCGGAGGTCAACCACAATCGCGGCCGACAGAAGTCGAAGAACTGGGCCGCCCACATCTGATGCTGCCCCACCCCGGTGCTGATGATGGCCTCGCCGCGGGTGATGCGGTTGATTTCCTCGATCACCTGCTGCGGCTGAATCTCCTCGCCACCCTCGGGGTAGGCCATGGGATGGTCGCGCTTCAGTCGCGTGATGTGATCGACCCATTCATCGAAATCATGCGGCAAAGGGTGTTCACGTCCATGCTCGATCAGGGTGTCGAGCGCATCGCTCAGAATGCCGACATGGTGCCAGTGGGCCTGCTTGACCTTGTGGATCTCGGAGGCATCGATATCGAAGTGGGCGATATAGCGTGCGTTGGGCGCAAATTTGTCCGGAATGCCGGCGACCCGGTCATCGAAGCGGGCGCCGATGGCGATCAGGAAATCACAGTCGTCCACCGCGTAATTGGCGTAGGCCGTGCCGTGCATGCCAAGCATGTGCAAGCAGAGTTCGTCGGTGGTGTCGAACGCGCCAAGGCCCATCAAGGTGGTCACCACCGGGATCCGAAACTCACGCGCAAAGCTGGCGAGCTGGCTTGCGGCTTCGGCATGAATGACGCCGCCGCCGGCATAGATCAGAGGGCGGCGGGCCTGTCGCAAGAGGTCGAAAAAGCGCACGCATTCCAGCTGGGAGAGGCGATTGGAGCTGACCGCGTTCATCCGTTGACGATATCCCGGTACCGGCAGCTTGCCTGCACCCTGGAAAGCACCTTGCCAGTTCTGGATGTCCTTGGGGATGTCGATGACGACCGGGCCAGGCCGGCCGGTGCGCGCGATCTCGAAAGCCGTGCGTACGGTGGCTTCCAGCTTGTTGGCATCGGTGACCAGGAACACGTGCTTGGCGGCGGCAGCCATAATGTTGGACACCGGGGCCTCCTGAAACCCGTCGGTACCGATCGCGCCGGTCGGGACCTGTCCGCAGATCACGACGATCGGGATTGAGTCTGCCATGCAGTCGCGCACCGGTGTCACGGTATTGGTGGCACCGGGGCCCGAGGTCACCAAGGCCACGCCGACCTTGCCGCTGGCGCGGGCATAGCCTGCGGCCATGAATGCGGCGCCCTGTTCGTTGGCCGGCACGATCAGTGGCATGGGGACCTCGCCCTGTTCGTCGGCATGCTGATTGTTATAGCGGAACACCGCATCGTAACTCGGCAAGATGGCGCCGCCGCTGTAACCAAAGATGGTATCGACGCCTTCATCAGCCAGGACCTGGACGACAATGTCGGCGCCCGTCATGGTCTGGCCGGCCAAGGGGTGATGGCTCTGGGAGGTGTCGAAATCTTCAGTCATGATTCAATTGCTGCGCTGCACAGAACCGCGCATTCTAAAGAAAAACCTGCCGCATTTGTATGTCCTGGGTGTTTTGCCCTGCAACAGGGCTTACGGTGGAACCTTCTGCCTCGACCGTTCGTCTTCGCCATATCGGTCCAGGTTTCGCCAGATGACGGTGTCAGGCCGGGGGAATGGACCGGACGAAGAAGCATGTTTCTGAATAATTACTTGGAGAAATGGATGACTATTTCATTGGGACGTGGCCGGCTGGCCGCGGCGGGGCTGTGCGCGTTGATGGCATCGCAGGGCGCACTGGCAGCTGATCCGTCAGAGGGAACGCTGACATTGGAGTCGGGGCCGATCGAGTTCAGCTCGGGGCCGAACGTGGGTGTGAACGTCACCCCTCAGGTCGAGGCGACCTGCATGGATGTGCTTCTGCCTTGCGATCATTTCGATCTCACCATCGATCTGCCCGAAGACATCGGTGATTATTTTCCCTCCGCGCTGATCCGCATGGTCTTCAGCTGGGATGACCCGGCCGGTGCCGGCGCAGAGGACTATGACATCTACATGTACGATGCCGCAGGCAATGAAGTGAATAGCGCGGCGAGCGCCAACAATCCTGAAGTCATGACCCAGCTGGCGCTGGGCGGCGTGTTTGAGTACAGCTTCGACATCGTCTATTTCAGCGTTCTGGGTTCCACGTATACCGGCAAGATCACGCTGGATCTGGGCGAGCCGGCTGAAGGCGTGGATACCGAGGAATTCTTCATGCAGAACAGCCTGCTGGCGCGTGCCTGGTCGCCGGTTGCCGGGGACAGCAGTGAAAGCGAACAGGAATCGCGTTCGGCATCGGTTGATCGGCGCAGCGCCGGTGGTGCATTGGGCGGTGGTTTGTTGGTCGTCGCCCTGGCGGGCCTGCTGGGTCGCCGACGTCGCCCTGCTTGAAAACGATGGTGGCCGAGTCAGGGTGTTGGATCAACCCTGACGGAGCCTGAGAAAGAAAAACCCTGATGCAAGCATCAGGGTTTTTTTTTGTCTGTTCTCTTTGTCCGTGGGGACTGGCACGGCGGCCACGGGTCGGTGGCCGAGATGGATTTGGGCTGGGCGCAACACCCGCCGTGCAGGCCCTAAAAAGCCCCGTCAGTCTTTGCTGCCTGCGGGGCTTGAGTTGCATGCCGCGCTTAGCGCGGCATGCCCCTTCTGGTCTGGCGCCGGAACGAAAGACAGCCGGCGAGCAGGCTCAGGATCAGGATCAGCCAGGACAGCGAGCCACCGCGTTGTGGCAGGGCGAGGGCCGGATCGGGCAGGGAATTGTCGATCTGGCCGCGCGTCGCCGGCAGGCCCGCAGTGGCGAAATCGTAGGTCCAGATGCCGCGGCCGAAAGTCGATATGAACATCTGGTCGGGCGTGCCGGGACGGAATTCGATGCCGTTGACCGTGACATTGGGCAGTCCATTGCCCAGTGGTGACCACAGGCTGCCTTCGAGGTCGCTGGAAATAAACGCGCCAATGTCGGTGCCGACAATCAGTTGTTGGCCGTATTGACGGATCACCGACACGCGGACATTGGGCAGATTGCCGGAAATGTCGGTGAAGTTCTCGCCGGCATCGATTGATTTGTAGATGTGACCGACTCCGATATTGGGATTCTCATCCAGGTAGGATCCCGGCGGGACCCACTGCGCGTTGGAATAGCCGCCGAGCGCAACATAAACCGTCGCGGCATTCTCCGGGTCGATTTCCATGCCGGTGATGTAACGATTCGGCAGGCCTGCGGCGGTGGCGGTGTGCCAGCCCGCCGAGCTGGCCTTGGCCGGTTCCGCGTCGCCGCCGACATTCGTGGCCAGCACATTCTGGAACGGCGCGTCCGGGTTGAATACGCTGCACTTGCCGCAACCTCCGGCATAAGCAGCAGCGCCATGGATCTCGACCGCCGTCATTTTGAACCGGATCCCGCTGGCTGCCGTTCCCAGTTCGTGGACCTCGACCCAGTCCGGTGCGCGGGTGTTCGGTCCGGCACGGGTCTCGACGATCTTGAAGCCGCCGGTGATCAGGTGATTGGGATCGGTAGGGTCCATCATGAACATGTTGGAGAAGCTTGAGCCGTTGGCAGAGCCTTTCACCGGCGGATTCATGTCGGCCCAGCTGGTGCCGCCATCGACGGTCACGATCATGTCCGCGTAGGTGGTTTCCCCATAGGCAAAATTGCTGATCGTGGGATGCACGGCAGTGTAGAAGCCATCGCCACCGTGGGCCATGAACTGCTGCTGATCGGGTTTGATCACCGCCGTGCCATTGTCCTGCAGGCCCATCCAGACCGTGCCGTTTTTCGAGACCGCCAGGTTGTAGGGCAGCAGGGTGTTGAAGCCGTTGTTGTTGCCGATGCCCCAGCCGGCATTGTCGAGTTCTCCGTCCGGGCCCACGCACTGCCGATAGGCGCCGCCATCGTTGCCGACGATCAGACAGACGCCGCCATCGGCCTGCGGGATCCAGATTCCGCCTTGTTGGTCCGGGTGGGTCGTGGTGCCGACCTCAACCGGTGTGCTGGTCGGACAGAGGCCGTAGGGGGCGGACAGAAAATGGCAGGTCTGGCCGGCAAAGTAGGTGCCGATCACGTTGAAATCATTCGGGCCCTGCTGCAGCACCCCGTTCAGCGGAACCTGGGTCAGCCGGTTCTGATACACCTCTTCCAGCCCGAATACCAGACGGGTCGGAAAGCCCAGCGGGTCCGCGCGGGTCGGGTCCGGATGGATCCACATGTTGTACCAGGCCTGCACGCCCGGCTGGAAGCCGATCAGGGCGCGGGGGACGATGGACAGGGATGAGCCGGTGGACGGGTTGTCGGCGATCTCGGAAGTGGATGCCATCAGGATCCAGGTGTCGCCGAAATCGGGGGACATGTAAATGCTGTTGAAAGCGGTCGTGATGCTCAGCGGTGCAACGCCGACCCCGGCCGCTTCACTGCTGGCGGCAAGAATGGCCTGGTTGACCGTGTCGAGGCCGTCGGCCAGCGGCGGGGCGTCGATATAGGGCAGCCCGTCGTTCAGTCGTACCGCGTCCTGGATGATCGCATAGACGATGTTGTGGTCCTGATTCGGGCCTTCCGCAGCCCCCATTTCCACCCGGCCGATGCGTGCCTGATCGGGCAGGCCGACGACCATGTTGCCGGCCTCAGGCGTGTAGCTGCCGACCCGCTCGAAGCTGCCGGGCTCGCCGCTTGCGGAACGATAAAATCCGTTGCCGGGCGCGTGGACGGTGCCGTCGGGATAGCGGGCATGGCTGCCACCTCGATAACCGACCACGGCCAGCACGGCGCCGCCGGATTCGGCCGTCGTGCCACCAGGTTGTTTGACGATGACATCGGTGACGAAGTTGGCAAACTGGCACGGTCCTGGTCCATGCACGCCGGCGCACTCCGGCGAGGTGGGCAGCACTACATTGAGCGCGCTGCGGCCCGCGTCAGTGGATCGGAAGAGACCCTTGCTGTTGGCGATGTAGATGACCTCTGGCCGGGATTTGTCGACTTCGACCCGATAGCCCAGAGCCCCATCCGGCACCCCTTCGACCTTGTGCCAGCTCAGTCCCAGGTCGTTGGTCCAGAATGCGCCGAGGCCGGTGTAACTGTTGCCACCGCCAGGCGGATCTCCGGAAACCACCACCAGGGTGCCGCCGCCGGCGCTGCTCCAGGCCACCGCGCCGACCGACTGGTAGGGCAGGTTGTCGCCCACCGAGACCCAGTTGTCGCCGAGATCTTCAGACATCCAGACGCCGCCGGTACCTACGCTTGCAAACAGGCGGTCGTGCACTTCGTCGTAGTCGAAGTGATCGATGCGTCCGCTGACCATGACGTTGCCCAGGGTGTTTACGCTCGGATAATCCGCCGCTGAGGCATTCAGCGGGCCCTGACCGTACGGGCTCCAGTAGCCATTCGCGCCAGGGATTGCGGTTTTCAGTGCCTGCTGTGCGGATTTGTCCGCAAGGGCCTTGGCAAAGGCCCCCTGCGGAATGAAGCCGGCCGACTGGTAGCGGGATTCGTCGATCAGGCTCAGTTCATAGGCGGATTCGGGGTGCTTGCGCGAGACGCAGATTTGGTCACCGAACTGTTCGCGAATATGGCGAGCCTGTGCGGGCGGCACCTCGCCCCTGAATTCGCGCGCCAGCTTCAGCGGGTCCTTGGCCTTGTATGCGGGCGGACAGTGTCCGTCCACCAGACCTGTAACGACGCCGTAGTCGAAGGCTGGCGTGGTGTCGCGCCATGGCAGGGTCTGGGTCAGCAACAGGCCGGCTGACAATCCCACGACCAGTAAGATCGCGCTCTTTTTCATTATTTACTCCCTTGCGGCCGTCCGGCCTTGTCCCCGCCGGATTTACGGTCCATCAGCAGTCGGACGGCAATCGAATGTTAGGTCCCACTTCCTGTACACGGCCAATGGCCGTGAATGTTTCCCATGGCTCGAAGCCGGCTGATCGGGTGGGCGGCAGAGGGCGGATTTTTCGTTGTCGATGGTCGAAGCAGCGCGTCGGGAGCGGTATCCTGGCGCGCCGGTGCTTGATTTTCCGGCCGGGCAGCGATATGTTCGCGCACCTTTTTGGTCGGATGCTGCGATGCGTCACATCATCTCCATATTGCTCGCCAATGAAGCTGGCGCCCTGTCCCGGGTGGCCGGGCTGTTCTCAGCGCGTGGTTACAACATCGAATCTTTGACGGTGGCACCGACGCAGATCGAGACCGTGTCTCGCTTGAGTGTGGTGACAACAGGCTCGGATGAGGTGATCGAGCAGATCAACAAGCAGTTGCGCAAGCTGGTCGATGTGGTGGATCTGGCGGATCTGACCGAAGGCGAACACATCGAGCGCGAAGTCCTGTTGCTCAAGCTCAGTATTGACGCCGCGGATGTCGCCAGCGTCGAGCAGCGGGCGCAAGATTTCGGTGCCCAGGTGCTGGATGATCGCCCCAGCTGCATGACGCTGGAATTTACCGGCACTGGCTCCGAGTTGGACGATTTCTGTCGTGAGATGCGAGCACACGGGAAGATCGTCGAGCTGGTGCGAAGTGGCGTATGCGCCATTGCCTGCGCCGATCAATCTTTGAAACTGCACGGATAAAGAAATATGAGTTTGAACATCTACTACGACAAAGACGCCGACCTTTCGCTGATCCAGGGGCGGCAGGTCGTGATCCTGGGCTATGGCTCGCAGGGTCATGCCCATGCGCTGAACCTGAAGGAATCGGGTGTTTCCGTCACTGTCGGTTTGCGGGAAGGTTCTTCTTCCTGGGCCAAGGCCGAAGCCGCCGGCCTGAAAGTTCAGCCGGTCGCAGAAGCGGTACGTGCGGGCGATCTGGTGATGGTCCTGGTGCCGGATGAATATCAGCAGGCGCTGTATCAGGACGTCATCGAGCCGAACATCAAGCAGGGCGCGGCACTGGCTTTCGCGCATGGTTTCAATGTGCATTTCGAACTGATCGAGCCGCGTGCGGACCTCGACGTGATCATGATTGCCCCCAAGGGTCCCGGCCATCTGGTGCGGTCGACCTACTCCCAGGGTGGCGGTGTGCCCAGCCTGATTGCCGTGCATCAGGATGCCAGCGGCCAGGCTCGCGAAATCGCCCTGTCCTATGCCTCCGCCAACGGTGGTGGTCGGGCGGGCGTGATTGAAACCAACTTCCGGGAAGAAACCGAAACCGATCTGTTCGGCGAACAGGCGGTGCTGTGTGGCGGCGCAAGCGCGCTGGTGCAGGCGGGTTTCGAAACCCTGACAGAAGCGGGCTACGCTCCGGAAATGGCGTATTTCGAGTGCCTGCATGAACTCAAGTTGATTGTGGATCTGATGTATGAAGGTGGGATCGCGAACATGCGTTACTCGATCTCCAATACCGCAGAGTATGGTGACATCTCCCGTGGTCCCCGGATCATTACGGATGAAACCAAGCAGGAGATGAAGCGCATTCTCAGCGAAATCCAGAAGGGCGAGTTCGCCCGCGAGTTCATTGCCGAGAATCGCGTCGGCCAGCCGGTTCTCAAAGCCAGCCGTCGCCACGCGCAGGCCCATCAGATCGAGCAGGTGGGTGCCAAGCTGCGCAGCATGATGCCCTGGATCGCGCAGAACAAGCTGGTCGACAAGAGCCGCAACTGATCAGGGTCATGACGGCAGGGCACGGCCTTGTTCAAATATGGGCTGCCGCATGGGCAGCCCATTTTTGTATGGGGCGGGCTGCGAACATCGTGGCAGGAGTGATCTGGGCATGAAATACGGAACATTTCTGCACATCGCCAGGGATGTCTGGCGCGTTCTCATCCCGCTGATCGGAATGGGCGCCATCGGCGCCCTGGTGCTGGACGCGACCTGGCTCGTCGCGCTGACCACGTTGCTGGTCTTTCTGCTGGCCCTGTGTGGACGCGATGCCGACCGGCAGGTGCCGCCCCATCCGCTGGGCTTGCTGGCGCCGGCGGATGGTCAGGTCATCCATTTGCGGGAATGCCATGATCCGTATCTCGATCGGGCCGCGATCCGCCTGTCGATTGCGATCAGCCCCGTGGGCGTCTACTACTTGCGAGCGCCAACCGAAGGCACGCTGATGGAACTGCGGTCCTGTCGTCAGTGCGGGAGCATCGATCAGGCGAGCTGGATCCGGACAGACGAATTCGATGACGTGGTTCTGGTCGTCAGGCGCGGGAGCCTGCTGGGGCAGCGGCCCTGTGATGCCGGATTCGGTCAGCGCCTGGGGCAGGGGCGCCGTTGCGGCGGGCGGCGCCTGGCGCGGGTACTGGATGTCTACATTCCCGCCCGATGCCGGGTTGATGTTCGACTCGGCGACAAAGTGCGTGCGGGAACCGACGTGATCGCTACAATGGTCCACAACTCCAGTAAACACGATACGGAACACGCATGAGCGAAGTGGAACAAAACAAGCGCCGCAAGGGTATTTATTTGCTGCCGAATCTGTTCACCACCGCAACCCTGTTTGGCGGCTTCTATGCCATTGTGGCCTCGATTCGCGGGCGGTTTTCCGATGCCGCGGTGGCCGTGTTCGCGGCCATGTTCGCCGATGCGCTGGACGGCCGGGTTGCCCGTTTGACCAATACCCAGAGTGATTTCGGCAAGGAATACGACAGCCTTGCGGATCTGGTGACGTTCGGCGTGGCCTCCGCATTGATGATCTACATTTTCTCCCTGCAGTATCTGGAAGACCAGATCCTGCTCGGCGGCAAGATTGCCTGGCTGGTGGCCTTCATCTATGTGGCGGCTACCGCCTTGCGGCTGGCGCGATTCAACGTCTATGTCGCCGCAGAAGAGGACAAGGCGTATTTTTTCGGCCTGCCGAGCCCGACAGCGGCGGCACTGGTCGTGGGCTTCGTGTGGGTCGCGCATGATTTTGGGGTCGCCGGTGAGTCGCTGGCCCTGCTTGCCCTGGTGGTCACGCTGTCGGCGGGCCTGTTGATGGTCAGCAATATTCGCTATCGCAGTTTCAAGGATCTGAAGCTTTCGGAACGGGTGCCCTTCGCCCATGTGCTGATCATGGTCAGCCTGTTCGTGCTGATTGCCGCGGATCCGCCGCGGGTTCTGTTCGGGTTCGCGCTGGCCTACAGCCTGTCCGGGCCGCTGATGGCCTTGCGCCGCCGCAGGCGCACGCGGGCTGGGCGCAAGGACTTGGATTCCGGCGACGCTTAGGGGATACTCTGGCGCAATGAAGACGCAGACGTACAGCCATGTCCTGTCCGGATCGCGCCCTTGCGGGTTCGGTCTGTTCCTGCTTGCGGCTCGACTTCTGCCCTAGGGCAGAATTCAGATGCTGCCTGGGTGGGGCGAAAAAGCCACCTGATCACTCTTCAATCTACCTCATGACCAGCAGGATGAGGCTATGCATACAGCACATTCCAAGGACGCTTCCGCCACGGATCGTCTGATTATTTTTGATACCACCTTGCGCGACGGCGAACAGAGCCCAGGCGCATCAATGACCAAAGACGAGAAGGTCCGCATCGCCAAGGCGCTGGAGCGCATGCACGTCGATGTGATTGAAGCGGGCTTCGCGATTGCCAGTCCGGGCGATTTCGAGTCCGTGCGCGCGGTGGCACGGGCCGTGCGTGACAGCACGATCTGCTCCTTGGCACGCGCCAATGCCCTGGATATCGAGCGCGCCGCAGAAGCTCTGCAACCGGCCGCGCGACGACGTATCCACACCTTCATCGCGACCTCGCCGATCCACATGCGTGAAAAGCTGCGCATGGCGCCGGATGATGTCATTGATGCGGCGGTAGCGGCGGTCAAGCTGGCGCGGCAATTTACCGATGATGTGGAGTTTTCCGCCGAAGACGCCGGTCGATCCGAGCCGGATTTTCTTTGCCGCGTGATCGAGGCGGTGATTGCGGCTGGCGCCACCACCATCAATGTTCCGGACACGGTGGGCTATACGCTGCCGCACATGTTTGGCGCCCTGATCAGCGATCTGCGGGGCCGGATTCCGAATGCGGACCAGGCCATTTTTTCCGTGCATTGCCACAATGACCTGGGGCTGGCCGTGGCCAATTCCCTGTCCGCTGTCATGCACGGCGCCCGTCAGGTCGAGTGCACGATCAATGGTCTGGGCGAACGGGCCGGAAATGCGGCGCTGGAAGAGATCGCGATGGCGATCCGAACCCGCAGCGATGTTTTCAGCTGCGATCATGGGCTGGACACCAGCCAGATCATGAGCTGTTCACGTCTGGTTTCCGGTGTCACCGGCTTCCCGGTGCAGCCGAACAAGGCGGTGGTGGGGGCCAACGCATTTGCCCACGAGTCCGGCATACACCAGGACGGCGTGATCAAGAGCCGTGAAACCTACGAGATCATGCGCGCCGAGGATGTCGGCTGGTCCGCCCAGCACATCGTGCTGGGCAAGCATTCGGGCCGCAATGCATTCCGTACGCGGCTGGAAGAACTGGGCATCGAGTTCGAAAGTCGCGAGGCCCTGGACGCTGCATTCTCCCGTTTCAAGGATCTGGCGGACAAGAAACACGAAATCTTCGATGAAGACCTGCATGCGCTGGTCAGCGATGTCGTGCAGGCCGCCGAGCGGATCACCCTGGAAAGCCTGAGTTTCAGCGCCGGAACCGGCCATGCGCCACAGGTGGAACTGGCGCTGCGGATCGACGGAGAACTGCGCAGCGCCAAGGCGGATGGCGATGGTTCGGTGGATGCGGTGTTCAAGGCGGTGGAGACCATCGTGGACAGCGGGGCCGAGCTTCTGCTGTTCTCGGTCAATGCCATTTCCCAGGGCACCGACGCCCAAGGCGAGGTTACGGTGCGGCTCTCCCAGGATGGTCGGATCGTCAACGGCCAGGGCGCGGATACCGACATTGTCGTGGCCTCGGCCAAGGCGTATGTGCATGCGCTCAACCGGCTTGATCAGGCCGGCGCCAAAGTCCATCCGCAGATTGGCGACACCATCTGAGATGGCCTATACGCCGGCGCATCTGGCCGAACTCGGCCTGAGCCTATGGCGAACTCGAGGGGCCGGCGAAGCGGACGCGGAGGCGGCCGTGAGGGGTGAACCCATGTCGGCGCCGGCGCCCGGCGCGCCGCTCGAAGCGCAGCGGCGGACGGTCAGGTCGAGCGATAAACCGCCGGCGGTGGAAGTGGCCAATGCTGAGGCTAAGGCACAGGCCGGGGCCCAGGCCGAGATGCAGGCCGAGATGCAGGCCGAGACGGCGCTGCGAGAGGCGCAGATCATGGCCATGGACTGGGGGGCGCTCGAGGATTTCGTTCGTGGTCAGCAGCGCGAGGGCGCACGGCAGGCGGTGTTCGGCATCGGCGCGCGCGATGCGCGGCTTTTCGTGGTTGGTGAGGCACCAGGTGCGGAGGAGGACGAACGCGGCGAGCCCTTTGTCGGACGCGCCGGTCAGTTGCTGGATCAGATGCTGGGCGCGATCGGCCTGAGCCGACATCAAGACGTCTACATCGCCAATGTCTGCAAGTTCCGGCCGCCGGACAATCGTGATCCGTCGATGCAGGAAATTGCCCAGGATCTGCCCCTGTTGCGGCGACAGATCACGCTGATTCAGCCGCGTTTGCTGCTGGCGGTGGGACGGATCGCGGCCCAGAGTCTGCTGGCCTGCAAGGATCCCATCGGGCGCCTGCGCGGCAAGCAACTGTGTTATGCCGATGGCGATATCGCTCTGGTGGCGACGTATCACCCGGCCTATCTGCTGCGCAGCCCGCGGGAAAAAGCCAAGGCCTGGGAGGATCTCAAGCGCGCCCGTGAACTGCTTGCCGAGCTCGAAGGTGAGTAGCAAGGCAGCCGGCTGGCGCCTGCGCAGCATGTGTGCCGATGATCTGGACGCGGTGGCCTACAATGACATGGCGGCCTACGCCTTCGCCTGGTCGCGGGGAATCTTCGAAGACTGTCTGCAGTTCGGCTGTCCGAGCTGGGTGGCGGAACTGGACGACGAGACGCTCGCCGGTCATGCCGTGATGAGTCTGGCCGTGGGTGAAGCGCATATTCTCAATTTGTGTACGCATCCGCACTACCAGCGGCAGGGCCTGGGTGGCGCCTTGCTTGACCAGATGATTGATCATGCGCTGGGTGAGGCGGCCAACTGCATGTTTCTGGAAGTGCGCCGGTCCAATCAGCCGGCACTGGCGCTTTATGCCTGTCGTGGTTTCCAGCAGGCGGGTTTGCGAAAGGGCTACTACCCGGCGGATCAGGGACGAGAGGACGCCATCGTCCTGCGGCTGGATTTCTGAGTCCGCGCAGGCCCGTGGCATACTTCGGGCCATCAGGGCCAGGCGCGGAGCACTGGCGCCGCGAAGAACAAGCGACAGAGATCGCCAACCGGATGCGGGGCACATGAACAAGAGGATCAGTCGCCTATTGCGACGCCCATTGGTGTCGAGGCAGGCCCTGCGCGTGGGCTATCTGCCTACCGCCGAGGCGGCGCCCTTGCTGGTGGCGCAGTTGCAGGGGTTTTTCGCCGCGGAACATCTGGACGTGCAACTGCAAAAGCAGACTTCCTGGCTGAAATGCGCCGAGCGACTCGCCGCCGGAGAACTCGATGCGGCGCAGTTGCCGGGTACCTTCCCGCTGGTCTTCCATCTTGGCATGCATGGCCGTAGCGCGCCGTTGCGGACGGCTTGTGTGCTTTCGCTGGGGGGGAGCAGTTTTGCCCTGGCGACGGCGCTTCTGCAACAGATGCCTGATCAGTCGACGGCGCCAGTCGAACTTGCCACGGTGCTGCGCGACCTGCGGGAACTGATTGCGCGTCGCAAGGCGGAAGGGGCGGGCAAGCTGCGATTCGCGGTGACCGATCTGTTCAGCAATGGCAGCTATGATCTGCGGTATTGCCTGGCCAGCGCCGGGATTGATCCGCTGATGGATGTCAACCTGGTCGCGATTACGCCCGCCCGCATTCTCGGCAGTCTGCGGGCCGGGAACTACGACGGGGCCTGGCTGGACGAACCCTACGGCAGCATCGCCGCCGCCGAAGGTCTGGTGCAACTGTGTTTCAGCAAGCACGCTTTCTGGAATCACAGTCAGGGCAAGGTGCTCGCGGTGCGCGAGGAGTTCGTGCGGCACTCGGCACAGCGGCATCGTGCATTGCTGCGGGCGGTGATCGCGGCGGCCGCCTGGGCCGCTGACGAGGCGGACGAGTGTCGCCGCCTGCTCAGCAGCGACCGGGGCCTGGATCTGGATCCCGCTCTGCTGCGGGCCTTGGATCAGGGCATCCCAACCCTGGCAGGCCAATGCCGCGAAGACCTGGTGCTGGCCGGCGGCGCCGCCAATTTCCCCTGGTATTCCCAGGCGGTCTGGTATCTCGGGCAGATGATCCGCTGGGGCGACTATCGGGATGTGCTGGATTTCAAGAAAACCGCCCAGACGGTGTTTCTACCGCGATTGTATCGCGAGGCCGCGCGAGAACTGGGCCTGCCGCAGCCCAGCATCGGATACAAGACCGAAGGCGAGCATGCAGGCCCCTGGATGCTTGAAGAAGCCAGCCAGAGCTTCCTGATGGGGGCGGACCAGTTCTTCGATGGCAAGGTTTATCGGCCGCGACAGACCATGAAATATTTGAACGATTTGCAGATCAGCCATATTGCCGCGCCGCTGGATGCGATGTGGGCGATCCGTTAGGGATGGCGCCGGGCTGGATCCGGTGCTCAGGTCTGATTCCGACGGTTGGCACCGCCACGATGTGTAGACCGGCCCGGCGCGCAGATGTTGCCGGCCGGTCGTGCCGCGGAGGCTCATTCCGCGGCTCAGGTGTGGGGTGGCAACTGGCGCGGAAAGCGGCGGATGGCGCGGCGCAGGCGCAGCAGTAACTGCGGATCGGCCTGGTCGCGGGTGTAGCGCAAGTGGATGTACAGGCGGGTGATGCCTTCGGCGCCGGCATGCCATTGCGGCTTTTCCTGCTGCAAGCGCTGCAGCAGGTCCTGCGGGCCTTCCGCGTCATCGATGTCCAGGCCACCTTTTTCCAGCTTGCGCAGATAGGTCCGCCACAGCCGCAGCACGGGATCCTGGCTGGCGGCGGATCGGTGGCGTTTCGAGACCAAGAAGCCGACCAGAAGCAGGCTCAGTACGGTGCCCAGGGTCAGGCTCAGGAGCAGGGCGCGCAGCCCGGGCAGGCCCAGAGAGGCAAGTAGCTTGTCCTGTAGTTCCGGGCCATAGGCCAGCACCCAGCGATTCCACAGGGCATTGACGCGATCCCATTGCAAACGCAGGCGGAACAGGGTGTCGCGGTTCATGCGCGCGAGTCCCGGGACCGGCTCGCCAATGGGCAGCGCGGCACCGAGGCCGAACTCGATGCGTTCCGGTGCCACGGCTCCTGTGGGATCCACCCGGAGCCAGCCGCGCTCGGGCAGCCAGACCTCGCTCCAGGCATGGGCGTCGGACTGGCGGACGATGTGGTAGTCGGCGTTGGCTTCGGCGCCCTGATAGCCGGTGACGATCCGTGCCGGCAGCCCGGCGGCGCGCATCAGAAAGGTGAAACTGCTGGCGAAATGCTCGCAGAACCCGCGGCGGGTTTCGAACAGAAACTCATCCACGGTATGGCTGCTGCGCAGCAGCGGCGGGCGCAGGGTATAGGTGTACTCCTGCTGGCGAAAGCGTTGCAGCACGGCGTTCAGAAAGGCCACCTCGCTGCCGTGCTCGGCGCGTAGCTGGCGTGCCAGGGCCTGACTGCGCGGATTGGAGTTGCCAGGCAGGGCCAGATTGCGGTTCCTGACGTGCAGCGGCAACTCAAGCTCGACCTGATAGTCCAGCACCGACTGCAATTTGACCAGTTGCCGGTCGATGACCGGTTGCGCCTGCCGCAGGACCAGATCGGGGCCGATCTCGCTCTGCGGCGGCAGCGGCTGATTCGGCAGGTCCAGGCCCAGAAGCCAGCGCTCGCCGTGGGGTTCGAGCTGGATTTCATAGGCCACCGGATCGGACAGGAAGCGCGCGCTGATGCGCCTGGGGAATTCCAGGACGCTGCCAGGCAGCCAGGCACGACCATTGAAGAATTCGAATACCGGGCCGCGCCAGTACAGCTGGTTACGCGGCGGCGCCGGGCCATCAAAGCGCACCCGGAAGGCGACTTCGTCGGACTGGCCGAGATGGCTGATCTGCCCCGGTTCCATCGAGTTGGACAGGCCGGTCATGCCGGCGCCGGCATCCGAAGGCAGGCCCCAGAGCGGGCCGGGAATGCGCGGAAACAGCAGGAAGAACAGCAGCATCAGCGGAATCGCCTGCAGGCTCATGCGGGCGGAAAGGCGCAGGGACTGGCGCAGGGGCAGGGCGGCCTGCGGATGGTTGACGTCAATCAGCACCGAGGTGATGGCGATCGCGCCGATCATCAGGAGCAGGATCATGTGCATGTCCTGACTGAACAGGAAATGCGTGATCAGCAGGAAGTAGCTGAGATAGACCACCACCAGATAGTCGCGGCGATGGATCATTTCGGTGAGCTTCAGGGCCAGCATCGCAGCCAGCAGGGCGACGCCGGCATGATGGCCGTTGAGCGTGCCGTACTGCACGTACACGCCGGTGAAGACCACCAGCGTCAGCAGGTTGCGCAATAGCTTGGGAGGCATCGCCCAGGTTTTCAGGGCCGCCAGACCCCGCCAGATGCCCAGGCCAAGAATCAGGGCGCTGAGCCACAAGGGTAGCCGGGGCAGATGCGGCGCCACCAGAATGAAAAGCATCAGCAGGATGCGCAGTACGGAGCGGGCTGGCAGATGATCCATGCGGGCCGACGGATTCATGCGCGCTTGCCGAACCGGGCCAGGGCTTCCAGGCAGATGGCGCGATGGGCATGGCCCAGTCCTGGCGGCCGTTCAAAGTCGGGCAGGCGCATGCCGTAGGCCTGCTGCCGGGATTCGCAGTCCAGCACCCAGCGGCAAAGCTGCGACAAGCGGAGTTCCGGGTCCTTGAGATCGGGCAGGCTGTTCCATTCCAGCCAGATGGATTCATCCATGGGATCGGCAAAGGTTTTCACGGTCAGGCGTCCGGTGTGCGGGAAGCTGCGCCAGTGGATGGAGCGCAGCGCATCACCGGGTCGGTAGTCGCGCAGATGTGAGTAGTCATCACGGCCATCCTGTTGCCCCTGCAGCCGTCCGGATTCCCCGGCCACGGCCGGGATCGGGCGGGTGGTCGCGCTGGGACGAGGATAGACCAGGATTTCGGATTTCAGGCTGAGCCAGCTCCAGGCCTGAAACAGACCGAGCGGGAATTCGGTGGCGACGGCAAAACGTGGCAGGGGGTACACCCCGCGCTCGCAGGCGGGCAGGGTAAAGCCGGACTGCGCCTGTTCGCCACCGTCGCAATCCGTGGCGGAATCCAGGCTCAGCATGGCGCGCTTGGGGGCGCAAAGCAGGCTGTAACGGGTCTGTGCGCCGAGGTTGGCGTACTGCACGGGAACCCAGATCGGGTCGCCGGCGAACACTGCGGGAATCTGGCCGACATGGACCTGCAAGCCCAGCAGGTTGGCATTGGTGTGATGCATCGCCACCATGCCGACGCCGCCGAGCAGAAAACACAGGGCGAAGGCCAGATTGTTGCTGTAGTTCATCGCGCCGAGCAACATCGCCAGCAACAGCAGTGCGAACAGCAGGCCCGGTCGAGTGGGAAGAATGTAACAGCGTCCGCGGCGGATGCTGATCGGCGGCGCTTCGGCGCGATGGCGCGCCACCACCCAACGCTCAAAGCGCTCATTGATGCGTTCCAGCATTCTCACCGGGCTGGGTCCGGGCCGGGCGCACGCGGTTCCAAGCGGCCTGCCGGCCTGGCCATGGCTGGCGGATCGGCGCGGCCTGTGCAGGCGCGCGCTGCGGGGCCCCGCCGCTCAGTGAGGTTCATAATCGACTGACCGTGCGACTTCAAGGAATGGCGACGTCGGCGAGCAATTCATCGATCAGGTTCTCGCGTGCCTGCGCTTCGCTGCCCTGGGTCTGCAAGCGGTGGCCGGCCACGGCGGGGAACACCGCCTGTACATCTTCCGGCAGCACGGCATTGCGTCCTTCCAGGAAGGCCCAGGCCTGGGCGGCGTGCTTCAGGGCGAGGCCGGATCGGGGTGAGAGGCCAAGCACGATGCGAGGATGTTTGCGGGTCTGGCTGACCAGCGCCAGGATGTATTCGATCAGGGCAGAGCTCGTCGTCGTCGCGGCCACCGCCGCCTGCAGCTGCAGCAGTCCCGCGGGCTTGAGCGCGGGTTCCATCGAGGCAAGAAATTCCCGCCTCGATTGACCCAGCAGCAGCTCCTTTTCGGCCTGATGCGAGGGATAACCCAGGCTGATGCTGATCAGAAAGCGATCCAGTTGTGATTCCGGCAGCTGAAAGGTGCCGATCTGGTCCAGTGGATTCTGCGTGGCAATGACGAAAAACGGTTGCGGCAGCTTGCGGGTCTCGCCATCGCTGGTGACCTGACCTTCCTCCATGGCCTCGAGCAGGGCGCTCTGTGTTTTCGGGCTGGCGCGATTGATTTCATCCGCGAGCAGTAACTGGCAGAAAACCGGCCCGTGCTGAAAACGGAACTGGCCGCTGTCCTTGTCGAAAATCGAGGCGCCGATGATATCCGCCGGCAGCAGATCACTGGTGAACTGCACGCGCCGATAGTCGAGTCCGATCAGGTGGGCCAGGGTCTGTGCGAGGGTGGTCTTGCCGACACCGGGCACGTCCTCGATGAGCAGATGGCCTTTGGCCAGCAGGCAGCTCAGGGCCAGTTTGAGGACATCTGGCTTGCCAAGAATGACTTCTCCGGCGCGCCGCTGCAGCGGACCGATCAGCTCGTTCATGTTCAATGCTTACAGGGCAGTGTGGCGCTAGATTGTGCGTTGCCACCGGAGGCTTGTCTAATTGGGGTCGCACATTTGACGCCGACAGGGCATGATCCTCGTATGCCATGTGGTTATACCCTTATAGGGAAACCGGAACAGTGACAAAAATCATACGAATGAAAACGAATCTTCTGACGCGGGAGTTCGGCCAGGCGGCCGCCCAGCGAGCGATGAATCATGCGACCGACTATGAAGAATGGTTCGATGCGGCAACCAGTTTCGAATACTACTCAGGCGGTCATGACTGGCGAGAGGAAGAGCGCTCGGCCGATTATGATCATCTGCTCGTGCGGGATCGGCTGAATACGCTGCGCCGCCTGCGCTATCAGGAGCGTCTGAGAGACCTGATGTACGAATTGCGCCAGGGCCTGCACTGGAATCTCGGCAACTCGGGCAATCCCGTGCTCTACGGCGTCAGCCCGCTGGGCTCCAAATACCTGATCGAATCCTATCTGGATACGGTCACCGAAGCCTTGCACTGGATCGCAGAGCAGGACGTGGAGGGGGTTTCGCATCAGGACAAACATGCGTTCTTCTGGGATCTGGCGCAGAGTTACGGGCGCTCGGCCCTGATGCTGTCCGGTGGTGCGACCATGGGGCTGTTTCACGTCGGTGTCGTGCGCACCCTGTACATCAATGGTCTGCTGCCCAAGGTCATGTCCGGCGCCAGTGCGGGGTCGCTGGTCGGTGCCGGGATCGCCGCGCGCACCCGGGACGAGGCCGAGCATCTGATGAATCCGGATAATCTGGAGCTGGATCTGTGGGGTTTGCTGCCGCCACGCGATATCTGGCGCACCGGCGGGATCATGGATCAGAACAAGCTGCGTCGTGGTCTTGGTCGCAATATTCCGGACGTGACCTTCGAGGAGTCTTTCGCGCTTTCGGATATTGCCATGAACATCACGGTCACGCCGGTTGCTGACAATCAGCCGGCCAGACTGCTGAATCATCTCACCTTTCCGCATCTGTACATGCGCGAAGCGGTGCTGGCGTCCTGCGCGGTTCCGCTGCTGTTTCCGCCAGTCAAGCTGGCCACTCGCAATCTGCAGCGCAAGCGCGAGCCGTATATGCCCTCCTTGCGCTGGGCGGACGGATCGCTGCAGAGCGATCTGCCGCGCATGCGACTGCGGCGCCTGTTCAATGTCAATCATTTCATCGTCAGTCAGACCAACCCGCATGTCCTGCCATTCATCAGTGCGCGAGAGCCGAACGAGTCCGGCCTGATTCACGGCGCCAAGCGGCTGGCGCTGGGATCGGCTCGTTTTCAGGCCAAGGCGGCGCTGCGTTTCATGCGCAACAATCTGCCACAACCGCTGCAGCGCATCCGGCGCCATCTGGATTACGCCACCGGCGTTCTCGACCAGGACTATCGCGGCAATGTCACCCTGCTGCCAGGCTTCGATCTCGGTAATTACACGCGGGTGATCCGCAACCCGCGGGATCGCGATGTCCGCCGCCTGATCCTGCAGGGTGAGCGCTCGACCTGGCCGAAACTGGCGATGATTCGTCATCAAACCTGCATCAGTCGCACGCTGGATCTCTGTCTGGATCGGGTCGAGGCTCGGCAACGTCGGAGTCAGGTGGCCTGAGAGCCCGCCGCTGACACATCTCATGCAAGCCGCTTTGCAAAATGCAAAGCAAATTGGTTGGCGATTTGCGCAATGGCGCTTCCAGGTGATGATGGATTGAAAAATAACCATATAAAACAAATGGATAAAATCTTTATCTAGGCTGGCACGCGGATTGCGATAAAGGCAGGACATTCCCCAAGCGTGACTGTCCTGATGTTCAGATTCTCATTTTCAGTCCTGTCTGCCAGCCGCGCGGCCTCAGGTCCGCGTCAGGTCGAGAAAGTCGATAACGCGTGCTCTGCGTGCCTTGCCCGGCTCGTGCCCGCATCTGGTCAAGGAGCCTGTCATGGACCTATCTAAGACAGCGCTGCTCCTGATCGGCTTCCAGAACGATTATTTCGCTGCGGACGGCATTCTGAACAGCGTGATCGAGGAATCCTCGCGCGTCAGCGGCGTGCTGCAGAACACCCTTGAATTGCTGGCCAGCGCGGCCGATGAATTCGGCCTGGTGGTCGCCACGCCGATCCATTTCACGTCGGATTACCGCGAGTTGAGCGAGCCGGTCGGAATCCTCAAAGCGATTAAGGAAATGGGCGCTTTCCGCTATGGCAGCAAGGGTGCGGCCACGATTGACGCCTTCAGACCCTATGCCGACAGGATTCTGGAATTGCCCGGCAAGCGTGGCCTGAATGCGTTTTCCAATACCGAGCTTGAGCAGGTGATGCAGGCGCACGGCATCGAAAATGTGCTGCTTGCCGGCACCGTGACCTCGATCTGCATCGACTCGACCGGCCGCGACGCCGCAGATCGAGGCTTCCGCGTCCATGTTCTCAGAGACTGCACGTCAGGACGCACCATCTTCGAACAGAATTTCTATTGCGATCAGGTCTTTCCGCTTTATGCCACGGTGACCGACAGCACCGCGGTGCTGGCGGCCATCGCCTAGGCGGATCGAGTCCTCATGATGCCTACCGCAGAAGAACTCCAATTACAGATCCAGGCCCGCCTGGTCGAGCAACTGTCGGCGCGCGACCGCGAATTCGGCACATTGGTCGATCTCCTCGGTGAAATTGTCCTGCGCTGTGATGCTGAAGCCCGTCTGAATTTTCTCAATTCGGCGTGGACGCGTTTGCTGGGAATCCCGGTAGCTGAATCGCTGGGCGGCTGTCTGCTCGACCATGTCGTCGATGAAGACGTCAGCACGGAGCTCGCGAGCGCTTTCGCCCAGGACCTTAGCATCAGTCGTGAGGTGCGGATTCGCAGCCGCTTCGGCGGACTGCGAATCCTGGCCTTGCGGGCGACCCGCGATGGGCGTCAATGGTATGCCTCGATGGTCGACGTGACCGAGCATCGTCTGGCGCAGCAGGCCCTGGAAGAGAACGAAAACTGGACTCGAAAGCTGTCTCTAGTGGCCCGCAAAACCGACAACATGGTGGTGATCACGGATGCACGCGGTCGGACGGAATGGGTCAATGCGGCATTCGAAGAGGCCACGGGATATCGACTTGGCGAACTGCGTGGGCGCTCGCCCGGTGGCTGCCTGCAAGGGCCGCAGACCGATGTCGAGACGATTCGACAGATGCATGAAGCGGTGGCCTGTGAGCAAGGATTCAGCTGCGAACTGGTGAATTACACCAAGGCCGGAGCGCCCTACTGGGTGCGCATCGAATGCTCGCCGGTGTTCGATGACGCCGGCGTGCTGCAGAATTTCATCGCTATCGAACGGGATGTCAGCGCAACCCGGGCTGCCGAGGCCGCCCTGCGGCGCAGCGAGGAGCGTCATCGCCAGGTGCTTAATGCGGTCAGCGAGGTCATCTTCCGCTGTGACGCGGCCGCGCGACTGGATTATCTGAATCCGGCCTGGGTGGTGAGCACGGGGCAGAGTCTGGAGGCGAGTGTTGGACAAAGTCTGCTGCGTTTCATTCACCCCGACGATCAGGCCGAATTGCGCCAGGCGCTGAAAATGCTGGTTGGCGGTGAGCCTGCGATCCGCCGGGAAGTTCGTCTATGCCATCAGGCGCAAGGCTGGCGTCGATTCGAATTGCTGGTGGCACCGGCCGGTGCGGCCTGGGAGCAGGCCGGATACATCGGTACCCTGGTCGACATCGAGGAGCGCTGGCAGGCGGCCCAGGCCCTGGCCCTGGCCAAGGAGCAGGCGGAATCTCTGAGCCGGGCGCGTACCCGATTCGTCGCCAACATGTCGCACGAGATCCGCACGCCCTTGAATGCCATTCTGGGCATGGCCTCGGTGTTGCAGGACTCCGCGCTTGATGCCGAGCAGCAGGCCTGTCTGGACACGATCCAGAACAGCGGTCAGGCCTTGCTGGCCGTCGTTAATGACGTGCTGGATTTCGCCAAGCTGGAATCCGGTCAACTGCCTTTTGAAGATGTGGCGTTTGCCACCATCGAACCTTTCGAAGATGCGATCGAGATGATTCTCCCGCAGCTGCGGGAGAAAGGGCTGAGCTTGCGTCTGCTGGCCGATCAAGCCCTGCCTCAACGGCTGATCGGAGATCCCCATCGGCTGCGGCAGGTCATCCTGAACCTGTTATCCAACGCGGCCAAGTTCACCGCCCAGGGCGGCATCACGCTGCGTCTGCAGTGGCAGTGCGACGCAGGCGATGCGGGCGCCCTGCGGGTTGACGTCGAGGACACCGGACTCGGCATCGAAACCGATCGCGTGGCGGTCCTGTTCGACGAATTCATCCAGGCGGATCCATCCACCACTCGTCAATACGGCGGCACGGGACTGGGGCTGGCCATCTGCCGGCAGATCTGTGAGCAATCCGGTGGCCGCATCTGGGCCGAGAGCGAGCCGGCAAGCGGTTCGCGCTTTCACTTCATCATGCGCATGCGCCGCGCGGAGGAAGTGTCCGCGCGGCAGCCGGAATCTGTTCTGGTGCATGGCGGCCTGGCGCCGGACATTCTGCCGGTGCTGGCCCTGACCGCACGCTGGCAGCGCTGTGGACTGGAGTCGGCGGCCGAATTCAGGCCGGGTGCCTGGATCGAACTGCGTGGCCCGCGGGGCGCCGAAGCGGTGCTGGATCCAGCCGCTCTGGAGGCTGTCATCAGTCCGCGCCGGATCTGGCGCTGCTTGAGCAAGCCGCGGCCAGGCGCCGCTCTTCTGCCGCCGCGGCCTGCTCTGGGCAAGGGCTTGAAGATCCTGGTGGCCGAGGACGTGCCGGTCAACCAGCTGGTTTTGCGCACGATGCTCAGCCGTGCCGGTTGCGAGGATGTGACGGTGGTGGACGATGGTGAGGCTGCGGTTGCGGCGGCAGGCCGCCAGGACTTCGATCTGATCCTGACCGATCTGCACATGCCGGTGCTTGATGGTCTTGGCGCCAGCACGCAGATCCGTGCCTTGCCGCTGGGCCGGCAGCCGCTGATCTTTGCCGTTTCGGCGGATGCCACTCCGGAAGCCCAGGCTGCGGCTGTCCGGGCCGGTATCGATCACTGGTTGTCCAAACCCATGGCGCGAGCCGAACTGGAACAGGTCCTGCGCCTGGTCCAGCGGGCGATGCATCTGGATCAAGAGTTGGCGCAGCGTGCCGACGCCAGCCAGGACTTGAGATCCAGCTGGCGCAAGGTGCTCGCGGTCGGCGAGGAAGCCGATTCGCCGCGAGCCTCCGATGTCTCGGAACGTCGCCGGGCCGACATGGATGACAACCCTGTGGCCAGCGCACGACCGCTCAAACAGCCCGTCACGGCCGGAGCGTATGGTTTCCTGGGCGGCGATCGGCGTTCGGGGCTGGATCGCCGTTGCAAGTCTGGCGCGAGCCACTTCGGCCTGCTGGGGGCGGGGGCTGCCGGCGCTATAACGCGCTGATGCGGGCGTGCTGGTTGCGCAGATCCGTCAAGGCCTGGCGCTGCCGCTCCGCCTGTTCCCGTGCGCTGGCGACCACGTTCTCGGGCGCCTTGGCGACGAAAGCCGGATTGTTCAGCTTGGCCTCGGCGGCGGCAACTTCCTTGCCCAGTTTGGCGATCCGCTTGTCCAGTCGGGCCAGTTCGGCGTCCTTGTCGATCAGTCCTGCCATCGGCACCAGCAGCTTCATCTGACCGACCATGGCAATGGCGGATTCTGGTGGCTGCTCACCGGCCGGACTCAGCGACTGGATGCGACCCAGTGCCTTAAGCCATAGGCCGAGCTTCTGCAGCCGGGTCTCGTCCTGTGCCTGGGCATCGGCAACCAGCACGTCCAGCGGCTTGCCGGGTGAGATGTCCATTTCGCCGCGGATCTGCCGCAGACCCAGCAGGCTTTGCTGCAACCAGTCGATCTCGTCTTCCGCCTGTGCATCATGGGCGTCGGCATCCGGACTGGGGAAGGGCTGATGCATCAGGCTTGTGCCTGATTTGCCTGCCAGCGGACCGATGCCCTGCCAGATCTCTTCGGTGATGAAGGGCATGATCGGGTGGAGCAGGCGCAGGATGGTTTCCAGCACGCTGACCAGGCAGCGGGCGGTGGCGAGCTGGCCGGCCGGGTCCTCGCCGTGTTGCAGCACCGGCTTGCTCAGTTCCAGGTACCAGTCGCAGAAATGGTGCCAGACGAACTCGTGCAGCTCGGCCGCAATCAGATCAAATCGGTAAATGGCATAGTGCTGATTGACCGAGGTGATCAGGGTATTCATCTTGGAACAGATCCAGCGCTCGGCGATGCCGGGACTGGTGACCGTGGCGGCCTGCAGATCGTGCTCGGCCACCATCATGTTGACGTAGCGTGCGGCGTTCCAGAGCTTGTTGCAGAAGTTCTTGTAGCCGGCCAGACGCTGGGTGTCGAATCGGATGTCCCGGCCGGTGGAGGCCAGCGCAGCAAAGTAGAAACGCAGCGCATCCGTGCCATGCGAGGGGATGCCCTCGGGAAAGTCGGTGCGGGTCTGCTGCGCGATCTTCTGGGCGAGCTGTGGCTGCATCATGCCGCTGGTGCGCTTGCTGAGCAGGGCGTCCAGAGTAATGCCATCGACGATGTCCAGCGGATCGATCACATTGCCCTTAGACTTGGACATCTTGGCGCCGGAGGCGTCACGCACCAGTCCATGCACGTAGACCTCGCGGAACGGCACGTCGTCCATGAACTTGAGGCCCATCATGATCATCCGGGCGACCCAGAAAAAGATGATGTCGAAGCCGGTGACCAGGACGCTGGTCGGGTAGTGCTTGGCCAGTTCGGCGGTACGTTCCGGCCAGCCCAGGGTAGAAAAGGGCCACAGGGCCGAGGAAAACCAGGTATCCAGCACATCCTCGTCCTGGCGCAGGACCCGATCGGCGGGCAACTGGTGCAACTGCCGGACTTCGGCTTCATCACGTCCGACATAGACCTGACCGTCATCGTCGTACCAGGCCGGGATCCGGTGGCCCCACCAGATTTGCCGGGAAATGCACCAGTCCTGGATATTGCGCATCCACTCGAAATAAGTCTTGGACCAGTTTTCCGGTACGAAGCGGATGCGTCCCGATTCCACCGCCTCGATGGCCGGCTGTGCCAGGGGCGCGGCTTTGACGAACCATTGATCGGTCAGATAGGGCTCCAGGACCTGATGGGTGCGATCGCCGCGGGGCACCATCAGCGTGTGATCGTCGACCTTGGCGAGCAGGCCCAGCGCCTCCAGGTCGGCGACCACCGCCTGGCGGGCGACAAAGCGGTCCATGCCCCGATACTTTTCGGGCGCCACTTCGTTGATGCTGGCATCATCATTGAGGATGTTGATCAGCGGCAATTGATGGCGCTGACCCATTTCATAGTCATTGAAATCGTGAGCGGGCGTGATTTTCACGACGCCGGTGCCAAAATCCTTGTCGACATAGTCATCGGCAATGACCGGAATTTCGCGCTCGACCAGCGGCAGGCGGACGGTCTTGCCGATCAGCGCGCGATAGCGTTCATCCTCAGGGTGCACCGCTACGGCACTGTCGCCCAGCATCGTTTCGGGCCGGGTGGTCGCGACGGTGACATGACCGGAGCCATCGCTCAGGGGATAGCGGAAATGCCACAGATGGCCATTTTCCTCCTGTGCTTCAACCTCCAGATCCGAGACCGCGGTCTTCAGGATCGGGTCCCAGTTGACCAGCCGCTTGCCGCGATAGATCAGGCCTTCGGCATGCAGTTTCACGAACACCTCGGTGACCGCCTTGGACAGACCGGCATCCATCGTGAAACGTTCGCGCTCCCAGTCTACCGAGGCCCCCATGCGGCGGAGCTGCCGGGTGATGTTGCCGCCCGATTCGGCCTTCCAGGCCCAGACCTTGTCGAGGAATTTGTCGCGCCCGAGTTCATGGCGGTTGCTGCCTTCCGCGGCCAACTGGCGTTCCACCACCATCTGGGTGGCGATGCCGGCATGATCGGTCCCGGGTTGCCACAAGGTCGCATGGCCCTTCATCCGGTGATAGCGTGTGAGGGCGTCCATGATCGTGTCCTGGAATGCATGCCCCATGTGCAGGCTGCCGGTGACATTGGGTGGCGGAATCATGATGCAGTAGGACTCGCCGGTCATGCCCATGCGAAAGTCGCCGTTTTTTTCCCATTGCGCGTACCAGCGCGCTTCGATCTGCGAAGGATCGTAATTCTTGTCCATGCGTATTCTTGACTCTGCGTTTCAGGCGGCGACGAAAAGTCGCTGATTATATAGGCTTTGGCGGAGTGACCCTGGCGGCTCAGGCGATTTTGTGGGTCTGCAGTTCGTAGCCGCGATGACGATAGAACCCGTAGCGCTGCCGCGCCAGCGCGCGTTCGCGTTCGTCGCCGGCGACGATTTCCAGCATGCGTTCGAAGCTGGCAAAGAACTGCGGTGGCTCGCCGCTGGCAATGTCCAGATTGAGCAGGACCTCGCGCCGCTGCGGCAGTTGAGTGCCGCTGCCAATGACGATGTGACTGTCGCAGTCGGTGGATTCATGGTCGTGCGGCACAAAGCTGTCGTCCCGGAAGGTCCACAGGCGTTCATCCAGCCGACCCTGGCTCAAGGGATCGGGGACATGGGCGTAGACCCGCTGTCCCTCCTGATAGATGCGTTCCAGCAAACGGCAGACGAAACGCTCGCGCGCGTCTGCCGTTCCTTGTTCCAGGATGTAGAAGCTGACCCGGGTCACTTGGCCTGCTGGGCGAGATACTGCATCAGCAGGGGCACCGGACGACCGGTGGAGTACTTCTTGGATGTCCAGGCGGTGCCGGCGATATCCAGATGGGCCCAGTTCGCCTGCTTGGTGAAACGGTGCAGGAAGCAGGCCGCGGTGATCGCGCCCGCGCCGGGCCCGCCGACATTGGCGATGTCCGCCACCGTACTCTTGATCTGTGCCTGGTAGTCCTCCCACAAGGGCATCTGCCAGGCGCGGTCACAGCTCTGCTCGCCGGCGTCGAGCAGGTTCTGGGCCAGTTCCTGGTTGTTCGCGAACAGCCCGGTGGCATGTTCGCCCAGGGCGACGACGCAGGCGCCGGTCAGGGTGGCCATGTCGATCAGTACCCGCGGTTTGTACTCGCGCTGGGTATAGGTCAGTGCGTCGCAGAGAATCAGCCGTCCTTCGGCATCGGTATTGATCACCTCGATGGTCAGTCCGGCCATGCTGGTGACCACGTCGCCCGGTTTGTTGGCGGCGCCGTCCGGCAGGTTCTCCGAACTGGGCACGACGCCAACCACGTGCAGGGGCAGATCGGATTCGGCGAGCGCCTGAAACACGCCGAACACGGTCGCGCCGCCGCACATGTCGAATTTCATTTCCTCCATGCGTGCCGATGGCTTGATGCTGATGCCGCCGGCATCAAAGGTGAGGCCCTTGCCGACCAGCGCAATCGGCGTAGCCGATGCGTCGCCGCCCTTGTACTCCATCACGATCAGTTTGGCCGGTTCGCGGCTGCCGCGAGATACCGACAGCAGCGCACCCATCCCGAGCTTTTCCATCTCCTTTTCTTCCAGCACCCGGCAATCGATGGTCTTGTACTGATTGGCCAGTTTCAGGCCCTGTTCCGCAAGGTCCGTGGGGGTGCACAGATTGCCCGGCCGGTTGCCCAGATCCATGCTCAGGGCGACGCCAGCCGCAGTCGCGACTCCCAGGCTTAAGGCCTGTTCCAGCGCCTTGCTCTTGTTCGAGATTGCAAGCTGCACGGTCTTCAGGGTGCGGGCCGGCGCTTTCTCGCTTTTCAGCTCGTCAAAACGATAGAACTGGGCGTCCATCGCCAGCACCGCATGCTGCACCGCCCAGGCCTTGTCGCGACCGGAGATTTCCAGCAGCGTCAGGGTATTGAGGCAATCCTTGGCGCCCAGAGCGCCGAGCGCGGCGGCGGCGGTGGCCTGGGCCTTGAGGTATTGCCGAGCATCGAAGCTCTTCTGTTTGCCGCAGCCGACCAGCAGCACTCGATCGGCGGCGATGCCCTCAATGGCTTGCAGCAGCAAGGTCTGGCCACTCTTGCCGTCGATGTCGCCGCGCGCGAGGATCTGCGCGAGGGCGCCGTCACAGGCGGCGTCGGCGGCCTGGGCCGGAACGCTCAGCTTGCGGCGTTCAAAGACCGCGAGGACGAGACATGCGGTGCGCTGTTTTTCAGGCGCGCCGGCCTTGGTTTGATATTTCATATCCGGACAACTGGAAAAGTGTCCTAGAATCATAACGCACCTGCGCGGCCCGGATGCCGCTGCGTGGAACCAACACCTCAAGGGAGAGCGGCTTGCGCCGGAAAATTCTCGAGCGCTATCTGTTTCTGGAAGCCGGCCGCACCTGGCTGGCGGTGACCGCCGTGCTGATGGCGATCATGCTCAGCACCCGCTTCGCGCGGTTTCTGGCCGAGGCGGCGAAGGGCACGATCCCGCCGGACCTGCTCTGGAAGGTCGTGGTGCTGTCCAGCCTGCAATATCTCACCATTCTGACGCCGATTTCCCTGCTGCTTGGCTCCATGCTGGCGCTGGGGCGGATGTACCGCGACAGCGAAATCGCCGCGATGCATGCCTGTGGCGTGGGCATGGGGCGTCTGTACCGGCCCTTCATGCGCCTGGGCTTCGTGCTGGCGGTTCTGACCGGCGTGTTGAGCCTGTATCTCAGTCCGCTGGCCGGTCGAACGGTGGATTACATGACCAAGAAAGCGGCTCAGGAACTGCGTTTCGGAGTGGTCGAGCCGGGTCGCTTCAGGGAATTGCCGGATGATCGCGGGGTCTTCTATGTGGAGTCCGTTGCGGCCGATGGCTCCGAGATCCGGGACGTCTTCGTGCAACTGCTGGAGGTGGACGGGGAAAGCGTGGTGACGGCGCCGCGCGGCGTGCAGCGTCTGGACGAGAAGACCGGCGCGCGCAGCCTGGTCCTGCTCGACGGCTATCGGGTGGATGGCGTGCCCGGCGAGGCGCAGTTCCGCATCACGCATTTCGCCGAGCATGGAGTGACGATGGAGCCGCCCGAGTTCATCTATCGTTCCAGCCGACAGGCGAACAAATCCAGTTTTGATCTGATCGGTTCCGCCGACCCCCGGGACATCGCCGAACTGCAGTGGCGTCTGTCCTCGCCCCTGGCCGTGCTCCTGCTGGCCCTGCTGTCGGTGCCTCTGTCCAAGACCGAGGCCCGCAGCGGTCGTTACAGCAAGGTTGCGCTTGGGATCGTGATCTACATTGTCTATTTCAATCTGCTCGGCGTGGCCCAGGCCTGGCTGGAGTCGGGCGAGTTGCCGCCCTGGATCGGCCTTTGGTGGGTGCATCTGCTCGTAGCGCTGGTGGCCCTGCGTCTGTATGCGGTGCGAGGAGGCTGGATCGAGCGCATCCGCCTGCAGCGCGCATGAAGATTCTGGACCGGCATCTGCGTGGCGCCATGCTCGGCATGTGCGTGGTGGTGGCGCTGGCGCTCACCGGGATTTCCGGTTTTGTCACCCTGGTGGAGCAACTTGACGATCTGGGGCAGGGCCAGTTCACTTTGCTGACCGCGACGCTGGTGACCCTGCTGAAGCTGCCGGAACTGCTGTATCAGATGTTTCCGCTGATCGTCTTGTTGAGCACCATTCTGGGCCTGGGCGGCTTGGCGGCCGCAGGTGAACTGGTGGTGATCCAGGCCGCCGGCGTTTCGGTGCTGCGGATCGCAGGTGCGGCGGCCAAGGCCGGATTGATGCTCGGTGTTGCCGTGCTGTTGCTGGGCGAATTCATCGTGCCTTTAGCGCAGCACAAGGCGGATGAAATCTCGGTGCAGGCGCGCTTTGGCCAGGACCGTGCCAGCAGCCGCACCATCTGGCTGCGGCAGGGTGAGCATTTCATTCGCGTCGAGGCCTTGCCTGATCATCGCACCGCGGGTCGGATTCGCGCCTTGCGGGTGGACCGGGACAGCCATCGTCTGACCAGCACGGTGGCGATGGATGCGGCGGTCTACCAGGGTGGTCGCTGGCTGGCGCGCAATCTTCGGGTGACCGAAATCGACGAGGCAGGGGTGAAAATTCGGCATCAGTCGCAGGGCGAATGGGACATCGGACTGGAACCGGAATTGCTGCAGTTGTTCGTGTTGAAGGCCGATGGGCTGTCCTTGCGCGGGCTGTTTCAGTACATCCGCTATCTGCAGGACAACGGTCTGGATGCAACCGCGCCGAAATATGCCTTCTGGCGCAAGCTGGCGGCACCGCTGACGGTGATGGTAATGGTGATTCTGGCCGTGCCATTCGTGCTCGGGCCGTTGCGGGATACCGGCGCCAGCGAGCGTCTGTTCATTGGCGTGATGATCGGCATTGGCTTTTACGTGGTGAACGAGGTTGCCGGCAGCCTGGGCCAGGTCTTCGACTGGCCCGCCGCGACGGCGGCGCTGGGACCAACCGCAATGCTGGCGGGCATTGCGCTGTGGCGATTGCAAAGTTTCGGACGCCGCTGATCCGGGCGCTACATGCCAGGATTGAGCCGGTGGTGAGGCGTCAGTCCTGGCTCAGGCTGTCGATGGCGGCAAACAGCTGCAGCGATTCCGGGTTGGCCAGGGCATTGACATTTTTCACTTCCTCGCCCTCGATCATCGCGCGCACCGCAAGCTCGGCCAGCTTGCCGGAGCGGGTGCGGGGAAAGTCGCTGACCTGAATGATCTTGGCCGGGACATGGCGCGGACTGGCGCCGCGGCGAATCCGCTGCCGGATCTGCTGCTCCAGTTGGAGATCAAGCCGGACGCCGGCTTCGAGGATGACAAACAGGATGATGCGAACATCGTCCTGCCAGCGCTGGCCGATCGCCAGGGATTCGGTGATGCCCGGTATCTGTTCGACCTGGCGGTAAATTTCGGCGGTGCCGATCCGCACGCCGCCGGGATTCAGGGTAGCATCGGAGCGGCCATGGATGATGAGTCCGCCCTGCGGCGTGATTTCGGCGTAGTCGCCATGATGCCAGACGCCCGCAATGGTCTCGAAGTAGGCGCGCCGGTAGCGCGAGCCATCGGCATCGTTCCAGAAGCCGATCGGCATCGATGGGAAGGGCTGGCGGCAGATCAGGTCACCTTTTTCACCCGTGGGCAGGCTGCGGCCTTGCGCATCGCAGACATCGACCGCCATGCCCAGGCCCTTGCCCTGGATCTCGCCCGCATGCACGGCCTGCCAGGGGTTGCCGAGGACAAAGCAGGACACGATGTCGGTTCCACCCGAGATCGACTGGACCGCCACATCGCGTTTGATCGCCTCGTAGCAGTAGGCGAAGGACTCCGCCACCAGCGGCGAGCCGGTGGAAGCGATGCTGCGCAGGTGTTTCAGCGCGTAGTGGTCGGCGGGGCGCAGGCCGCGGCTCTTCAAGGCATCGATGAACTTGGCGGAAACGCCGAAGAATCGCGCCTCGGTCTGCTCGATGAAATCGAACAGCACCATCGGTGAGGGCGAGAAAGGCGAGCCGTCGAACAGCAGCACGCTGGCTTCGCTGGCCAGCCCTGAGACCAGCCAGTTCCACATCATCCAGCCACAGGTGGTGTAGTAAAACATCGGATCGCCCGGCCGGATGTCGGCCTGCAATTGATGCTCCTTGAGGTGCTGCAACAGGGTGCCGCCAATGCCGTGGACGATGCATTTGGGGGCCCCGGTGGTGCCGCTGGAATACAGGATGTACAGCGGATCGTTGAACGCGCGCCGCACGTAGTTCAGGGGGTCGGCGGTGGCGGCGCTCAGTGTGGACCAGGGGGCGAAACCTGGCGCCTCGATCTCGGCGTCCGCTGCGCAAGGGTCAAGCAGGAAGGCGCCCTTGAGTTCGCCCAGTTCGGCGCGTACCGCCAGTGCCTTGGCACGGGTGTCGAAATGCTTGCCGCCGTAGGCGTAGCCGGAGCAGGCGAGGAACACACTGGGTTTGATCTGGCCGAATCGATCCAGTACGCCGGCCGCGCCGAAATCAGGGGAGCAGGACGACCAGACCGCACCCAAACTGGTGGTGGCCAGCATCGCGATGACGGTTTCCGGGCGATTGGGCAGCATCGCGGCCACCCGGTCGCCGGCACTCAGGCCGCAGGCGCGAAAGGCGCAGGCCATGCGGGCCACCGCGGTCTTGAGTTCGCTGCGAGTCAGGCGGATGTCCTGGCCGGTCTCGTCCCGATAGTGCAGGGCGCAGGCCTGTGCCTGGCCGCGCTCCAGTAGATTTTCGGCGAAGTTCAAGCGGGCCTGCGGAAAAAATCGGGCGCCGGGCATGCCGGTGCCTTCGAGCACCGGACCGCGGCGTTCGCCGATGACCCCACAGAAATCCCACAGGGCGTTCCAGAACATGGCCGGTTCGCGCACCGACCAGGCGTGGAACTCCGCATAATTCCGGCCTTCAGGCACGCCGCCCTGGGTCTGCGTCTGCGTCAGGGTCTGCTGAAAACGGCTGAGCAAGGCCTGCTCGATCCGCTCGGCGGAAGGCTGCCAAAGAACTGGATTCATTGCGGTTTGTCGATTTGCTGGTCGGGATGGGCGGCCTGGAATGCGGGCAGACTCTCGCATGCCTGCTCGATGGCCAGCAGGCCGGGATAGGCCTGCAGGGGGCAGTTGAAACGGCGGGCGTTGTACAGCTGTGGCAGCAGAAAACATTCGGCCATGCCCGGGGTGTCGGCAAAGGCAAAGCGGCTGCTGCGGTCCTGCAGACGGGCTTCCAGGGCGGAGAAGGCACGCGCGATCCAGTGCTGATACCACTGTTTTCGTGCGTCTTCGGTCAGCCCGAGAGGGTCTTCCAGATAGCGCAGGACGCGCAGATTGTTCAGGGGGTGGGTGTCACAGGCAATCAGCGCGCAGAAACTGCGCACGCGTGCTGCGCCGCGGGCGTCTGCGGGCAGCAGGGCGGGCTGGGGCCAGCAGGCTTCCAGATACTCGCAGATGGCCAGTGACTGGGAAAGGGACCAGTCATCGTGGACGAGGCTGGGAACCAGGCCTTCCGGGCTGTGCTGGCGGTAGTCCGCCCGGTGCTGCTCGCCGCCGTCCTTGAGCAGATGGACCGGCCGGATTTCATAGTCCAGACCCTTGAGTTCCAGCGCGATACGCACCCGCCAGGCTGCGCTGGAGCGCCAGTAGCTATGGAGCGTCAGGGCCATGCGCTTGATCCGGCTGGTACTGGGTGACGGCCTGCTCGATTGCGCCGAAGAGACTGCGGCCCTGGTCATCATGCATGTCGATTCTGACCTGGTCGCCGAACTGCAGAAAACTGCTGCGGATCTCGCCGCTGCGGATTTTCTCCACCGTTCGCAGCTCCGCCAGGCACGAATATCCCAGACCACCTTCACTGATCGGCCGGCCAGGGCCACCATCGGCATCGCGATTGGATACGGTGCCCGAGCCGATGATGCTGCCGGCACGCAAGTGGCGGGTGCGGGCCGCATGGGCCACCAACTGGGCGAAGTCGAAGGTCATGTCGACGCCGGCATCGGGGCGCCCCAGCGGGGCGTCGTTGATCCAACTGAGCAAGGGTCGGTGCAGTTTGTGGTGTTGCCAGGCTGCGCCGAGTTCATCAGGGGTGACGGCGACCGGGGAAAAGGCGGTGGCCGGTTTGCTCTGGAAGAAGCCGAAACCCTTGGCCAGTTCGCCGGGAATCAGATTGCGCAGGGACACGTCATTGACCAGCATCAGCAGCCGGATGGCCGTGCCGGCCTGCTGTGGCGTGCTGCCCATCGCCACATCATCGGTGATCACCGCGATTTCCGCTTCCAGGTCGATGCCCCAGGCCGCATCGGCAATCGAGATGGGCTGACGGGGGCCGACAAAGGCATCGCTGCCGCCCTGGTAGATCAGCGGTTCGGTCCAGAATGACTGTGGCATTTCGGCGCCTCGGGCCTGCCGGACCAGAGCGACGTGATTGACGTAGGCCGAACCATCGGCCCACTGATAGGCCCGTGGCAGCGGCGCCATACAACGTGCCGGATTGAAAGTCTCGCCCAGTCCGGGCTGTTCGTTCAGGCGTTGTGACAGGCGCTGCAGTGCTTGTTCGCAGTCTTTCCAGTTGTCCAGCGCGAACTGCAGGCTGGGGGCGATGGCGCCGGCCGGGATGCTGCAGCTGAGGTCACGGCTGACGACTACCAGGGCGCCGTCGCGGCTGCCATTGTCCAGGGTGGCAAGCTTCATGCTTCATTCTCCGGTTGCCAGGAATCGGCGTAGTCTTCCAGTTCCACCTTGTCCAGCGTCCCGGCGGCCTGCAGGGCATCGCGGGTGTCGACCATCACCGCGACTTCGTCGGTCATGCTGCGCGCCGCCCGGGCGCCGGCGGCGAAGGCCTTGGGATGCGGGCCGTGCGTAAAGCCGGAGGCATGCCAGGTGAGCATGCCCGGTTCGATCTTGTCACGCGAGAAGAAATCGCCGGCATGATAGAAAATCACTTCGTCAAAATCATCATTGTTGTGAAAGAAGGGCACTTTCAGGGCGCCCGGATCCGATTCGATCGGGCGTGGCACGAAAGTGCAGACCACGAAGCGGGCGGCGACGAAAGTGGTGTGGACCGAGGGCGGCAGATGGTAGCGATGGGACATCAGCGGGCGCATGTCACGCCAGTTGATGCGCACCGGACTCAGGTCGCCATGCCAGCCCATCACGTCCAGCGGATTGTAGTCATAATGCACATGCGACAGTTCGTTGCGGCGCTTGATTTCGATGGTCCATGGATCATCGCTTTGCTGATCAAAGTAGGCCTGATTCAGGCTCGGACGGTCGAGCATCGCGGGGTCGAAAATCGCCTGCGGACCCAGCAGGCCCTTGTCCGGCAGTTGGAAGCTGTCATTGCTGGCTTCGATCATCAGCAGGCTGCAGGTTTCGCGGGGGCTCAGCCGCCACATCGTGCCACGCGGCAGGATCAGATAGTCGCCATCGCGCAGGCTCAGATGCCCGAAATCGCAGAACAGTTCGGCCGCACCGCGATGCACGAACAGCAGTTGGTCGCCATCGGCATTGCGGGCCAGCGCCTGCATTTCCACGTCGAGCTGCCAGTATCGAATCTGACAGTGCGGGTTGGAGAGCAGGACCGGCGCGTCCCAGGGTGAGGTGTCGTGCTGGCGCAACTGGTTCAGGTCATAGGCGCGCGGGCGCAGCGGTCCGTCCCAGCGACTCCAGCCGGTGGGAGGACGCTTGTGGTGGAGATGGGCGGTCGGGCCGAAAAAGCCGGAGCGGCCCATCTCCCGTTCGTACGGCGCGTCGCTGGGCAGGTCGGCATGAGCCTGGCGCGAGATCGAGCCTTCGCGGTGCGGGGTGCGGATCCAGTTACGCATCGTTGTCGGCCTGGATCACGCCGCGGCGGATCTGGTCTTCCTCGATGGATTCGAACAATGCGCGGAAGTTGCCTTCGCCAAAGCCTTCATCGCCCTTGCGTTGAATGATCTCGAAAAAAATCGGACCAATGACGGTGCTGGTGAAAATCTGCAGCAGGATGCCGCCGCCGGCGGTCGGGGCCCCATCGATCAGGATGTTCAGCTCGCGCAACCGCTCCAGATCTTCGCCATGGCCAGGCACGCGTTCATCGACCCGGTCGTAATAGGTGTCGGGGGTTTCCATGAAACTCACGCCATTGGCTTTGAGGGCTTCCACGGTGGCGTAAATGTCATCCGTGGCCAGGGCGATGTGCTGGATCCCTTCGCCCCGGTACTGGCGCAGGAATTCCTCGATCTGCGACTGCGCGTCTGCGGATTCGTTGATCGGGATGCGGATCTTGCCGCAGGGCGAGGTCATGGCCCGTGACAGCAAACCGGTGACCTTGCCCTCGATGTCGAAATAACGGATTTCCTTGAAGTTGGCGATGGTTTCGTAAAAACCGGACCAGACATTCATGTTGCCGCGTTCGACGTTGTGGGTGAGGTGGTCGATGGTGTGCAGGCCGACCCCCTGCGGGGTCGGATCGAGATCCTCGTCCAGCACGAAGTCGACATCGTAAATGGAGTGCTTGTGATAGCGATCATTGAGATACAGCACGCTGTTGCCGATGCCATAAATGGCCGGGATTTTCAATTCCATGTAGCCCGAAGGCGCCATGAATTCGTGGGCGCCCTGATCGATTGCGTACTTCAGGGCCTTGGGGGCATCGGCAACGCGCCAGCCCATCGCGCAGGCGCAGGGACCATGGACCTGGGCAAACTGATGGAAATGCGTATAGGGGGTGGCGTTGACCATGAAATTGATGTCGCCCTGACGGTACAGGGTTACATCCTTGCTGCGATGGCGGCCAATGGCGCTGAATCCGAGGATGCGGAACAGCTGATGCAGCTGTTCGATGCCGGCGGCATCGGGGGCGGTGAACTCGACAAATTCGAATCCGTCGGTTCCCAGTGGGTTCTGGCGGGCTTCCATAGTGCGTCTCCTGTTTTTCTTGGGTACCAAGACTAGTCCCTAGCCCGGTAAATACATAAATGTATAGTACATATTGCCCCCCTTGATGGAAAGACCGGACTCGGCCACAGTGAGGGCTGGAAATGGAACGGGAAGAAAGCATGGACGAGAAAATCCGGGCCTGGGCGGCGCATGAAGCCGGCGGCCCGTTGCACGCGCATGAGTTTTCCTGGGGCGCCCTGGCTGACGAGTGGGTCGAGGTCGCGGTGGAGTATTGCGGCATCTGCCATTCAGATTTGTCCATGCTGGATAACGAGTGGGGCCGTAGCAGCTATCCGCTGGTGCCCGGTCACGAAATTGTCGGGCGCGTGGTCGCCTGTGGTGCCCGGGCGCAGCGGGTAAAGGTCGGTGACCGGGTCGGTATCGGCTGGTTCGTGGGCAGCTGCAACTGCTGTGCGCCCTGCATTGCGGGCCAGCAGCATCTGTGTGGCCGGACTCAGGAGACCATTGTCGGTCGCCCCGGAGGCTTTGCCGAACGTGTGCGCGCGCACTGGCTGTGGGCCGAACCCCTGCCCGAAGCCATCGATCCGGCGGCGGCCGGGCCGCTGTTCTGCGGCGGCGCGACCGTGTTCAGTCCGATCCAGGAATTTGATGTGCGTCCCACCGACCGCGTGGGTGTGGTGGGGATTGGTGGATTGGGACACCTTGCCGTGCAGTTCCTCAAAGCCTGGGGCTGCGAAGTCACCGCATTCACGTCCAGCGAGGCGAAGGCGGAGGAGGCGCGGCGTCTGGGCGCCCATCGCATCGTTAACAGCCGCGACAAGGGCTCCCTGAAGGCCGAGGCCGGGCGTTATGACTTCGTGCTGGTGACCGTCAATGTGGCGCTGGACTGGATGGCCTATGTACAGGCGCTGGCGCCGAAGGGGCGACTGCATTTTGTCGGAGCAGTGCTCGAACCGGTGCAGCTGGCGGCATTCGGTTTGATCGGTGGGCAGAAAAGCGTGTCCGGCTCGCCGATGGCGCGGCCGGCCACCGTGGCCAAGATGCTGGCTTTCTGCGCTCGCCATGGGATCGCGCCATGGGTGAACGAATTCGCCATGAGTTCGGTCAATGAGGCCATCGAGCACCTGCGGGCTGGTCGCGCACGCTATCGTGTAGTGCTCAAGTCAGATTGGGCGCCGGACTAGGCGTCGGTCGGGGCAGGCAGGGCTCAGCTCAGCAGGGGCTGGTTGAGCTGTTTGATCTGCGGGCGCAGTTCTTCGGCGAGCAGATCAATGGTGGCCATGTCGAGAACGCCGAAGTCGGGTTGCAAGGCGCGCAACTGGCAGCGTCGCAAGCGGGTTCCATCCGCCCAGCCATTCGACTGTTCCAGGCGGTGGGCGATGTGGTCGGCCAGCGCGACCAGGGCGGCCTCCGGTGTGGGGCCCGGCTGACCGGGCAGGGGGCCGTGGTGCTGTTCGACCGCTTCGCACAGATTTGCCGGCAGCCCCCAGCGCCGTAGCATGGCGGCGCCCAGGGTGGCGTGGTCGTGGGCGAACCATTCGCGTTCGAATTCATAGTCGGGTAGACCGTAGCGCTCGCCCAGCTGTTCGATCTTGCGCAGCTGCCTGGGCGCGAAACTGAGCAGGAAGATCTTGCCCACATCGTGCAGCAGGGCCGCGGTATAGGAAGAGGACGGCTCGAAGCGCCGGCTCATGCGGGCCAGCGCGCGTGCAAGCTCGGCGGTCCTGGCCGAGTGTTGCCAGAGGGCCTGTCCGGCCGCATTGCTCAGGCCGCGAAACACCGCTTCGCTGCTCAGCAGCAGAGCCAGATGGGCGAGTTCTTCGCGGCCGAGGATGACCAACGCATGGGTGATGGAATCGACCCGGGCGCGCAGGCCGAAGTAGGGTGAATTGACCACCGTCAGTAGCCGGGTGCTGAGACTCGGATCCTGTTCCACCGTGCGCGACAGTTCCTCGGCATCGACATCGGCCGATTGGGCCATCTGATAGGCCTTCATTGCGACCGCGGGCAGGCTGGGCAGGCGATCGAGTTCGATGAATTCCTGCAGCAGGGTGTCGCGATGATCATCGCGGTGCTGCTGGTCGCGGGCAAAGCGCCGGATGAGTCGGGCCAGATCCGCGGAAGCTTCGGCCGGGTCCACCGCTTCAGTCAGCTTGTCCTGCAAGGGCCATTGGTCGAGGATGGTTTGGCGGACCGCCTCTGGCAGTTCGCTGTGCTGTAAATTCTCGCGGCCTTGAGCCAGCAAGGTGTGCCAGGCGCGGCCGGCGATCGGTCGGGCCGCCAGCTGTGCGATGCTGGCGCCACTTTGGTCGATCGGTGGATGCTTGGCGCGTTTTTCCAGGATCTTCAGGATGTCCTGAGCCTGGTTGCCGTCTTCGGGCACCAACGCGAAGGCGCTTTCCAGCCTCACTTCAATGTTCTCTCCCTTAATCTGTTTTTCCACGCGTCGGTGAATGTCGCGCAACCAGTGGCCGACTCCGGTATCGATCTGGCTGTTGCGCTCGATCAGGATCTCAGCGCTGTTGAGAATGTGACTGTCACCGTCCTGGAACTGCCTGATCAGCCTGGCGAGCCGCGCGAAGCCGGGCGCCGGATGGATGCGGATCAGTGCAAAGGCGACATCCTGCTGCGGACGGCTGGGTGTCGGCTCCAGGCGATGCAGAAGTTCCTCGTCCAGGGTCCAGTCGCGATAGCGCCAGGCGGTCTCGATGCTGCTGATGCAGCCAAGCTTAGCGAGGCCCAGTTGCAGCGCGCGCAAGCGCTCCCGATCCGGGCGAAAGGCCAGGTGCAGAGGCGGCGATTTCAGCACCGTAGCGGCCTGTTCCGGCGCCAGTTGCAGCAGTCGACAGAACAGCGGATTGAGCTTGTCCAGATCGGCATCGGCGGCGATGCCTCGATAGGTCAATTTATAGGCGGGTTCGAGCCCGAACTGTTCCGCAGTCAGTTCCTGCTGCACCGACACCCTCCCGCTCAGAATTCAATTCCTTGAAGTCTGCTCAGGCGGATGTGAAGCCGGTGTCAAGACGGGCGCCTGGCGCGCCCGCTTCGCTGAAAGCTCGGGCTCAGCGCGCCTGACAGGCGCGCAATGCGGATTGCAGGTCCTTGATTTCCGATCCCAAAGCCGCTTCCAGATCGGCTTCGGCGAGCGCATGCATCGCGCGTTCGGTGCGCAATTCGGATTCCAGATTGGCGCTGGCCTCGCGGAGCTTGGCCTGGGCGTGGCTCAATTCGCTCTGCAGACGGGCAAGTTCGGTGGCCTGGCTTGCTGAGGATGTCGTTGTCGCCCGCTGGGTCTCGAGTTCCTGGTTCGCCTGACGGATCTGTGCCCTGGCCTGTTCCAGGGCCAGGCGCAGTCGGGACAGCTCTTCTTTTTCGCTGGTAGACGGAACCGCCTGCGCACTGCGTTGCTGCAGATTTCTGATCTGTTCATTGGCTTTGATCAGGCCGGCTTTCGCCTGATCGGCTTCGGTCTGCACGCGGGTAAGCTTGTCCTCGCATTCGCGCCCCGCCGCAGCCCGGTCCGGACGGACGGCTTGCTGCTGCGCTTCGGCGTACAACGCGTCGCAGTTCTGCAGGGCTAGCAGAGCTTCGTCGTAGTCCTTCTTCATCCTCAGGTTCTGCGACTGCAATGCGCGGATTTCGCTGTTGGGTGTCGAGTCCTTCAGTTGCTTCTGGCAGGTCTGGATGGCCTGCTGGTGGGCGGCGCTCAGTTCGTCCAGCTGTGTCTGCAGGGCATCAAATTCCTGTGGTGATCTGGCATCAGCAAGCTGTTGCTGCAAGATCTGGTTAGAGTTGCTGAGCTGATTCAGCTGCCTCTGCAGGGCGCCGACCTCCTCCAATGAACTTGAGTTGGCAAGCTGTTGCTGCAGGCTGCGGTTGCGTTCCATCAGATGGGCAAGCTGTGACTGCATCCGATCGATGTCGGCCTGTTTCTGTTCCTGAATGCCTCTGGCGCGGCGGAGTTCGACCTGCAGGGCTTCGCTCTGCGCGGCCAGAACGTTGTCCCGCTCACGGTTGCTGCTCTGTTGCTGCGCCAATTTCCTGCCAAGCTGTGCATTCTCGCCCTGCAGGGCGGTGAGCTGGCTCGCTCGGGCTTGCAGCTCGGCCGTCTGCGCTGCGTTCTTGCGTTGGCAGGATGCCAAATCGGCCTCGTACTGTTGCAGTCGGTTCGACGAGGCGGAATGGAGTGCGAGCTGCTGGCGCAACTCCATGATCGTCGAGTTCATGGTGTTGAGCGTGGCCGCACCCGATTCTGAGGCGACGATGCAGGCCTGTAGCTTGGCGTCACGGTTCGCCAGGGCTTTCTGGCCGGAACTGCGAGACTGCTCCAGTTGCAACTGGGTTTCGGCAAGCGCCTGCTTGAGCGAGGTCGCGCGGTCTCGCTCGGCCTGCAGCTTGGTCTGTGCCTCTAGGGTCATCTGATCCAGTCGCCTGAGTGCGGCCGCCTGGGATTCCACCGTCTGCTGGAGCTGCTGATTCTGTGCTTTGAGCGCGGTCGCTCTGGACTCGGCCTGGTTGATGCGATCGGCCACACTCAGGGGCTCGGCCTGCACGGCGAAAGACGAGAACAAGGCAACAAGGATGGCCAGACACGCTGGACCAAAGGCTGGTGAATTCATTAAGGCTCCCGACCGGCTAAGATCTTTTCGGTCCAATCTACCGCAACACGTGGAATGTGGCCAACAGACAGTGACTTAGCGTCGGTGCACAGGGCGCGATTCGGAACGCCAGCTGACCACCGGCGCCATGGCGGATCGCCGTTGGATCCGGTTCCGTGCACCGGCTTTCGTCGTCCACCGGAAACCGGGTGTGCAAATGGTGCCGAAGGCGAGAATCGAACTCGCACTCTGTTGCCAGAACCGGATTTTGAATCCGGCGCGTCTACCAATTCCGCCACTTCGGCACGAAGTCGCTCATTGCGAGGCGCGGATTATAGCCAGATGTGTACTTCGACGGTAGCGTCCGGGCAGAAAAAGCTAGAATTCGCGGCCGCTCATGAAGAAACACCCTGTCGATGAAGATTTTCGAGGCCCAGCGACTGTGAAGCGCAGTGACTTTCATTTCGAATTGCCGCCGGAACTGATCGCCCAGCAGCCTTTGGCCGAACGCACGGCTGCGCGACTTCTGGCGCTGCGCGAGGCGGGCCTGCGGCATGGCCGGATCGTGGATGTGCTGGATCTGGTGCGGCCTGGCGATCTGATGGTGTTCAATGATACCCGCGTGATTCCAGCCCGCCTGCACGGGCGCAAGAGCACCGGCGGTGCGGTGGAAATCATGCTGGAGCGGGTGCTGGATGAGCGTCAGGTCTGGGCCTTTCTGCGGGCGAGCAAGACACCCAGGCCAGGCAGCATTCTGCACGTGGGGGGACGGGCCATTGAAGTGCTCGAACGTCAGGAGCAGTTGTTTCGCCTGGAACTGGCCGAGGGTGACTGGTGGAGCCTGCTGCAGACCCATGGCGAGGTGCCATTGCCTCCGTATATCCACCGCACGCCCGTGGCCGCGGATGAGACCCGCTACCAGACGGTCTTCGCGCGTGAGCCGGGTGCGGTGGCGGCGCCGACGGCCGGCCTGCATTTCGATGAAGACTTGTTGGCGGCCCTGGCCGGGCGTGGAGTGGAGCAGACTTTCGTGACCCTGCATGTGGGCGCCGGGACGTTTCAGCCGATGCGGGTGGAGGATGTGTCGGCGCACCAGATGCATGCCGAGCGTCTGAGCGTAAGCGCCGATGTGGTGGCGCGTATTCATGCAACCCGGGCGCGGGGAGGGCGGATCATCGCGGTGGGCACCACCGTGGTGCGGGCGCTGGAAACGGCGGCGGCAGGCGGTGAAGTCGAGCCGTTTGCCGGCGAAAGTCGCCTGTTCATCACGCCCGGTTACGATTTCAAGGTGGTGGATGCCTTACTGACCAATTTTCATCTGCCGGAGTCCACCTTGCTGATGCTGGTCTGTGCCTTTGCCGGCCATGAGGCGGTGATGCAGGCGTATCGGCAGGCGGTGGCCGAGGGCTATCGTTTTTTCAGTTACGGGGATGCGATGTGGCTGGAGCGTCAATGATGCAATTTGAATTGCTGGAGCAGCACGCAGGCGCCCGGCGTGGCCGCCTCACCTTCGCGCGCGGCGTGGTGGAAACGCCGATCTTCATGCCGGTCGGCACCTATGGCACGGTCAAGGCGATGACGCCCGAGGAATTGCGCGAGATCGGTGCGAGCATCATTCTGGGCAATACCTTTCATCTGTGGTTGCGGCCTGGCACCGAGATTGTCAAGGCGCATGGCGATCTGCATGATTTCATGCACTGGTCAGGCCCGATCCTGACCGACTCCGGTGGTTTTCAGGTCTGGAGTCTGGCGGAGTTGCGCAAGCTCGGCGAAGACGGCGTGCATTTCCGGTCGCCGATCAATGGCGACAAGGTGTTCCTCAGTCCGGAAATTTCGATTCAGATCCAGCAGGATCTCGGCGCCGACATCATCATGCAGTTCGATGAGTGCACCCCGTATCCGGCCAGCGAGGCGCAGGCGCGCGTGTCCATGGAACTGTCGGCGCGCTGGGCGGAGCGTTGTGCGCGCGAGCACGGCGGCAGGGGCGGGGCGCTGTTCGGTATCGTGCAAGGGGGCATGTATCCGGCACTGCGGGAGAAATCCCTCGCCGCCCTGACCGCGATCGGGTTTGATGGTTATGCCATCGGCGGCTTGTCGGTGGGCGAGCCGGAAGCCGAGCGAATCCGGGTGCTCGATGGCCTGGCCGACAAGATGCCGGCGCAGGCGCCGCGCTATCTGATGGGCGTCGGCACACCGCTGGATATCGTCGAGGCGGTGGCGCGCGGAGTCGACATGTTCGACTGCGTGATGCCCACGCGCAACGCACGCAACGGACATCTGTTCACCAGCGAAGGCGTGATCCGCATTCGCAACGCCCGCCACCGCACCGATACCGGACCGCTGGACCCGGCCTGCGCGTGCGCCACCTGCCGAAATTACAGCCGCGCTTATCTGCATCATCTGCAGCGCTGCGGCGAAATTCTCGGGGCGCGTCTGAACACCCTGCACAACCTGCATTACTACCTGAATCTGATGGCGCAGATCCGACAGGCCATCGAAGAACAGCGTTTCAGCGCATTTCATGCCGAGTTCAAGGCTCGATTCATGGCATAATCCGCGCCTTTTGCCGACACGTAAATCACTATGGACTGGTTGATCTCCTCCGCTATCGCTCAGCAAGCCGGCGCGCCCGCGCAGCCGAGCCTGTTCGCCCAGCTGTTCCCGCTCATTGCGCTGGTTGTGCTGTTCTACTTCATGCTGATCCGGCCGCAAATGAAGCGGAACAAGGAACACAAGGCCATGACCGGCGGCCTAGCCAAAGGCGATGAGGTGGTCACCAGCGGCGGTCTGGCCGGCAAGGTCACCGACGTGGGTGAGGTGTACATGACCCTGGAAATCGCTGCCGGAGTCGAAGTCAAGGTGCAAAAGGCTGCCTTGGGCTCGGTATTGCCGAAAGGCACCTTGAAACAGCTCTGAATCCCCCCACCTTGGGACGATGCCGCCGGCGGTGATGAGCTGCCCGGTGGCGCATTGCCGTACCTGAACCGGACCCACGAATGAATACATCCCCGATGTGGAAGGTGCTGACCCTGATCCTCGTGATCCTGGTCGGCGCACTCTATGCTCTGCCTAATCTGTTTGGCGAAGATCCGGCCTTGCTGGTCTCGCTGGACAGTGGCGAACCCAGTTCGCCGCAAGATCTCAGTCGGGTCGAGCGGGCCTTGAAGGGGGCAGGGATCGAGGATTTCCAAAGTCGCTTTGACGAAAACCGTCGGGTGGAAGTGCGACTGCTGCGAGAATCCGAACAGCTGCTGGCGGCCGATGCATTGAAACGCGCCCTGGGTCACGATTACATCGTGGCCCTGAGCATGATTCCACGCACGCCGGCCTGGCTGGTGGAACTTGGTGGGCAGCCGATGGCACTGGGCCTGGATTTACGCGGCGGCGTGCATTTTCTGATGGAAGTCGATGTCGACTATGTCTTGAAAGCCGCAAGCGAGCAGTACGCCAAGGACCTGCCGGCGTTCCTGCGGAGGCAGGAGCCACCTCTGCGCTACAGCGGTCGACGGCTGGTGGATGGGCAGGTGGAACTGGACTTCCGCGATGCCGAAACCCTGGAAGCCGCACGCCAGGTCCTGGCCAAGGAATACACCGAGTTCATGATCGAGCCGGAGGCGGGTGGCGCCTTGACCTTGCGTGCGGGGCTGTCCGAGGCGGAAGTCAATCGCATCATCGATTTTTCCGTCAAGCAGAATCTCACGACCCTGCGCAATCGCGTCAATCAGCTTGGCGTCGCCGAGCCGCTGGTTCAGCGCCAGGGGCGTGATCGCATCCTGGTGCAACTTCCCGGGGTCAAGGATCCGACGCAGGCGAAGTCGATTCTGGATGCGACGGCGACACTGGAGTATCGCGCGGTGGCCGAGGGTGAAGATGCGGCGCTGGCGGCGCGCACGGGCCGGGTGCCGCCCGATACCGAACTGTTCTACGAACGCGGTACGGAGCGGCCGATTCTGCTGAAGTCGGACGTGATCGCGACCGGCAGTCAGATCGTTGATGCCGCCGCCACCATCGATCAGGAAAGCGGTACCCCGGCCGTCTCCGTGACCCTGAACGGAGCGGGCGCCAAGGCCATGTTCCGTTATACCGAAAAGAACGTCGGTCAGCTGATGGCGGTGCTGTTCAAGGAAAGCGATGTTCGTGTCAGCTACAACGCGCAAGGCGAGGCCGAGCGCGAACGGATCGATACGCAGGAGATCATCAGCGTGGCCACGGTGCGCGGGGTTTTCGGCAAACGTTTCCAGACCACCGGCTTGAGCAGCAAGGAAGCGCATGATCTGTCCTTGCTGTTGCGGGCGGGAGCGCTGGCCGCGCCGATTGCCATCGTCGAGGAACGCACCATCGGTCCGAGCCTGGGGCAGGACAACATCGATCAGGGCGTCAAGGCGGTCCTCGTCGGCTTCCTGGCGGTGGTGGTGTCCATGGCCCTGTACTACCGGGTTTTCGGCCTGATTGCCAATCTCGCCCTGCTGTTGAATCTGGTGTTGATCGTGGCGGTGCTCTCGGCGATCCAGGCGACGCTGACCCTGCCGGGCATCGCTGGGATCGTTCTCACCGTGGGGATGGCGGTGGACGCCAATGTGTTGATCTTCGAGCGCATTCGCGAAGAATTGTTCGCTGGCAGCGGCAGCCAGAAAGCCATCTCCGCCGGTTATGAGAAGGCTTTCGTGACCATCGCAGACGCCAATATCACGACTCTGATCGCGGCGGTGATTCTGTTTGTTTTCGGCACCGGGCCGATCAAGGGGTTCGCGGTGACCCTGTCCATCGGTATCGTGTCTTCCATGTTCACGGCCATTTTCGGAACCCGAATTCTGGTCAACGCGCTGTACGGCAAACGCCGTGCCGCCGATCTGCCGGTATAAGCCCATGCGAGCATTGTCCAAGCCCACCAATATCAACTTCATGGGGAATCGTCGCTGGGCTGCCGTCCTGTCCGGCCTGCTGCTCCTTGTCTCCCTGGCTTCGCTGACTACGCGGGGTCTGAATTTCGGCATCGATTTCACCGGCGGCGTGGTGGTGGAAGTCGGCTATCCGCAGGCGGTTGAACTGAACAGCGTGCGCGAGCGTCTGGCGGCCAGCGGCTTCGAGGCCGCCATCGTGCAGCATTTCGGCGCCAGCGATGACGTACTGATCCGCCTGCCGCCCAGTGACGCCAGCGATGCGGCCAGCCTCAGCAACGAGGTGTATGCGGCCTTGCGCGCTGACGGCGCGCAGCTCGAACTCAGGCGGGTGGAGTTTGTCGGTCCCCAGGTGGGCGAAGAGCTGACGGTCGACGGTGGCCTGGCGATGATCTGGGCGTTGGCCTGCATCTTCCTGTACGTCGTGTTCCGCTTTCACTGGAAGTTCTCGGCTGGTGCGGTGGCCGCATTGGTCCACGATGTGCTGGTCACGCTCGGCGTGTTTTCCGTGGTCGGCATCGAGTTTGACCTTTCCGTGCTCGCCGCAGTGCTCGCGGTGATCGGTTACTCGCTGAACGACACCATCGTGGTCTTCGATCGCTGCCGGGAGAACTACCGGCGCAAGAACGGCGGCAACGAGGTCGAGGTGATGAACCGCTCGATCAACGAAATGCTTTCCCGCACCTTGATGACGTCGGGCACCACCTTGATCGTTTTGTGCTCCCTGTTCTTTCTGGGCGGTGAGGCGCTCAACGGATTCTCCCTGGCTCTGATCGTGGGCGTGCTGGTCGGCACCTATTCCTCGATCTACGTGGCGGGTAGCTCCTCTCTTGCGCTGGGCCTGCAGCGCGGCGATCTGATTCCGCAGGAAGCCCCCGCGCCGCTGGATGACAGCGGCGCTCAGGTCTGATCCCCGCCTGCCGCGCTGCTTGCGGCGCGGCAGCGAGATTCAGGCGCGCAGGACCTGGTCCGGCGGGGTGTTCAGCACCCGTTTGAGACTGATCCAGGCCACCGCGCAGACCAGGGTCGCGGCGGCCAGCGCGCTGCCCAGCAGAGCCAGCGGATCACCCTGATAGGGAAATTCGAAAACGAAGCGCGCCAGGGCCCAGCCAATGGCCTGGGCGCACACCGCCGCGATGGAACCGCTGAGCAGGCCCAGGCAGGCGAATTCACTCAGCAGGGTGGCGCGAATATCCGCCAGCGGCGCTCCCAGCGCGCGTTTCAGAGCGATCTCTCGTGCGCGCTCGCGGCGACCGGCTTCCATTGCCGCCATCAAGACCGTGAGGCCGGCGAGCAGGGTGAAGACGAAGATCAACTCCAGCGCGCTGACGATCCGGTTCATGATCTGTCGCACCTGCGCCATCATCGCGTCAAGATCAAGCACGGTAATGTTCGGAAAATGCTGGTTCAGGCTGCGCAGTTCCGCCCGCCGCGCCGGCGGCAGGTAAACGCTGGTCAGCCAGGTGGCCGGCAGATCATCGAGGATGCCGGGCGGCGTGAGCAGGAAGAAATTGGGCTGGAACGACTCCCAGTCCACCTCGCGGAAACTGCGCACCTCGAATTCAATCAGGCGGCCGGCGAAATCCAGGCCAAGCCGGTCGCCCAGTTGCAGGTCCAGACGTTCACGGGCGTAACTGTCGGCCGATAGCCAGGCCTGTCCGGCGCCATCTGCTCCCCACCAGCGGCCTTCCAGCAGGCGATTGTCCGGGCCGAGTTCGGCAGTCGATGACAGATTGAAATCACGATTGATCCAGCGCTGGGTCTCCGGATCAGGGAAATCGTCGACGCTGACTACGCGTCCATTGATGCTGCTCAGGCGTGCCCGGATCATCGGCCAGATCCGCTCGGCGCGCAATTCGCGCTCGGCGAGATAGCGGCGCAGCGGCTCGACCTGGTCCGGCTGGATGTTGATCAGAAACTGGTTCGGTGTTTCCGGCGGCAGTTTGTTCTGCCAGCCTTCCAGCAGATCCTGGCGCACGACGGTCAGCAGCAGCAGCGCAAGCAGGCCGAGTCCGAGACTGACGCATTGCGCCATCGTCAGGGCGGGGCGGCGCAGCAAATTGCTCAGGCCCAGCCGGGCGCCCAGCAAGGGGGCATCGCGCAAGCGCGCGGCCGAGCGCAGGAACAGCCAGCACAGACCGGCCAGCAGGCCGGCGCAGAGCAGCTGGCCGAGGCTGACCAGGGCCATCAGGCGCAGGTCCGAAACCTGCAGCGCCAGCAGCCCGGCGAAAGCCAGACCCGCCGCCAGCACCCACCAACGGCTGCGGCCGCGCTGGCCGACCCGCGCCTGGAACACGCCAACCGGCGATTCATGGGTGGCGCCGAGGATCGGCGGCAGGGCGAAGCCGGCGAGCAGGATGAGTGCGATCAGCCAGGACTGGGCCAGCGCGAGCGGCCGCGTCGGTGGCAGGTTCTGCAGCAGAAACACATCGGCCAGGCCGCTGAGCGCCGACTGGGCGAGAAAGCCGATGGCGGCGCCGAGCCCGCCGACCAGCACGACGATGCTGGCCAGGCTGAGGCCCAATGCCAGCAGGATGTCGTTGCGGCGGGCACCAAGGCAGCGCAGCAGGGCGACATCGGATCGCAGGCTGTGACCATATTGCTGGGCGCACAACGCGATCGCGACGGCGCCCAGCAGGCTGGCGGTGAGGGCGGCGAGCGCGAGAAAGTTGTTCGCCCGTTCGATCGCGCTGCGAATCTCCGGTCGGGCGGTGCTGGGCGTGAGTGATTTCGTCCCGCGCGGCAGCTCGATGGCCTGAGCGCGCTCAAGCGCCTCGCTGCTGCCGGCAAGAAGCAGGCGATATTGCGCCCGACTGCCCGGCAGCAGCAGGCCGCTGGCATCGAGGTCGGCGTGATTGATCAGCAGACGCGGTGCGATGTCGACGAAGCCGGAGCCGCGATCCGGTTCGTAACTCAGCAGCCGGGTGATCTGCAGTTCGATGGCGCCGACCTCGATGCGACTGCCGAGTTGCAGGCCCAGCTGGCTCCACAGCCGCGCATCGGCCCAGGCCTCGCCAACGGCAGGGATTTCCGCCGTATCCATGTCTTCCTGCAGGACGCCGGTGCTGACGCGCAGACGGCCTTTGAGCGGGTATCCTGGCTGTACCGCCTTGATGCCGGCCAGTTCGCTGCGTTTCTCATGCCAGACCACCGAAGGCAACTGAATGGTGGCGCTGTTTTGCAGCCCGAGGGCTTTGAACTGCTGGCCCAGAGCGCCATCGATCGGCGTGCGGCTGCTGATGATGAGGTCCGCGCCCAGGGTTTCGCCGCTCTGGTTTTCGATCGCGCGTGACATGCGGTCGCTGAACAGATTGACCGCGCTGCTGGCGGCAACCGCGCAGAGCAGTGCCAGGCCCAGCACCCGCAATTCGCTTTGCGCCAGCAGGCCGCGTAGATGAATTTGGGTCCAGCGCCAGCGCCAGTTCATGCCGTCACCAACTGGCCATCCTGCAGGCGCAGCTGGCGCTGGCAGCGGGCGGCGAGCTCTTCGTCGTGAGTCACCAGAACGAGGGTGGTGCCGCGTTGGCGGTTGAGATCGAACATCAATTCGATGATCCGCGCCCCGGTGCTGCCATCCAGATTGCCGGTGGGCTCGTCAGCGAACAGGATTTCCGGTTCGCCGGCGAATGCCCGGGCGAGGGCAACGCGCTGTTTCTCGCCGCCGGACAGCTGGCGCGGCTGATGGCGCTGGCGTTGTGCCAGGCCCACTTCCTCCAAGGCCTTGATGGCCCGTGCGGCGGGCTGATCCAGGCCGGCCAGTTCGGCGGACAGCCGGACATTTTCCAGCGCGGTGAAACTATCGAGCAATTGGAATGCCTGAAACACGAAGCCGATGCGGCCGGCCCGCAGGCGCGCCCGCTGCTCTTCATCCAGACTGGTGATTTCGTGGCCGGCGATGCGGATGGTGCCGGTGCTAGGCAAATCCAGGCCCGCCAGGATCGAGAGCAGGGTGGTCTTGCCGGCGCCTGAGCGCCCCAGAATCGCTACACTTTCTCCGCTTACGATGTCCAGATCGAGTTGCTTGAGTATGTCCAGCCAGTCACTGCCGTTTTCAACCCGTTTGCTGATGCCGCTAGCCTGTATCGCGAAGCTCATGATGCCGTGTGTCCTTCTTGTCTGTCTGGCCAGCGTACAGCCGCTGGCGGCGGCCGAGCCGGCCGGCAAAGTGCTGGTACTGGGGGATTCCCTGTCGGCAGCCTACGGCATTCCGAAGTCCGCGGGATGGGTGGCTCTGCTTGAAGACCGTCTGCAGGCGCGCGGGTTCCCTTATGAGGTGGTCAATATCAGCGTGTCCGGCGAAACCACGGCGGGCGGCGCGCGCCGCCTGCCCCAGGCGCTGGCCGAACACCGTCCGCGCCTGGTCTTGCTGGAACTGGGCGCGAATGATGGTCTGCGGGCCCTGTCGCTGAGCCAAATGCAGGCCAATCTGCTGGCCATGGTTGAGGCCTCGCAAGCGTCCGGAGCGCGTGTACTGCTGCTGGAAATGCGCATCCCGACCAACTACGGACAACGCTACAGCAGCGCGTTCCGGGCCAGTTTCCGCACCGTCAGCGAGCAGACCGGCGCGGTGCTGGTGCCCTTTTTCCTCGATGCCATCGCCACCGATCCGGGGGCCTTTCAGGAAGATGGCATTCATCCCGAGGCCGAGGCGCAGGGCCATCTGCTTGATGCCATCTGGCCCTACTTGCAGCCGCTGCTGGACTGAATCGCGCCTTGGGCGATCCCGCCGAACGCCTCGCTGTGAGCGTGCCGGATCTGGATGGCCAGCTGTTCCGCCCAGTGACGATAGGCGGCCGGTCCGGGATGAAAGCCGTCGCTGGCGACGAGTCCGGGGTCGGGCGGATATTCCGCCCGGGTCATCGTGCAGCCCGAGCGGCCGTGCAGGTGTTGTTGCAGGGCCTGATTGTAGGCCTCTGCGCGTCGCCCCATATACCAGCGCAGCGGTTGCGGCAGGGCGGGGAAAAGCTGCATCGGCGGCAGGGCGCTGATCAGCACGTGGCGGACGTGATGGGCATGCTGCAAGCGGTGCAGCAAGCGATCGAGCTGGGCCAGCCAGCTTGTGGTGCCGTGGCCGCGGGTGGCGTCATTGACGCCCACGGACAGAACGGCGACATCGAATGTTTCGGTGGCGATGCCCATGAGGTGCTGCAGGACTTCAGCGGTGGTGTGACCGGTGCACGCGGTGAGTTGCCAGTCGACGCGAAACTCGGTGGCCAGCGCGGCAACCAGCTGGCCGGAGAGGGCGTCTTCCTGATGGTCGGCGCCCACGCCTGCCGCCGCCGAGTCGCCGAGAATCAGCAGTCGCAAGGCCGGCCCCAGCCCGCGCTGTCCCTGACGAGGACCTGCGGGTTCGGGCAATTGGGGAATCCTGCGACGCGCGCGCCAGCCCTGTGCCAGCAGCAGCGGTCCCAGGCCCAGCGTGGCAAGTGCCAATCGGGCTTCGCGTCGGGCTGGGAGCAGGCTGGCCGGTGGATTCGGGGCGGGCATCAGTCTGCGCAGACCTGGCGTCGAAACGAGAACACGATGTCCTGAAACGCACCGGCGATCAGGCCTTCGATGCGCGCCTGCATGTGCTGCCCGCCCAGACGCTTGTAGATGACGCGCTGGGGGAAATCATGCGCCGGGTTCTCGAATACGGCCTGTCCGGCGGACAGGGCCTGGAGTTGAAACCGGGTTTCCTCGCGGCCGGAAGGTTGTGCGCCAAGCACCACCTGGCCATCGGCATCGCGCCTGATCTGCATGAACTCATAGCTGACCGTTTGGCCCCGGTGGACGGTTCGTGCGATGCCGAGCAGGGTTCCGCCGGCCAGGGAGGTCCAGAATTCTCCCGAACCGGGTTCGGCGTCTTCGGCCTGCCAGCAGCCGCTTAACCAGCCCAGTTGTTCCAGCGCGCTCTCGCCCTGGGCGAGGGCGCCGGATGGCAACAGGCCGCAGCACAGCAGTCCGAACAGCAGCGCAGATCCTCTGGCTCGTCGGCTGTGCTGGATGCGGTGGTGCCTGCTTGCGCTGAAGGTCGGAGTTGGCTTGTCCATCGCATCCTGGCGCGGTGATCGAATTCATCAACATGGCATCGCTGCTCGAGAATTGCCAGTCCCGGGGGTGGCTCGCCATCGCGATGGCCTCCAGCGCGGGCCGGCATCCGCAGCCGAGGGCGATCGGTCCGGCGTGGGCGACGCCGTCCCGAACTCTGCGTTAGCATCGGGCCTGAGCAGGTTTGGCGGGGGGCAATGATGGCCAACTGGCGTGGCATCGTGATGGCGGTTCTCATTTTCTTCAGCCTGGGCGCGCATGCTGCGCCCGCTGCCCCGGACGGCATGCTGCTTTCGGCGCAGGGGTATCAGATGAGAATAGGTGGGCGGGTGCAGTGGGACGCGCTGAGGTTTGCTGGCGCCGATGCGGGACTGTATGACGGCACCGATGTGCGGCGCGCCCGGATCTATCTCACCGGCACTCTCAATGCGCGCTGGAAATTCAGATTTCAGCATGACTTTGCCGATCAGGCGGTGAAAGATCTCTATCTCAGCTATGGCCGCCACGGCGTGCGGATCGAACAGCTGCGCGTGTTGCTCGGCCAGTTCACGCCGCCGGTGTCGCTGGAAAACATGAGCAGTTCCAAATGGATTTCGGCACTGGAGCGACCCTTGGTTGTCGATGCCCTGGTGCCGGATCGGGAACTTGGGGTGGGGGTTCAGCTGTTGGCAGGTGCATGGTCGCTGGGGGCAGCGCTGACGGGTGACAATCTGGCCGCGGATGATCGCGGCGATGAAGCCCCGACCTTGATGTCACGCTGGGTCTGGGCGCCAGGTCACCAGAGCGGTGATGTGGTGCAGCTGGGCATGAGTCTGGGCTGGGTTGGCGCTCCCGATGATCAGGTCCTGCGCCTGGGGGTGCGGCCGGAAGCTCGGGTGGATGACACGCCCAAATTGCTGCAGATTACGGTCCCCGGTGCGCGGGGCTACTGGCTGCATGGTCTGGAAGGCGCCTGGTCGCTTGGCAGTCTGAGCCTGCAGGCGGAGTATCTGGCCGCCAAACTTGAACGTGGGGGTGGGCCGCGTTTCGCCGGTCACTACCTGTTGCTGAGCTGGTTCAGCAGCGGTGACCGGCGCAGCTATGACCGGTTGTGGGCGGTGTTTGATCGACCGGTCGGCGGGCGGGGTAGCTGGGAGTGGTTGATGCGCTACAGCCAGATGGACTTTTCCGCTCAATCCGATGGCCAGCGGCAGACCAATTACACCCTGGGGCTCAACCATTACCCCCTGCCGGGACTGCGCTTTGGTATCAATCTGATCGCCTCGGATCTTGCTGCGCGCGGGCCGTTCTACAGCGCCCTGCTCAGGGCCCAGTTGGTGTTCTGATGCCGCTTTGATGCGCCCGCATCATGGCCGGCGGGCAGGGGCGTGCCGCCTGGTGTCAGGGGGGTGCGGCGACCGGTGGGCGCTGGCGGCTGGAGTAGGCCTGGCTGAAGCGGCTCATCAAGACCCGATCCTCGCGCACCGCGACAATCTGGTCCCAGATGGCCTGGCGTTGCTCGGCATCGAGCCGGCCGGCGCGCGAAAAGCTCAGGAAATAGGATTTGGACTTGATCGGCTGCGGAAGACGCTTCAGTTTGCGGGCGAATTCCTGCTGTTGCATCAGCAGGTCCGCCATTTCCGGAATGGTGACGACGACGCCACTGCGATCACGCAAAAGTTTGCGGAAGTTGTTTTCGTCGCCGGGCGCCAGATCCAGGCGCAGCCCGGCGGCAGCCAGGTCATCGGCAATCGAGTAGCCGTAGGGGGCGCGGGCCGGCTGCGGGATGTCACGAAGGTCGCCGTTGAATTGATAGCTGCTGTCGCGCAGGGTGACCAGAACATACTCGACCTGGGTGACGCGCCAGTGCGAACGGGTTGCATGCGCCGCATCCGCCGGAAAAAAAAGATAGCGGGCGCGCTGGGCCTGATACGAAGCGGTGACGATGGCATCGATCCGACCTTGCTCGGCTTCCTGCAGACACCGCTTCCATGGCATCGGAGTAAACTGCGCCTGCCAGCCAAGTTGATCGAGGGCCGTGCTGACGATGTCTACATGCAGGCCACGCACCTGCCGGTCTTCGACGAAAGTGAAGGGGAACCACAAGTTGATGTCGGAACACAATTGCAGGTTCGGGCGGGCGCTGACACCCAGGGGCAGCAGGGTCAGCAGGCAGCAGACCCAGAGAACAGCGTGTTGCCGTGCCTGAAACATTGATGTCTTCCTCGGCCAGGGCGACGGGCTCCAGTGTAGCAGCTGGTGATGGCGCGATCGGGACGGAGGTCCTGCCGGAGCGCATCCGACTGCGCGATCGTCTGAGTGTGCGGCTGCTGTTGAGTTGCATGGCCGCGGCGCTGCTGGTCGGGATCTTGCTGAGTCTGGTGCAGATCGCGCTGGATGCCCGCCGGCAAAGTCAGGACATCGATGAGACCCTGGCGCAGCTGATCTCCATGGTCCGGCGCCCGGCGACCGAGGCCGCCTACAATATCGATGCACAGCTGGCCGGCCGGGTGGTCGAGGGTCTGGCGAATTTTCAGCCGCTGTATGCCATCCAAGTGCTCGGCGACAGCGGTGATCCCTTGGCCGATTTCCAGCGTCCGCGCGCACCAAGCCGGGCGCGCTGGATGACCGATCTGATTTTCGGCGCCGAACGGCATTACTCCGTCGCCTTGCGCCTGCACGAAGACGGACGCAGTTTCGGGGTCCTGCGTCTGAGCGTGGATACCCTGCCGGCCGGACGTGCATTTCTCGATCGCGCGCGCTGGATTGTCCTCACCGGCCTGTTGCGGGCGCTGCTCCTTGCCTGCATTCTGCTGGCGCTGTTCATGGCATTTTTGACCCGGCCGCTGACGCAGTTGCTCGAGCGTCTGAGCCGGGTCGATGCGCAACTGCCCCAGCGCACCCGACTTCCACTGCTGCGCGGTCACGAACGCGATGAGCTCGGTCTGTGGGTCCGCTCGGCAAATCGCCTGTTGCAGGCAATCGAGGATCATCTGGAGCGGCGTGAGCAGGCCGAGGCGCAGGCCTGCTATCTCGAACAGTTTGATCGTCTGACCGATCTGCCCAACCGCACCCTGTTTCTGGATCGGCTGGGGGAGCGCCTGCGCCTGGCCCGACGCGAGAATGCCCAGGTGGCGGTGGTCTGCGTCGATGTCTGCGATTTCCAGGAGGTCAACGAGCATCTGGGGTATGCCATTGGCGATCAGGTCCTGCAGGAAATCGGCCGTCGCCTCGTCGCGATTGCCGGCGATACCGCGGTCGTTGCGCGTCTGGGTGGAGATCAGTTCGCCCTGGCCTGCGGCGAACTGCGTGGTCTGGATGCCGCTTCCGCATTGGTCCAGCGGCTGGTCGAAGGCCTGCGGCAACCGTTTGTGCTGGATCAGCAGCGTCTCGATCTGGCCTGCAATTGCGGGGTCAGCGTGTTCCCCGATGATGCAACTGATGTCTCCGGTCTGATGCAGAACGTGGAGAAAGCCCTGAGTTCCGCCAAGCTTGCCGGTGCGGCTCAGGTCCGTTTCTATGTGCCGCAGATGGGTGAGCGCATGCGCCAGCGCCGCCATCTGCAGCGCGAACTGCGGCAGGCACTGGCGCGGCATGAGCTGGCCGTCCATTATCAGCCGCAGTTCCGGACCTGTGATGGTGTGCTGGTGGGCGCCGAGGCCCTGCTGCGCTGGCAATTGGCCGGGACCTGGATTTCGCCCGCCGACTTCATCCCGATTGCCGAGGAATCCGGTCTGATCGATGAGCTTGGCCGCTTCGTGGCGCGCACGATTTGTCGGGATCTAAGGGACTGGCTGGTGGACGGGCGGATGGTGCCGCGGATTTCTCTGAACGTTTCTGCGGTGCAATTTCAGGGCGATGGCCTGAGCCGCATGCTGGAAGAGGTGCTGCTCGAGTTTGATGTGCCGGCGGACAAGCTGGATCTCGAGGTCACCGAAACCGCGATCATGGGCAGCCTGGATCACGCGGTTGTGGTCCTGAGCGAAATGCGCGGTCTGGGCGTCTCCGTTTCCATCGATGATTTCGGTACCGGACAGTCCTCGCTGAACTATCTGCGTCGCCTGCCGGTGAATACGCTGAAGATCGATCGCGCGTTCATTGCCGAGATCGAGGACGAGCAGGACAGCGCCCTGATCGTTCAGGCGATCATCAATCTGGCCCATAATCTGAAGCTCGGCGTGGTCGCCGAAGGGGTCGAGACCGAAGCGCAGCTGCGTTATCTACGCAAGCATCAGGCCGACTGGGTGCAGGGGTTTCTGCTGGGCCGGCCACTTGCGCGGGAGGATTTCGAGGCCCTGCTGTGTCAGGCTGATCGTCCACCCAGCCCGTGACTGCGCAGGGCCGGAGCGGGTCTTGCACGGAGTGCACGTTCGTCACGTCGTGGCGCAAATTCATGGTTCAGCATCAAGCTCAAGGTCAACAGCAATGAAAACTTTCCGCACTCGTCATGTTCTCGCCGCCATGATCCTGCTCGGCAGCCTGCCGGTGCAGGCGGGCTGGCAGGACTGGATGAAATCGGCCGGCGAACTGTTCAAACAGCAACCGCAGCTGAGCCAGGGTCTGGATCAGGCCGAGGTGGTTGCCGGTCTGCGCGAGGCCCTGGCGCAGGGCACCCGCAATGCCATCTTGAGCCTGGGTCGGGAGGATGGGTTTCTGGGCAATGCCGGGGTCAGAATTCCTCTGCCGGCGCCGATGGATCAGCTGGAGTCCAAGCTCAGACAGTGGGGGCTCAACGGGCCGCTTGATGCTTTCGCGCTGAGCATCAATCGGGCGGCGGAAAAGGCGGTGCCCCAGGTGGCGGATATCTTCTCGGCCGCCGTGCAGGCGCTGACGATCGAGGATGCGATGAGCATTCTTCAGGGTGAGGAGGATGCGGCCACCCGCTACTTCGAACGTCAGACCCGGGATCAACTGGATCAGCGGATCCGGCCGCTGGTGGCGCGCAGTACCGCTGAGGTGGGGGTGACGCAGGCGTACAAGGCGGTCAGCGCGCAGGCGGGGCCGTGGTCGGCCTTGTTGGGCGAGGAGGCCTCTGATCTGGATGCCTACGTGACCAGCAAGACCCTCAATGGCCTGTTCGCGACCATTGCGGAAGAAGAAAAGAAGATCCGCGAAAATCCGGCGGCGCGCGGCACCGAGCTGTTGCGCCGAGTGTTCGAATAGGCCGGCGCTCGCGTCTGTCGGCCCGCTCGCGCAGAACGCGGCGAATCCGTGGTTCGATGCGATCCTCGTGCGCATCGCTGCATCGAGGTGGCCTGATCTGGGGGCAGATTGACGGGAATCTCATGCTTCTGCATGAGGCCGGCGCTGTCGTGCTGACCCACACTGGGGTTTTGGACTGGAACCGTTCCAGGGAGAACTTCAGATGCAGACCGCTTTCATTACCGGCGCCAATGTCGGCCAGGCCAACCTGCTGGTCAAGGAACTGGCCAAACAGGGCTGGCGCGTTTTTGCCGGGGTTTTGCCGGGTGCGCCGACCGATCTGGCCACCGCAGGCAATATCACCGTCGTCGAACAGGATGTATCCAGCACCGAGTCGGTGCGGAAAAGCGCCGACATCGTGACCGAAGCGCTGGCCGGTCAGGGTCTGGATCTGCTGATGAATGTCGCCGGGGTTGCGAATATCGCAGTTGGCGTCATGGAAGCGGTTGATCTCGAGCAGCTTGAGCGGATCTTCCATATCAACGCGTTTGGCCAGTTGCGGGTGGTGCAGGCTTTCCTGCCCCTGCTGCGCAAGAACGCGCCGGGTTCGCGCATCGCCAATTACAGTTCCGGTGCAATCATCGCCAATCCGGTGGGCGCCGGGGCTTACAACATGAGCAAGCATGCGATCCATGGCATGAGCCTGACGCTGCGCCATGAACTGGCGCCTTTCGGGATTCAGGTGACCTCGATCGTGCCGGGTGGCGTGCTGACCGGCATGTCGCAGAATGCCGAGGCGCAGGTGACGCGCACCTGGAACATGCAGCCCGAGAACCTGCGCAAGGTGTATGAACCGCACCTCGGAAACACCGTGCTGAAGGTGCTGCCATCGATGGTGGAAAAATCCGGAAGCACGCCAGAAGAGGCGCTGCAGGGGACCTTGAAAATCCTGGCGAAACCGAAATGGAAACCGATGGAATTGCTGGGCAAGGATGTCAAGCCCATGGGCATCATGCGCCTGCTGCTGTCCGATAGCGCGCTGGAGAAGATGATGCGCAGCGCGTTCAAGATCCCGTCCTACAAACCCTCCTGAAGCAGGAACCGAGCATGAATGCAGTGATGCAAGAGCGTGACGAAGTGCGCGAAGTCTTCGATCGGCTGGCGGCCCGTGCGCCGGATCTGGCGCAGACCTCCGCGGCGGAAAGAATCAGCAAACTGCAGGGCTTGCTGCGGGTGATTCTGGCTTCCCGGCCGGCGATTGTCGCAGCGGGGCAGGCGGAATTGCAGGTGCATGAAACCGATATTGATGGTCAGTTGCTGATGATCAAGGCCGAGATCGAGTTCATCAGCAAGCATCTGCAGACCTGGATGGCGCCGCAGCCAGTGCCGGGCTCCATCATGACCCTGGGCAAGAAAAGCTATCTGCACGCCGAGCCCAAAGGTGTGATCCTGCACCTGTCGACCTGGAATGCTCCGATCGCCGAGGCCTTCGTGATGGCGGCCGGTGCCATTGCCGCCGGTAATGCCTTCATTCTGAAGCCCTCCGAACTGGCGCCGCGGTCCGCCGAGGTGCTGGCGCAGATTGTCGCCGAAGCCATGCCGGAAGATGAGTTTGCCGTGCTGCAGGGCGGCGCCGATGTCGCCCAAGCCCTGCTGGCCTGTCCGGTCAATCATATTTTCTACATTGGTGGGCATGGTGTGGGTCGGCTGGTGATGAAGGCCGCGGCGGAGCATTTCGCCTCCGTGACCCTGGAAATGGGGGGCAAGAACCCGACCATCATCGATGCCAGCGCGGACGTGGCGGATGCGGCGTTCAAGACCGCCTGGGCGCGTGCGGCGAATGCCGGTCAGGTCTGCGTGGCGCCGGACTACGCCCTGGTGCATCGCTCCATCGAGCGGCCCTTCATTGAAGCGATGGGGGCGGCTTTCACCAGCATGTACAACCCCGATGGCGCCGGCTTCGAGAAATCCACCCATCTGCCACGCATCGTCAACGACAAGCATTTCCAGCGCATCAGCGGGCTGCTGCGTGATGCCCTGGACAAGGGGGCGAAACTGGAATTCGGCGGCCAGACTGATGCCGGCGAGCGTTTCATCGCGCCGACCATCCTGTCGAATGTGAACGAATCCATGCGCATCATGCAGGAGGAGGTGTTCGGGCCGATCATCTGCATCCTGCCATTCGATGCCCGCGAGGAAGCCATTGCGGCAATCCGCAAGCGACCGAAGCCGCTGAGCGCATATATTTTTGCACGTGAGCGTGAGGCCAAGGACTGGTTTTTGGCGCGCACCACGGCGGGCAGCACGGTGATCAATCACAATGTGATCCAGTCCGGCACCAATCCGAATCTGCCGTTTGGTGGCATCAATGCCAGCGGAACCGGTCGGGTCGGTGGCAAGTGCACCTTCCTGGAATGCTCGAACCTGCGCTCGGTGGTGGAGGAAGGGCCGCCGGTGGGTGACCCCAAGCTGATGTTTCCGCCCTATTCGGACAAGTACAAGAAGATGGTCGGGCAGTTGCTGGAGCGTCCCATCGTGATTCCCAACGCCGTGGTCTCCGCAATCAACGGCATGATCAAAATCGGCAGTGTTTTTCGCCGTTCCTGAAAGCCGTTCAGGCGCCAGTTCGGGTCGGCCTGAACTGGCGTGGGCGGGCCCTGCTCGTCGCACATTGGTTTGCAATTTGCGATGAGTTCTGCGAATGCTACGGCTTTGTATCTCTGGAATTGTGCCCATGCCGCAGGAATGCGTTCGTTTTCCGGTTTTTTATCTTGCCTCTCAGGACTGGCACGGGCTTTGCTCCAGGCGCCGAAGAACACCTGTGAGTCTGTCGTATGTCCGTCCTGTTGCTCGCCCGCCCCGGCAGCACGCCCAAGCCGGTTTTTCTCGCGCCGTCCGGCCCCACCGCGGTGCGCTACCGCATGACGGGGTCTGAGCGCATGTCGAAGTCCATTGCCGGCCGTCGCCTGCGTGCCATCGTGATCGAGGACAGCACGCCGCTCGGCACCCTGTACAAGGAATATCTGCGCAAGCTGGATTTCGACGCGCAATGGTATGCCCTGGGCGGCGAGGGTCTGCAGGCCATCGCCGAACAGGCCCCCGATCTTCTGCTGCTTGATCTGCAACTGCCGGATATGCACGGGCATGAAATTCTTGAGCAGTTGCAGGCCGCCGGCGCCCAGTTCCCGCGTGTCGTGATCACCGCGCATGGCTCGGTTGAATCGGCTGTGGAAGCGATGCGTCTGGGGGCCGTAGATTTCCTGGAAAAGCCTTTCACCTGCGAGCGCCTTGGGGTGACGGTGGACAATGTGCTCGATCGCCTGCGATTGAGCGAGGAAGTCCGCCTGATCCGGGAACAGATCGAGCGTGATGGTTATGCCGGTTTTGTCGGTCGTTCGCTGCCGATGCAGGTGGTCTACCGGATCATCGACAGCGCGGCCAGCAGCCGCGCCTCGGTGTTCATCACCGGTGAGTCCGGCACCGGCAAGGAACTGTGCGCCGAGGCGATCCATGATCGCAGTGATCGCAGCAGCGGCGAATTTGTCGCGATCAACTGTGGCGCGATCCCACGCGATCTGTTTGAAAGCGAGATTTTTGGCCATGTCAAAGGGGCGTTCAGCGGCGCCAGTAGTGACCGTCCAGGTGCTGCGGAGAAGGCCGATGGCGGCACCCTGTTTCTCGACGAGATCGGGGAAATGGACATGGACCTGCAGGTGAAGTTGTTGCGCTTCATCCAGACCGGCAGCTTCGTTCGCGTTGGCAGCAACACCACCCGCAAGGTGGATGTGCGCTTTGTCTGCGCGACCAACCGTGATCCATTGCAACTGGTGGCGGAAGGCCGTTTTCGCGAGGACCTGTATTACCGCCTCAACGTGATTCCGATCCGCATGCCGGCGCTGCGCGAGCGAGAGCGCGACGTGCTGCAGATCGCGCGTCATTTTCTTGCCCAGCTCAGCGCGGAGGAAGGGCGGGAGTTCCAGTCTTTCGCGCCCGATGTGGAAAGTTTGTTTCTGAGTTACGAATGGCCCGGCAATGTACGCCAGTTGCACAACACCGTGCACAACATCGTGCTGCTGAACAACGGTCGTGAGGTGACGCAGGCCATGCTGCCCGACCCGCTGCCGACTGTGGCTGCCGGGGGCGCGCCCAAGAATGCGGTGGCGGCGGGCGCCGGCAGTCAGGGACATCGAGACCATTCCGCCCAGGCGGTGTCGATTCAGCCCCTGTGGGTCACCGAGAAGTATGCGATCGAGGAGGCCATCGAAGTCTGCGCGGGCAATATCCCATTGGCTGCCGCCCATCTGCGGGTGAGCGCCTCGACCATCTACCGCAAGCTCAAGGCCTGGGAAAACGGCAGAGGCCCGTCATGATGCTGGTATCAGGCCGCGCGCATGCACAGGCCGGTGGGCATGCGCGGCAGTGCTTGCGAGCGATCTTGTTGTGGTCAATTCAATGGCCGTTTCGCAATTGGCTCAGCATACCGCGCTGATGCAGCGCCCGCCGCCGCTGACGGATGAGTTTGAGCGCTGCCAGAGCCTGCAAGCGCTGCAGCTTCTGGATACGCCAGCCGAGGAGCGCTTCGATTTTGTCCCGGAACAGGCACCAAAGCCGTTTGACAGCTTTACCCAGCTCGATGCCGATGCCAATCGTCGGTTTGCCGGGGCTGGTCTGGGCCTGGCAATCTGCAGGCATCTGGTCGCCTTGATGGGGCGTATCGAAGCGGAAGCTCAGCCTGGCAAGGGGGCGTGTTTCAGGTTCATGCTAAGCCTGCCTCTGGTTCACGGGGCGGCGACGCAGGCCAGAGCGTCGTCCTTGCCGGTTCCGCTTCCGGCGGCTGACGGCGGGCCAGTGGGCCGTGTCCTGCTGGCGGAAGATTCGCCTAGCAATCAGAGGGTGATTCAGGCGATGCTGCAAAACACCGGATACAATATGGATGACATGGCGAATGGTCGGGAGGCCCTGCAGGCGGTGACGGAAAGAAGCTACGACCTGATCCTGATGGATGTCTACAGGCAGGACATGGACGGCCTGACCGCCGCCCGGAAGATCCGTCAGGATAGCCGGCTGCCGCATCTGCCGATTATTGCCCTGACCGCCAATGCCATGCAGGGTGACGAGCAACGCTTCATGGAAGCCGGCATGGATGCCTATCTACCCAAACCGGTACGCAAGCCGGATTTGCTGAACTGCCTGCACTAGACTCTTCAAACTGTCCGCGTGCGCAAAATTTGAGGCGTCGCAGGACTCACCGATCGGAGCGAGAAATTGACAGCCCTCAATGAGACGACATTGCAAAGACTGGCGCAGGATGTCGGGCCGGAGATGATGCCCCTGATCCTGGGCAAGTTCGCCGAGGAGTTGAGCAGCAAGGCCGAAGCGCTGTCCGTGGCGTTGGCCGCCGGCGATCTCGGAGCCCTGAGCGCCCATGCGCACAGTCTTAAATCGACCACCCGCACGCTTGGGCTGGATGCTGCCGCCGATGTGGCGGCCAAGACGGAATTGGCGGCCCTGCAGGAAGCACGTGAAACCGCGGTGGCTGGTGCGGAGGAACTGATGCGCCTGTGCGCCTCTGGTCAGCAACTCGTCGAACAGGCCCTGGAGAGATTCTGAACGCCGGCTCTGGCGCGACTGGCAGCCGCGGCCAGGCCAGGGGAATCAGAGCTTGCCGAGGGCAATCCAGGTGTCGATGACGCTATCCGGGTTAAGGGACAGGCTGCCGATGCCCTGTTGCAGCAACCAGCGAGCCAGATCAGGGTGGTCCGATGGACCCTGACCGCAGATGCCGATGTACTTGCCCTGGGCCCGACATTCCGCAATGGCCTGTGCCATCAGTGCCTTGACTGCGGGGTCGCGTTCATCGAAGCGTGGGGCGAGCAGGGCGGAATCCCGATCCATGCCCAGGGTGAGCTGGGTGAGGTCGTTGGAGCCGATCGAAAAGCCGTCGAAATACTCCAGGAATTCAGCTGCGAGAATCGCATTGGAAGGCACCTCGCACATCATGATGAGTTTCAGCCCGGCTTCGCCCCGGCGCAGGCCTTCGCTCGCCAGCAGGTCCACCACCTCGCGAGCTTCATCCAGGGTGCGCAGGAATGGGATCATAATTTCTACATTGCGCAGGCCCATGGTTTCGCGTACCCGCCGCAGCGCCGCGCACTCCAGCCCGAAGCAGGCGCGAAAATTCTCGGCGATGTAGCGACCTGCGCCGCGAAAGCCGATCATCGGGTTTTCTTCGCTGGGTTCGAAGCCTTCGCCACCGAGCAGATGGCTGTATTCATTTGATTTGAAGTCCGAGGTGCGCACGATCACCGGTCGTGGAGCAAAGGCCGCCGCGATGGTGGAAATACCCTCGGCCAGGCGGGTGATGTAGTACTCCTTCGGGCTGGCATAGGCGGCGCAGCGTTCGCGGATCTGCTGTTGCAGCGGGGCGTCCAGGGTGTCCAGGGCGAGGATGGCCGCCGGATGGATGCCAATCATGTTGTTGATGATGAATTCGATGCGCGCCAAGCCGACGCCTTTCACCGGCATCTGCGCCAGTTCGAATGCCCGTCCCGGGTCGGCCAGGTTGAGCATCAGGTCGACACCGATCTGCGGCAGGCTGCCGGCGTCGATGGCTTCGATCTCGAATTCGGCGATGCCGTCATAGACCTTGCCCTCGTCGCCCTCGGCGCAACTGACGGTGACCGGCTGGCCCGGGCGGATGGCAGCGGTGGCGTCTTCACAGCCTACCACCGCGGGCAGTCCGAGTTCGCGGGCCACGATGGCAGCATGGCAGGCGCGGCCGCCGCGGTTCGTGACGATGGCGGATGCGCGTTTCATCAGCGGTCCCCAGTCCGGGTCGGTGATGTCCGTCACCAGCACATCGCCGGTCTGCATCTGTGCGGCGGCGGCGATGTCGGCGGCGACAAAAGCGGGGCCGCTGGCGATGCGACGACCGACGGCATGGCCACGGGTGAGTTCGGTGCCATGCTGGCGCAGATGAAAATGCTCGGTGCCGAGATTCGATTTGCGACTGACCACGGTTTCCGGCCGCGCCTGGAGGATATAGATCTGCCCATCATCGCCATCCTTGCCCCACTCGATGTCCATCGGCCGGCCATAGTGCTGCTCGATCAACAGGCATTGCCGGGCGAGGGTTTCGATCTCCTCATCGCTTAAGGCATGGCGCAGCCGGTCGGCTTCCGGCACCGCGCTGAGTACGGTGCCACCGCCCGAGCGGTAGACCATCTGCTGCTGCTTGTCGCCGCGCACCCGATGGACGATGGCCGGCAGGCCAGAGGCCAGATTCGGTTTGTACACGGTGTATTCGTCCGGGTTGACCAGGCCCTGCACCACGGTTTCACCCAGGCCATAGGCGGCGGTGATGGTGATGAGCTGATCGAAGCCGGATTCGGTGTCGATGGTAAAGGCGACGCCGGCGCTGCCCGAATCGCTGCGCACCATGAGCTGCACTCCGGCGGACAAGGCGACCTGATGATGATCGAAGCCCTGGCGCTGGCGATAAGCGATCGCGCGGTCGGTAAACAGGGATGCATAGGCGTCGCGAATGGCATGGACCACCGCGTCCGCTCCACACACGTTCAGATAGCTTTCCTGCTGGCCGGCGAAAGACGCTTCTGGCAGATCCTCCGCGGTGGCGGACGAGCGCACGGCCACGCTGGGTTCACCTGGCAGCTGTGCATAGGCGCTGCGGATCGCATCGGTCAGGACATCTGGCATAGGCGCCTCGCGTAGCAGCTTGCGCAAGGCCGCACCGGTATTCTGGAGCTGCTCTGCGTTTTCGGCATCCAGGCCCTCCATCAGGGCATCAATGGCCGGCGCCAGATCATTTCTGCGCAAAAATTCACGATAGGCGTGGGCGGTGGTGGCGAAGCCTCCGGGAACCTGGACGCCAGCTTTTGTCAGTTGCTGGATCATTTCTCCCAGCGAGGCGTTCTTGCCGCCGACGCGGGGGATGTCCGCGAGGCCGACCTGATGCAGGGACACGACCAGTTCAGGGGAAGTCTCGATAGGTGGCATGCATTCTCTCCGTGTGGCACCAAGTCAGGCGACAAGTTCATGGCCCCGCCTAAGGCCGGTCTGAGCCTAAGGCATGGTGCGCCTCGTCGGCCTGATCTGCATCAAGCGGCCGATGGCCATCAATCTAGAATGCGCGCTTGAGCTCGATGAAACTGCGGTCATTCGGGGCGAACTGGCGGAACGCGGCTTCCTCGCCGCGGCTGAAGATGAGCAGTCCGGCGCTGAGTGCCCAGTTGTCTGCCAGCTCGTATTGTGCATCCAGGCGGGTGAGGGCGCCGCCGCCAGCGCCCAGGACATGGCCGTCGCGATCGACACGGATCGCGATCAGCATGGTGCGCAGGCGCGCATTGAAAAAGTCTCGGCTGATCCGCAGCGCGGCTTCATTGCGGCGGCGCAGATAGCCGGAGCGCGCCAGGGCCGGGCTGAAATCGGCAATCTGCTGTTGCGTCAGTTCCAGACTCAGGCTGGTCTGCGCGAAGCCGTAGTATTCGACGCCCAGCAAGGCTTGGTAGACCCGGTGCTGGCTCAGCCCGTCCGGCACCTGGCCGCCGGTCTGCCGCGGCAGGCCAAGTGCGGCGGTGAATCCCGGCAGAGGGTCGCCGCTGGCTTCACGACTGGCGGTGAACCACTGGTCCTGGATCAGGGCGGCTTCCTGCTTGAACAACCAGCTGCCGGAAGTGGCCTGCAGGCCGAAACCGATCAGATTGACGCGGCTATGGCGAAGCACTGCGGCGGCATAGAAATCGTCCTCATCGGCGCCGGGCTGATCCGCGTCGAATTCGGTGCCGTCCAGATAGGGCAGGTCCTGCCAGTAGCGGGCCATGTTCAGGCTCAGGTCCCAGCCGGGAAAACGTCCGGTCAGGGCCAGGGCGTAATTGATCGTCTTGAGGCTCTCCGGCCGAACCTCGCGCAGGCGGACGGCCTCGCCCTGTTCGTCATTCAGAAGGTAGAAGTCGCTGCCGTAGGCTGGGTTGCGGCTGAAACGCTGTTCCGGAATCAGCATCAGCGCCCATTGCCAGGGGCCGGCATAGTGATCCAGCCGCAGCATGCCGACGGGCAGACGCAGATCCTCGATATCCGCAAGGCCGGGGGTGCGCTGATCCAGCGGATTGAGCACATCCAACACGCGCAGGCTATCGGCAAAGCCCCAGGCGGCGACCTGGCGCCCGAGCTTGAGGTCCCAGCGCGACCCCAGGCGGCCCTGAAGGCTGGCTTCCTGCACTTCCAACTCGTTCTCGTAGGCAGCGAGGACCTCATCGGTATAGGTCTCGTCGCGCAGTGCATAAACCAGATCATGCGTGGCATAGGCATCAAGCTGGCCGCGCCAGTGCTCGTGCGGGCGCCACTGCAGTTTCAGATCGCCGCGCAGGCGCAGACGGGAGAGCCCGCCATAGCGCGTGCCGGTGCTCGAGCGGTGCGAACGGTGATTGTAGCTCGCGGCCAGACCCAGACTTCCGCCCAGGTCCCAGGTCCGGTCGCTTGCCGACTCGAGTTCGGGGATCTCCTCGGCCAGCTGGATCACGGGATCCGAATCCAGGTCGTCGAAGCCGCCCAGCACATCATCCATGTCCTGGCCGTTGGCGGCCTGGCACAGCAGGAGTAGGCCTGGCAGGATCAGGCGCAGTCGGGCGGATCGACCCATGGTGCGCGTTCTCAGGGGCCGTGGCTGAGGCGACGCTGGCTGAACAGTTCGTCATCCAGCGGCTGGCCATACTTCACATCCCGCATGCGCAGGATGCTGGCATGTTCGGTGACCTTGCCGACCTTGGTGCTCATCACCATTTCCGTGCCGGTCCAGATGCCATCGATCTGTTCCAGGGATTTGATTTCCATGTACTTGAGCTTGTTGCCCTGACGCACCCAGTTCACCGCGCGGATGACGACGAAATTATCCTGACGGACGAACACCACGGCCTGGGTGTAGCCGGTGCGCACGATTTCCGCCTCGTTCAACGGGGTCGATTTGATCTGCCAGGCTTTGTGGCCATCAATTTCGACTTCCTTCATCACCTCGTATCGGTAGTCGTCCAGGTTCGGCGTGCTCATGTCGGCGTAGCTGAAATCCGAGCCCATGAAGCTGCCACTCTTGTCGGCGGCGGCGATGCGCTTGACCTTCTTCAGGGCGGGCAGATACAGCCACTGGTCGTCATCCCGGTCCGGTGCATCGTAGTCATAGGTCAGAAAACCGGTGTCCTTGACATTGGCGGGCTCGAGAAAGAACAGGATGCTTTGCGAGTCTTCCGGGTGATCCGGGGCATCGCGCCGGTAGGAGCGCAGCAGGCGCTGGCGCCGGTTGCCTTTGGCATCGATCAGGATCATTTCCATGTCCATCACGGCATTGTTGCCGGTGTCGCGATCCTTGACCTTTTGCATGATCGCCCGGCCATCGAGCGGGGTGGCCCAGGCCGGCGTGAAAAGCACGCCGATGAGAGACAACAGAAGGGGAATGAAGCGGTTCATGCGTGCGCACCTTTTTGCTTGAACTGACTGAGGAGGGTGACCAGGGCCGGCGCCAGCAGGGCGTCGGCGAAGAAGGCCACGATGATGCAGAAACTGGTCAGCAGGCCAAAATTCTGCAGATTGATCATCTCGCCGAAAATGTTGACGAAAAAGCTGGCGGAGAGCACCACGGAGGTGATCAGCAAAGCGCGGCCGGTGGTGTTGAGGGTTTCCATCACCGCCTTTTCCGAGTCGCCGTAACGGGCGTAGTAGCGCTGGTAGTTGTGCATGAAGTGGATGGTGTCGTCCACCGCCAGGCCCAGGGCGATCGAGCCGATCAGCAAGGTGAAAGCATCCAGGGGGATTTTCAGCAGCGCCATCAGCGCCAGGGTGATGATGATCGGCGCCAGATTCGGAATCATGCTGATCAAGCCGGTGCGCACCGAGCCGACCATCAGCATCATCAGCCCGCTGATGATCAGGAAGGCGAGCAGGTAGGCCCGGATGGTGTCGCCGATCAGCACCCTGACGGTGCGGCTCAGCAGGTTGACGATGCCGGTGAAGGTGACTTCGGCACGCGCGCCGATGATTTCACGCACGCCGCCTTCCAGCACTTCGAGATATTCCGGATACAGCACGCCATCGACGAAGGGGGCGCGCAGCGTGACCCGCATCTTGCGAAAAGCGCTGTCGACAATGTCATCGAGATCATCGCTGCCAGAGTTCTCGAACAGCAGCAGTTCCTGGGCGATCAGGGCGCGCTCATCGGGGATGCGGTAGTAGGCCGGATCATTGCCATGCAGGGCCTGATGCAGCTCCTTGCTGATGTCCAGCAGCGAACTGGCGTTGCGGATCTGCACGCCGTTGACCTCGAGTTGCGCCATGAAGCGCAGGGCTTCGTCCACCGCGTGCAGCAGCTCGGGATCATGCAGGCCGTTTTCCTCGCCGCTGTCCACCACGATCTCGATGTAGGTGGCGCCATCAAACTCGGCATCGATGATCTCGGTGCTGGCGCGCAGATCGGAGTCCGGGGCGAACCAGTTCAGCGGGTAGTGGCTGGGAACGATCTGCGCGACCAGGATCAGGCTCAGGCCAATCAGCGAGAACCAGGCCAGGACCATGCGCCGCGGATGTCGGGTGGAAATGCGGGCGCAGGCCTGCAGAAAGCGCTGGATCCAGCCGGAATTGTTGTGATGCAGGCCCTCGGACTTGATCGGGCTCAGCGCGATCAGGGCCGGCAGCAGCAGAATCGAGAACATCAGGGTGCTGAGAATGCCCAGCGGGCTGACGATGCCGATGTCGCTGACCGGCTTCATGTCGGCGCTGATGAAGGACACCAGGCCGCCGGCGGTGGTCAGCCCGGTCATGACCACGGCGAAGCCGGAATGGCCAAGCGCGTAGGCCAGGGCCTGTTTCTTGTCCTGGCCGCGTTCGATGGCCTGAAAGAACACGCTGAAGATATGCACGGAGTTGCCGACACCGACCGCCAGCAGCAGGGAGGGCAGGATCTGCACCGCCGTGGTCACCGGCTTGCCGAGAAAGGCGATCAGGGCGAAGGTGAAGAACAGCGAGGCGCTGGCGATGGTGACCGGCAGGAAGACCATGACCAGGCGGCGAAAAATCAGGTACAGCAGCAGGCCGATGACGAAGATGCCGATGAAGGAGAACTTGAACATGTCGCGACCCAGGATGTAGGTCAGCTGATGCATCATGTAGGGCGAGCCCGCCAGGCCGATGTGAAAATCGGCGCCGCTCTCCTCCGTGGCAATGGTTTTCAGCGTATTGATCAATTCGAAGATCGCATCGCCACCGAGAAATTCAGCTTCCCGCTCGGCAACGCTGGATGGGGCAGCAGGCGCCGGCAGATCGGATTCGAAGCCGGCGCTGAAATCGAAATCATCCAGCGCTTCGGCACTGGCCGGTGCCGGATCGCTGCGGAAGGTGTTCGGCGTAACGATCAGCAGCGTCTTGTCCAGCGTGGCATTGACGAACAGCTTGCGATACAGCGGACTGCTTTCGATGATCTCGCGCAAGGCGGCAAAGTCGGCGGCGCTTTCCGGCCAGTCCTCCAGCAGATCGCGCACGATCAGGGCATCGTCCTGACCATAGGTGCGCCGCGCGTTGTAGAGGCTATCGACCTTCTCCACATGCGGCAGGGCTTCGAGGCGGCGGTGCAGGCTGCGCAGGCGTTCCAGGAACTGTGGCGTGAGCAGCCCGTGGTCGCTCTGAAGTAGCAGGATGAGGCGCTCATCCCGCCCGAATTCGACCTGGAATTCGTCGTAGACCAGGCGCGCCGGGTCGTTCTCGTGCAGATAACCTTCGGTGGACATGTCCACCGTCATGTTCGGCAGGAAGCTGGCGAAGAACGCGATCACTACGAGGGCCGTCAGCACAATGCGCCACGGATACGTTGCGCTGATTTCACCCCAGCGGGAAAAGCCGGATTCAATCTGCGCGCGCAGTCGCTGGAAGGAAGAGCTGACGGTCTGGTTCATGGCATCGCGGCGCGGGCCGCAGGAGGAGGGCTGGGAAAGAAGCGCGATAAAATAAGGTGAATGCCTTAAATAAGCAAGGGTGCAGGCCGCCGGTCACGTCTGGGCAGATGCGGATGGACCCGGCCGATCGGCGCAGCGGGGAGGGGATATTCTCTAGATTGCCCGCGCACCGAACACGAGTCCGTGGCGGGGCTGCGGTACAAAGTCGGGATCGAATCATGGATGGGGTATGACGCACACAATCAGACATTGGCTGAACGAGGCGACGCTTGGCTTTCTGGCGCTGTTGTCCTTGTTCCTGATGGCCGTTCCGGCGGTGTTCCATCTCGGCGCGCAGGCCGAGGCCTGGGTGGCCCTGATCGAATATGGCATTGTCGGTCTGTTCGCGCTGGAGTACGCATTGGCCCTTCGCCAGGCCGAGGAGAAACATGCGTTCGTGCGCAATCGCTGGCGCCTGCTGGATGCGCTGATCATTGTTGCGGCCCTGGTGTCGCTGCTGCCGGTGGCCTCGGACCTGCTGCGCAGTTCGCCGATCCTGCGGCTGCTGCGCCTGGGACGGCTGGCCTTGCTGGGTACCCGTTCGACGCTGGCGCTGAGGCTGCGTGAGCCCGCCGCGATCGCGCCGGGCGGCGATGGCAAGGGCGAGCTCAGCGCCCTGGCCCTGGCAGACTCCGGCGCCGCGTTCGAGAACATGTCCTGGGATGCCGTTGCGCAGCGCTTCACCAATGCCGAGGCGGACTGGCTGTTCATCGACGGTGTCAGCCCTGCGCACCTGCCATCGATTGCCACCCTGATCGGGGTCTCCGAGCAGATTCTCAAGGGTCTGTTTCAGTCCAGCCTGCCGCGCTTCGACCGGCTGGAACAGGTCACCACCCTGTTTTTCCGCTATCCGCGCGAAATGTTGCCGGGCCAGCGCCTGCGGCGCATGTCGGTGCTGCTGGTCGGACGGGCGGAAAACATCGTGGTGCTGAGCGGCGAACGCACCGATCTGGCGCAGCGTCTGCAGCAGCGCCTGATCAGCCTGGATGCTGCGATGCCACGGATGATTCGCGCCACGGTGGCCTTGCTCGGTGAAATCAACCGGGCATATACCGGCGTGGTCGATCAGTTGGAGAACACCCTGTTGCAGATCGAGTCCGAGCAGGTGCAGCTGGATGACCATGCTTTTCTGGCGCGGACCTTCGAGCTGCGCGCCGATATTCTGCGGGTGCGCAGCAGCCTCAAACATCTGCGCGGGGTGATGCGCGACCTGCAGCGCGGTCACCTCGCGCTGGCGTCAGCCGACTCCGAGCAGCGCGCCCTGTACGGGCTGCTGGCCGATGACTGCGGTGATCTGTACGACGACATCGAGGAATTGCGAGAGTCCTTGCAATCCCTGGTGGATCTGCGCCTGAACGTGGCGTCCTTCCAGATGAATCGGGTGATGCGGCTGCTGGCCCTGCTCACCGCGCTGGCCCTGATTCCCGCCACTGCCGGTGGTCTGCTGGGAATGAATCTGATCGATACCCCCTGGCCGGCGACGCTGACCCAGGTGGCATTCGGCGTGGCGGCGGGCATGGCGCTCAGCTTCTACGTGTTCGCGATCAAGGGCTGGATGCGCTGAGTAGACCTTGCCCAGGCGGGCTCGGACCTGCACGTGACGTGATCAAAGGCTGCCCGCTCATGGTGCGGCTGGCCTGATTTCCGGGCTCTGGCCTGAGGCCGGTGGCCATGCTTGCTGGCTGGGCGTGGGTGGTTTCAATACTGGCTCGATGTTTGCTTGGTAGTTGCTGATTCGCCTTTCGCGAGGTTCTCAAGCCGGTCCCGCTCGGGCCGCCGTCGCGAAGGCCAGCGGAGTTCTTCCATGCGATTTCATCCAGTTCCCCTGGCGGCACTGTTTCTGTTTGCCTGTCAGGGTGGGCAAGAGCCGCCGACGCGCAGTGCCGGGGTCCTCGTGGGCGACGCCCGCGTCAGCATGACAGCTGCCGATGCGGCACTAGCCGGACCCTATGAGGCGGCGGACGAGGACTACCATTTCGGCCGCATCACGCTGCGAGACGAGCAGACTGGCGACACCCATGAATCCGACATTCATGGCTATATCCGTTATCCGCTCGATGCGGTGGGCCCTTTTCCGGTGTTGCTATTACAGCATGGACGGCATCAGACCTGCGAAACCGGCACTGGCCAGGCACCGGTGCCGGTCGGCGATGACAATTGCCCGGATCTGGCGCCGGTCGTGACCCCGGCGAATAGCTACCGTGGCTATGATTATCTGGCCGAGAATCTGGCCAGTCATGGTTATGCCGTGATTTCGGTCGATACCAATGATGTCAATGACAACGACAGCAGCGCGGGGCGGGGAGATACCGGCGCACTGGCCCGCGCTAGTCTGATCCTTGCGCATCTTGATGCCTTTCGTGAGATCAGTGCAGGGGGTGGGAACGGCTTTGATCATCTCGTCGGCCGGCTCGATTTTTCCCGGGTCGGGATCATGGGGCATTCGCGCGGCGGCGAGGGGGTGAACCGGACCGTCAGCCTGAATTCACAGCAGGACAGACCGCATCAGATCGAGGCGGTGTTCGCCCTGGCGCCTACCGATTACACCAGCCAGCCGGTAGCCGGTGTCGCGTTCGCCACCTTGCTGCCGTACTGCGATGGCGATGTCGAAGATCTGATGGGCAGTTTCGCCTTTGACAATGCCCGCTATCAACTGGCCGGGGACCCCTACCCCAAGTACCAGATCCTGGCGCTTGGCGCCAACCACAACTACTTCAATACGGTGTGGACTTCGGACGACTGGGAGATTCATGGTACGGCGGCGGACCCGCATTGCGGTCGTCAGGCGCCGGACAATGGCCGCGACACGCCCGCGGAGCAGCGTGCGTTGGGGCAGTTCTTCATCGCATCGTTCTTCCGCTACTTTATCGGCCAGGAGCAGGCCTACGCCAGCTGGTGGAGCGGTCAGGCGCAGCCGCCGGCCAGTGCCTGTCCGGGCCAGCAGGGGCCGTGTTCACAGAGGTACCCGCTGAGCGTGCATCCTGGCAGCGGCCAGCGCCTGCTGATCGACGCCACCGCCGATGACAGCGCCCTGCGGCACAATGCCCTGGGTCAGCCGGTGAGCTTCGAAGGTTTCACCCGTTATGGCCTCTGTGTCACCAATGGTCGTGCCGGTGAGGGCTGCGAGGTCGCCGAGCCGAGTTTCGCCGCGGCGCAGCAGCTCTATCTGAGCTGGCAGGGGCCTGCGGTGTACCGCAGCGAACTCGGTCAGATCGATGCCAGCGACTTTGATCTGCTCAGCCTGCGGGTCGGGGTGTCTCATGGGGATGCCGCTCATGCCGAAGCGCAGGCATTCGACCTGGTGCTCACGGATGCCGATGGTCGTAGCGCCAGCGTGCTGGCCGCAGGGACGGCCCTGTTCTTCCCGCCGGGCGATGCTTTTGACGCAGGCGGGTCCCGCAAGACCACTCTCAATGGCCTGCAGGTGCCTTTGACGCGCTTTGCCGGGCTCGACCTGAGCCGTCTGGTGCGTCTGGAGTTGCGCTTCGGGCGTACCCCTGCCGGCAGCCTGCAGTTGACCGATCTGATGCTGCAGAAAACCTCCCATCTAGGAATTGATCTTCATGAATGAACGGCATGTATTGACCGCCATCGCCCTCCTGTTAGGGGCCTGCGGAGGCGGCCGCGAGGCCGCGCTGGAGATGAGTTTGCCGCGCGCGCAGGCCAGCTTCAGCATCGTTGAAGCTGACATGGCACAGGTGCATGCGGCGCTGGCCGGTGAATTGCCGTTGCCGGACGGCAGCCGACTGGATTGCCTTGGTCTGACCGAGCGATACATCGACCGGATTCTGGCTTATAACGATCATCCCCAGCCCAGCGGCGGCGCGCCGATCCGCGGGGTCTTGCACATCAACCCCCATGCCCTGGAGATCGCGGCCGAACTCGATCAGGCCTACGCGCGCGACGGTGGCACGGGCGATCGCTTCCTGCATTGCATGCCGGTGCTGCTGAAGGACAACTACGACACCTATGATCATCCTTCCACCTCCGGGTCCTACGCCATGCTTGGCCATACCGCCGGCGTGGATGCCCATTCGGTGGCCGGTCTGCGCGCCGCTGGTGCGGTGATTCTGGGCAAGGCCAACCAGGATGAATTCGCCTTCTTCACCACCGGCTTTTCCGCCCGGGCGATCCAGGTGATGAATCCCTACAACACCAGCCAGAGTCCGGCCGGATCATCCTCCGGAACCGGGGCGTCGATCGCCAGCAGCTTCGCCATTGGCGGCACCGGCTCGGATACCTGCCAGTCGATTCGCCATCCGAGCTCGGTCAATGGCCTGGTCGGGATCCGGCCCAGTCTCGGCGTGATTTCCCAGCACGGCATCTTCCCGCTGTCCCATGCCCGGGACACCGGTGGACCGATGACGCGCACGGTGCGCGATGCCGCCCTGATGCTCAGCGCCATGGCCAGCTTCGATGCGCGCGACGCGAAGACCTTCGCCTATCCCGCGCAGGCCCGGCCCGCCAGCTATCTGGAGTATCTGGATCGGCAGAAATACGGGGTGGCCGGCCGGCATATCGGGATTGCGCGCCAGATCGGCAGTCTTGGCAGCCCCGCAGGCAGCGGTGCGCAGGGCCAGTTGATCGAAGCGGCGGTGGCGCAGATGGAGGCTATGGGAGCGATCATTCATGACGTGTACCTGCCTGAATTCAGCAATCGCGGCGCCAGCACCCGGCATTACGACATCAACGAGTACTTTGTGACGTTCGAGGCTGAGGGCGGGACATCGCCGCGCCATTGCGTGAGCAGCGCGCTGGCCAGCGAAACCCATGGCCGGCAGGCCTGCCTCGGCATCGACGGCATTGTCGAATCCGCCCGGGTGGGGCCGCGCACCGCGGGGCTGATGGCGCAGGTGGCCACCACCAATCCGGATCAGGGGCCCAGCCAGAGCGAGCTGGCAGCCATCGTTGCCGAGCGTGAATATGTCACCGGGATCATGGATGCGCTGGTCGACGCCGATGGCCAGCCGGTGCTGGATGCGTTCGGGGAGCCCGTGCGTCTGGATGCCATCATCCTGTCGCCGGGCCCCAGTGGCGGGCGAACCTGCGACTTCGGGTCCACCACCCAGATGGCATCGGTGGTGGTGCCGGTGGGCTTCGATGAATCGGTCGGCGTGCCACGCGGGATGGAGATCTTCGTGCGCCAGTTCGATGAGGGCACCGCGCTGGCCATCGCCTATGACTACGAGCAGGCTACCGGGCATCGGGCACCGCCGCAGATCGAGCCCAGCCCCTTGGCCGGGAATGAAACGATGGCGCAGTTCAACGCCCGGCAGCAACGGGCCCTGATGACAGCGACGTCGGCGGCGCCGGAAGATCTGCCGCTGGAAACCTATTTGCAGGTTCTGCAGGACCTGGCCGGACCCTAGGCCGGGATGGATTTGTTGCAGTGTCGATTGCGAATGCGGGCAGGCGGCCGCAGGCGACCGCTTGCCCGGTTCGCCGGGTTCAGTCCTGCGGCAGCATCTGCTGGATGATCTGCTCGCAGGCCTGGCGGTCCATGTAGCGAGGTACCGCATAGGTGAAGCGCGCTTCGGCCAGTGCGGCGCCGGCGATCTTGCTCACGTCCTGGCTGCGCAGGTCCTTCAACTGCGAAGGAATGTTGAAGCTGGCATTGAGTTCGCGAATGCGCGAGATGAAGGCATCGGCAAGGGCTTCGTCACTGCCGCCAGTCGGGCCGATATTGCAGGCACGGGCCAGATCGGCGAGGCGCGCGGCGCAGCTGGTCTTGGAAAAATCCAGCACATGCGGCATCACGATCGCATTGGCCAGGCCATGGGGGGTGTGATAAAGCGCGCCAAAATTGTGCGCGATGGCATGCACATAGCCGACGCCCGCCTGGGTGAATGCAATGCCGGCCAAGTGCGAGGCCCGCGCCATGTTCTGGCGTGCTTCGAGGTTGCTGCCGTCGCTGACCGCCTTTTCCAGGTTCAGCATGATCAGCTGGGTGGCTTCGATGGCTTTTTCATCCGTGCGTTTCAGGGCGTTGCGGGAGATGTAGGCCTCCACCGCATGGGTTAGCGCGTCCATGCCGGTGGCGGCGGTGATCGGAGCGGGCAGGCCGGTCATGAGAGCGCCATCCAGGGCGGCGGCGGTGGGCATCAGTTTAAGATCCATCACCGGCAGCTTGCGTTGCTGGGATGGATCGGACACCACGGCGGCAATGGTCACCTCCGAGCCGGTGCCGGCGGTGGTGGGCACCGCGTACAGCGGCAGCATGCCACGCCAGACCCGGAACAGGCCGGCCATCTTCACCACCGGCTTGTCGTTCTTGGCCCGTGCGCCGATCATCTTCGCCGCATCGATGGAAGAGCCGCCACCGACGGCGAGAATGGCATCGCAGCCGTGTTCGGCCAGCACGCGATAGCCGGCTTCGATCTGGTCCACGGTTGGATTGGGTTCAACGCCGTCATACACGCAGTGTTCCAGCCCCAGCTTGCTCAGTTCGACCTGCATTTTTTCCAGCAGGCCGAGCTTGACCAGCATGGTGTCGGTCACGATCAGGATTTTCTGGTGGCCCTGCTTGGCAATGTGGCGGCACAGATCCAGCGATGAATCCGAGCCTTCAAAGGTCAAGGGCCACTTGAATGGCATGACCGCGGTGACCGCCTTGAACACGATCATGTAGGTGCGCAGAAACAACACTTCAAGCATGAAAATCATTGGCCTTACCCCCTGGCATTAGCACATGGTTACTTCAGATAGTTTCCCAGTTTAGCAGGCAGGAGCAGGCCGCTGGCCATCCCGCCCAAGGGATTGCAACGGCCGGCAGCTTGAACGGGTCGGCCCGAGGGCAGGGGGCGCAGGCCGCATGGCACGGATGTCAGTTGGCACGTCGGAATCCGCGAGCGTGCGGTTCTGGACCTGTTCCTAGCTTGCGCCCGATCAGTTCAGGGCTTGCAATCTAGCGCGGACTGGTGCGAGATGAGTCTCGGGTCAGCGCGGCGTTGGCCTTGGCTTAAGAATTTGTTACGAGAGCGCGAATGGAAGTCGATACCGCACTGGAAGCACTGGCCGATCTTGAGGTTGAAGTTCGCAATATCCTGCCATCCAGCCTGGATCAGTATCTTGAGTACAGCATGCAGTCGCTGGTGGAGAAATGGCCGCAGATCAAGGATGAAGAAAAAAGGCAGCACATGCGCATGGCGGCGAGGCTATTGCGCGAAAAGAAAAAGGACATTGTCTGGCGCGTATTCGATCTAGTTGCCCGGGGACTGGTTGCGCCGAGTTACAAGGATTTTCAAGAAATCCATTATCTCAGGCTGATGGATCACGAAAGTCTGGATCTGGCTCAAGCGAAAGCGCGCATTAACAAGAATTTCTACGAGCGTGCCTATGCGGAGTCGGCGAGGCTGGAAAATTGTCTGGAATTGTTGAATATCAATGGATTTCTGATCAATTCGAAAGCATTGGGCGCCGAGCATATTGCGTCTTCCCTGCAGTACGTAATGACGACTCTGGACATTCCGAATTCAGTGCAGTTTGTGATCATTGATCATTTTGCGGAGAACAACGGAAAATTTCTGCTGGATTTCTACACCAGACTCAATCGTACCTTGCAGAAAAGTGGTCTTCGCGGCCGGTTTCTGGCTTACGGGCGTGGCGACCAGAGACAGCTCAACATGACGCCGGCGCAAGTCGCCAAACGGCTCAAGATCCATCTGCTGGATGCGCTTTTCGAAGTCGACGCCGTATGTGCTACGCAAGCATTGCGCGATAAGCTGCCGGCCTTGATTGAGGAATATTTCAATGCAGAGGCACAGCAGAATCTGAACGGCCAGCAGCTGGTCGAGCTGGCGAAATTCGAAGGGGACTTCCTGAATCTTCTTGTTGACGCCGATCTCGGCGCGCGTAGCCGGGTCATGCTGTGTCAGTTGGTCGAGCCGGTGTTTGTGCAAAGAATGCTTGATCCAGCCCAATTCGAAACGCCAAGAAATCCTGTTCGTGTTCTGGTGCGAATGGTCAGGGAGATCAGCCATCAGGACACGATGGCGTCTGTGGATGATTGGCAAAGAATTGCAGATGTGGTGGCTGCCATCAGTCAGTCGGGAGGTCGGTCGATTGCAGATTTCGAAAACGGTCTGCGACAGCTCGAAATTTCTGCTGAGTCGGGGCAGCAGGATTCTCGTCTCCACGAGAAGACTGCGCTCGAAAACGAGCAGGCGGCGCAAATTTGCGTCGCGGAAGCCTTACAAAAATACACATCCGATGAGCATTTGGATCCTTCGGTGCGGGAGGTTCTGTCGCGCATCCTCGTGCCTTGGATGCGGCAGTGTTGCGTCAGACATGGCAACTCCAGTGATGAATGGTTTCAGGCCTGCGCGTCTGTTCATCTATTTTTCAAGGCCTCGAGCGCGGAGAAAAGTCGAGTGGAAAATCGAGCCAGAAAGCGCCTGCGTGAAGACGTATTGGCGGAAGTCCGGATGCTCGGCGAGCAGTTCGAGCTGGAGCAGGAAAGCTTGGGTGCAGTGTTGGCGGCGCTTGCGCACTATTTTGATCGCCTCAATCAAGTCTGGGTCAGGCGGGCTCGCGTCGCCGAACCTGCGGACGTCCAGATTTGACCAGGCTGGAGCCTGGAAGCCAAGCGGGCGATTAGGCGTCGATTGAAGTCCCAGATTGGGCTGTGGCAAGGCGGCGGATGTGGAGTGGCAGGAAGGCTCTGCTGTCAGCGCGGCTGCGGAGCACTGGTCGAATTCCCATGTCGCAGGCGACTCCATTGGCCGTCACCGTTTGCTGCGATGTCAAGACTGGCGTGAAAGCCGATCAGCAACCTTTCCAATTCGCCGAAGAGCAGGTGCTCGTTGGCGCCTGATTCCAGGCCGCGTTGCATGCGCTCGGCGCAGTGCAGATCCTCGGCCTGAAAGACCTGGCCCTCGATGAGCTGGAAACTGGCGTCCCAGTGCGCCTGCAGCGCCGCTGTCTGGTGGGTGGCCGGGATGAGCATCCGGTGGCACCAGGACGAATCGTGCACGGTCGTCGGCATCACGCTCATCTGGCTGATGTAGTCGGGATGAACGACAAAGATCTGATTCGGAAAAATGAAATAGGCGAAGGAAAGGTCCTGGCGCAGGTCGATCGTTCCGGTGTCGGGCAGGCTGGCGCGGGCCACGGCGATCCGGTAGTGGGGGCCGATGGCATCGCTGGCGGTGAACGCATCCTTGAAATAGGGGCCGACGGAGTCCCGGTGCAGGACGCGCAGGTGGTAGCCCTCGAGGAAGGCGTCGATGCAGAGCTTCCAGTTGGCACGGACGCTGGAATGGCCGGTGGCATGGCTGACATGGGCGGACAATTCGAAGCTGCAGAAATCGTCATCGATCTCGCCGAGCCAGCTCTGGATGTCGAGCGCAGCGTCATTCGGAGCTGGGCAGACCCAGATGAAGCCGTGCCGTTCCGCGCACGGCAGACGCGCGAGGCCGTGTACGGCCCGATCCAGATCGGCAAAGGCACCGGCATGTGGCAGGCCGCGCAAGCGGCCATCGGCAGCGTAGGTCCAGCCGTGATAGGGGCAGCTGATGGTGGTATTGCAATGGCGCTCGCCAGGCTCGAGCAACTGCGTGCCGCGGTGGCGGCAGGCATTGAGAAAGGCGCGCAACTGCCCGTTTGCATCCCGAGCAAGCAGGACGGGCACCGAAGCAAGCGTGAGGCCCAGCCATTGGCCCGGTTCTGTCAGGTCTTCGCCGCGGGCCGCGATCATCGGATAGCGGCGAAACACGGTTTCGCGCTCCTGCTGCCATCGAGTCTGTGCCGTGTAGGAGGCGACAGGCTGGCTCGCTCCACCCTGGCCGATGCCCTCACGCTCACCGCTGCGAACGCAGGCCTGAACGCGGCTGGCCAATGCTTGCAGAAACTGGTTATTCATCGCATGGACGTCTGCGGTTTCGATCGGCTTCAGGCGATGCGGTTCTCGCAAAAGGCGTTGAGTCCGGAGAACAGGCGCAGCAGCTGGGCCAGATGCGGGCCCAGCACCGGCTTGCCGGTGGCCAGCAGGGCGACGCAGGTCTGCGTGTCGCTACGAGCCCAGGTCAGGGTGTTGGACAGGCCCAGATGGCCGAAGGTGTGATGCCGATTCCAGCCGTAGAGGCCGAGTCCGGCGTGGCCCAGCATGAAGCCGGCGGAGTAGCGGATCGGAATGCCGATTTTGCGATCGATGCTGGGGCGGCGCCGGTCCGGCGTGAGCGCCTGGCGCACGGTTTCGGCGTCGAAGACCGCCTGGCCCTGGTGCTGGCCTGCGTCCAGCAGGCATTGATACAGGCGGCTGATGTCGCGCGCCGTGGAGATGACATTGGCCGCCGGAATCAGGGCGGTCAGAAAACGCGGGTCATTCGACATCTCGACGGCGAAATCGAAAGGCGCGCCGACTATGCGCTGCATGTGCCAGGCCAGCGGTCCGGGCATCACGCCGGTGGCGGCGTTTTCCGCGATCAGGGCCTGTTGCGCGGCGTCCACGCCAAAATCCAGCCAGCGCATGTTCAGCGGCGTCTTGATGTGCTGCTTCAGCAGTTCCTGCGGTGCCTGGCCGCTGCTCTGGCGCATGATCTCGCCGAGCACGAAACCCGCGGTCAGCGCATGGTAGGCAGGTGCTCCGCCGATCTTGCCCTGTGGCTTCAGTTCGAGGATGAGTTCGCGCACGGTGTCTGCGTCACCCAGTAGGCCGAGATCGAAATCATCCGCCAAGCCGATGGGCATGCGGTGCAGGGCGGCGCGATGGGCAAGCAGCTGGCGGATGCGGATCTTGCCCTTGCCATGCCTTTCGAAGCCGCTGATGTGCGCGGCAACCGGATCATCCAGGTGCAGGCAACCCAGTTCGGCGAGCTTGTGCATCAGCATCGCGGTCACCGCCTTGCCGGCCGAGAACAGGTTGACCGGCGAGGTGGTCGCAAGCGGCGCGGCATCCGCTGCGCCGGGCGCGACCCGCAGATTGCCGATCGCACGGTCCAGCACCACCTGGCCTCGGTGGCGCACGCACAGCTGCATGCCGGGTTGCACGCCGGTGGCGTACAGCGCGGTCACGCGTGACCACAGGGCATCGACGCTGCCTGGTCTCAGGCCGACTGCGGTCTCGGGCGTTTCCGGTCCGATGTCGGTGACTGCGCTCAGGTCCTGAGGCACCGGCACGAGCCGGGAATAGCGGCGCAGGGGGTTGTACATGAGGACGTTCCTGCTTGGGGTCGGGAAGGTGGCTTCAGGCATCGCTGTGCACTCGGGTGAAATCGGGGCTGCGTCGTTCGCGAATCGCGGCCAGGCCTTCGCGGGCCGGGGCATCCAGAAAGCTTTCGCATTGCAGGCGGTGTTCCATGGCCAGCTGGGTCTCAAGATCTTGATCGTGCGCGGCGGCCAGCAGGCCTCGAGCGCGGGTTGCGGCGACGGCCGGCAGGCGGGCGAGTTGCTGCGCCAGCGTCAGCGCCCGCGCCTCCAGCTCCTCGGGATCGACGCAGGCCCAGACCAGGCCGGCCTGGTGTGCGGTCTCGGCCGATAGCGGCTCCCCGCTCAAAATGTGACCGAGTGCCCTGCGATAGCCCAGAGCCTGGCTCAGGAACCAACTGCAGCCTGCGTCCGGCACGATGCCCAGGCTGGGCACGAAAGGCAGGTGGAACTGGGTGGTGTCGCTGGCGAGGCAGAAATCGCCGGCCAGGGCGAGGCCGACCCCGGCGCCGACCGCGGCACCATTGACCGCGCAGACCACCGGCATGCGGCAACGGCTGAGATTCAGAATCAAGGGATTGTGACAGTCCCGCATGGCCTGGTCGATGTAGTCACCGATGGCCTCGCCCTGCGCCAGCAGTTCCTTCAGATCGCCGCCGGCGCAGAAACTGGAACCGCTGCCGCTGATGATCAGCGCGCGCACTTCCGGATCAGCCTGCGCCTGCGCCAGCGCCTCGAGCAGGGCCTTGGTCATCGCCACGGTCAGGCTGTTGTGGGCAGCGGGCCGATTCATCATCAGCCGGCGAACCGGTCCGTGGTCCTGGCGGATCACCAGGCTGCTCTGCGGGTCTTCTGCCATCTTGCTTCCTTGAAAAACTACCTTACGTTTGTTAGAAAATATACGTGGTCATGAACCTGAAGGCCAGTGCCCGTGGCCTGGCAAGCCCGTTGCAGGGCAGGGCATGGGGCCGATGAAGCAAGAATTTCGCGCAGTCCGGCTGCGTATTCTGGAGAGAGATGATGAGCAAGCTTGATGGGCGGGTTGCCCTGGTGACGGGTGGCGGTCGCGGAATCGGACGCGCGGTGTGTCTGAAACTGGCGAGCGAGGGCGCCCGCGTCGTGGTCAATGACCTGGATGCCGAACCGGCCGAGGCGGTGGTCGCCGAGATCAAGGCGGCCGGCGGGCAGGCCCTGGCTTTCGCCGGCAGCGTCAGCGCCCCTGCATTCGCCGAAAATTTCGTCGCGGCGGCGCTGGATGCGTTCGGTGATGTTCATATCATCGTCAACAGTGCCGGTTACACCTGGGACGCCATGATTCACAAGATGTCGGACGAACAGTTCGATGCGATGTACGAGGTCCACCTCAAGGCCCCCTTCCGCATTCTGCGTGCGGCCGGCCAGCACATCCGCAGCGTGGCGAAACAGGAGGCCGGGCAGGGCCAGCCGGTCTATCGCAAGGTGGTCAATATTTCTTCCCTGGCAGGCTTGGGCGGCAACGCCGGGCAGGCCAATTACGCCTCGATGAAGGCGGCGGTGACCGGTCTGACCCGCACTCTGGCCAAGGAATGGGGGCGGCTGAATGTGAATGTCAATTGCGTGGCATTCGGACTGATCGAAACGCGTATGACCCAGGCGGTGGATCAGAAGACCACCATCGAAGTGGAGGGCAAGCAGGTGCCGGTGGGAATTCCGCGCGCCGGTGTCGAGGCCTTCAAATCCATGATCCCGATGGGGCGGGCCGGCAGTCCGGAGGAGGCGGCCGATGGGGTGTACCTGTTCTGCTGCCCCGAATCCAATTACGTGACCGGCCAGGTGCTGGTTGTCGGCGGCGGCCTGCAGGTCTGAGGCCAGGAGCAAAATGCCATGAATCAGACAGTCCATGTTGCCGGCGTCGGGATGATTCCCTTCACCAAGCCCGGCCAGTCAGAAAATTACGATGTGATGGGGGCGCAGGCGGCCCGGCTCGCCCTGGCCGATGCCGGAGTCGACTACGCGCAGGTGCAGCAGGCCATGGCCGGCTATGTGTACGGCGATTCGACCTGTGGCCAGAAAGCGCTGTATCGGGTCGGCATGAGCGGCATCCCGATCATCAATGTGAACAACAACTGTTCGACCGGTTCCACCGCCCTGTATCTGGCGCGCCAGGCGATTGCATCCGGCGCCGCGGACTGCGTGCTGGCGCTGGGCTTCGAGCAGATGCAGCCCGGCGCCCTGAGCATGGCGTTTGCAGATCGCCCGACGCCTTTTGTCGATTTCGATGCCTTGTGCGACGAACTGGTCGGGCATGCCGAAATTCCGATGGCCTTGCGCTACTTCGGTGGCGCCGGCAAGCACCATATGGACACCTATGGCAGCCGGCTGGAAGATCTGGCGGCAATTCGGGCCAAGGCCAGCCGCCATGCGCGCAACAACCCCCTCGCTCTGTTCCGGCGGGAGGTGACGGTGGAGGACGTGATGGCGTCCACCGTGCTCTGGCCGGGGGTCATGCACAAGCTGATGGCCTGTCCGCCCACCTGCGGCGCGGCGGCCGCGCTGCTGGTGTCGGCCGATTTCGCCCGCAGTCAGGGACTCGACACCTCGGTGCAGATCGTGGCGCAGTCGCTGAAAACCGATTTCGCCAGCACCTTCGAGGCGCGCGACATGATGCGTCTGGTGGGCTATGACATGGCGCGGGCGGCGGCCGACGAGGTCTATGCGGCGGCTGGCGTTGATCCGCAGGATCTGGATGTGGTCGAACTGCATGACTGTTTCGCCCACAACGAGCTGATCACCTACGAGGCTCTGGGCCTGTGTGGCGAAGGCGAGGCGGCAGGTTTCATCGCCGCCGGCGATAACACGTATGGCGGGCGGGTGGTGACCAACCCTTCGGGTGGCCTGCTGTCCAAGGGGCATCCCCTGGGCGCCACCGGCCTGGCCCAGTGCTACGAGTTGAGCCAGCAACTGCGCGGCCGGGCGGAGGCGCGTCAGGTCGAAGGCGCACGGCTGGCATTGCAGCACAATCTGGGACTGGGCGGCGCCTGCGTGGTGACCCTGTATCAGGCCAGCTGATGAGGCCCTGATCGCCCCCTTGCAGGCCGCTGTCTTGCGTCAGCGCTCGGTGTCCGTGCGTGCGGATTGGCCCGCGGGGATGGGCCGGATCAGGCCGGCTCCGCCGGCTCCAGGCCGAGGCGCTGGCGGTGTTCGGCGGAGGCCGCGATGGCCAGGAATGTGTCGAGCGCCGCTGGATTCTGCATGGCATCGCGGCTCGCTGCCTTGTCCGCCGGGCTGCCCATGAGAATCTTGCGAACCGGCACCTCCAGCTTTTTGCCGGTCAGGGTGTAAGGGATGGCCGCAACCGCGATCATCGCATCCGGCACATGGCGCGGTGAACACTGCGTTCTCAGGGCCTCGCGGATGCCTTGGCGAAGGGCCTGATCCAGAGTTGCGCCCGGACTCAGCTGCAGGAACAGAGGCATGTAGAACTGTCCGCCGGGCAGATCCAGATTGACCACCAGGGCATCGTCGATGCCCTCCAGCGCTTCGACGCAGCGATACAACTCGGCGGTGCCGATGCGGACTCCGTAACGGTTGAGGGTGGAATCCGAGCGGCCGCGGATGAAACAGCCGCCGCGGGCATTGAGTTCGAAAAAATCGCCATGCCGCCAGACGCCGGGGAAATCCTCGAAATAGGCGGCGCGATAGCGTGTCTGCTGCGGGTCATTCCAGAAATACAGCGGCATGGAGGGCAGGGGCTGGGTGATGACCAGTTCGCCGACCTCACCCATCACCGCTTCGCCGCATGCGTTGTAGGCCCGTGCATCCACCGCCAGGGCGCGGGCCTGAATCTCGCCGGCATGGACCGGCAGGATGCAGCTGCCATTGACGAAGGCGGAGGCGACATCGGTGCCGCCGCTTTGCGAGGTGACCCACAGATCCTCCTTCACCTTCTGGTACAGCCAGGCCATGGATTCCGGCGTGGCCGGGGAACCGGTCAGCAGCACGCCTCGCAGCGCCCCCAGTTCATGTTGCTGGCCGGGATGCATCCCATGCTTTTCCATCTGGGCCAGATAGGTGGGGCTGGCGCCGAACAGACTGGCGCGGGATTCGCTTGCCAGGCGCCAGAGGATATCCACCTCCGGCGCCGCGGGATGGCCGTCGTACAGCACCGGACTGGCGCCCACGAGCAGGGCGGACATCAGAATATTCCACATGATCCAGCCCGAGGCGGTATAGAAGAACATCCGGCTGCCGGCCTGCAGATCGCAATGCAGGCCGAGCATCTTGTGCAATTCCAGCAGGACCCCGCCATGGCCATGCACGATGGCCTTGGGCAGCCCGGTGGTGCCG
>JBFKDQ010000008.1:0-89536 GCA_041619555.1 Oceanococcus sp. | reverse complement strand
CGCCGGACTGCGGCGCGACCAATCGGCCGCGTCCACCAGCAGCCGAAGCTCGCCGCGGTCCGCATCCAGCACAATCCGGTCGCCGTCGCGAACCTTGGCCAGCGGACCGTCGTCCGCCGCTTCCGGGGTCAGGTGGATGGCGGCCGGAATCCTTCCGGAGGCGCCGGACATGCGGCCGTCAGTGACCAGGGCGACCTGGTGGCCGCGGTCCTGCAGCAGGCTCAGCTGGGGGGTGAGCTGGTGCAACTCGGGCATGCCATTGGCGCGTGGTCCCTGAAAGCGCACCACCACCACGCAGTCCTGATTCAGTGCGCCCTGTTTGAAGGCTTCGAGCACGGCCTGCTGGCTGGAGAAACAGCGCGCGGGCGCTTCGATGCGATGGCGATCCGGCGGCACCGCCGAGGTCTTGATCACCGCTCGCCCGAGTTCGCCTTGCAGGAGTTTCAGCCCACCGCTGGCGGCAAAGGGCTGCTGATGTTCGCGCAGCACATCGCGATCGCCGCTGCGTTCCGGTGCAGGACCCCAGGCCAGTTCCCCGTCGCAGGCGAAGGGCACCTGGCGGTAGGCGTCCAAACCCTGTCCCGCGACGGTCATCACATCGGCATGCAGCAGGCCGGCATCCAGAAGTTGGCCGATCAAGAAAGCCATGCCACCGGCGGCATGGAAGTGATTGATGTCCGCGCTGCCATTGGGGTAGATCCGGGTGAGCTGCGGCACCGCGGCGGAAAGCGCGGAGAAATCATTCCAGTTGACGACCAGGCCGGCGGCGCGAGCAATCGCGATCAGATGGATGGTGTGATTGGTCGAGCCGCCAGTGGCCAGCAGGCCGACTATGCCATTGACCAGCGCGCGGGCGTCGAGGATCTGACCCAGCGGCGTCGGCGTCGCGCCCGAGCGCACCAGGCGCAGGACCTGGCGGCTTGCCGCAGCGGTGAGCAGATCTCGCAATTCTGTGCCGGGCGGGACAAATGACGCGCCCGGCAGATGCAGACCCATGATCTCCATCAGCATCTGGTTGGAGTTGGCAGTGCCGTAGAAGGTACAGGTGCCAGGGCCGTGATAGGCGCGCGTTTCCGCTGCCAGGAGTTCTTCCCGTCCGATCTCGCCGGCGGCAAAGGCCTTGCGGATGCGCGATTTCTCTTCATTGGCCAGGCCGCTGCTCATCGGTCCCGCAGGCACGAACAGGACCGGCAGATGGGCAAAACTCAGTGCGCCGATCAGCAGGCCGGGAACGATCTTGTCGCAGACTCCGAGACAGAGCACCGCATCGAACATGTCGTGCGAGAGCGCCACGGCGGTGCTCATGGCGATGATGTCGCGGGAAAACAAGGACAGCTCCATGCCGGCGCGACCCTGGGTCACGCCGTCACACATGGCCGGCACGCCGCCGGCAAACTGGGCGCTGGCCCCGGCCTCACGCGCTGCAGCGCGGATGATAGATGGATACTGGCCCAGGGGCTGATGCGCCGAGAGCATGTCGTTGTAGGCGGAGACGATGCCGATATTGGGCTTTTCCAACTCGCGCAGGGTGAGCACGTCAACACCGGCGGCGGCGATGCCGTGCGCCAGATTCGTGCAGCTCAGATGGCGGCGGCGCGGCGTCTGATCGCAGGCCTGCTGCCAGCGAGCATCGAATGCGGCGCGGCTGGCCTGGCTGCGCTGGCGGATGTCAGCGGTAACGGCTTCGACAATCGGGTTCATGCAGGGCCCCGCAGATTGAACTTTCGTTTCGATCATAGCGCGGACGGTGGACTGAAGCATGCAAGGCAGTGCGGGAGCTGGCGTGATGCAGGCAGGCACTGGCGCTGTGGCGTCAGGCTCGTAAGATGGCGAGGCAACGCAAGGAACGAAGACATGGAAGATTTCGATCTGCTGATTTTCGGTGGCGCGGGCGATTTGGCGCAGCGCAAGCTGTTGCCGGCCCTGTACTACCTTGCCCGCGACGGTCATCTGCAAGCGCCGTCGCGGATTCTGGGCGTCGGTCGACGGGAGCAGACGGATGCGGCCTATCGCGAGCAGGTGGCCGGGGCCTGTCGTCTGCAACTCAATGCCGAGGATGTGCAGGAGGAGGTGCTGCAGCGTTTTCTGCCTCAGGTGCACTGGGTGCAGATGGATGCTACCGGCGCCGATTATTCCGCCCTGGCGGGGCGGCTCGGCGATGCCGAACGCCCGCGCATCTTCTTCCTCGCCACGCCACCGCGGCTGTTCGCGCCCTGTTGTGAAAATCTGGCGCGGGCGGGACTGGTCAGGGACGACAGCCGGCTGGTGCTGGAAAAACCGCTGGGGCGGGATCTGGCTTCTGCTCAGGAAATCGAACGCCGGGTGGCGGGAATCTTCAGCGAACGGCAGATCTTCCGGATCGATCATTATCTGGGCAAGGAAGCGGTGCAGAATCTGCTTGCCTTGCGGTTTGGCAATACCCTGTTCGAGCCGCTTTGGCGGCGCGAGGCGGTCAGCGATGTGCAGATCACGGTGGCCGAGCAGGTCGGAGCGGGTGGTCGAGCCGACTTCTATGACCACAATGGCGCCCTGCGTGACATGGTGCAAAGCCATCTGCTGCAGCTGCTGTGCATTTTTGCCATGGAACCGCCAGTGAGCATTGAGGCCGATGCGGTGCGCAATGAGAAGCTCAAGGTACTGCATGCGCTGAAACCTCTGCACGGCGAACTGGCGCTGCAGAACTCGGTACGTGGGCAGTATCGCAGCGGCGCCATCGCGGGCACCGCGGTGCCTGGCTATCTGGACGAGGACGGGGTGGCCAGCCAGAGCCAGACGGAAACCTTCGTCGCCCTGCGGGCCGAGATCAACACCTGGCGCTGGGCCGGGGTGCCGTTCTATCTGCGCACGGGCAAACGGCTGCAGGAACGTCTGGCCGAACTGGTGGTGAACTTCAGGCCGGTGCCGACCAACATTTTCGGTGATGGTCGGATGGCGCCGCCGCCGAATCGGCTGGTGATCCGGCTGCATCCGCAGGATGGCGTGCGCCTGCACGTGCAGGCCAAGCGCCCCGGCATGGACATGCGGCTCAAGCCGGTGCATCTGCATCTGGATTTCGCCGATGCTTTCAGCAGCCGGCCGCTGGAAGCCTACGAGCGCCTGTTTCTGGAAATCATCCAGAATCGTTTGACCCTGTTCATGCGCAACGATGAACTGGAGTCCGCCTGGCGCTGGATCGACCCGATCCAGCAGGCCTGGTGCGAGAGCGAGCAGATGCCGAGACCCTATACCGCGGGCAGCTGGGGGCCCTCGGCTTCCGCGACCCTGTTGGCGCGTGGTGGCCACACCTGGCACGAGGAGACCAACGATGACGCCTGATCTGCGCAGTTATGGGCGTGCCGATGAGCTGGCCCGAGCGCTGGCCGCCGAGGTGGCCAGCCGCCTGCGTCTGGCCCTGGCCGCGCGCCCCTCAGCGAGCCTTGGGGTGTCGGGCGGGCGTACGCCGCAAGCCCTGTTCATGCAGTTGGCGGCCGAGCCACTCGACTGGTCGCGCGTCCAGCTCACGCTGGCGGATGAACGCTGGGTCGCGATGGACGACCCGGCGTCCAACGAAGCCATGGTACGACGGCATCTGTTACAGGGGCAGGCGGCCGCAGCGAAGCTGATCGGGCTGAAGACGCCGGCGCCAACGCCGGAGCAGGGCGTGGCTGAATGCGAGCAACGTCTGCGAGCCTTGCCGCAACCGATTGACGTGGTGTTACTGGGCATGGGGCTGGATGGCCATACCGCGTCCTGGTTTCCGGATGCGCCTGAACTGGCCGCTGCGCTGGCGACCGCGGCGCCCTGTCTGGCGCTGAATCCGCCGAGCCAGACCCAGGCCAGGATCAGCCTGAGTCTGGCGGCACTGGCGCCCTGTCGCTGGTGCGCGCTGCAGTTGCAGGGCGAAGACAAGCGCCAGGTGCTCCAGCGCGCATTGCAGGGCGCTGATCCCCTGGAAATGCCCGTGCGGCTGTTGTGGCAGAAATTCAAACAGGCGCCCGTGGTGTACTGGACACCGTGAGTGCGGCATGGCGTCGGTTCGGTCGCCGAGTGGCAAACAGGAGATCTGAATGGCAGAGGAAGGCCTGATCTGGTTCGGGATCGCGCTGTGCCTGTCGCAGTCCGCGATGTTTTCCGGACTGAACCTGGCGTTCTTCAATATCTCGCGCTTACGTCTTGAGGCTGAGGCGCAGCACAATCCGCGAGCGAAAGTCGTGCTTGCGCTGCGACGTGACGCCAACTTTCTCCTGACTACGATCCTGTGGGGCAATGTCGCGGTGAATACCTTGCTCGCGCTGCTTTCCAACTCGGTGATGAGCGGGGTAATGGCGTTTGTATTTTCCACCGTTCTGATCACGTTCATTGGCGAGATCTGTCCGCAAGCCGATTTCTCCCGCCGTGCTCTGGCGGTGGCCGCGCGACTCGCGCCGCTGCTGCGTATGTATCAGGTGCTGTTATGGCCGGTGGCCAGGCCATCGGCGCGCATGCTCGATCTTTGGCTGGGGCGTGAATCGATCGAATACCTGAAGGAAAAAACCTTGCGACAGATGATCCTCAGCCATGTGCAGCAAGGCGATGCCGAGATTGCGCCGCTGGAAGGCCGCGGCGCGCTCAATTTTATCGATCTTGACGATCAACTGGCCAAAGACAAGGGACAGCGCATCAATCCCGCCAGCATGATTGCGCTGCCCCAGATGCGGGATGAAGCGGACCTGCCTCACTGCGCTGTCACCGATCCCCTGATGCGGCAAATTGCAGCCAGCGGGATGAAATGGGTCATCTTGACCGGCATCCTGGGGCAGCCCGTCTTCGTGCTCGACGCCAACCGATTGCTGCGCGATGCGGTGTTCGCGGTTCGGCCGCTGGCCCTGGCCAGCTACTGTCATCGTCCGCTGATCATTCGGGATGCCCAACTGCCATTTGGTGAGGTCATGGCCCACATGAACGAGCGCCGGGTTGAGCAGGGCGCGGTGACAATCGACAAGGATGTGGCGCTGATCTGGGACCCGGCAGACCGGCGGGTGATTACCGGGGCCGATATCCTCGCCGAGTTGTTGCGGGGATTGCGACGCCAGGCCTGAAGGTCTGACTCAGGCTGGGGGTCGACTCAGATGTTGCACTGAAGCAGACAGAGCAGACGATCGTCTTTCACGAGGGCATCGCCACGATGGGTTTGCAGGTCGCTGTTGAGGTGGGCCAGTGCCTGCCCGAGGGGCAGGTCAAGACTGCGGGCAAAGCTTCTGGCAAGGCGCTCCCTGCCGTACATTTCACCGGCGGGATCAAATTGCTCGGTGACACCGTCGGAATACAGCAGGCAACGATCGCCAAGATCGCGCAAGCTCAGCACCTGGGGCGACCAGGCCACAAAGGCGTCGCTCAGGCCCACCGGTGGACCATGCTCCAGTTGCAATACGCCGCCGCGGGAGAAAATCGGCGCAGCGTGACCGAAACTGATGATTTCGATCTGTTCTGATTGTGGTGTGAGCCGCAGCAGGATGCCGGTGGCGTAGGTCACCCGCGCCGATGGTGGATCGAGCATGGCGCGATTGAGCGAGGCAATCAGTTGCGCCGGCGGTGTCTGCAGGCGCGTGAGGGTGTCGAGCAGCAGCAGGATTCTGTTGGCGATGCGGGCCGCTGTCTCGCCATGCCCCATGACGTCTGCGATCAGGAAGTCGACCTGACCATTGGCATATTCGTGGTGCCACAGCACATCGCCGCCAATGTCTTGCAGAGGCTGGACATCGCAGGCGACCTGGACATATTGCAGGCTGAACTGCCGGTCCATCACCTGCCGTTGATACGACCGGGCGTTGACCTCGCTGCCTTCCATGCCGGGAGCCTGCCAGGCCAGGCGGCCAGGCGGTGTTCTGTTGTCCGGCAGGAGACGGGAGTGGTGCACCAGCCAGGTGGAACGTCCCGAGGCATTCGGGATCGGGTAGACGCTGAGGTGGTATTGACGCCGCTGTGCAGGAGCCGGACAGATGAATTCCTCCTCATGTCGTTTCAGACGCCCGTCGAGCAACATGGTGCTGATCGACTTCCAGCGCTCGCGCTGACTGCCGCTGAGATGGTCCAGCAGATTCAACTTCTGATTTTCGGGATGGGCGATGTCCTCGCCCCGATTGGCCCGCGCGAAGTCCTGCCAGGCGGCATTGGCCCAGACCAGCTTGAGCTGGTCATCCAGAATCCAGACCAGGTCGTCATCCGTGGCTGAGGCGGGTATGAGGTCGCGATAATTCACCCGCGTATTGTGAGGCCACCGAGCGGGCGCGTCATTTCCGGTCTTCGAGGTCGAGTGCTGCGGGTCATTTACCGTTCTGTCTGGGCTTACGGGCTGTCGCGGGCCTGCCAGCCCGGCCACTTTTCCCGACAGATGCGCTAAGGTACAAGGTTGCGAAGGTCGCAGGTCGCTCCGAGACGACGCTGCTTCAGACAGCGGGAACGGCCGTTCCTTGCGGCCCAAGCTTTGGATCGCGCTATGGGGGAGCATCGCAGTGATAGACAAAACCGTCAAAGCTCGCACGGCACAGCTTGGCTTTGGCGTCGCCGGTGAGGGCTCTTTCGCCTGGGATCAGGTGCCGCAGCAGGAAGTTCGGCGGATCGCCATGGCGGCGATGGCACGAGCCCTCGAGGATCATCGCAGGATCGCAATCTCTGCGGCCTGGGGGCTAACCGTGCTGGGTGTGGTGATCACCCTGGTGGTTCAGCATGCCCGGGACATTCCCTCCACCGCCCTGATGGTGATCTGGTCCTTTGTCGGGTTCCAGGCCGGCTATCCGGTGCTGATGCATTTTCTGCCGTCGCGCTACGTCTATCAGGTGATCCATGCCTGGATCATCAATCAGGCCGTTCTGGTCATCAGCATGCTGGCATATTTCCTGTTCGGCCCGGAAAAGAACATCATTCTCAGCGGTATCTCACCGCTGCTTCTGCCGGTGTTGCCGGTTTTTATCATTGTCATCCGGGCCTTTCTGATGCCACATCATGCGCGCCAGGTGGTCTGGGCAAGCATCATCGGTCTGGGCCTGGTGGCCGGCGTCCATGCCGTGCTGAATTGGCAAACTGCGAGCACCGTATACGGCATGGTCCTGTCGCTGGTCACGGTTGGCGTGCTCTGTCCGCTGGCGTACCTGATGCTCGAACTGCATATCAAGATCCAGCGCGCCGGAATTCTGTATCTGGCCCAGGCCAATGCTCAGGCCAGGATGGACGCGATGGATGCGCATCGACATCGCCTGGTCGATGCGACGACGGGCATCCTGAAGGAAGAAGCGGCGCGGGCTGCGATCCAGCTTGCGCTGGTTTCCGGGCCGCGGACCGCATTGGCCGAAATTCTGATCAGCAACGGCGAAGCCGTGCGTCAAGCGGGCGGTGAATCGGCGTTCCAGAATGCGCGGCAGGAGCTGAGTAATCTGTTGCTGAGTACCGGCGTCGGAGATCTGTCCATTGGCGTCAAAGGCGAGGACAGTTTCCTGCTCTGGAGCCGCGAAGAGATTGACGAGAGGCAATGGAGCGAGCGCATCGCTAACCTGGTGGAGGGATTGCGTTGTGGCCTGCAGGAGCGGAGTTCCATTCTTGTGATTCGTCATGGCGCCGCGTGCTTTGATCAGTATGGTGATGCGGCCTTCGCGATCGAGGAAGTCGCCTTTCGGTGTTTCATGCAGGAAGCGGAGGCCTGAAATTTCTCCGCGATTGACCGCCATTGCGGTAGGCCGGTCGAGCGGATCACATCGGCCCGCAGCCGACTCAGTCGGGTGCGCCTGTTGATGCAATTGTTCAATTCTTGCCGCTGATCACCCGATTGCGGCCGCCGTCTTTGCCACGATACAGCCGCCGGTCCGCTATCTCCATCAGGTGCTCGAATTCGATGCCATCGCGGGGATAGACGGCGATGCCCAGGGTGATGGTGAGCGCTGTGGTCAAGCCCTCCGGCGCATCGGCGTTGAGCCGCGCGGCGGCGCCGGCGGCGACTTCGCGGCGGAGCTTGTCGGCGACAAGAAGTGCCGCCTCGGTATCGCAGCCGGGCAGGATCATCACGAACTCATCGCCACCGTAGCGCACCGCCAGGTCACCCTGACGCAGGTGCGCAAGGATGGTCTGCGCAACCTCAGCCAGTGCCTGATCACCGACGAGATGGCCGCGAGAATCATTGAATCGCTTGAAATGGTCGATATCGGAAATCAGCAAGGCAAACGGCGCGCCGGTATCGGCGGCGCCAGCGCTCAAAGTCTCGATGAAATGCTGCATGCGTCGTCGGGTTGCCAGACCGGTCAGCGCATCCACATCGGCCTGCTGTTCGATCTCATCAAGCTGGCGGAACTGGTCCAGCTGGCGGCGGAATCCCTGTACCGCACGCCGCAGGTCGGGTTGTGCCACCGGTTCGCGCAGGAATTCGTCTATGCCGTAATCGATCAGCAACTGGCGGTTGTCGGTCTGGTTGCAGAAGCCGCCCATCACGATGCACGGCGCGGGATGGGCGGCGAGTGTTCGCAGGAGGCGATGCAGTTCCGCCGTTGCCGGCCTCTGCGGCGCCATCGCGCCGAGGTCGGTGACGAGCAGTTCAAAGTGCTGGTCGGCGCCCTGGGCCAGGAAGCGCTTGGCGGAAAACTCCAGGCTGGTCGCCTGCGGCCAGATCTCTCGCAGCCACTGCTTGAGTCGGCTGCGGCGGCTCGCTTGCAGCAGAATCAAGGCCACTCGGGCAGGTCGCTTGTCGGCCACACGGGGGTCCCGGCGCAGCAGCGACTGGGTGGTGGTCTGACGCAGTTTCTCGGCCATCACATGGGCGAACAGGTAATAGAATGCCGGAACCTGTTGAGCCCCTTCGTCGACAGCGAAGACCTGCTGCGCGAAAGCGATCAGACGGCAGGGGGTTTCCGCGATCACGCTGGCTGAGCGTGGGGTGGAACTGATGACCGACAGCTCACCGGCCACATCGCCGGGACGGTCCAGTCGCAGAATGAATCTTCCGTCCGTGATCACCGCCAGAGAACCTTCAATCAGCAGGTACATTTCCGGTGCCGAAGCATCGTGCTGCCGGATCAGGGCTTCCTGTGCCTGCAGTTCGATCAGTTCGCCCTGGCGCAGGACCGTTTGCAGGGCGGCCGGCGGCATGCTTTGCAGATAGCGGCCCTGTCGCAAGGTGGCGATGAAATTCGCCATCTGCGGATGCTCGGTGGCGAGGTCACGGTTGAACAGCGGCGTTCTTGGCATCTCGGCAGCTTGCCATGCGCCGGCGCGCCCGCAAAGCATCGCTTCCGAGGGGAGCATGCGAGAAGGTCGTCATGGCCTGGAGCCTATCGATCAGCCCAGTTGCTGCTGCAGTTGGCGTTGCAAGGCTGAGATCCTGCTCGCGACCTGCTGCTTGTAGCGCGCCACCGCGTCGCGTTCCACCGTCCATTGCTGGTCCTCGGCGTAACTGCGGCCGAAGACGTCGATCAGCAAGGAGCGGAATTTACCGGAGACCTGATCGCTGCCGCTGTACTCCCGCTGTTCCTTGTAGGCCACCACCTCGGCACTGGTCAGCGCACACAGCAAGGGGTGCAGGCGAGTGGAATAGACCTGGCGATGGGCCTGAATATGCTGGATCACCCGGTCGAGAGCGGGTTCTGCCGCGAGCTCGGCATTGATCACCAGGGTCTTGTCCATTGCGGCCTTGGCCAGCGGGAACGCGTCGATCAGCCAGTCGCCGAGGTGGGAGGTATTCTGGCGCCCGCGACCGTAAATCAGCAGATCTTCCTCGTAGCGGGCATGCCAGTACAGCAAACGATCCAGCAGCGCATGGAGGTGCTGCGCGGGCCAGGCCTGCCGATACTGGGTGCCGAAAATGCCGATGGTCGGAATGCGCTCGACCAGGGCGAGCAGATCCTCGTTCAGCAGGTCTCCAAACAAGCTGTTGCCGATCCCCAGGATCAGCAGGTCGCAGTCGTCGGGCGGTGCTTGCAGGGGGCGCAGATCACCCCAGCTGACGATCGCATGAGACGGCAGGATCTGGTTCAGCAGATGATAGCCCAGACGATCACCGAAATTGTTGCTGCGTTGAAAGGACAGAACATGAACTCGCCTGGTCTGCGGGGCCACCATGGGGCTGGCGGGGTGGAACAGATAGAGGCTTTGCAGGCCGTCGACATCAAGCTTGTGCTGCAGGGCATAGCCGGCGCTCTCTGCGCAACGGATGAGTTCATTATGGCTGAATGCATTGACCCAGCCGAGGGCAGGGCGATCCAGGCCGCCGGTCTGATCGCTGGCGCAATAGCTGCACAGCAGCGGCTTGCCGGCAGCTGCCAGCGTCTTCATCAGCGCATCGGGTGCTTGCAGATACTCGAGCACGCCCATCATGGTGACGAAATCGGCTGACCGCAGTGCGCTTTCTGGCGGCGTCTGCTGATTCAGGTCGCAGACCAGGGTTCTGGCATCGCGCGCCACCACATCCAGCGGCTGATATTCGCAGCCCCAGGGCAGACTGGCTTCCAGGTGCATCGCGCCGCAGCCCAGGTCCAGCACCCGGGCTCCAGCCGGGATCAGGTCGGCGGCCATACGGGAGCGTGCGGCCCAGGCGGGGTCCAGGCCCTGCTCATCCTGCCAGCGCAGCAGATCGGTGGGGCCGCTGTCAGCGGTTTGGATGCCGGATACGGTCTGAGTGCTCGCGGCTGTCCTCCGTGGCGGCGCCGCCGCCAGCCGGGCAAGTTCCTGCGCCAGGGCCATGATCGGGCCGCCCCAGTCGCCCGGCGTGGTCTGACGATAGAGATGCATCACCCCGGGGTACCAAGGGGATTCATCGCCGCTTTGCAGCCAGCGCCAGTCGGTTTCCAGGTAAGGCAGCAGAAGCCAGCAGGGTTTGCCCAGCGCGCCGGTGAGGTGGGCAATGGCGGTATCGACGCAGATCACCAGATCAAGCTGGCTGATGATGGCCGCGCTGTCACCGAAATCGCGAATCTCGCTGCCGAGATCAAGCAGGGGCTGGTTCGCGGGAAACCCACCCGTGTGCCCGATCTGCAGGCTGACGAAGTGGATCTTGCCGCCTTGCCAAAGCGGGGCCAGGGATTCGATGCCTGGTAGCGAGCGATTCACATCATTGCGGTGGCCGGGGTTGCCCTGCCAGGCCAGACCCACCCTCAGTGTTGCATCCGCAGCTTCAACGCCGCCGGCCTGTAGTCGTACCTGCCAAGCCTGCAGGCGGTCCTGGCGGGGAAACAGATAAGGCAATTCAGCCGGGATCCGGTCAGCTTCCAGCTTGAGGTGCAACGGCAGGCTGAGCGGAAAGCTCCAGAAATCATGGTCCGGAATGCGCTGGGTGGTTTCTGCCGGATACAGGGTGTCGATGCCATCCAGAGTCTCGAGCAGCGGGATCAGGGGGCGCTGGCAGACCAGGCCAAGTTCGGTGACACCACGGGCTTTGAGTGCCCGCGCCAGGCGGCAGAACTGGATCATGTCGCCATAGCCCTGTTCATACCAGATCAGGATGGAGCGCCCCTGCAGGTCCTCGCCCCGCCATTGCGGAAAATTCAGGCGGGGCGGGATGACATTGCGGTGGGTTTTGCCGGCGGCATAGCGCGCTTCGTACAGGGGCCAGCCTGCGGCATAGTCACCGCGGCCGAGCAGAAGCAGGCTGAGGCACCATTGCGCATCCGCATGCTGGGGGTCGGTTTCGAGCGCTCGCCGGTAGAACTTTTCGGCCTCGTCATTGGCCTGTCGGCGCGCCAGGCTGCGCCCCAGATTGGCCAGCGCGCTGGCATGTCGCGGTTGGCTGCTGACCGCTCGGCGCAGGAGTTGTTCGGCCTCTGCATTGTCCTGCCGGTCCAGCAGCAGCACAGCCAGATTGTTCAGTGCATCGGCGTTGCCAGGAGTCTTGGTCAGCGCCTCGCGATACAGGGTTTCGGCTTCGTCGATGTGCCCGCAACTTTGCAAGACCGCGCCAAGATTGTTCTGCGCCTGGGCATTGCCCGGCTGGAGCTTCAGGGTGTGGCGAAAAGCGCGTTCGGCTTCTTCCCAGCGTTGCTGCTGGTAATGCAGGACACCAAGGTTGTAATGGGCTTCGGCGTAATTCGGCTGTCGCTCGATCGCGGATTTCCAGAACAAGGTGGCATCCTCTACCGCCCCAAGCGCTAGTGCGGCGGCGCCGGCGAGATTCCAGGCCTGCGCATTGTCGGCTTGCCTGGCAAGGATTTTTTCGACCTGCGCCAGGGCTTCTCTGTGGCGTCCCTGGCCGTAGAGCTTTGCGGCTTGCGCCAGTTCCGGGGGGGCGGACTGCGGCTTGGGGTGGGCGTCGCGCCGTTTCTTCATCAGCTTTCTCAGAATTCATGCAGGGCTACAGCATAGCCAGACGCGCAGGCACCTGGGGCGCAGTCGGTGCCGAATGCCTGGTTCTGGCGCGACCCGGCCGCGAATCCCCCTCCCCTCAGCCGGGTTGGTCACCCGGGGGCGAGTGGCCGGCGGAGAAGCACCACCTGGCACTGCAGCGCCGACGTTTGCGTGTTAATGCGCGCTAATCTGTTCGAGCCTGGAGACCCGAATCTGGTCAGGTCGCTGGCGGACATGACGCCGCTGCGGATCCGGCGTGAACAGGATGCGCCGGCGCACGCCGGCCCGGCGGGCTGCAGCAAGGTCACGCGGGCTGTCGCCGATCATCATGGAGAGCCTGATGTTCAGACCCATCTGGCGGGCGGCGCGGGTGATCAGTCCCGGTGCGGGTTTACGGCACTGGCACCAGCGTGCGTAGCGGGGATTGTTGCCGCCACGCAGATGCGGGCAGGGCAGGATTGCATCGAGCCGGACGCCCTGCTGGTAGAACTGGTGACGCAGGACGGTGGTGAATTCGCGGTACTGGTGCTCGTCGAAAAGCTTGCGGGCCAGGCCTGACTGATTGCTGACCACGATCAGGGCATAGCCCGCCGCTTGCAGCCTGCGGCATAGCTGCACCGCACCATCGATCAGACGCAGATCCGCCACCTGATGCGGGTGGCCGGTGTCCTTGATCAGCAGGCCGTCCCGGTCCAGGAAGGCCGCGTGACTGCTGCGCGGCCGGCGGGACCGATAATAAAGACTCATGTGCGCACTTTAACCTGAAGCAACACTGGTCCAGAATGAAGCGCCTGGATCTAATCACACTAGGACGAAAATCATGAGCCCCTTCGCCGGCGGTCTCCCCAGTCTTGAGCAAGGCCGGGTGCTGGTGGCCGGTGATCTGATGCTGGACCGCTATTACAGCGGCTCAACCCAGCGGATCTCGCCGGAAGCGCCGGTTCCGGTGGTGCGGGTCGAGCAGGAAAGTGCGGGTCCAGGCGGGGCCGGCAATGTGGCGGTCAATCTTGCCGCACTGGGTGTGAAGACCCAATTGATTGGTGTCGTCGGGACCGATGAGGCCGGTCGTCGATTGCATGAACTGCTGCGGCAAAAGGCCATCGCGGTCAGCCTCATCGCCAGTGCGCAGCAGGCGACCATCACCAAATTGAGGGTGCTGTCGCGCCATCAGCAATTGATCCGGCTGGATTTCGAATCCTCGTTTGCCGCCGAGGGGGCATTTGATCGCGAGGCCTGGCTGCAGGCTTTTTCGGAGCGCATGGCGCACGCCGATGTTGTGGTGCTGTCGGATTACGGTAAAGGGTCGCTGCAAGGTCCACTCAGCCTGATCGAGGCGGTCCGTGCTCAGGGCAAGCCGGTGATCATCGACCCGAAAGGCAGCGATTTCTCGCGCTATCGCGGAGCCAGCTGCCTCACGCCCAACCTGCATGAATTCGAGGCGGTGGTGGGAAGCTGTCGTGATGATGCGGACATCGAGGAAAAAGGCCAGCTTCTTCGGCAGGAGCTGGCCCTGGATGCCTTGCTGGTGACCCGCAGCGACAAGGGGATGTCCCTGCTGCTCGAGGGTGGCCGGGTGGAGCATCTGCCGGCGATGGCGCGAGAGGTGTATGACGTAACCGGCGCCGGCGACACCGTGGTCGCGGTGCTTGCAGCAGGCCTCGCTGCAGGCATGGACTGGATCGCCGCTGCGCGCCTGGCGAACCTGGCTGCCGGTCTGGTGGTCGCCAAACTGGGTGCCACAGCGGTGACTCCGGCGGAGCTGCTGGCGGCGATGGGGGGGCAGGGCATGGCGCAGGCCGTGATCCTGGATGAAAGGACCCTGTTGCAACGCGTGAAAGAGGCGCGCGCGGCCGGACAGCGGGTGGTCATGACCAACGGCTGTTTCGATCTGCTGCATGCCGGTCATGTGCGTTTTCTCGACGAGGCGCGCAGGCTGGGGGATCTGTTGATCATTGCGGTCAATGACGATGATTCGGTACGCCGGCTGAAGGGTGAAGGCAGGCCGCTGAATTCTGTAGCTGACCGGATGGCGGTGCTCGCCGGGCTCAAGAGCGTGGACTGGGTGTTGTCCTTTGCCGAGGACACGCCGGCCCGTCTGATCGAAAGCATCCTCCCAGATGTGTTGACCAAGGGGGCCGACTACACGCCCGATCAGATTGCCGGTTCCCGCGCGGTGCTTGCTCATGGCGGGCAGGTGATCTGCCTGGATCTGCACGGGGGCCATTCAAGTTCCGGCCTGATGGCCCGATCAGCGGCCGTGCTGAAGCAGGCCAATCGATCATGAGCCCGGAGCAGGCAAAGCAGCGGGTGGAGGCGCATTTCAACGCCCATCTGCAGGCCATCGAAGCGGCGCGGCAGCACCTGGCCCCATTGATCGTCGAGGCGGCCGCCCTGTGCGCCGGGGCGCTCGAAGGCGGTGGCAAGATTCTGCTGTGTGGAAATGGTGGCTCGGCGGCCGACTGCCAGCACATCGCGGCCGAGTTCTGCGGGCGCTATGTGCGCGCAAGGCCGGGTCTGGCCGCACTGGCTCTGACCACCGACAGTTCCGCGCTGACCGCAATCGCCAATGATTTCGGCTTCGAACAGGTGTTCGCACGTCAAATCGAAGCGCTGGCGCGACCAGGTGATGTGCTGCTGGCCTATTCAAGCTCCGGTGAATCGCCCAATGTCCTCGAGGCGGTCCAGCGGGCGCGCAGCCTGGGGTGTCTGGTCATTGGCCTGTGTGGCCGTGATGGCGGTCGTCTGGCACCGATGGCGGACCTGGCCTTGACGGTGCCGGCGCAGGCCACTTCCCACATTCAGGAAGTGCATGGCCTGATCGGTCATCTGATCTGTGATCTGTGCGAGATGGCGCGCGCGGATTGAGCGGCGCTGCAGCGCGCGTGCCGTGATCGCGGTATCGTTTTGAGTTTGTGACCGAATCGAGACGAACATGATGGACCTGGAACAGATGCGGAGGGAATACCTGCTGGGTGGCCTGCGGCGCAAGGACCTGGCGGATGATCCCTTTGATCAGTTCGAGCGCTGGATGGAGCAGGCGGTGGACAGCGGATTGTATGACCCCACCGCCATGACCCTGGCGACGGTGGACGCACAGGGACAGCCGTCCCAGCGCATCGTGCTGCTCAAGCATTTCGATCACGCAGGACTGGTTTTCTATACCAATCATGGCAGCCGTAAAGCGGCGGACATGGCGGTGAATGACCGCGTCAGCCTGCATTTTCCGTGGCATGTGATGGAACGGCAGGTGAAGATCTCTGGGTTGGCGGAAAAGCTGCCGACCGCCACGGCCTTGAAGTATTTTCTCAGTCGCCCGCGGGACAGTCAGCTGGCCGCCTGGGCTTCGCATCAGAGCCATCCGCTGAGTTCGCGCAGCGTATTGCTGAACCAGTTTGAAGCGCTGAAGCAGAAATTTCAGCAAGGCGAAATTCCCCTGCCGGATTTTTGGGGAGGCTACCGGGTCCGCCCCCATCGTTTCGAATTCTGGCAGGGCGGGGAGAATCGCCTGCACGATCGTTTTGAATATCTGCCCGATGATTCGGGGCAGTGGAGCATCACCCGACTGGCGCCCTGAGCGGTTTTACGATCAGCCAGATGCCGCTGAGGCATCTGGCTGCCGCGCGTCGGCCAAGCAAGGCGTCTCTGCCTCGCTTCGCCGCTGAGCGTTTTCCGGCTCAGGACCGTTCTTGGCCAGTGCTTGGAAAGCTCCAGCTTTTGACGGCCTGAGAGTGACCGACCGGTCACCGTATGCTGCGAGGGCCGGCATGGCTTCCCCCGCAGTCGGTCAGGTCCCGTTCGGGAATTGAGGCGCCGGCGCCTCCTCATAGAATTTGCGGCGCACGCGGCCACTGAAACTCTGGGCTTCCCGTGCAGATGCCACATGGGCCGCAACATCCTGCAGACGGCGCAGGGCCCGGTCATTGTCGGCGTGCTTTTCCGCCAGCCTGTCGGCCTTGGAACGCAAGCGGGCACCGCCTTCGCTTTCGACTTGGGCTTCCATCACCGCGGCCAGTCCCGCAATGGCTTGTTGGGTGCGCTGCTCAACCTGAGCCAGACGTGTGGGGTCGGGATTGTCTGTTGGCAGATCAGCGATTTCGCGCTGCAGGACCGTGACGTCCTCCAGCAACTTGAGCTCGCGCTCGATCAGGCTGCGCAGTTGCTCCTCGATCTCACCGAGCACGTCGGCCTTGCCTGCTTCCTTCGTGATGGTCTCACGCCAGGCCTGCGCGAGTTGGGTGCGTTGCTGGGCAATGCGCCCGCGAATCAGAAGAAAGACCAGAGGCAAGGTAAGCCCCAGTGCGATCAGTGTGTAGAGAATGATGTTGAGGACGAGGTGACTCATGCGGATTCTGGCGAACAAGTGAGCGCGCAGCTTGTCCGCGCCGATGACAATTTTCTGTCAAGGCAGATGTCTCGTCTGTCACCCAGTGGATTTAACCGCGCCCCCGGTTGTCAGTCCGGCTGGCGCTGAATACATGCCTGAACTCAGAGGCTTGGACGTCAGGCGCAGGCGCTTGCGCTGATCGGCTGTGGTCAGTTCGATGGCCGCTGTGGTAGGTCGTCGCCAGCGGGGCGGAGGTGTGGATTTTCTCACCCTGGTCATCAGGGTCGAGGCCACTGTTGTCAAGGCATCAGACCGACACGGGTGGCGCCAGGCTCAAGCCCCGGAAACGAAAAAGGACAGCGGCAATGGGTCGGTCAAAAGCGCATTCACGTTTTTTTGACGAAACAGCCGAAAAACTGACGGCATACCAGATAAAAACCGGGGAGTTAGGTCAGTGAAAAATCAGAATGCAGGCTTCATTCTTGCCGCCAGCCGTTTCACCCGACAAGCAGGCGCGCTGACCAGCCGTCGGAAGCACCTCGATGCCGACACTCGCCAGATGCAAATCGAAAATGGGCCCGATGGCTGGATCTATCTGCACGCCGCCGGTTTGCTTTCACCGGTTGCAGTGGCCAATGCCCTGCGCTGGTTTCAGGTCCGGATGGGCGCTGGCTACCGCATGCAGATGCGGTGCAGCCGCAATGGTGAGGGACGATTCAGCCTGCATGTTGAAGCCTGCCCACTGCGATCGCATTGAGAGTCCGGGGTGCCCTGATTCAAACGTGAACGTGGCGGCGGGTTCAAAAAGCCCGTGCGCTGGTGGCGATCGTGCCATTCGAACGACCAGTGGCGGAAACTCCCGCATTGAAAGAACGGCTTCATCTTTCACGCGTCTCACGCCCTCATGAAATCAAGAACTTGCCTAGCGACTCAGCTTGGTTTCAAGAATGACCGAGGACTTGGTTCTGATCACGCCGTCAAGACTGCTGATCCGGTCGAGCAGCTTGCTAAGTGCTTCGGTTCCCTGGGCGGCCATCACCACGATCAGATCGAAGTCGCCGCTGATCGCGTACAGAGCTGAGATTTGCGGGATGGCCGCCAGTCGCTGACAGACCGCCGCGGTGAGGCGCTGCTCCACTTCGATCAGCACGTGGGCGGAAATCTGTCCCTGCGCATAGTGCTCGCCGAGCAGCACGGTGTAGCCGCGAATGATGCCCTGTTCTTCCAGGTGCTTGAGGCGGTTCTGCACCGTGGCACGGGACACATCGAGTTGTCGCGCGAGTGCAGCCGTGCTGCAACGGGCATTTTCGCGCAGGGCCTGAATCAGGCGATGGTCGATGGCTCTTAGCATAGTGCTAATAAACTTTTACAAAATGAAAGTTAAATTACCAGATCCGTAAAAATATTCTATTCGATCTGGCAGGCAAATTTTTTATACTTTGCGTTTCGTCCTTCTGTTTCAGGAAACCGGTTAATGCATCCCACGCGCGCGCTTTTCGATGAAGTCATGGTCCCCAACTACAACCCCTCCGCGGTGATTCCGGTTCGTGGTCAGGGCTCGAGGTTGTGGGATCAACAAGACCGGGAATTCATTGACTTCGCCGGTGGGATCGCGGTGAATTGCCTGGGCCATTGTCATCCGCAGGTTGTCGCCGCGCTGAAGGCGCAGGCCGACCGGCTCTGGCACCTGAGCAATGTCTATACCAATGAACCCGCGCTGCGCCTGGCCAGCAAGCTGACCGAAGCGACCTTTGCCGAGCGGGTGTATTTTGCCAATTCAGGTGGCGAGGCGAATGAGGCCGCGCTCAAGCTGGCGCGCCGTTACGCGGTCGACCATCACGGTGCCGCCAAGGACCAGATCATTGCCTTCAAGCAGGGCTTTCACGGCCGCACCTTCTTTACCGTGACCGTGGGCGGCCAGCCGGCCTATTCGGAAGGCTTCGGTCCCAAGCCCGGCAGTATCGATCACGTCGAGTTCAATCAACTGGATCAGCTTGCCGCCCTGATGTCCGAGCGCACCTGTGCGGTGATGCTGGAGCCACTGCAGGGTGAAGGCGGCATCATCGATGCGGCGCCCGGCTTTCTGCAAGGCGTGCGTGATCTTTGCGATCAGCACCAGGCGCTGCTGATTTTCGATGAAGTGCAGACCGGTGTAGGCCGTACCGGCCAGCTCTACGCCTACATGGGCGCGCAGGTGGTGCCGGACATCCTGACCACGGCCAAGGCGCTGGGCGGCGGCTTTCCGATCGGCGCGATGCTGAGCACCGCGAAGATCGCCGCCAGTCTCAAGGTCGGCACCCATGGTTCAACTTACGGGGGCAATCCGCTCGCATGCGCGGTGGCGGAAACCGTGTTCGATCTGGTCAATCAACCGGAGCTTCTGGCCGGCGTACGGCACCGCAGCGCGCTGTTCCGTGAGCACCTGGAACGCATCAATGTGAAATATGCGGTTTTTGCGGATATCCGCGGTCAGGGTCTGTTGCTCGGGGCGGAACTGGCGGCGCCCTTCAAAGGGCGGGCGCGGGAGTTTCTCAATGCGGCGGTCGAGCAGGGCTGCATGTGCCTGGTTGCCGGACCCGATGTACTGCGTTTCGCCCCTTCGCTAATCATTCCGGAAGCCGATATCGCCGAGGGCATGGCGCGACTGGAAGCGGCCATCGTCACGCTGACGGATGCCTGAGCGATGATGCTGATTCGGCCGATACAGGCCGAGGATCTTCCGCATCTGGTGCGCTTCGCGCATGAATCCGGGCACGGGTTTACCTCGCTGCCCAAGCATGATGACCATCTGCGGGCCAAGATCGAGCGGGCGGAAAAAGCGTTTCAGCAGGGGCCGGATGCCGACGGCAGCGCCGGCTTCCTTTTCGTGATGGAAGACGCGTCCAGCGGCGCAGTGGTCGGCACCAGCGGGATCGAGGCCCGGGTGGGGCTGGATGATGCGCTGTATCACTATCATCTGAGCAAGGTGGTGCATTCCTCACGTGAGCTGGGTATCCACAACACCGTGGATGTGCTGACCCTGTGCAATGACTACACCGGGGCCACGGAAATCTGCACCCTGTTCCTGACCCAGGCGGCGCGTGCGAGGCAGAACGGACATCTGCTGTCGCGCTTTCGTTTCCTGTTCATGGCCCAGCAACCGCAGTTCTTTGCCGAGACGGTGATTGCGGAAATGCGCGGGGTCAGCGACGAGCAGGGACGCTCCCCGTTCTGGGGCTGGCTGCAGAAGCATTTTTTTTCCATGCATCTTGCCGATGCGGTACACCGGGTCGGGATGGGGCAGAAATCCTTTATTGCCGAGCTGATGCCGCACTACCCGGTCTACGTCAGCTTGCTGGATGAGGAGGCCCAGGCGGTGATCGGCAAGGTTCATGCGCAGACGGCGCCGGCCTTGCGCATGCTGGAGAAGGAAGGTTTCTTGTGTCGTGGTTATCTGGATCCTTTTGATTCCGGCCCGACCGTGGAAGCGCGCCGTGAACGGATCCGTACGGTCGAGCGCAGTCTCGTCTGCCGCGTCGAGGCCGCGGCTTCGGCGGCCTCCGATCTGGTGCTGGTGGCCAATGGCCGTTGCGAGAACTTTCGCGCCAGCTTGGTGCACGGCCGGCTGGATTCGGCGTCGGGCACGCTGCAACTCTCGGCCGCGGTCCTGCGCATGCTTGACGTGTGCAGCGGTGAGTCGGTCCGCGCCATCGCGGTCTGAGCCCTTCTGCACAGGATTGAATGATCGGTGGACCGGGCCCTGCATGAGCATCGAGGCGGACCTGCCCCGCACAAGGAGTAAACATGTTGTATCTGGATGGACTTTGGCAGCCCGGAGAAGGGGCGTATTTCGAGTCGATTGATCCGGCCAAGAACCAGTCGGTCTGGGCCGGCGAAGCCGCCAGTGGCGGGCAGGTGGATGCGGCGGTACGCGCCGCACGGCGGGCGGCTGTTGACTGGGCCTGTCGCTCTTTTGGCGATCGCCTGACGATCGCTCAGAGGTATGCCGAACTGCTGCAGGAAAACACCGAAGCCCTGGCCCTGGTGATCGCCCGCGAGACCGGCAAACCGTTGTGGGAGACCCGTACGGAAGTGGCGGCGATGATCGGCAAGATTGGGCTGTCCGCCAAGGCGTATGAGGAGCGTACCGGAGAGCGGGCGTCTGAGGTGCCGGGTGGTCGTGCGGTGCTGCGGCATCGTCCGCATGGGGTGGTGGCGGTTTTCGGCCCCTACAATTTTCCTGCCCATCTGCCGAACGGGCATATCGTTCCAGCGCTGCTGGCCGGTAACACGGTGGTCTTCAAGCCCAGCGAGCTGACCCCCTGGGTGGCCGAGGAAATGCTCAAACTTTGGCAGCAGGCGGGGCTGCCGGGCGGCGTGCTGAACCTTGTGCAGGGCGAGCGCGAGACCGGCCAGGCCCTGGCTGCGCATGCGGACATCGACGGCCTGTTCTTTACCGGCAGTTCCCGCACCGGACACCTGCTGCATCAACAGTTTTCCGGCCATCCAGGCAAGATCCTCGCGCTGGAGATGGGCGGCAACAATCCGCTGATCGTGGATCATCTGGCGGATGTGGATGCGGCCGTGCACGACATCATTCAATCGGCCTTCATCACCAGTGGTCAGCGCTGTACCTGTGCGCGGCGTCTGCTGGTGCCACAAGGCGCCTGGGGTGATGAACTGATCCAGCGCCTGCTGGAACTGAGCGGACGGATTCGGGTGGGACATTACGATGCGGCGGAACAGCCCTTCATGGGCGCGATGATTTCCGCCCAGGCCGCGGCCGGGATGCTTCATGCCCAGAACACGTTGATCGACCTCGGCGCGACGTCGCTGCTGCCGCTTGAGCACCGTGAGCCGGCGACCGGGTTCGTCAGCCCGGGCATTCTAGATGTCAGCGCACTGGGGAAGCACCTGCCGGACGAAGAATATTTCGGGCCGCTGCTGCAGGTTCAGCGCTATAACGACTTTGATAATGCATTGGAGTTGGCCAATCGCACACGCTTTGGCCTTTCGGCCGGCCTGCTAGGTGATGATGCCTCGCGTTATCAATATTTTCTTGCTCGGATCCGGGCCGGGATTGTCAATTGGAACCGACCGATTACCGGCGCCAGCAGTGCAGCGCCTTTTGGTGGCATCGGTGCGAGCGGAAACCACCGCGCCAGTGCCTGGTATGCGGCGGACTACTGTGCCTATCCTGTCGCTTCAATGGAGCAGGCGCAGTGTGTCCTGCCTGCCCAACTCAGTCCCGGTCTGGAGTTCTAGCCCATGTTGACCGACATCGATCAGTTCTTTGCCGCCCTGTGGCAGGATTATCTGCACTTCGCGCCTTCAGCCGCCCGCATCCACCAGGTCTTGGGTGGTGGTGAGCGCATCATCAATGACCATGTTGCGCTGCGGACCTTCAGACATCCGCAGCTGGGCCTGGAGGTACTGGGCGGGCATTTTGAGGCGATGGGCTACGCCCCGGCAGCGGATTACCGCTTCGTCGCGAAAAAGCTGCGGGCCAAACACTATCAACACCCTGACCCCGCGGTGCCCAAGGTTTTTATCAGCGAACTGCTGCTGGAGGAATGTTCGGCGCAGTTGCAGACGCTGGTGGCTGGTCTGCTTGAGCAGATGGACATGACGCGGGCGCGGACACCGGACGTCATCTATTCTGGTACGCACTGGACACTCCGTCATCAGGACTATTTGCGCCTGCTGGATGAGAGCGAGTATGCCGCCTGGCTGGCTGCCTTCGGATTTCGAGCCAATCATTTCACCGTTGATGTGAATCAGCTGCCCGACTTTCGTACTCTGGCCGAGGTGAATGCCCGACTCAAGCAGGCCGGTTTCGTGCTGAACGGCTCAGGTGGAGAGATCAAGGGTTCCCCTGCAGTGATGCTGGAGCAATCCTCGACCCGGGCGGATCAGGTTGCCGTGCAATTCGCCGATGGCGAGTTCTCGATTCCTGCCTGCTTTTATGAATTCGCCTATCGCTATCCCATGGCGGATGGCCAGCTTTATCAGGGTTTTGTCGAGGCGTCTGCGGATCGCATCTTCGAAAGTACGGACGCTCGATGATCGCGCAGGCGCTGATGGACTGGATTGCCGACCAGCAGCAGACCATGCTGGCGCGCACCATCGCCCTGGCCGAGGTGAACTCCGGCAGTTTCAATGTGGCGGGTGTGAATCGGGTCGGGCAGATGCTGATCGAAGCCGCACGGCCGTTGCATGCCGAGGTCCGGGTTCTGCCGGTGCCTGCTTTTGAAGCCGTTGCTGATGATGCCCAGGTGGTGCAGCGGCCGCTGGGTGATGCCGTCCGTCTGCGCAAGCATCCGCAGGCACCGATCCAGGTGTATCTGTCCGGCCACTTGGATACCGTATTTGCGGCGGATCACCCGTTTCAGCAGGTGCGCCAAGTCGACGGTGGCATCCTGCATGGCCCTGGTGTGGCGGATCTCAAGGGTGGCTTGGTGGTCATGCTGACCGCTTTGGAGGCCCTGGAACGCAGCGACATGGCCGGTCTGATCGGCTGGGAGGTCCTGCTGAATCCGGATGAGGAAATCGGTTCGCAGTCTTCCGCGCCTTTGATCGAGGAGGCCGCGCGGCGCTGCCATTTCGGACTGATTTACGAGCCCAGCTTTCCCAATGGCGACCTGGCGGGGTCGCGCAAGGGTTCGGGCAATTTTTCCCTGGTTGCGCGGGGGCGCGCCGCGCACGCGGGGCGGGAACACCATCTGGGCCGCAATGCGATCCGCGCGCTGTGTGACGCGGTGGCCGGCATCGATGCGCTCAATGGGCGACGTCCCGGGGTCACCTTCAATCCCGGTTTCATTCATGGTGGCGGCGCCGTGAATGTCGTGCCCGACACCGCGATGGCACGTTTCAATGTGCGTCTGAGCGAAGCCCAGGACAGCGCCTGGTGCATGAGCCAGATCGAGGCGGTGCTCGAGCCGATCCGCCACCGCGACGGCATCGCGGTGGAACTGCATGGTGGTTTTACCCGGCCGCCCAAACTGCTTTCGGATCGCAATCTGGCCCTGTTTGAACTTGCCCGGGAATGCGGTGCGGAGCTGGGTCTGGAGCTGCAATGGCAGGCGACCGGCGGATGCTGCGACGGCAACAACCTGGCGGCGGCAGGCGTGCCGAACATCGATACCCTGGGTGTGCGCGGCGGTTCGATCCACAGCGACCAGGAATTCATGCACATCGACAGCCTGAGCGAGCGTGCGCAGCTCAGCGCCCTGTTGTTGCTGCGGCTGGCAGACGGCGCCCTGCAAATCTAGAACGGCTGCTTGGCGCCGGTGCAGGCGCCCCAGGAGCGCGCAAGGGCGCGCGGGAATGTTCGGATGATCACGAAACTCGAGATTCTTCAGCAAGCGCTCGGCCCCTCGGTGCTGCGGCTTGATGCCGATGCCTTGGCCCGTTACGGCGTGGATCGTAGCACCCAATGGGCGTCTGCACCCTCGGCCGTGCTGCTGCCGCGCCGCGTCGAGGAGGTGCAGCTTGCGGTACGACTGGCGAACGAGCATGGCCTGAGCCTGGTGCCCTCCGGCGGGCGGACCGGTCTGAGCGGTGGAGCGGTGGCCTGTCAGGGCGAGGTCGTCCTGTCGCTGGAACGGATGGACCAGATTCTCGCCTTTTCCGCCGAAGATCAGAGTGTCACCGTGGGCGCGGGAATGATTACCCGGCGCTTGCAGGACTTCGCACGGCAGCGGAACCTCTGCTATCCGGTGGATTTCGCGTCGTCGGGATCAAGTCAGATCGGCGGCAATATCGCCACCAATGCAGGCGGTATCAAGGTGATCCGGTATGGCATGACCCGGGACTGGGTCCGCGGCCTGAAGGTGGTGACCGGGGCCGGTGAACTGCTTGAGTTCAATGGCGGATTGATCAAGAACAATACCGGCTACGATTTTCGCCACCTGTTCATCGGCTCGGAAGGGACACTGGGCATCATCTGCGAGGCCACCATGGCGCTGACGCGTGCGCCCGCAGAACCCCTGGTGCTGGTGTTGGCGATGCGGGACTTTGGCGCCCTGTTGCCCTTGCTGGCAGCTTTCAAGACGCGACTGCAGCTGACAGCCTTCGAGTTTTTCTCCCACAACGGGCTGGAGAAAGTCCTCGCTGCTCACGATCTGGATCCGCCATTTGCCGAATCGGCGGAATTCTATGCCCTGATCGAGCTTGAGGACTTGCCTGGCGTTCTCGACACCGCCCTGGTGCTTTTCGATCAGGTGCTGGCCGAGGGCCTGGTCCTGGATGGCGTGATCAGTCAGTCCCTGCAGGAGGCCAGGCGTTTGTGGCGCCTGCGCGAGGATCTGTCGGAAACCCTGTCGCGCTGGCGCCCGTACAAAAATGACATCTCGGTGCCGGTGTCGCGCCTGCCCGACTTCATGGCCGATGCCGATGAACTGGTTGCCCGTCGGTATGCGGATCTCGAAGTGGTCTGGTTCGGCCATGTCGGTGACGGCAATCTGCATCTGAATATCCTGCAACCGGAGGCCATGGCCGCCAATGATTTCGTTGCCCGATGCAGCGCGGTGAATGACGAGGTCGGTGCGCTGATCCAGCGCCATGGCGGCAGCATCTCCGCCGAGCATGGGGTGGGTCTGCTGAAGAAGTCCTACCTCCACTTCAGCCGCAGCGCTGCCGACATCGAATTGATGCGACAGGTGAAGAAAGTCTTCGATCCGCGCGGGATCCTGAATCCTGGGAAGGTGTTTTGAAGCGTCGGATTCGCGCCTGATTCAGTCTGCCGGCTCGGCCTCGATCAGGCTGTAGCGTTCCTGCAATCCGCCCTGGACGAGATTCTGCATCAGCAGGATGGACCAGCCCTGGATCTTCCAGTGTGCGGCACGATACAGGGCTTGCTCGCGTTCATCCTGGCTGCGGCCGATCAGCAGGCCCAGCGCTTCAAGGCGCTCCAGATACAGGCCGGGCTCGGTGCCGTTTTCGGTGATTCGGGTCAACTGGATGGCCTGGCCTGCGCTGTCATAGCGAATCCGAAGTTCGATGCGGGGATCGTCCGCCACCCGAAGGCGGTCTTCCAGAGCGCTCAGCTTGAGCGCTTCCAGCCCGGCGTCCTCGTTCAGCAGGGCGCGCGCCTCAGTGCGGTTCAGGCCGGGCAGAATGAGGCCGTGAATGTCGAGATGGAGTCTGAGCTGAGCCGGGCGCAAGTCACCGATCTGCGCGAAGTCAGGCGCAAATACGCGCATGCGGTCCGCGTTGCGCGTCAGCATATGCACCGGCGTGCCTGCCGGCAGGGCGACCCCATCGGCGCTCAGCGTGCTCGATGCGGCGAGCTGGCCTTGTGGAAATTGGTTCGCCAGGTGGTTGGCAAAGGCCCGGTCCTGCAGTGTCGCCAGAGCTGCGACCGCCGCAACATACTGCTCGATCGCTTGAGCGAAATGGGCGATGTCGGCACCTGGGGCTTCGGCCAGGCAATGGGCATAGGCCAGTGCCGCCCGGCCATGGCCTTGTGTGGCCACTTGCTGGAAGATGTCGCATGCCCTGGCCTGAGCCTCCGGATGCGCCAGTGTGCCTTGCTGATAACAGCGTCCGAGTTCGTATCCCGCCGCCGCCAGCCCCTGTTCATGCGCGCGCAGAAAGCCCTGACAGGCCCGGTGTTTTTCACCCCGACTTTGATGGATCATCGCGCGCCCGAAAATCGGCATCGGGCTGCCGAACAGCGCGCCGATCTGATACATGGTATCGATGACATCGTCCGGTGCGCTGCCGAGCCGGCGGAGGGCCTCTGCCAAGCTGCCATAGGCGCGATAGTCACCTTTCAGAATCGCCTGTGTGGCGCGTTCGGCGGCCGCTGCGGCTTGTTCCTGTTGCAGCAGCGCATCGGGCCTTTCGTCATTGGCCTTAGGCCGGGAAGAACCGGGTGGGCGCCGTTGATAATGAAAGAGCAGCAATTTCAGGGCACCCGTGTGCTGGCGTAGCGCAGCCCGGTGCAACCAGGCCGCGCCTTGCTGAGGGTCGCTGCCGGCTTCGGGACCATCGAAGGCACAGCGCCCATACTGATAAATGGCATCCAGATGACCGGCGTCGGCGGCCCGGAGATACCATTGGCAGGCCGTGATCCGGTCCATGGGGCCCGCTTCGCCGAGGTGTTGCATGCGCGCCAGCCGGTACATGCCTTCGATGCGGCCCTGCTGTGCTGAAAGTTGGAAATGTTCGCGCGCCAGGCGCAAATTCACCGCGGTGCCCAGGCCGCCGTGATACATCACGGCCAGCTCATAGTGCAGGTCTTCATCACCCCATTCATAACGGTGCAGTGCCGCGGCAAAGGCCTGGGCATAGCGCCCGGACTCGAACAGGCTGAGCGTGGCCTGATGGCTGATCGACGGGGGCAGGCGACCGGTGTTGGCGAGGACCGCTGCATTGCCGAAGCCCAGATACATGATCAGAACCAGACGGAACATGGCGGAAGTTACCGAGGGCAGCAGGCGCACGAGCTGCAGGAAAAGAATGGTCTGAACGGAGAAATACTCGGCATGGGCGTGATGAAAGCGGAAACCGACACGGCGCCGGTCACGAGGCCGATCTGGGCCGAATGCGATCCGGCTCCGCATTTCTGAAACCATCAGGGATGGGATATGCACGAATGGTGCCACCTTCGCCAGGAAACGAGCAATCTTGGATGCAGGCAGCTTGCCAAGGGGGACAGGTCCTCGCTACAGACTGTCCTCGGGCGCCGGCGCTGCCGTGCGTGAGCCGCTGGTCGGACTGATGCTGCGACCATGCAGGCTCACGCCGTCCAGTTGGTCCTGATAGCGTGGCACGGGCAGATTGTCCGGGGCATTTTCGGCGAAACAGAGCATTTGCTGGCCGAGCACGTCGGGTGAATCCGGCTCCAGCTTGTTCTGCCACCAGTACTCGAAGATCGCGGCATCCGCCGTGAGATGGACGATGCCATAGCCATGGTCCACCCATTCGATGAACTGGGTGGCCTTGTTGCCGGTGATGGCGGCAAGCTCGAGCGCACGGGCGCCGGCGACCTGATCCGCCGGGCTGGAGAACGGATTGGCATTGGCGACCAGTTCATCCGCGCCACCCCGACCCATGGAGGTGGGGGCGAACTCGACCCCCACCGAGTCGGCCCGGTTGTTCAGCGTTGCGGTGTTGTTGGTGGAAGCCCGGAGGTAGCCAGCAGCCTGATTTTCGGTGGTCGATCCGCTGCGAGTGCTGGCCAGCGGCGAGGCGGATTGATAGGCGGTCAGCACGGTGTTGTCCTCGACCAGGTCGGCGCCCCAGTTGCCGTGCGCATCGCCGCTGAACACGATGTTGTTGTGGATGCGTTCGCCGGCGGCATTGGCGCCGCGCAGGTATTCAAACAGGGCCTGGCGCTCTTCCGGGTAGTTAGACCAGCGGGAAATGCCCAGCGGATCCGTGGCGCCGAAGCCTGGCACGACGGCGGGCACCGTGAGCGGCGCGATCCAGGCCTGATTCAGCACCAAGCGCCAGGTCTTGCCGGCCTGCTGCGAGGCCAGCAGGCCCTGGCTCAGCCAGTCGTACTGCGGGCGGGAAAACAAGCTGTTGCCGGCGCTCAGATGACTGGCATCGGCCGGCATGTCCTCGCGCAGATGGATCTGCGTATCGACACAGAACAGGTCGGCCAGCGGCCCCATGTCCAGTTGACGCCAGAGCTTGCGCACATCTGGCGGCTGCGGGTAGCTGCCGTCCTCGATCAGCAGAAAACGGCCCGAGCCATCGGCCAGTGGTGGTCGTGTGGGGGTCCATTCGTAGAATGCGCGGCAGACATCATCCAGGCTGGTCGTCACCTGATCCGCCAGATCAGGTGCGTCGATCTCATTGCCGTAGCCGGTGGAAATGTCGTGATTGTCCCAGATGATGGTCCACGGATGTTGCTGATGGGCACGCAGCAGATTGGCATCGGAACGGAACAGGGCATAACGGCGTCGGCATTCGGCCAGATTGGTCCAGTCGCGGTAGTCCACATGGGCGGTATCGTGGATGTCATTGCGCGCCCGCACTTCTTCGTCTTCATCGACAAAGTCGTAGATGTAGTCGCCACAGTGCACCACCAGATCCAGGTCATTACGGCGGGCGATGTGGCCATAGCCGCTCCAGTATGAAGACCAGTAACTGGAGCAGGCGACCACCGCCAGACGGAGTTCCTCGACGGCGGTGGCCGGCAAGGTGCGGGTCCGACCGATGATGGAATCGGCGCCCAGGGCGGAAAAGCGGTAGTAGTAGGTGCTGGCCGGGCGCAGCCTGGTGACATCGACCTTGATCGTCCAGTCGTGCTCCGCCATCGCGAATTGGCGACCGCTGGCCACGATCTGCTGCATCTGTGGGTCGCTGGCCAGGGTCCAGTCGACCGCAAGCGCCGATGCGCTGGGGGTCTTTTCCGTGATCCTGGTCCAGATGATCACGCGATCAGACAAGGGGTCACCGCTGGCGACGCCGTGGGCGAAGGGCAGGCGGGTAGCGACCGGATAGTCGAATTCATCCTGTACCTGCTCGTCAGGAGGTGTTATTCCAGAACTTCCGGCCGAGCAGGCGCCCAGCAAGGGACTGGCGCCGGCGGCGCCGAGGATCTTGATGACTTCGCGTCGGGAAGGGGGCATGGTGAAGTCCAGGGCAAGGCATGGAAGATCCGGGCGCAAATGGCCTGGGTCCTGAGTCTCAACTCATAGCATACTTCAGGCCTAGCTCGCCTCAACCCTCGTCCGGGGTAGGCGTTCTGAGGCTTGTCATCCTGCTTCAATCAGCCGCGGTCAGCGGCGGCAAGCGCTCTTTTCGAGGTGCATGCTAGATTGGCCCGTACTGCCTGGCCCGCTGTTGCAGGGCGTCGGCTGATGCTTCCGGCTCTGATTGGCTGCTGAAAGACACGAAATGCGTCTGGCGATTCGATTTACATTGATTCTGGCCCTGTCGAGCATCGTGACGCTGGGCCTGGCCTGGCAGTTCTGGCGGCCGGGCATGGCCGTGTATGCGGATCTGCTGGCCGATCCTGCACCGCCCGGCTACGGCGGGCTGAGTGCGAGCTGGTTCGGCGTCAGTGCGGTGCTGCTGCGCGACGGCGAACACGCGATTTTCATTGATCCCTTTTTCTCACGCCCTGGCGGCGTGCTGAAATTGCTGAGCAATCCTGTGCTGGCGCCCGACGAAGCTGGAATTCGGCGCTGGCTCGAGCGCGCCGGGATCGAACGGCTTGATGCGGTGCTGGTTTCGCACTCGCACTACGATCATGCGATGGATGCGGGTGTGTTGGCGCGCCTGACCGGCGCCGTGCTGATCGGTTCACAAAGCACCCTGAATATCGGCCGGGGCGCAGGGTTGGTGGAGGCGCGCCTGATCCCGCTTGATACGCTGGCACAGCGGCGTTTCGGCAATTTCCGTGTGAAGTTCGTCGCCAGCCGGCATGCGGGTGCGACCGGTGGACGGCCCCTGGGAAGCATCAGCACGCCATTGCGATCGCCGGCGCGTCTGAGTGACTATCGCCAGGGCGGCACCTATTCGGTGCTGATCGAACATCCGCAAGCCCGGATCCTGCACCACGGCAGCGCCGGCTACATCCCCGGTGCGCTGGCCGGGGAGGCGGCCGACGTGGTGTTTCTCGGTGTTGCCCTGATCGAAGACCTGCCGGCCTATCTGGAGCAGACCGTGCGGATGACCGGAGCGCACACCTTGATTCCCGTGCACTGGGACGACTTCACCCGGCCCCTGGATCAGACTCCTACGCCAATGCCGCTGGCGGTCGACCTGCCGCGCCTGTTTGCCGGCCTGCAGACCCAGACGGATCTGCACGTGCGCACCATGGAAGTCGGGGTCGCGGTTCAACTCCCCTGAGCGCCGCTCACCAACCATGGGGACCAACCATGGGGACGCACCACTACAGCATGCTCAAGCGGACTGCCGCAATGGCGTCAGCGGATTGAATCCGGAAGGGCTGACGAGAAATCTTGCGTCCGCAAGGCTACGGTCGGGTTCATGGCCTTGTGATGGGCCTGCTGCCAGGATGGCGCCAAAACCTTCTGCTCCGCTCTGCCAAGGCCTGTAGCGCTTAGTCTGCCAGCATCGCGCGCAGCAGTTTGAGCAACTTCTTGTCGCGAAAATAGCGATGCAAATCCTCCGCGCCGACCAGTTGGCGCTGGCGCTGACCATGTTCCGGCCAATGCTCCAGCAATTCTTCGACCTTGAGCAGGTACAGGGTGAGATGGCTGGTGTCCTTGCCTCGATAGGCCTGGACCTGCAGGCGCTGCTTGAACTTTCGGTCGAGTTGGCCGCGCGCGCCGGCTTCTTCGTGGGCTTCGAGTACGGCGATGCGGCGGTCGCTGTAACTGCGCTCCGTGCGACCAGTGGGCAAGATCCACTCGCCGCTGCGGCGTGCGGTCACCAGCACCAGGCGCTTGGGTGCGTCGATCTTGTCCTGGAATACAGGAATGACCGCGATGCGATGCTCAGCCATTGGAGGCCGGCGGCCTGGGGCCGCGGATGCGGTCAGGCGGCAAAATCGTCGGGCAATCCGTGCAGGGCGAGGGCGGCATTGGTGTAGCGTCCGTCTTCGGTCACCTCGCGGCGGACGAAGCTCGGTGGGGTGAACGCATGGGCCTGGGCTTCATCCCGAAATTCGACTTCGAGCATGACCAGAGGAGCGAGGTTTTCGGCAAAAATGTCCAGTTCGTAGACCAGGCCATCCAATGTGCGAACATGGCGGGTCTTGACGTTGCGGCGCCCGATCGTCAGTGGCCAGAGCATGGCGAACAGTTCTGCGCTGATTGTCTGCTCCTCTTCCTGCCGGCTCAGGCCTTGGCCTGATTTCACGGTCATGATGAACTGATCATCTTTTTGCCGCACGCGCAGCACCCGGTCTGGCTCCGTCAGCAAATAGCCCTGTTGGATCGGATGAGCTTGCGCCTGGGCCAGCCAGTACGCAGGCAGATCAGCAACGAGAAAACGACGTTCGATTTCGGTCCCCATCAGGCTCTCCTGTCGATCAGCGGCCGGATCTCATCAAACAGATTCTGGTAGGCCTGATTGGCGGGCCGGTTGCGGGCAAAGGTGTCGAGCGGGGCCCGGTGCTCGCCCATGTTCTCGATGTCCCTGGAAAACGGAATGGTGGCATCGAGGAAGCGCCGGTAGCGTCCGCGCATTCGTTTCATCGTGCTTTTGTGCAGCGTTTTTTGTACCTGGACCATGGAAAAAAACGGAATGATGCGGCTCTTGGGAAACGCGTGCGCGCTGAAGAATTCCATCAACTGCTCCAGAGTGCGTTCGGACAGGGTGGTGGGAATGACGGGCACCAGCACGGTATCGGCGGCATTGAAAATGGCTTCGGAAAGCAGACCAATGCTGGGCGGGCAGTCCAGGATGATCAGGTCGTAGTTGTCCTTCATGCCCTTGAGAATGCGTTTGAGTCGCTTGCCTCGTTTGCTCAGGCCGGCCAGTGCCACGTCGAAATTGCGAAAGCTCAGATGGGCGGGCAGGACGTCCAGGGCCTCGAAATCGCTGGCGCGGATGTGCTGCAGCAGTTCTTCATAGGCTTGAAAAAACCGTTTCCCCCATTTTTTACGGGCCGGCTTGACGCGGAAATAGAACGAGGAGGCTGCCTGCGGATCAAGATCGATCAGCAAGGTGCGATAGCCCTGCCTGGCGGCCAGATAGGCCAGATTCACGGCGCTGGCCGTCTTGCCGACGCCGCCTTTCATGCTGTAGCACGCGATGACCTTCATCAATGGGCCTCCGGCCTGAGCAGGGCGTGGAAATCGGCGGTGACTTGGGGGCGCGCGAATCGTTTGAAGGCAGCCTGAACCCGGCTGCGTGCCTCGCGCTGTTGCTGATGCAGGACTGCGGTGAGGCCACCGACGGTCCGGATCAGCTCGGTCGGCGCGCGCGGCTGCTGGCCATGCCGCAGCAGAAATTCCTGCTGCACCGAATAATCATTGAATTGCCCGAGCACGTCTTGCAGGCCTTTCATGTCGGAAATCAGGTGCCGGCTCTGCGCGTGACCGAAAAGATCGACAAAAAATTCAAGCAGGTAACGCAGCTTCTTGCATTCAATGCGCAAGGCATGGATGTCGGGGTCGGGCGTGCCTTCATGCAAGGCGTTTCCCAGTTGGATGATCTTGTGGTAACGGCGCAGGGTCCGGTCATGTGCGCTTGCATCAATGGTTTGCCGGGCCATGCGGGTCTGGTATTCGGGTTCGGCCTGCAATAGCGCCATCAGGTCGGCGTAGGCTTGTTCATGTTCAGGGGCGCTGAGCCGGGCCACGAGAATTTTGTGCGCCTTGCCGCGTTCCCGGGCGATCTTTCTGAACAGCAGTTTGAGGCCTGCGTCGAAACTCTCCGGCAGCATCGCGGAATAACGCGCACGTTCGAGCAGGAACACATCGAGGTCGCGCAGCTCTCCGGTCGGGCCGGAAAGCTCGGCCAATAGGCGCTTGAGGCGCGCGTAGGTTGTCGGCTCGAAAGCATTTTTCATCAGGCTGGTGAGCGAGCGGGCCTTTCGCAGGCTGACTCGGTACTGATGCAGAAATTCGGTGTCGGTGTCGTGACGGATCCCCGCTTCGTAGATTCTCGCCTTTGTGCTCATTGCGCAGGCCATCTGGCGCACGGCCGATTCCGTTTTTTGCGTGGGCGAAATCGCGGGGATGGATTTGATCGCCTGAGTTGGCGTGACGCCCTGATCCTGCAGCATCTGCTGCAGGCCAAGCGTGCCCAGATCGGTTTTCAGCACCTGTGCAAGCCGTTCGGCGACGACATCAAACTCCTGGAGATAACCGCGCAGACCCAGCAGGCTGAGGTAGGCCTGCTTGCCGTTCGCGCCCTGCGTCCTTGCCAGCAGCAAGCGGGCAACAATCTTGTGATCTTCATTGCGCAAGCTGAATTTGTGGCGCTCCAGCCGGAGGCTGGCGACGGGATTGAACGACCAGAATCCGCAGGCTGATTTCAGGCTGGAACGCAACCTGCCGGCTGGAAGTTCCCACCAGAAGCGCGGCTTGGCCTTGCTCTGGGCCTGGGCGATGAGGGTGTCATTGGCGCCGCACAAGCGATGATAGCCATTGCCATGGCGGCAGAGCAGACGTCCCTGGCGCCACAGGTCCCAAGAGAAACTGTCGAGGATATCGATGGTTTCAATCTGGGCTTCCGCGGTTTCCAGATGGAGTTCGCTGGGCAAGGCCCTGGACCAGCCCTGCAGTTCCGAGGATGCAAGTCGCCAGTGGCGAGGGGACGGCGTGACAGCATCCATGCTCATTTGGGGCTCCGGCGGGCGGTACTCACGATCAGGGCGCTGTTTCCGAATGAGGATGGCGGCAGTGTAGCGGCTCCGCCGCGCAGGGTCATCCGTTGATCACGCCGCCCTGGTCTGGCCGCATGCGTAAGGACGGTGTGCCCGACAAGCTGGGGTAAGCTTGAGCCCAGCTCGTCCAGAAGGAGTTGTTGGTGACGCAAAGGTCGAACCTTGCGGGCTACAGTCGGCGGCAGATTCTGTTGCGGATTCTCGCCGCCGGCGGCGCTGTGGGGGCCGCAAGAATGCTGCAGTCCTGCGGCGTGTCAGGGGCCGAGGCTGCGGTCGGGCCGGACGGCTTGATGGCACCGCCTTGCGCGGTCCTGGCCTCGCTCGGGCCGCTGGGTGCGCCGGATGCGAACGGCTTGCGGCTGCCGCCTGGCCTGCGTGCGCGCGTCATTGCAGTGTCGGGCCAAGCGGTCGCCGGCAGCCACTATGTCTGGCCCGCCGCCCCGGATGGCGCGGCCTGTTTTGCCGCGCCTGGTGGGGGCTGGATCCTGGTCGTGAACAGCGAACTCTGGCGCGGCGGCGCCAGCGCCATTCGCTTCGCAGGGAACGGCAGCATCATGTCGGCTTATTCCATCCTGCAGGGTACGCGGAACAACTGCGCCGGCGGGCCGACGCCTTGGGGCAGCTGGCTGTCCTGCGAGGAGGTGGCGCGGGACGGGCAGGTCTATGAGTGCGATCCGCAAGGTCGCTGGCCGGCGCGGCAATGTGCCATGCTCGGCGCCTTTGCGCACGAAGCGGTCGCGGTCGATCCGCTGCGCCGCATGCTGTACCTGACCGAAGATGCGCCTGATGGTCGGCTCTATCGCTTTGTGCCGGATGCGCAGGACTGGCCTGCCGCGGCGGCGCGAGCGCAACTTGCTCGCGGTCGCCTGGAGGCGATGCAGGTTCTGGGGGAAGCGAGCGAGGCGCATGCGGTGCCAGTGACCTGGCATGAGGTGGCCGATCCGCTGCGCTGGGCGACACCGCAGGTGCCGCAGGCGAGCCGCTTCAATGGTGGCGAGGGCATCTGGTATCAGCACGGACAGATTTATTTTTCGACCAAGGGCGATGACCGCATCTGGGTGTTCGACACCCGCACGCAGAGGCTGCGCATCCTGTATGACCGGGCGACCGCGAGTGCCGGTGTGCTGTCCGGGGTCGATAATCTCACCGTGACCTGCGCAGGCGAGGTCCTGGTGGCCGAGGACGGCGGCGACATGCAACTGGTGGTGCTAACGCCCGCAGGCGAGGCCAGAGCCTTGCTGCAACTGGATGGTCAGGCCGCCTCTGAAGTGACCGGGCCGTGCTTCTCACCGGATGGTTCGCGTCTGTATCTGAGTTCTCAGCGCGGGCCCGCAGGACAGGGGGGGATCAGCAGTCGCGCGGGGATTTGCTACGAAATTACCGGCTTCCATGGTCGTGCATCTTGACTGGCTGGCCGTGGCTGGCCGCATACTGATGCGCGCCGGGATCAGGCCGCAATGATCTGGCCGGAACCGGCCCTGTTGGTCGTGGCCCTGATGATGGCGGGCACCGGCGGCGTATTCTTCTGGCCCGACCGGGACAAGCCGGCAACGCGCGCCCTGTCCCTGTGCATGATCGCGATTGCGCTGCGGGTCATGCTCAGCGGCTATGACGGCGTCAATGAACTCGACAACGGCGCCTGGCTGTTCGAATCCCTGAGCTTGCTGCTCGAAGGCCTGGCGATCCTGGCCGGTATCGAGTGGGGTCGGCGCGTCGCGATGACCGGCACGTATCCGCCGAGCCGGGCCAGTCTGCGCCTGTTTCGGGGTGGGCAGGTGCTTTGCCTGATGTTCACCTTCATGCGTCTGGCCTATGACCTGTGGGCGCCAGAACTCGCCCGCGAACAGGATGCCGGACTGAGCCGGGTGACGCCCTTGCAGTGGGTGCTGTTCGCGCCGATCCTGGTGCTTGGCATCAGCCTGACCGGGGTCGCCATCGGGCGTTTGCGGGCGGTGCGGATCGACGAAGCGGAAGCCGTGCGGTTGCAGGCCCTGTCGCTGGCCGGGCCTTTTCTGCTGGCCGCCCTGTTCCTGAATGCTCAGCTGGTCCCCTTGACCCTGACCCTGGGCTTGCTGATCTTCCTCTGGGGCTCGGTGCGCTATCTGATCCTGCAGGGGCGCCGTGGGCAATTCATGCGCCAATTCCTCTCGCCGGAGGTGGCGCGTCTGGTGCAGGCCGAAGGCATCGAGCGCACCTTGCAGCGAGAAAGGCGCGTACTGAGTGTCTTGGTCTGTGATTTGCGTGGCTTTACCAGTTATGCCCGCACCCGTTCGTCCAACGAGGTGACAGCCGTGCTGGAACAATATTACGACGTGGTCGGAAAAGCGGCGAGCCGGCATGCGGGAACGGTCAAGGATCACGCCGGCGACGGGGTATTGATCCTCGTCGGCGCGCCATTACCGGTGGCCGACCATGCCCGCCGGGCGGTGGCGCTGGCGCTTGACCTGAAGCAGGCGGGTCAGCGCCTGCTGCTTGGGGTCGCCCCCGAACTGGGTCTGGGGATTGGGATTGCAACCGGCCATGCCACGGTCGGCGCGATTCATGGTGCCGGGCGGCTCGAATATGTGGCGGTGGGTAATCCGGTCAATCTGGCGGCGCGTTTGTGCGATCGTGCGGCGGATGGCGAGATCCTGTCGGATCGGCGGACCGCCGAGGCTCTGAGATCGGAGGATGGGGTTCAGGTGGAAGAGCGCGCGCCGGAGCCGCTTAAGGGCTTTCCCGAACCGATCCCGGTTTGTGCCTTGAGCGGGACGGGTGGCCGGTCATGGGACTTCGGCGAGACGGACACCCGGCGTTCAGGTCGCCCACGAAGCGCGAAGCGCACGAGGCTCAATGCGCCGCCGGTATTTCCTGCCGACCCTCACGGCTGATCAAAATCCCTCCACAGTGACGCAGTAGGCTCATGGCTGCCGCCGAATCCATGGCCCGCCCCTTGAGCAGTTCGGCCTTGAAAGAACTGGTGTCGATTTCGGCACGCATGTCCTGGGTCACCGCGACGATTCGATCTTCCATGCTGCGGAAAAGGTAGATGTTGGTCATCAATGTCTCGCCTTTTTTGGCGCGGGCCGTGGCAGTGCGCGACTCAGCCAGACGCTGATATAACCATCGTCCCCGTTGCCCATCGCTGCCGCCTCAGGTCGCAGGCGACGAAGATTGATCTCGTTCAGGCCCGGCTGGGTAAACAGCGCCTGGCAGGCCTGCGCATTGCGCTGCACGCTGCGCTTGACCGATTGAGTCGCTGCAACTGGCGCCCTTAGATCCTGCGTTGCCCTGACCGAGGTGTCGGCTCCGGACTTGTCGTTCTTGGCGATGTTGGGTTTGGGATCGTTAAAGGACATCTTGGCTGTCGGTGTTCAAAAAGTGAGCTGCAACCCAGTGGCTGCAGCTCCCAAGCCAGTACTTGGGTACTGGTCGTTCTCAATGAGTCACACGCCCCAAGGCAAGCAGGGCCGCTCTAGTGTATGCCCTATTGCGGTGCAGTTCTGTGACGTGGTTCACAGAAAAACCGGCCAATTGCAGTTCAGCTTGCTTATTTTCCTGGATTGCCGCGGTGCGCCAGCCGCGCGTCTGGATCCGGCCGCGTCAGATGGGGCCTTCCGGTCGATTCAGTGCCTGGTCGCGGACGGACTGGCGATCGGGTGGCGGATCGTTTTGCTCTTGCCGGTGGTCGTCTTGGCCTGTTGCCGGCGTTCGCGCCAGCGCTGCAGGGCGCTGCTGCCCAGACTGGCGGCGCGGCGGTTGAGCAGGCGGCGAATGCTGGACTTGTCTTCCTGGGAGAGGTTGTCATAGCCCTCGTCAAGACAGCGCTCAATCAGATCATGTTGTTCCATGGTCAGGGAGGAGCACAGCATCAACTCCTCCAGGCTGGCGATCATGTCTTCCATGGCAATGCTCCTCCTTGCCCGCGTGTTCGTCTTTGTTAACCCGAGACGCCGATGGATGCAAGTCGATCGCCTGGGACCGTCGGTTCCGGAGCAGCAGGCAGTGCCGGCAGGTCGGCCTTCGGGCCTGATTTGTCCGTCTTTGGTGTCTGCGATAAGCGGTCGGTTCCGTATGCAACACGCACGGGAACTTGCGCGGCCTGCGGCGCAGTCCTGTGTCGGTCAGCCGCCCGCGACCGAAACTCAGGCCTGCTTGACCGTCTGGGATTTCGGCAGCTCGACAAAGAAACAGGAGCCCTGGCCAAGAATCGACTCGGCCCACACCCGGCCATGCAGCGCTTCCGCAGCCTTCTGGCAACTGGCCAGACCCAGGCCGGTGCCGGGAAAATCCGATTTGCCGTTGAGTCGGCGAAAGGGAAGAAAGATGTCGTCCAGCTTGTCTGGCGGGATGCCAATGCCATTGTCCTGGCAACTGAATAGCCAGGTCTCCCCGCGATCCATGCAGGCGATGCGGATTTCCGGGGAGCGCTGTGGCGGGCTGAACTTCACCGCGTTGGCCAGCAAGTTTTGCAGGATCTGTCGCAACAGCAATTCATCGCTGGGGAGCTTCGGTAGCGGCGTGACCTCGATCTTGCAGTTCGCCGCCTGAATTTCGGCGGCGAGATCCTGCTGGATCTCGTGGAAAAGCAGGGCGCTGTCGACTTCCGTTAAATGGATGGACTGAGCGCCGGAGCGGGCGTAGTCCAGCAGGCCGCGAATCGTGCCATTCATGCGTTCGAGAGCAGATCGCATGAGTTTTTCAACTTCCTGTTCGGAATCGCTGAAGTTCACCAGGTCCAGCAGCTGGATCAGGGTGCCGAGAGGGGATTGCAGATCGTGGGCCGCGCGGTCGGCGAATTCGGACAATTTTCGATTGCTGTGTTCCAGCTCCTGGGCGCGTTCCTCCAAGGACTGACGCGCGCGGAACAGTTCGCTGACATCGGTGTGGGCGCCGAGCATGCGCACCGGCTTGCCGGCGGCGTCGCGGATGGCCACGCCGCGGCAGCGAACCCAGACCGTATGGCCGTCGCGGTGCCGGTAGCGCACGATTTGGTCGTAGGGGTGGTGTGGGTCGGCGCAGTGGGCGCGGAAGTTCTGCAGAACCTGGGGCAGGTCCTGCTGCCAGATGATGTCCTGCCAGGAGGACGAGGAATGGGCACGGGTGCTGGGGTCGATGCCGAACAGCTGCCAGAATTCCGGACTGAGCCACTCGTCTTCGGGAATTTCCAGGTTCCAGTACCAAATGCCATCGAGTACCGCGTTCTGCAGGAAGTCGAAGACCTCGTCTTCTTCCTTGATCAGGCGGTAGAGCTCCTTCTTGAGATAGTGCTCTTCGGTCGGGCTTGCTGGCATGTTTTTTTTCACAAAGGCAGGCACAGGCGTGCTCAGGATTGATGCAATTCTTGTGCTTGCTTGCGTTGATGAAGGCCGGCCAGGGCGAGGGTCGTTCCCTGGTGGCGGCCCGGACATTGCGCGTCGCTTGAGACGGGCATGGGTGCGGCCAGTCAGATTTCGTGCAACTCCTGCGTTTGAGGCAATTTCCAGGCGCGACACCTGCCTATGATGAGATGCTCACGTTCGAGACATACACATATTCAGGGGGAGTGAATGCATGCACATCAGTCAACTGGTCTTTCGCGCCGCGCAAATGCGTGCGCATGCGCCGGCAACGCAATTCATGGGTCAGGCGTATACCTGGGGCGAGACCGCGGACCGGGTTCGCCTGCTGGCTGGGGGATTGCAGTCGCTGGGCATCGGGCGCAATCAGCGCGTGGCGATTCTGGCGCTGAACAGCAATCTGTATTTTGAGTCCCTGTTCGGGATTACCCAGACTGGTGCGCGCATCGTGCCGCTGAATATCCGCTGGGCGGCACCAGAATTCGTCTATTCGCTGAACGACTCAGGCAGCACGGCCCTGCTTTTCGACAAGACTTTTTTACCCTTGGTGGAGCAATTGCGCACCCAGGATATCCCGGTGCAGCATTTCCTGTTCATGGGGACGGAAGAGGACCGGCCGGTCTGGGCGCACTCTCTGGAAGGCCTGCTGAAGGCCGCGGAGCCAATGGCGGATTTCGTCCATGGTGACGATCAACTGGCAGGGATCTTCTACACCGGGGGCACCACCGGATTTCCCAAGGGGGTCATGCTGAGCCATGCTGCCCTGTTCGCCAGCGCTCTGAGTCTGGTGGCGGCCACCACGGCCGACGAGAACAGCAGCATGCTGCACTCCGCACCGATGTTTCACATGGCCGATCTGGCCGCCTGCTTCATGTTCACGGTGCTGGCGGCGCGCCATGTGATCATTCCAGCCTTTGAGCCCTCCCTGGTCCTGCAGACCATCAAGTCCGAACAAATCACCGACGCGCTACTGGTGCCGGCGATGATCCAGATGGTCTTCGATCATCCCGACTTTAACGCCGACGACATGCAAGGACTCAAGCGCATTCTCTACGGCGCCTCGCCAATGCCGGAAGGTCTGTTGCGCCGCGTGATGGCGGCGGTGCCCGCCCTGGACATGGCGCAGGCCTATGGTCAGACCGAGTTGGCACCGGTGGCCACGATTCTGCCGCCCGAGGATCACGTGACCGACGGTGAGCGGTCCCGCCTGCTGCGTTCGGCCGGACGCAGTTGCTATGCAATCCTGCTCAAGGTGGTGAATGAACAGGGCGATGAACAGCCGGTGGGTGAGGTCGGCGAGATCTGCGCCACCGGACCCAACATGATGCTGGGGTACTGGAACAAGCCGGAGCAGACCGCGAGTACCATCAAGAATGGCTGGGTCCATACCGGAGATGCTGGCTATCTTGATCAGGATGGCTATCTGTACCTGGTCGACCGGGTCAAGGACATGATCGTTTCCGGTGGCGAGAATGTTTATTCCGCGGAAGTGGAGAGTGCGATCTCGACCCATCCTGCAGTGTTGCAGGTCGCGGTGGTGGGGATTCCCGATGAAGAGTGGGGCGAGGCCGTTCATGCGATCGTGGTCCCACGACCCGAGGCAGCGCGAGATGAGGCCGCCATCATCGCCCATTGCAAGAAGCTGATCGCCGGTTACAAATGCCCCAAAAGCGTCGAATTCCGCGATGAGCCCTTGCCGCTGTCGGGTGCGGGCAAGGTGCTCAAGCGGGAACTGCGTGCGCCGTTCTGGGAAGGCAAGACGCGTCAGGTCAATTAGGGCGGCTCTGATCCCATCGCGAACCCAGCAAGGTCGAGGCCCCTGGGTTCAGCGATTGGCTTGCGATCCGGCCGGGCAGAAGTCCTGCAGATCAGCGGGGTAGCTGCGGGCCCCGCGGTCGCTCACGATGGTTGCCACGTTGTCTTCGAATCGGATCACGAAAACCGGCTCCTCTGGTGCGGAAGACTGCAGGCCGATGACGCCGGCATGCATCACCAGTGGTCCCGTGGAGGATAGCACCACCGGGGTATCGGTCAGGAAGCTGTAGCTGAGCGGCGTGAAACAGGCGAATGGGCCGTAAGAGGAAAGATGCATCAGGCCGGCGACGCTGACTTCCTCGGCGGGTTCGTCATCGATTGCGCTCACGCGGGCTTCCCGCGCCATGGCATACGATCTGGCAAATTCGCCCGTGGGGCTGACCAGGCGGTAATCGAAGTCGTAGTACTGGATTGCATCGCTGTCGACAGTCAGGCTTCCGCGTAGGTAGCGGGTGAACTCGCTCTGGCTTTCGGCGCTGTCGAGATAGGAAATCTTCAACTCGCCTAGCGCAGTCGGCTTACCGGCCTGCGGATTGACCGTGGCGCCGAAGTGATAGCGCCGGGACTCATCTTCATTGGCTTCCACCATCATCTCGCCGTCGGCACGCACGCTGCTGGAACCGCCGTACCAGGCGGCGGGTGCACAGTTGCTCATGCCGAAGTGGCGCCCCAGCGCGTAGCTTGAATCTGCGACAGGGCTGACCGCGAGGCCGCCCCCGTCATTGACGCAGTTCCAGTCCTCGTCCGGACCTTGGAAAAACGGTGAAAGCATCTGGCCCATGATTGGAAACAGGCTCGCATAAAGCGCCTGGCGGTAGTCCTGATCGGGGTAGTCGGCGACCGAATCCGATGAGCCGCAGGCGCTCAGGCTCAGGCAGAGGAGGGCGAGCACGGCTGGACGGTGCAAAGGCATGTACACAAGTTTGGGCATCAGGTCGGGCTTTTTTGGATAACCGGTGGCCTGTCCATGCGGGGGACAGTCCAGGGCGGGCGCCAGCAGGCGCCCAAATCAGATTTGCAGGGCGGCTTGCGAGGAGATCAGGTGGCGATTTCAAGCAGCAAGTCTTTCTGCTCCACACTGCTGCCGGCCGTGGCCAGGATGTTGGTGACCTCGCCAGCGCAGGGGGCCGCAATGACGGTTTCCATTTTCATCGCTTCCAGGGTGATCAGGGGGTCGCCCTTGTCCACACGGTCGCCTTTTTTCACCGCCAGGCGCACCACCATGCCGGCCATCGGCGCACCGATCTGACCGGTCTGCTTCGGATCTGCCTTGGGCCGCCCAGCCTGGGCTGCGCCGCCCTGATTGGTCACACGAATTTCTCGTGACTGGCCGTTGAGTTCGTAGAACAGGCGGGTCGTGCCGTCCTGCGGATGGTCCGCGCTGCCCTGCAGGCGGATGACCAGGGTCTTGCCCCGGGCGATATCAACCGAGATCTCTTCGTGTTCCTGCAGGCCATAGAAGAAGTTACAGGTCGGCAGGGTGCTGACTTCGCCGTAGTTGCGGCGATGTTCGACGAAATCGGTGTAGACCGATGGATACATGAGATACGAGGCGAGGGCGCAATCATCCAGGGTTTCACCGCACTCGGTTTCCGCCTGTTTACGCACGGCCTCCAGGTCCGCCGGTGGAATCTGCGCCCCGGGCCGGCCCTGGATCGCTGGCTCACCCTTGAGAACCTTGGCCTGGAAATCGGCCGGCCAACCGTCCGGCGGTGTGCCCAGTTCGCCGCGCAGCATGGCGATGACCGAGGCGGGGAAATCGATGTCCTGTGCCGGGTCCGCCACCTGTGCTTCGCTCAGGCCATTGGCCACCATCGATAGGGCGAGATCGCCGACGACCTTGGAAGAGGGCGTGACCTTGACGATGTCGCCGAACAGTCGATTGGCAGCGGCATAGGCCTGGGACACTTCGGGCCAGCGCTGACCCAGGCCCATGGCGCGGGCCTGCTCGCGCAGATTGGTGTATTGCCCGCCCGGCATTTCATGCTGGTAGACATCCGCGGTGCCGGAACGGATATCGCTTTCAAACGGCGCGTAGTAGCGGCGTACATCTTCCCAGTAATCCGACAGCTGACGCAGGCTGGCCGGATCGGCGGCCGGCTTGCGGGGGTCGTGGCTCAGGGCGGCGACAATACTGCCGAGATTGGCCTGAGAAGTGAGGCCGGACATCGCGTCCAGGGCGCCGTCTACGGCATCACAGCCCGCTTCCACGGCAGCCAGCACGCTGGCGGCGGCGATGCCGCTGGTGTCATGGGTGTGAAAGTGGATGGGCAGATCGATTTCCTGTTTCAATGCCGTGATCAGGGTTCGTGCGGCCTGCGGGCGGCAAAGGCCGGCCATGTCCTTGATGCCCAGGACATGCGCGCCAGCCTGTTCCAGCTCGCGCGCCAGCTTGAGGTAATAGTTCAGATCATATTTGCTGCGGGCGGGGTCCAGCAGGTCGCCGGTGTAGCAGATGGCCGCTTCAGCGACGCCGCCGGCGTCAATGACGCTGTCGATGGCCAGTCGCATGTTGTCGACATTGTTCAGGCAGTCGAATATTCGAAAGATGTCGATGCCATTGCGGGCCGCTTGCGCGATGAAATACTGAACGACATTGTCCGCATAATTGGTGTAGCCCACCGCATTGGAGGATCGCAGAAGCATCTGCAGCGGGATGTTCGGAATCGCGGCGCGCAGGCCGGCCAGTCGCTCCCAAGGATCTTCCTTGAGAAAGCGCAGCGCGACATCGAAGGTGGCGCCGCCCCAGCATTCCAGCGACAGCAGCTGTGGCGCCAGACGGGCGTAGTGTGGCGCAATCGCAAACATGTCCCGACTGCGCATGCGGGTGGCGAACAGACTCTGGTGGGCATCACGCATGGTGGTGTCGGTGAGCAGCACCTGCGGATGGTCTTTCATCCATTGGGCAAATCCGGCCGCTCCGAGTTCCTGCAGACGCTGGCGCAGGCCGGCGGGCGGTGGCTGGGTCAGATCGCCGTGCGGCAGTCGCGGGGCCGGCAAAGGCAGGGTGGGCGGCTGACGGTCTTTCATTTCCGGGTGGCCGTTCACCACGACTTCGCCCAGATAGCGCAGCAGTTTGGTCGCGCGATCCTTGCGTGGGGTGAATTCGAACAGCTCCGGCGTCGAGTCGATGAAGCGCGTGGTGTAGTCACCGGCCGCGAAAGATGGATGGCCGATCACGTTCTCTAAGAACTGCAAATTGGTCGACAGCCCGCGGATGCGGAATTCACGCAGGCAGCGGTCCATGCGCGAGATGGCTTCATGCGGTGTCGGCGCCCAGGCAGTGACCTTGACCAGCATGGAATCATAGAATGGCGTGATCACCGCGCCGGAATAGGCATTGCCACCATCGAGTCGAATGCCGAAACCGGCCGGACTGCGATAGGCGATCAGACGTCCATGATCCGGGGTGAAGCCGTTTTCGGGGTCTTCGGTGGTCACCCGGCACTGCAGGGCATGGCCATCGAGATGGATGTCTTCCTGTGCCGGCAGCCCGGTAGTGGCATCGCCGAGTGCGAGACCGCTGGCGATCTTGATCTGGGCCTTGACGATGTCGACCCCGGTCACCTCTTCGGTCACCGTGTGTTCGACCTGGATGCGCGGGTTGACCTCGATGAAATAGAAGGCGCCGCTGTCCGCGTCGAACAGAAATTCCACCGTGCCGGCATTGGCATAGCCAACGCTGCGACACAGGCGCAGCGCAGCCTGGCACAGCTGGTCACGTTCCGCGTCGGTGAGATAAGGCGCTGGCGCCCGCTCCACGACCTTCTGGTGGCGGCGCTGCACGGAACAGTCCCGCTCGTACAGATGCACGACATGGCCATGCTGGTCGGCGAGGATCTGGACCTCGACATGACGGGCATGCTGGATCAGTTTTTCCGCATACACCTCGTCATTGCCGAAGGCTGCCATGGCCTCGCTGCGGGCCGAGGCCAACTGCGTCTCCAGTTCGGCTTCGCTGTGGATCATGCGCATGCCGCGCCCGCCACCGCCCCAACTTGCCTTGAGCATCACCGGATAGCCGATGGCATCAAGGGCTTCCCTGCAGGCCTCATGATCCTTGGGCAAAACCGCGCTGGCCGGCAGCACCGGAACTTGCGCGGCCTCGGCGGCCTTGCGGGCGGAAACCTTATCACCGAGCTGGCGCAGCACGCGCGGGCTGGGGCCAATGAAAATGATCCCGGCGGCCGCACACGCATCCGCGAAATCCGGGTTTTCCGACAGAAATCCATAGCCGGGATGTATGGCGTCGACCCCGGCTTCCTTGGCGATGCGGATGATGTCGGGAATGTCGAGGTAGGCGGCGATGGGCTTGGCGCCATCGCCTACCCGATAGCTCTCGTCCGCCTTGAAGCGATGCAGGTTGAAGCGGTCTTCATGCGCGTAGATCGCCACCGTGCGAATGCCCATTTCGGCGGCTCCACGCATGATGCGAATGGCGATCTCGCCGCGATTGGCGACCAGCAGGCTGCGTATCGGTTTTTCCGGGCTCATCCTGATTCCTTGCGGTCTTGTCTTGAGAGCAAAAGTACGAATGTAGGTTTGAGCCTACAGATTAATGGAAATTGGATTTCACGGTCCGGTTGCCCGAGTACTTTCGCGCACGCAAAACCAGACAGACCGCCGACTGATCTGAGGCCGGTGCGCGGCGCGTCCACGCCTTCCACACAGCGACCTTGAACTGGTCGCGGCCGGACTTCGGCCTCGTTCATGTCTTGCACGGTGCTGGCCGGCGGCTCCATGTGATGGGTCGGCGGCGCTGCAGTGGATCCCGCGCTGGCGTTGCGGACTCGGAGTCTGGGCGGCAGATACGCAGCGGGCTGCGACTTTGCCTTTTTGGCCAGATTTTCCGCTCATTTTCGTTAAATAGAACAACTATTCGCCGCAAATGATCAAATAATCGACCTCAAGATCGCTTTGTCTTGCCCCGCAGGTTTCTGCCGTCCAGGCTCCTAGCTCTTGTCCGATTGATCGGGCTTCTGGGGGTCTTTTTTCTGATCGCCAATGATGCTTTTGGCCGGGCAAATCTTGAACACCGGGCATTTCTTGCAACCCACGGCAACGGCTACCGGGCAAATTGTCATGACATCACTCCTTGTGATCGATGTTCGATCCTGGGTCTCTGGGCAGTGCCGGCGGCTGCGGCAAATGCCGACAGATTGCAGACTAGAGAGTTGGCGGGCAAGCGTCAAAGCGGCGGTCATCTGAGGCCGTCCTGGCCGCCACCGGTTGCGCTGCCGGGGATGGCTGTCGCGGGTACAGGCTTATGGCAAAATAGCATCACCAAAGAGAATAAAATAACCGTTGGGAATAACGTTATTCTCCATCATTGCGGCTTGCGCCCTGATCGGTCAGGCCGCGCCCCTTCCAGAGAAGAACAAGCAAGATGAATCGTTCACCCGTCGCGCTGCTCGGCGCTTTGGTGCTGGCCTCGGCGCCCGCGTTCGCCACCAACGGCTACTTCAGTCATGGCTACAGTCCGGCACAAAAAGCGATGGGCGGGGCCGGCACTGCCTTGCCGCTGGACGGCCTGATCGCCAGCATCAATCCCGCCGGCATGGTTTGGCTTGAGCATGAAACCGCGGTCGGCCTCGCGCTGTTCACGCCGATTCGCAAATATGAAGCCGGGCCGCGAGGACCGGAGGCCAGCAATGGCATCCTGTCGATCACTCCGGGGCAGCGGGTAAGCCACAACGAATTCTTTCCCATTCCCGGTTTTGCCATGAGCCGCCCGCTGGGTGAACGCAGCGCCTGGGGCCTGGCGTTTTACGGAAACGGGGGCATGAATACCGAGTACCTGGGCAATAGCGCAATTTTCGGTGAAGGCATGCAGGGCCTGAGCGCAACCTGCGCCGGCAGCTTTGGTGGGGGTGAGGAGATCGGTGGGCAGGGCGATCCCGCTGGATTCTGCGGTGAAGACCGCTCACGCGCAGGGGTGGATATGGCCATCCTGTTCGTTGCGCCTTCCATTGCCCGACGCCTGGGAGAGCACAGTTCCGTGGGCCTTGAGCCCCTGTTCGTGGTCAATCGATTCGCCGCGCAGGGACTTGCCGCATTTGCCCAGTTCTCCAACAGCCCGAAACAGGTCTCCGATCGCGGGCATGATTTTTCCTATGGCGTGGGCTACAGGCTGGGCTTCATGACAGGCATCGGTCAAGCGCTGAGCTTTGGTGCTTCCTTCCAGGCGGCGATCAAGATGAGCCAGTTCAAGGACTATGCCGGCCTGTTTGCCGGGCAGGGCAATTTCGATATTCCGCAGACCTGGAATCTGGGACTGGCCTGGCAACTCGCGCCGAAACATCAGGTGGCCGTCGATTATCAGCAAATCAACTACAGCGAAGTGGTGTCCGTCGGCAATCCCTTTGACAGCAATGCGTTCGTCAATCAGTGTGCCATTCCGCGTCTGTTCTACGCCATGAGCGGCGGTCAGAGCGGCAGTTCGGATCCCAGCCCGGCCTGCCTGGGTGCGGCTACGGGGCCCGGCTTCGGTTGGCGCGACATGACGGTCTACAAGCTGGGCTACCAGTATCAGGGGCAGCGCAGCAGCTGGCGCGTCGGCTACAGCTGGAGCAAGCAGCCGATCCCAGCACAGGAAATCCTCTTCAATGTGCTGGCGCCCGGTGTGGTCGAGAAGCATTACACCCTCGGGCTGGGCTGGCGTCTGAACGATCAGCTGCGTCTCGATGCGGCGTTGATGTACGCCCCCGAAAGGCCGGTGCAAGGCCGCAATCCGCTGTCGAATACCGAAGCGGATCTGCTCAGCTTGGGCGGGGCCGGTCTCGGACTGGTCGATACTTCGCAAGCCTTTGGCGAGGATGACCAGGATCAGAGCATCCTGCTGAACATGAAACAGTTTGAACTCAGTGTTGGCTTGAGCTGGCGATACTGACGATCCTGACGCCCGATCCAGGCGCATTCGGAACGCAGGAGGGGGCGCGGATACGCGGCGGAGAACACGCACATGGGTGCGGGTGTTCCGATTCTTGCATGGTCCAAGGCGGATCAAATGGGCGGCGCTGGATGGATGGCCCGGCCTGGTCCAGGCGCGGCCTAGTTTGCTGGTGGCGCAAGAATGCAATCCGGCCGTTGGCCCGTGAAGGCCCTGGAGTTGACCATGAAGTCCTTGTCTATGTTTGCTGTCCTCGCGAGCGCTGTGCTGCTCGCTGCCTGTGGCTCGCAATCCAGCCTGTCCGGCACCGGCAGAGGAGAGGCGGTGTCGTCGCCGCCGACAACGCGATACGACCTCGCCAAAGGCTGTTACCTGTTACGGGCCGAGGATTCGATCGGCTTCGTGGCTAGCGAGGCAGATGCCTATCGTGCCGATCAGCCCGACCAGAGCAAGGCCATGGCGTTTTATCTCCAGCCCGCCACCCTGGGTCGATATCTGCTTCTGGATGCCAATGAGCGACTGCTCAGCGCAAGTGGGGGGGAAGTCCAGGCCGCAGTTCAGGCATCCGATGCCTCGATCTGGACGGTGGATCGCTTCAATGCCGGTTTTCGGCTGATTTCGGAATCCGCTGGCAAGGTGCTGGTTGCCGATGATCAGGGTCAACTCGCGCTGGCGGAGCCGGACGAGTCGGCAGGTGCGCGCTTCGGTTTTGTTGGCAGCACTCGAAGATGCGCCACCTACCCGGAAATGCCGACCGGCATCATCGGCAAAGCCTACAAGGGCCGGGGTGTGGATCAGCCGATTGTGGGTTTTGCTGACGTGCACACGCACATGGGCATGTCCAGCGAGATGTCCTACGCCGGTGATGTTGGTCCTTCGGCTGGTGGCGTGCTCTATGGCGAGGTGATCCACCGGTTCGGCGTCGCCCATGCCCTGAAAGATTGCGCCGAATTTCATGGCCCCGACGGCATTCGCGACGCCAACAACATTCTGGCAACCGATCCGACCGGGACCCATGACACCCAGGGCTGGCCGAGCTTTGTCGACTGGCCGCGACGCAATTATCTGACCCACCAGGTCATGTATTACAAATGGGTCGAACGCGCCTGGCTGGCCGGGCTGCGCATCATGGTCAATCATGGCACCAACATTGCCGCCTTGTGCCGGATCGGGCAGAGCTATGCCCTGCAGCCGGATGCCGACTGCGATGACATGAGCGTTGCCGTCAAACAGATCCGCTACCTTTACGACGTGCAGGATTATGTTGATGCTCAATCGGGCGGTCCGGGGCAGGGTTGGTTCCGCATCGTCACCAGCCCGCAACAGGCACGCGAGGTCATCAATGACGGCAAGCTGGCCGTCGTTCTTGGCGTTGAGGTGGCGCAGGTGCTGGATTGCGGTGTCACCTTCCTGCCGGATGGCAGTGAATTGCGGCGCTGCGACGAGGCGCAGGTCGAGGCCGAAATCGACCGACTCTGGGACCTTGGCGTACGGCACATCTATCCCTACCACGATATTGACAGCTCGCTTGGCGGCGCCGGGATATTCAACGGCGATGTGATGAACTACCTGAACTACATGGATACGGGGCGGTTCTGGGAGACCACCAGCTGCCGCGATTATCCGCAGGAGGAACCGTCAGTGCGTGAGCCGGGGGCGGAAATGGCGACCGCGATTCCCGGCAGCGGAGATGATCCGCTGTCCTTGCTGCTGCTGGAAGCCACCAGCGGTCTCACGCCGAGCTATCCGCCCGGCAAGCGCTGCAATGCGCGCACGGTGACCGATCTGGGGGATTTCACCCTGCGCAAGCTGATGGCGAAAAAAATGGTCATCGACATCGACCATGCGGCCTATCACAGCAAGGACATCATGCTGGACATCGCCGAGGCCCAGGAGCCACCGTATCCGCTGGCCTCGTCGCATGATGCGCATGGCGGCCTGACGAGTGATCAGGCGGTTCGCATGCTGCGCAGCGGTGGCCTGATCTACCCGTACAAGGGCAATGGCAGCAAACACCGTGATTTTCTTGCGAAACTCGAGTTCTGGCGCGATCAGGCAGGCGTTGCCCAGACCCAGATTCTCGGGCTGGGTTATGGTGCCGATGCGAACGGTTTTGGCGGCCATCCAGGGCCGCGCGGCGGTGATTCCGAGGCGGTGGTGTATCCCTTCCAGCTGTTCAGTGGTCCCGACTGGGGCAATCTGTTTGCCGCGATCGAGCCGCTGAGCGTGGAGCTACTGAGCATTCCGCAAAGCGGCAAGTTCTGGCACATCGATGAGGTCGGGATGGCCCACTATGGCCTGGTTGCCGATTTCGTCGAAGAGGTGAGGCTGGAAAGCGGTGCGGAAGGACTCAACGCTTTGTACAGCTCGGCCGAAGCCTATGTGCAGATGTGGGAGCGGGTCTACCAGCGCGCTTCGATGGAGGACTGAGTCGGCGGAGGTGGATGCCGCGATGCGGCATCCACGAATCATTGCGCTGCGAGGCGCTTAGACCCTGTGATTCCTGATGGCCTGGGAACGCAGGAAAGGCCAGAAGGGCTTCATGAGATCGCGGTCAGATGCGGAATTCCTCCGGAATCAGGATCTCGAAGGTCGTGCCCGAGGGGGAGCCGGTGAAGTCCGGGCCGCGCTGGCTGCTGAAATACAGGCGGCTACCATCCGGTGAGAATGCCGGCCCGCAAATTTCCGAAGCGCGGTGGCTGTCGCCCAGTTGCGCCAGAATCCGCGCGGGCTGGTTGGGAAGCACCACCATGATCCGCACCGCGCTGCCATCTTCGGCAACCAGGATGTCGCCGGCCGGACTGACGGTGAGATTGTCGACATCGGCAAAGCCCGGTTCGATCTGGCTGTTGTCGAAGATCAGCTCGACCAGTTGATTCTCCACATCCAGCGCGAAGACCCGGTTGTCGCCCTTGCAGGTCCAGAACACCAGGCCGCGTGTCGGGACGCTGCCGCCGGGCGGAATTTCCCGCACGCTGGCTGGCAATTCGTGATACCACAGGCCTTCGCCGCCCTTGAACACGGTGCCGGGGCCACGATGGCTGCCCTGTTCTTGATCGGGACTCAGTGCATCGGCCCAGTTGACCGGAATGAGCTGGCGCAGGCGCATGTCCTCGGCTTCGTATCCGCCATTCTCGTAACCCATCAGGTTCATGCACTGCAGGCGGCCCTGTTCCATGGCCATCCGTCCGGTAAGCGGATCGATATCCGCCGGATCGGCAATCCAGCGATAGAAGCGACCGCTGCCCGCGTCTTCGGTGAGGTAAATCGTATGATGACGAAGATCCACCGCAATGGCTTCATGCGCAAATCGCCCCAGCGCGGGTTTGGCAATGCCCTGGCCGGGGGCATAGGGGTCGCATTCCCAACACAGGCCGGCGCTGGTTTCCTCGCAGGACACCCAGGTATTCCAGGGGGTCTTTCCGCCCGCGCAGTTCTGTGTCGTGGCCTTGAGGATCGAGTACGCATCCTCGATGCTGCCATCGGCATTGAACACCAGGGCGCCGCAGCCACCGGAGCCAGAGAGCGGCACTTCGCTGTTGGAGGTATAGATCCAGCCACCCTCGGGTCGCTCGAAGCAGGCGCCGCCATCGGGAAACAGATGCCAGGCATAGCCGGTGGATGAGCGCGCCGCCAGCCCCGCATCGTTGTTGCGTGCGACCACGCGGGAACTGAAGCCGGAGGGGAGGGCGAGGTCGTTGGCGTCCACCGGTTGCAATTCGCCAATCTTGGCGAGCGGACCGGTGGGAATGAACAGCTCACCGCAGTCCTGGCCGGTCGAGCGACCGCCAGTGCCGGTCGAACCACAGGCGGCAAGCATGCCAGGGACAGTGACGGCGGCGCCGGCGAGATAGATGTGGCGCAGCAGATCGCGCCGGCTCATTGAAGTGTGCAAGGTCGTGTTGCCTCCATAAATGAGGCCATCAGGCTAGCGCCGCCATGTGAAAGTTTGATGACCGCTGCAGAATGTTCTGGCCGTGGTTGACATGCCACGCCATGGCGGACAGGGCGGCGATCGCGCATGCCTGGACTGGTTTTCATGGGAACTTTGCCGCCTGAGAGCAGGTCCACTTGAGCCAGCGCTGCGGTCTGGCCTTGTCAGGCGCGAACGGGATGCGCAGGTTCACCTGGGCGGCGGATCTGGCTTGGTCTGGACTGGCAGACACCCGCAGTTGCCCATGGGTTTGATGCACCGGACGATTGAGCAACCTGCATTGCAGGTGCTGCCGGTGTATTTTGGGGCCAAAGCAACCAACATAGAGGATGGACGTATGGTCGGGATCAATATCGGGATTGATGAAGACAACAGAGTTCGCATCGCCGAGGGGCTCAAGCATCTGCTGGCGGATTCCTACACGCTGTATCTGATGACGCACAATTTTCACTGGAATGTCACCGGGCCGCAGTTCCGCGAACTGCATCTGATGTTCGAGGAGCATTACACCGAGTTGGCGGTGGCGGTGGACGATCTGGCCGAGCGGATTCGTACCCTGGGCGTGGTGGCCCCTGGCACCTACAAGGAATTTGCCCGTCTCAGCAGCATCGAAGAGGTTGATGGCGTGCCCGCTGCGGCGCAGATGGTGGAACTGCTGACCCAGGCGCATGAAGCGGTCATCCGCACTTCGCGTGATGTGCTCAAGCTGGCGCAGGCCGCCGATGATGAATCGACTGCCGCGCTGGTGTCCGATCGCATGCGGATCCATGAGAAGACGGCCTGGATGTTGCGGGCGATTGCGAAATAGCATGGTGTCGGCGATGGCGCGCCGGAGATCCCGGCTGCGCCTTCGTGTGGGCCGGCGCTGGCTTTGAACATCGCCGCCGGGCGCAGATCTAGTTCCTGCGTGGTGATGAGTGCTCCAGCAGTTCGAGCAATTCCGCTAAGTGAGTGATGACCGCATCGGGTTGCTGGGGCTGCCGTTCGGCGTCCACCAAGAGACTGTCGACCTGGCCTTCGGGCCAGCCCCCACTGTTGTAAAGGATGCCGCAGATGCCGGCGCGCCGCGCGGCGAGAAGGTCGGAGAGACTGTCGCCGACATACCAGCAGCTGGCGTCGGCCGTATGTTCCAGGCCGGCCAGTGCTTTGAGAATCAGATCCGGTGCGGGTTTGCGGTGTTCGACCTCATCGCCGCAGACCATGATGTCGAACAGATCCATCCAGCGGCCATTCTCGACGGCCCATAGCTCATGCGCCATGTATTCGCGTTTGCGATTGCTCAGCACCCCGAGCTGCAGGCCGCGGGCGCGTAAGCCCCGCAATAGGGCCGGGATGCCGGCTTCCATTGGCTGCACCTGGCCGAAAAGTCGGCCATAGGCCTGATCGAAGATCTGATGAGCCCGGGACTTGGCCGTTTCGTGATCAGCGAACAGCATTTCGAAAATGTCGGTGCGCGAGTATCTTCGCTCACTGCGGGACTTAGGGTCCAGCTTGGCGTGATCGCGAACATGCCTGACCAGGGCAGCGTGCGCCGAGTTGCGGCACTGCGATGGCTTGACAAGATGCTGGATGAGACGGTGCGCCCGCAGCAGCGGAAGCACCTCATCGATGGCGATGTACATGGCGTCCAGGGTGTCGACCAGGGTTGCATGCCAGTCGAACAGAATGAGCCTGGGCGAGATCAATGGCCCTTGAAGCGTGTGCATGGAGTCGGATGGACCTGGCGGCTGCGGTGGCGGAGGACGGCGCATGAACCTTGGCCTGAAAGTCTATCGCAGCCTACATCGAGACACCGTTTGTTCTGTTCGGTCGGTTTTCTGCCGGAGGAAAGATGGCGCGCCTTGCCAAGCTGGCGGGCGGCTGCGTAGAGTCCCCAGACACCATCAAGAGGGGGAGATCAAGTGATTGGATATGTCACGCTGGGGAGCAATGACCTGCCACGGGCTGCGGCCTTCTATGATGCCTTGCTGGCCGAGATCGGAGCCAGTCGAATGATGGAGTTCGGCGAGAATTTCATCGTCTGGGGCCGGGACCCGGCGCGGCCGGCGCTGTGTGTGTGCAAGCCGTATGATGAGCAGGCCGCGACTGTGGGCAACGGCGTGATGGTTGCGCTGGCGGTGCAAGACCCGGCCCAGGTGCAGGCGCTGCATGCCCGGGCCCTGGAGCTTGGCGCAGCGGATGAAGGCGCCCCGGGTCACCGCGGTGGGGACTTTCATGCCGCGTATTTTCGCGACCTCGATGGGAACAAGCTCAATGTCTTCTGCTACGAGAACAAGGCATGAGTACGCCGATCCTGATGGGGCATCCGCTCTCGCCTTATGTACGCAAGGCGCGTCTGCTGCTGCATTTCGCCGGCATCGAGCACGCGTTGCGGCCCTTGCCACCGGGGGGCGGCGATGAGGTTTTCCGTGCGGCCAGCCCGCTTGGGAAAATCCCCGCGCTGCAGCACGGGGATCTGGGCCTTGCCGATTCCACGGTGATCCTGCATTACGCGGTGCGTTTTCTCGGTGGACAGGTCTTGTTGCCGGAGGATGCGCAGGGATTTACCCGCGCGTTGTGGTGGGAGGAATATGCAGACGGTCAGCTGGTGCCGGTCATCGGCGGCCATCTGTTTGCCGAGGTGGTGCTGGCCGGTCGGCTGTTTCCGCGTGAGCCGCTGCAGACCGATATCGACAAGGCGCGTGGCACCGAGCTGCCCGCGATCTACGGCTTCCTGGAGAAGCATGTGCGTCAGGGACGGTGGTTGGTTGCGGAACAGCCCTGCATTGCCGATCTGGCCGTCGGCGGGATGCTGATCGCATTGCAGCATTGTGGCGACGTGATTCCGGCAGAATTTCCGGCGCTCGCCGACTTCGTGCGGCGCTTCATGCAGTTGCCGGCGGTCGGCGAGGTCTTGCCGGCCGAACTGGCGGCGCTCAAGCAGATGGGCTACGTCTCGCCGTTGGCCTGAATTCCGCGTGAGCCACCTCTTGGTCGGTCAGCCGCCGTTCAGGCGGCTGCTGGCCATTGGCCGATCTCAGGCCGGCAGGGCCTGCAGCTTCACCACGGCGGCGACGATGCTGTTGGCCACGCTGTGCGGGGGGCGCTGCTCGAAAGCGTGCCAGGCCCGCTCGCGCTCGGTCTCGCCCGCTGCCTCGCCAGGATCGGCGCGCCAGGCTTCCCGAGCGGCACGATCGAGCAGTTTGTCGATCTTGAGGTCGCCGGCAAAATGCCAGTCGGGACGGGCGCTCAGCATCGCGGCCAGGGTGCTCAGCGCCTCGACGCTCAATTGCCGGTAGAGTGGATCCTGGATGGCATTGAGCAAATGATCGACGCGCAGCGCGAAGGCCTGTTCTTCACGGGTCATTTCCGCCCGCAGGCCGGGATCCAGCCTGCGGCTGTGCTTGGACGCATCCCCGATGACCAGGCCGTCGCAGTGTCCCAGCAGATCATGCACCGCGGCGTGAAACGTACGCCCTTCACAACCGCCCACGCCGAGATGGCGGCGCCAGTCACGCCAGTTTCTGGCGCCGCCAAAGCGCGCGGGATCCGAGTTGGGCGCAAACCGTAGAGGCTGGTCTGCGGAATCGGTTTCGATCTGCAGCTTGATCCGGCCGGCGGCGGCAATCTGCGCGAGGGATTCGCGCAGGGCCGTATGAACGGCGTGCGGGGCTTGCCGGAACAGTGCTTCGAATGCAGCCTCCGGTGCAAGCTTGTCCTGGCGTGCCAGCCGCCCGATCATCAGACGCAGGATGTGCCCCAGACGCACCGTCCGCATGTTGGCAAAAAGCAGGGTCTGCTCACGGATCAGAAGGCCAAGATGGATGATCAGTTCGGCAATCAGGGCGCGCGAGCGCGGATCTTCCTGATTCGCCACGCGGATGTGCTCCAGCAGCACCTCGGCGCTGACCGGGGTTCGCAGGGTCGAGGCCTGGGTGTAACTGGGGCCGGGATTCAGGCCGATGTGGCGCACGAACAGTTCTGTCGCCGCACCTTCCAGGTCGATGTCGTGGAGTCCCAGCAGATCCGCGGTCAGGCGCAACAGATCCCAGCACCCCAGGTCGCCCGCGCGCACATAGATCTCCTCCACCAGATCGCCCAGGCTGGTGATGTCACCCGCCGGGCTGTTCAGGCCACTTGGCGCCGTCAGTCCATAACGCTGGATCAGCGCTTGCAGGGCGGCAAACTGCGCATAAATATTGGGGTTGCGGGCGAGCTCATCCTTCAGGCGCTGGTCATCCCAGCCGCTACGCTGCTGATGTTCCAGCATGGGCAGCGGCTGCACGGCGAATGCATCCAGCGGCAGCACCAGAAAACCTGGCCGCTCCTCCTGCGTGTTGTCACGCTCCATCGCCAGGAAGGCTTCGTCGGACATGCCGGGAATGCTGCGTCGACCGGTGCTGGTAATGAATTCGGCAATGCGCCCCAACTGGACGGGAATGCCATTGGTATCGCCCTCACGCAGCTCTTCCATCAGCTCCAGCAGGGCCTGGCTGCCGGCGTCGTCGAGCATGGCTTCGGTGACGAGAAAACTCAGCAGCGGTCGTCCCGGCGCGAACCAATGGGTGTACAGATAGGCCAGCTCCATGCGCAGGCGCTGAACCAGCATGCGGCTGTCCCGTGGCAGGTAGAAATCGCGCCGATCCATGAACTGGGGCAGAAACAGATGACGGGACGTGTCGGTCTCGTATAGATAGGCCGTGGCCAGGCCGCGCAGATGGCACATTGGGCGACCACTGAGGTTCAGGCGGGCATTGGCGCCGAGACTGCAGAAGGCTTGCGCCAGCTGATGCGCGGGATGGACCTGCAGGGGGCTCAGTTCATCGGGTGTCTGTGCGTTGATGCCGTGGGCGGCCAGCCGCTCACGCACCGCTTCGTCCTCGGCCAGAAGGGCGATCTGGACGCGCCGCCGGCGGGCGTGGCCGATATTCAGACGCCGGCCCAGCGGGTCAAGATCGGCCACGTCCAGCACGCCTTCATCCAGCATCCCGCCGAGCAGATACAGACTTTGCGCCCAGACCAGAGGGACGTTTTCGTTCGGCTCGCGCTCCTGACTGCCAGGATTGGCTTTTTCCGCATCCACCTTGTCTGCCGACACGCGGTAAATTTCCGGCAGCATGGGCCAGCCGTCCACGTCGACGGTCAGGGCTTCAAGCTTCTTGCGATAGCGGCTTGCGCTGTCGTGATCACCGCGAAACTGGGCGTTGAGCATCAGATAGGTGAAGAACAACGGCCATTCGCATTCGATGTGCTCGAAGCGCTTGAGTTCATCGGGTTCATAGTGCAGGCGGCCTTCGTCCTCCAGGGCGGTCTGATGCCCGTCACGCAGGAAGCGCTTGCAGCCGAAACGGCCGGCAAGCTTGGTGATGATTTCGGCTTCGGTGCTGGCCACCAGACCGGCATCATGAATCGCAAAGGCAGGAAAGCCGATTACGCTGAGCGTGGCGGCATCGACTTCCTTGGACAGGGATTCGCGCGGCAGCTGGGATTGCAGGGTGATGCGGGCGCGGGCGATCTCGTCTGGCACCACATGAATCACCGACTCGGCGCCGCCGCCCGGGCCGAACAGGTTGAAGCCATCGAGGGCTTCCAGCGCGGCCTTGGCCATGCCGACCGAACTGGAGTTGAGCTCCACTTCGCCACGGTTGATCTTGTGGCCGCGCTCCCAGATCCCATAGTCCGGCGTGCGATACGCCCGGCTGATGTAATGGACGAGATTCTGCACGAAATTGACTTCGTCCAGGGTGAAAATGATGCGCAGCCCAGATGCGCTCATCTGCGCAAGGCAGAGCAGGAACAGCGAGGTGGCGTCGAGCTGCAGATGGCCCCACTCATGGTCGCCGACCACGGGCAGCCCGGTGCCGGTGTCGTACTTCGCATGCAAGGCGTCGGCCGGGTTCTGGCTGCGCTTGAATGCTTCGACCTTGTCGGACTGACGCATCATCGCCACCAGCAGGCCGCGCATCAGCTTGACCACGCTCTGTTCCAGCAGGACGGTGCGGCCGCTGCTTTCGTCGACCCGGCGGTAGGCCAGGGCCAGTCCCCAGGCGGCGAGGATGGAATAGACATTGTCTCGCACCCAGGCATCGGTGTAGTCGCCATGCGCGGTGATGGCGGTGCTGGCCGGCAGCAGGCCGGAGATCGGGTGCTGACGCGCCAGAATGATCCCGCTGACCTGCTGATAGAAAGACTCGAGACGTTGCTCAAGCTCACGCCAGGAAGGAGTGGGAGTCATGATCGTTACCTTTGGGAATCACGGAGTTAGGCGTTGCCGCACCTTAACGCGGCAGATCGGAAAAATCACTTGTTTTGACGGGCGGCCTGATAACACTCGAGATAGGCTTGGGCGCTGTGGCGCCAGCTGAAATCACGCGCCATGGCGGCATGTTGCCGCGTGCGCCAGGCGACCGGATCGGCGAAGACATCCAGTGCATGATGGGCGGCGCCGAGCAGGCCATCGACCGCGGCCGGACCATCGAAGAGAAAGCCGCATTGAGGGTCGACACTGTCGGCCAGACCGCCGGTCCGGTGCACGATGGGCAGCGTGCCATAGCGCTGGCTGTACATCTGATTCAGGCCACAGGGCTCGAAGCGCGACGGCATCAGGAACAGGTCGGCGCCGGCTTCGATGCGATGGGCCAGGCCTTCATCGAAATGAAAGCGCACGGCGACCCGATCGGGATGGGCGCTGGCGAATCCGGCAAGTTCGGCCTGCAGGGCCGTCTCCCCGCTGCCCAGCACGGCCAGTTGGGCGCCACGGTCCAGCAGATCGGGCAATGCAGCCAGCACCAAATCAATGCCTTTTTGCGGTACCAGGCGGGAAATTACCCCGAACAAAGGCGCCGTGGACGTTGCCGCCAGTCCCAGTTCCTGCTGCAACTGCCGCTTGCACTCGATCTTGCCCCGCAGTTCATGGCGGTCGTAGTGCGTGGCGATGTAGGGGTCGACTGCCGGATTCCAGGTCGCATCGTCGATGCCGTTGAGGATGCCCGACAGATGGCTTTGGCGATGGCGCAGCAGGCCATCAAGGCCCTCGCCGAACTCCGGACTGCAGATCTCCCTGGCATAGCCCGGACTGACAGTGGTGATGCGATCGGCAAAAGCCAGCCCCCCTTTGATCAGCGCCAATTGGCCATGAAATTCCATCGCCTCGGGATGGTTGAGCCAGCCCGGCAGGCCCAGAGCGCCGAGACGATCGGTCGCGCACAGGCCGCGATAATGCAGATTGTGGATGGTGAAGACGCTGGCCGGGCGCAGGCGCTGCAGCATCATGTGCAGTGGCACCAGTGCGGTCTGCCAGTCGTGACAATGGACCACATCAGGGCGCCAGCGGATGCCGGCCTGGCCGGCGGCAATGGCGGTGGCGATGCGCGAAAAGACGCCGAAGCGATACCAGTTGTCCTGCCATTCCCAGCCCTGCTCATCGCTGTAGGGGTTGCCACGCCGGTCGCTGATGCTGGGCATCTCGCATAGCCAAGTGCGCAACGGGCCGCCCGGCTGGCTGGGTTCGAGGAGGCGGGCGCCATGGGCCTGCAGGTCGATGCCGCGCACCGGGCGCAGTTGCGGATCGTGGGCCAGAATGTCGCCGTAAGCCGGCAACAACAGGCGCACATCACAACCCAACTCCGCCAATGCCCGGGGCAGGCTGCCGCAGACATCGGCCAAGCCGCCGGTTTTGATCCATGGGGTGGCTTCGCTGGCGACAAACAGGATGCGCATGCTTCAGTCTTGGTGCAGTGGTTTGAGCCACAGGGCTGCCAGCGGCGGCAGGCGCAGGCACAGGGAGTGATCCCGTCCCATCCAGGGTGTCGGCTCGCTTTCGATCTGGCCGAGATTGCCGACATTGCTGCCGCCATAGCCGGCGGCGTCCGAGTTGAGGATTTCCCTGTAGGAGCCTGGATGATGAACCCCGATGCGATAATTCTCGCGCACCACCGGGGTGAAATTCAGCACCACGATGAGGTTTTGATCCGCGCCCTTGCGCTCAAAGCTGATCACCGACTGACTGGCGTCGTGACAGTCAATCCAGGCGAAACCTTCGGTTTCGAATTCACGCGCGAACAGGGCCGGTTCCTTGCGGTAGAGGTGATTGAGGTCGGCGAGCAGGGCGGCGATGCCCTGGCGGGAGCGGTCCTGGGCGAGAAAGTGCGGCATGGCGACCGCATCATTCCACTCCCAGGGGTTCGCCAGTTCCGCGCCCATGAACAGCAGTTTCTTGCCGGGGTAGCTGAACTGATAAGTGAGCAGCAGGCGCAAGTTGGCGAATTGCTGCCATTCGTCCCCCGGCATGCGACCGAGCAGCGAACGTTTGCCGTGCACCACCTCGTCGTGGGAGAACGGCAGGACGAAGTTTTCCGTATAGGCGTACATCATGCCGAAGGTGAGAGCCTGATGGTTGAACTGTCGGTAGATGGGTTCCGCCCCCAGGTAATCCAGGGTGTCGTGCATCCAGCCCATATTCCATTTCATCGTGAAGCCCAGGCCGCCGAGATAGACGGGGCGACTCACCTGTGGCCAGGCGGTGGATTCCTCGGCGATGGTGATGCTGCCGGTGCATTCGCGATGCGTCACCGTGTTGAGTTCACGCAAGAAATCAATGGCTTCCAGATTCTCGCGGCCGCCATGGCGATTGGGTAGCCACTGGCCCGGCTTGCGCGCGTAATCCAGGTACAGCATCGAGGCGACGGCATCAACGCGCAGGCCGTCCAGATGGAATTCCTCCAGCCAGTAGAGCGCACTGGAAATCAGGAAGCTGCGGACCTCGTTGCGGCCGAAATTGAAAACCAGGGTGCCCCACTCGGGATGTTCGCCGCGCTCGATCCCTTCATGTTCGTACAGCGCGGTGCCGTCAAAACGGGCCAGGGCATGCTCGTCACGTGGAAAGTGACCCGGCACCCAGTCCAGGAGCACGCCGATGCCGGCTTCGTGGGCACGGTTGATGAAGGACCGGAATTCGTCCGGGGTGCCGTGGCGGCTGGTCGGTGCGAAGTATCCGGTGGTCTGGTAGCCCCAGGATTGGTCCAGAGGATGTTCGGTGACCGGCAGCAATTCGATGTGGGTAAAGCCCAGAGCCTGCACATGCGGGATCAGGCTGTCCGCCAGTTCGGCGTAGCTGTAGAAACCTCCGTCCTCATGCCGTTGCCAGGAGCCCAGATGGACTTCGTAGATGGACAGGGCGGTGGATTGCCAGCCACCGCGCCGCTCCAACCAGTCGGCATCGGTCCAGACATGTTGGCTGGCAGCGGTGACGATGGCCGCAGTGCCGGGGCGGCACTCGAATTGACGGCCGTAGGGGTCGGTTTTCAGCTTCAGTTGGCCATGGACATCCGTGATCTCGAACTTGTACAGATGACCAGCGCGCAGGTCGGGAACGAACAGCTGCCAGACCCCGCTGTCGGGATCAGGCTGCATGGCATGCAGCCCACCTTGCCAGTGATTGAAGTCGCCTAGCACGCGCACCGCCCGGGCATTGGGCGCCCAGGTGGCGAATCGTGTTCCGCGAACTCCGTCCTGCTCGCAGACATGGGCGCCGAGCAATTGCCAAGCGCGCACATGCTGGCCGGCGCCGAAAGCGGTCAAGGCCGTTGCATCCAGATGTGTTGTGCCGTGATGAATCGACATGGCAGGCTGCTCCCTCATGGCTTCACTCTCCCACGTTTCCCATGCAATATGAACGGGCAAGCTAAAAATATCAGCAGCAGGCATCGGGGGGTTTGCTCATGCAGGAAGTTTCACCACGCTTCATCAGCGCGATCACCCGTGACACCCTGGCGCTGGTCCTGGCCGGCGGTCGGGGCACGCGCCTGGGTGGCATGACCCGTCATCGCGCCAAGCCCGCGGTTCCTTTCGGGGGCAAATACCGGATCATCGACTTTCCCCTGTCCAACTGTCTCAATTCCAATATCCGCAGAATTGGCGTGGTCAGCCAGTACATGGCCCACCCCTTGATTCGTCACCTGCATCAGGGCTGGGGCTTCCTGCGTGGCGAGTTCAATGAATTCATCGAATTGCTTCCGGCACAGCAACGCATGGGGGAGGCCTGGTACAGCGGTACCGCCGATGCGGTGTATCAGAATCTGGAAATCATTCGAGAGTATCAGCCCTCCTGCGTGTTGGTGCTGGGCGGCGATCACATCTACAAGATGGATTACGGTCCCATGATCGGCATGCACGCGCGGAACGAGGCGGACGTCACCGTGGCCTGTGTCGATGTCAGTCTGGACGAGGCGCGCAGTTTCGGTGTGCTGAGCGTGGGCGAGCAGTGTCGTATCGAGAGCTTTGTGGAGAAACCGAATCGTCCGCCGTCAATGCCGGGAAGACCGGATCGCGCGTTGGCTTCCATGGGTGTCTATGTGTTCAATGCCGAGTATTTGCTCAGAGTGCTGGAGGAGGACAGCCGGAATGAGAATTCCAGTCATGATTTCGGCAAGGACATCCTGCCTCGGGCCCTGAATCAAGGCGATGCGGCGTATGCCTTTCCCTTCCTCGGTCGCAATGATGTCGGTGCCGGTTACTGGCGGGATGTCGGCACGATCGACAGTTACTGGGAGGCCAACCTGGAACTGGTCAGCGTGGCGCCGGCCCTGAACCTGTATGACCGGCAGTGGCCGATCTGGACCCATCAGCAGCAGTACCCGCCGGCCAAGTTCGTGTTCAATGACGATGGTCGCCGGGGCATGGCGGTGGATTCGCTGGTTTCCGGGGGATGCATCGTATCGGGGGCTGAGGTTCTGCGTTCGCTGCTATCCACCAACGTCAAAATTGAACACCATTCCCAGATCGAGGAATCCGTGATCCTGCCGAATGTCAGCATCGGCAGAAACTGCCATGTTCGCCGCGCGATCATCGATGCGGGTTGCGTGATCCCGGATGGCACACAGATTGGCTATGATCTGGAGCAAGACCGTGACCGCTTCGAGGTTTCAGCCGGAGGCGTTGTGCTGGTCACGCCGGACTCGATTGGGGGCAGAATTGAACATGGTGGATAAACTCGATGTCGTGCTGTGCTGGCACATGCATCAACCGAGCTATCGCGATCCGGTCAGCGGGATGAATGTCAAACCGTGGACCTATCTGCACTCGATCAAGGATTACGCCGACATGGCGGCCCATCTTGAGGGCCATCCGGGCATGGCTACGGTGGTGAATTTCACACCGGTGCTGCTGGATCAGATCGAGGACTACACTCGCGAACTCGACGAGTTCTTTGCCAGTGGCAAGCTGCCGCTGGATCCTTTGCTCGCAGCTCTGGCCGCGCCGGCGCCGCCAAGCAACCTGGATCAGCGTCTGGAACTGATCCGGGCCTGCCGGCACGCGCATCGCGAACATGTCATCGGCCGCTTCGACGCGTTCAAGGAGCTGATCGCCATCGCTGATCTGGCGGTCGATAATCCATTGCTGGCCGGGCATCTCGGCGATGGTTACCTCATCGATCTGCTGGTCTGGTATCACCTCGGCTGGCTTGGAGAATCGGTGCGGCGTGAAGATTCGGAAGCGCAACGCCTGCTCGCGATCGAACATGGTTTTTCAGCCAGTGACCGCCTGGCGCTGGTGCGTTTGATTCATGGCCTGATCCGGGATTTGCGGCCGCGCTATCGCGCCCTGGCGGAGTGCGGGCAGGTGGAGCTGTCGGTGACTCCGCTGGGCCATCCAATTTTGCCCCTGCTGATCGATTTCAACAGCGCCAAGGAAGCCTGGCCGGAGTGCGAATTGCCGCAATCGCTGGCTTATCCTGGCGGCGCCGAACGTGCGGCCTGGCATCTGCAGCGTGCGCGCGAAAGCATGCAGTATCATTTTGGCCAGATTCCCGTCGGTTGCTGGCCATCGGAGGGGGCGATCAGCGCCCCTGCGTTGAATCTGATTGCCGAGGCCGGCTTTACCTGGTGCGCCACCGGGCAGAACGTGCTGACCAACAGCGTGGCTGGCCTGGTGGATCAGAGCGGCGATCCGCACCGGCCTTACCAGCCGGCTTCCGGTGGTCCGGTCTGTTTTTTCCGTGACGATGATCTGTCCGATACCATCGGTTTCATTTACAAGGTCTGGCATGGCGACGATGCGGCCGCGAATCTCGTGCATCGCCTGGAAGGCATCGCCGCCGAGGCTCCACCCGGGCCGGTGAGCATCATTCTCGATGGCGAGAATGCCTGGGAACATTATCCGGCCAACGGCTATTACTTTCTGGATGCGGTGTACGGCTTGCTGGAGGATCATCCGCGCCTGCAGCCCCGGACTTTCTCGCAATGCCTGGCACGACGCGATGTCCAGCCGACCGAACTGCCGCGCGTGGTCACCGGCAGCTGGGTTTACGGCACCCTGTCGACCTGGATCGGGGATCCTGACAAGAACCGGGCCTGGGACCTGCTCGTCGCGGCCAAGCAGGTCTACGATGCGGCCTGGCCGGGGCTGGACCCTGAGCGCCAGAATCAGGCCAGTGAACTGCTTGGCCTGTGCGAAAGTTCGGACTGGTTCTGGTGGCTCGGTGCGGACAATTCGGCCGAGAATGTGTCGGCCTTCGAACGCTTGTTCCGGATTCAGTTGTCCGGTCTGTATCGCACCCTCGGTCACGAGCCGCCCGAGGCGCTTCGTCATGTGTTCGCTGTTGGCAAGCTGGAGTCCGGAGGGGCCGGCTCCATGCGTCCTGGCAACTAGGCATGCTGCATCAACGTCGCGCCGGTGTCTTGCTGCATCCGACGTCTCTGCCCGGAAATGATCGGTTGGGCAGTGCCGCGCGCGCGTTTGTTGACCTGTTGGCGCGGGGTGGGTTTTCCGTCTGGCAAACCCTGCCTCTGAATCCGTGCGATGAGGCCGGCAGTCCCTATGCCTCAAGTTCGGTTTTCGCCGGAGAGGCCGCACTGCTGGGCGTGCGGGCGTCCTATCCGCCGGCAAGCACCGAATTCGTCGCCGCCCAGGCTGCCTGGCTGCCGGATTACGCCCTGTTTCGCGTGTTCCACGAGGAATTTTCTGTGGCCTGGACGCAGTGGCCGGCAGCCTTGCGTGACCGCGATCCGGAGGCGATGGCGCAGGCACGCGAGAAGTATGCCAGGAGGATCCAGGCCGTGATCGACGAACAGGCCGCCTTTGATGCCGCCTGGGCGGAACTGCGGGCTTATGCGCACGCGCGCGGGGTCCTGCTGTTCGGCGATCTGCCATTTTTCGTTGCTCACGACAGTGCCGATGTGTGGGCACATCCTGAACTTTTCCAACTGGATGCCGAAGGTCGGCTCAGTGCCGGAACCGGCGTGCCGCCCGACTACTTTTCCAGATCCGGCCAGCAATGGAACATGCCGCATTATCGCTGGGCTCGCATGGCGGAGGATGGCTATGCGTGGTGGGTGGCGCGGATGCGTCGTCAGGCCCAGTTGTTCGACCTGATCCGCATCGATCATTTCCGCGGTCTTGACGCGGCATGGACTTTCGATCCGACGGCGGACAGCGCGATCGACGGCCATTGGGAAGTCGGGCCCGGCAAGGCTTTGCTTGACGCCATACACACAGCCCTGGGTCCCTTGCCACTGGTGGCCGAGGATCTTGGGCATATTACCGAGGCGGTGGATGAGCTGAGAGTGGCGGCCGGGTATCCGGGAATGCGGGTTCTGCAATTCGCTTTTGACGGCGATCCCGCCAATCCGCATTTGCCTGAGAATTGTGAGCCCAATACCGTGCTCTACTCGGGCACGCACGACAACGAAACGCTCGCCGGCTGGCTGGCCAGCCTGAGTCCCGAGATCCACGACCGGGTGGCGGCTTACGCCGGGCCGACCACGCGTCCCCTGCATGTGGCGCTGATCCAGCGTCTGCTGGAGGCGCCAGCCGCGCTTGTGATGCTGCCCTTGCAGGATCTGCTGGGGCTGGGCGGCAGCGCACGCATGAATACGCCGGGCACCGACAGCGGCAATTGGCACTGGCGTTTGCAGGCCCTGCCAGACGATGCCGTCTTCGATGCGTGTCGTCTCAGCAATCTGCGCACGCAGCGGATCGCCGAAGATCTCCAACTCTAGACCTGCGGCCAGACGCGGACGCAGCGCTTGCCAGACCATTGACGCGCTGTGATCTTCGCCGGCCCGCGTGGGGCACAAGGTGACGCAAAAACCAAGGATCGCAAGGCGTTGATGGCGAGCGACCGTGACGCCGCATTGGCCGCTCAGCGGCCGCTGGAAAGTCCAGGATGGCGTGTACAGCAGCCCTTCAGAGCTCGTTGCCGACCAGCCCGAGCAGGGCCGGATAAGGGTGGGTAACCAGCCAGATCGGGATTTCCGTGACGTATGCGGAGAAGCGGCCCTTGTCGCGAAAGCCCTGGGTGAACAGCTTGTGGTCGAAACCCTCGCCCCATTTGGGCAGGATGCCGCCGGCCAGATAGACGCCGCCGCGCGCGCCCAGGGTGAGGGCGAGATCGCCGGCGCAGCGGCCCAACCACAGGGTGAACAGCCGCAGGGTCTCAAGCGCCGGGCCGTCATTTCTGTCCAGCGCCGCCCGGGCGATGTCGACGGCGCTGATATAGGCGGGCGTTCGTCCTTCCACGCGACAGACCGCACGATACAGCCGCGGCAGATGGGTGCCGCAGAGCACGTCCTCGGCGCCGACGAAATCAGTTTCACGGCGCAGTTCACTGAGTACCGCCAGTTCGTCCTCACCACCACCAGTTGCCAGACTGACATGGCCGCCTTCGCCGGCAATCACCGCATAACCTGAAGCCGTCGGCAGCAGGCCGGAGACGCCAAGCCCGGTGCCGGGGCCCAGCACCGCCAGCGCCGCGCCGGTTACCGGCTTGCCGCTGGCGACGCATACTCGACCGTCATCGGGCAACAAGGGCAGGCCCAGGCTGATGGCGGTGAAGTCATTGACGATTTGCACCGGCATCGCCAGGGTCTCGGCCAATTCCTGTGCGCGGATTTCCAGCGGCAAATTGGTCATCCGCACGCGGGTGTCGGTGCCGTGCTGGACGATCGGGCCGGCCACCGCCAGCGCGCAGCTTTGCGGGCGCTGGGGCAGGGCATCGATATAGCTGGCCAGCCAGGGGCCGAGCGCGTCCACCGTGACCATGCTGATTTCCTGCAACTGATTCAGTTCCACTGCTTCGCCACGTCGCTGTCCGGTGGCGACTCGCATGGTCGTGCCGCCAATATCTGCAGCCAGTTTCATGCGTAGATCCCGTCGTCTCGTTGTGCGGCGTCCTGAGCAGACGCTGGAAAGCCTGGTGTGTCCGCGCCGATGGGGTGGCCCGGTCGGGCGCGCAGTCCTGGCGTGCTGATCCGCGAGCGCCGCGTGCATCGCGCCGGTGGTCTTGAGCTGGCGCTCACGGGTTCAAGCCCACGATGAGACCCCGTGCCGGATGAATCTGTCCCTGGTACAGATCCTGCCATGCCTGTTGCAGCGCTGCGGGCTGATCTAAAAGCTCGACCTGCAGCCACTGTGCACTCCGGTCAATATGGCGGGATAACGCCTCACTGAGCGCCGCAAAGTAGCGTTCAGCCCCCCAGTTTTTGAGCAACGTTTTGGCCTGGGTCGGGGCGAAAAAGAACTGCGGCTTGACTGTGCCACCGATGCTCGCGTCCGCGGCGTCGTGATGGCTGCGGCCAATGGCCATGGAATATTTCAGCGCCGGACCCAGGTGGGTATGCAGGCGGGCGAGCAGTTCCCGGTTGCCGGAAAGATCAACGATCAAAGTGGGCGTGTCCGCTGCGAACCGGGCCACGTCCGGATAACTCAGGACCGAGTCATAGCAGGACAGGTGTCGCAGGAAGTCGAGTTTGTCGGCGGAACTCAGGCCGACGATCTGCAATCCGTGGTGGACGCTGGCGCATTCGGCAAATGCAATCGCGGTCTTGCTCGAAGCGGATAGGACCAGAACCTGTTCGGCACCATGGTAGCTTGCATCGAGCAGGGCCTGATCGGCCAGAAAGGCGGTCAGAAACAGGCCGCGCAACAGCGCGTGGCGGTGTTCGTTGTCCTCGCCTGCCTGATACAGCGGATCGCGCTGCGTCAGGGTATAGCTGCGATAGATTGGTGCATGGGGGGCGCGATGCGGGCCGTCATCACGGCAACCTTCGGCGCTGGCCACGGCCTGGATGTCGACATGAGTGGCCATCGGGAACCAGCCGTAGTAGCGCCCGCCAGGCGGCAAGTCCGGATTGTCCGATTCGATCAGTTCGGCCCAGCCCATGGCCGGCACCCGTCCCCAGCTCGTGTCGGTACTCGGGAAAAAATTCCAGTAGCCCAGCAAATCCCCGGTCAGCGCATAGGTGAGGTTGTTGGCGGTGAGCGCGAAGCGGTCGATGCGCATGCGCACATGGCCGCTTGGCAAGGGGGGCAATTCAGCTTGGAGCAGGCGGGTCCGGTCCAACTGCTTGCGATCGACTTCGAATTGTTGCCAGGCTGCCATGGAGATCGATCATTTGCTCTGTGCGAGGAAGTTCAGCTTAACCCGAGGCACCGGCAAGGTCGATGGCTGGGGTCGCGGGCCTCGGGTGGTCGGAGTCTGCGCTGAAGCAGTGCTTAGGGTTGTCCCTCGGTTTTGGGCGGCACCGGCCTGGTGCTGATTCGCCCGCCGGCCGGCACCAGCTTGCCCCAGCGGCGGTTGTAGGGATGCACGGCGTCCGTTTGGCCCTCGGAATTGAACATCGGATACCCGCTGGCCTGCCAGCGAAAGATTCCTCCCCGCAGATTCCGCACCGAACGCACGCCATGTTGGAGCAGGGTCGCTTCCAGCTGCGATGCCAGGCTTGCGCTGCGCATGCCCACCGAGCAGTAGAACACCAGTTCCTGGCCTGGAAGCAAGGTGCCGAAACGCGCGATGAAAGCCGCCGGCGTGGTGTCTGCGTCGATGCGCATGGCCTCGGGTAGGTGGCTGACGGCGAATTCCTCGCTTGTACGTGTATCGAAGAGCAGCGGTTGCCGTAGCTTGCTTTGCAAGCGCTGCTGCAGGTCAGCGGCTTCCAGGTCGCTGACCGCGAAGCGCAGCGCAACCACGCTTTCGATGGCGCTGAGGCGATCTGCAGCCAGCAGCGGGTTGGAGACGCATGTCAGCAGGAGCAGCATGGACCATGGGATCTTCACGAGCCGCCGCGCAGAGGCTGGAACAGCAGCCGATCCAGGCGGCCATCCTCGCGTGCACGAAACTCCTGCAGGCCGATCGTCATGCACTCATGGCCGCGCCGGGGCTGGTCACGGTAGGTGCCGAACAGGCGGTCCCACCATGGCAGGTTGAAGCCGTAATTCGAGTTGGTTTCCTCCGGCAGGATCGAGTGGTGTACCCGATGCATGTCGGGTGTCACGATCAGACGGCGCAACACCCGGTCCAGACCAGGCGGCAGGCGGACATTGGCGTGATTGAAGATGGCGCAGGCGTTGAGCAGGATTTCAAAAATCAGCACGGCAATGACCGGGGCGCCGAGCAGCGCCAGCACCAGCGCTTTCCAGAGCATGGACAGCATGATTTCCGCGGGGTGAAAACGCAGTGCACTGCTGGCATCGAGGTGGGTGTCGGAATGGTGCATGCGATGCAGGCGCCATAGCCAGGACCAGCGGTGGCTGGCCACATGCTGGAGATAAATGGCCAGATCCAGGACCAGGAGGGACAGCGGAATGGTCCAGCGTGGGTCTTGCCCCTGCAGCAGGCCGATGCCCTGTTCGGAATAAAATGCGGCGATCCCGATGGCCGTGCCGGGAAATAGCAGGCGCAACAGAAGGGTATTGAGCAACTGGATGCCGAAATTGGAAGTCCAGCGCAGGCGCCGTTCAGGCGGCGTGTGGCGGCGTGGCCAGAACAGCTCCAGGCTCAGCATCAGCCCCAGCACGGCGAGGAAGATTGGCAGCCTGATGTTGGCGGGATCCATGGCGTGGTGGCTACTCGGTGACCAGGCCCGCGGCCTGAAGTTCGGCAAAGCCGCCTGGTCGCAGCACGTGGATCTGGGTATAGCCCAGGGCTTGCAGCGTTTCTCCTGCCGCGCTTGCGCGCCCCCCTGAAAGACAGTAAATCAGCACCGGCTGCTGTCGGTCCGGGAGCATCCGCAGGGCTTGATCGTTCAGCGCATCCAGCGGGATGTGCAGGGCATCGCGCAGATGGCCTGCCTGCCACTCCGCCGGACTGCGCACATCCAGGATGCGGGCGCCGTCCTGCGCCAGCGCCACCGCCTGCGCGGTGGAGACGCGTTGCAGTGTCGGTGCCGATGTTCCGTCTGCCATGCTGCTGGACTGAGGATCCTGACAGGCCAGCAAAACGCTGGTGACAAGGACCAGACTCAGCAGGAACGTCAGCGGAGCTCGGCGGGCCGCGCGGATGGGCATGGTTGGATTCCGGTTCATGGCAGGGGGTGGCTTGATTCGATTCCTGTGACGAGCGTGGCCTGGCAGTTCGACCGGAACCGCCCCGGTGGGTTCCGCTTCGCCATCACGGCTTGATGCCTCATAATACGTAGAGATTCTGTGTCCGCTCTGGCTGTTGGCGCGTGAGCGTCTTTGCCGGCCGGTCTGTCGCGCCCGACGCAGCGTGCGATTCTTGCGCCTTGAGTCGATGCGAGCGCGCGCGACCGGTCGCTGGCAGGCAGGCCTCGCGGATCTGCACCCCTCACCTACGGAGACCGAAAATGAGCCAACAGAAGCCGACCATCACCTATACGCTGACCGACGAGGCGCCGATGTTGGCGACCAGCGCCTTCCTGCCGATCATGCGGGCTTTTACCGAGCCGGTCGGCATCGAGGTTGCCACCAGTGATATCTCTCTCGGGGCGCGTATTCTCGCTGAGTTTCCGGATTATCTGGACGAATCCCAGCGGATTCCCGATCACCTCGCACAGCTCGGCGAGCTCTGTTTGAAGCCGGAGGCCAACATCATCAAGTTGCCCAATATCAGTGCTGCCGTGCAGCAGTTGATCAGTGCCGTCAAGGAGTTGCAGGGCAAGGGCTACAAGATCCCCGATTTTCCCCAGGATCCGCAAAGCGAGGAGGAAAAATCGATTCGTCAGCGCTATTCCAAGTGCCTGGGCAGCGCGGTCAATCCGGTCTTGCGCCAGGGCAATTCCGATCGCCGTGCCCCCAAGGCGGTGAAGGAATACGCGCGCAAGAATCCGCATTCCATGGCCGAGTGGAGCATGGCGTCCCAGACCCATGTGGCGCATATGACGCATGGCGATTTTTACCACGGGGAAAAATCCATGACGCTGGACCGCGCCCGGCGAGTGCGCATGGAGTTGGTGAATGCTGAAGGTGAGGCCAAGGTGCTGAAGCCCGAGGTTGCGCTGCTCGAGGGCGAAATCATCGACAGCATGTTCATGAGCAAGAAGGCCCTGCTTGAGTTCTACGAAAAGCAGATGGAAGACGCGCGCAAGACGGGCTTGCTGTTCTCGCTGCATGTCAAGGCGACGATGATGAAAGTCTCCCATCCCATCGTGTTTGGGCACGCGGTGCGCGTGTTCTACAAGGAGGCCTTCAAGAAGCACAAATTCTGGTTCGATGAACTGGGCGTGAATGTCAACAACGGCCTGGTGGACCTGTACAACAAGCTGGAGTCCCTGCCGAGTTCGCTGCGTGAGGAAATCACCCGCGATCTGCATGCCTGCCATGAAAACCGGCCGTCGCTGGCGATGGTCGATTCAGCGCGCGGAATTTCCAATCTGCATGCCCCGAATGATGTGATCGTGGATGCCTCGATGCCGGCCATGATTCGCTCGGGGGGCAAGATGTGGGGGGCCGATGGCCGTCCCAAGGACACCAAAGCGGTGATTCCGGAAAGTACCTTTGCGCGGATTTATCAGGAGATCATCAACTTCTGCAAGACCAATGGGGCTTTCGATCCCACCACCATGGGCACGGTGCCGAATGTCGGTTTGATGGCGCAGCAGGCCGAAGAATACGGCTCGCATGACAAGACCTTCGAGGTGCCGGAAGCCGGCGAAGCCCGCATCGTCGATGTCGACACCGAAGAAGTGCTGCTGGTTCAGCACGTCGAAGCCGGTGACATCTGGCGCATGTGTCAGGTCAAGGACGCGCCGATTCGCGACTGGGTCAAGCTGGCGGTGACCCGGGCACGCAATTCCGGCATGCCGGCCCTGTTCTGGCTGGACCCTTATCGGCCTCACGAGAACGAACTGATCAAGAAGGTCGAGAAGTATCTGCAGGAACATGACACCAGTGGCCTGGATATCCAGATCATGTCGCAGGTGCGAGCGATGCGCTACACCTTGGAGCGCTGCATCCGTGGCATGGACACGATTTCAGTGACCGGCAATATCCTGCGGGATTACCTCACCGATCTGTTCCCGATCATGGAACTGGGCACCAGCGCCAAAATGCTGTCCATCGTGCCCCTGATGGCAGGTGGCGGTCTTTACGAAACCGGGGCGGGTGGCTCCGCACCGAAGCATGTCCAGCAGGTGCTGGAAGAAAATCATCTACGTTGGGATTCACTGGGCGAGTTTCTCGCCCTGGCCGCTAGTCTCGAAGATCTGGGGATCAAGAAGGAGGATTCGAAGATCAGCGTGCTGGCGAGCGCCTTGGACGCGGCCACCGGCAAATTGCTGGACAACAACAAGAGCCCGTCCCGGAGGAGTGGCGAGCTGGACAATCGCGGCAGCCAGTTCTATCTGGCCATGTACTGGGCGCAGGAAATGGCGGAGCGACTGGAGGATGCCGATCTGCGGGCGCACTTTGGGCGGCTGGCGCAGGCGCTGGCGGACAACGAGGCGCAGATCATCAATGAACTCACCGAAGTGCAGGGCAGGCCGGCCGACATCGGCGGCTATTACATGCCGGATGTCGACAAGCTGAATGCCGTGATGCGACCGAGCAAGACCCTCGCGGACATTCTCGCCAACGCTTGAATTCAAGCTAGGGTCGGTGGCCGCCGGCTGCCCTTGCGGGCCGGCCGGCGGCGCATCCGCGTCCGCCTCCGCGCCACTTGCAAGAGGGGGGCGGGCAGGGTGGCCGACTCGCCCCGATCACCTCCGCATCGTGCTGGCGACACGCTACTTCCTCCAGCCTTCCGGATCGCGCCCATGTCCAGCCCCCTTGACCAGCCCCTGACCCTGCCTTGCGGCGTCACCTTGCCCAACCGTCTTCTGAAGTCGGCGATGACAGAAGGGCTTGCCGATGCGCAGGATCGCGCCGGGGACGGCCATGTCCGGCTGTATCGGCGCTGGTCTGCAGGCGGCTGTGGCCTGCTGCTCACCGGCAATGTGATGGTCGATCGTCGTTTTCTTGAACGGGCTGGCAATGTCGTGATGGATGGCAACGGTGGCGAGGCCGAGTTGCGCGCCATGGCGGCGGCGGGACAGAGTGGCGGGAGTCAGATCTGGATGCAGATCAATCATCCCGGACGGCAATGCCAGCGCATGGTGAATGCCCATCCGCTGTCGCCGTCGGAGGTGCAATTGCGCATGATGGGACTGTTCGGTCGACCACAGGCGATGACGGGTGCCGACATTGAGGAGGTGATCGAGCGTTTCGTCCGGGTCGCCGGGCAGGCCAAGGTCCTCGGCTTCAATGGCGTGCAGATCCACGCCGCACATGGCTATCTGATCAGTCAGTTTCACTCGCCCTACACCAACCTGCGACAGGATGAATGGGGTGGTTCGCTGGAGAATCGGGCCCGGCTGCTGCTGCGTATTCTGGATGGCGTTCGGCAGGAGGTGGGGCCGCATTTCCCGGTTGCGATCAAGCTGAATTCGGCCGATTTCCAGAAAGGGGGCTTCAGCCAGGAGGATTCCGCACGAATTGTGGAAATGATCAATGGCAAGGTCGACTTGCTGGAGATTTCCGGCGGGAATTACGAGCAGATGGCGCTGTTCGGGATGGAAGACCAGGCGCCGGGTGGTCGCGCCAGCACGCGCCGGCGGGAAGCCTATTTTCTGGATTACGCGAAGATGATCCGGCAGGTGGCGCAGATGCCGGTGGCCGTGACCGGAGGTTTCCGTGACCGCGCCCTGATGGAAGAGGCGGTCGCCGAGGGCGAGATCGACCTGGTCGGACTGGCGCGACCCCTGTGCTGTGACCCTGAGCTGGCCACCAAATTACTGGCGCAAACGCTGCTGCGGGCGCCGGAGCCGGAACTGAGCAAGCTGAGCCTTGGCGCTAACAGTCAAAACCGCTTGATGAAGAATCTGCATGCGGCAGGCACGTACTGGTTCTACGCCCAGATCGAGGAGATCGCCGCCGGTCGCGATCCCGATTTCTCGATCAGCCATCTTGGCGCCATCTGGCGCCATCTGCGCCATGATTTTCGCCGGCAGCGTGCACGCCGGCGAGTTTTGGCGCGTGAGCAGGCGAGCGGCGCCAGCGGTGCCTGATCGCGTTCAGGCCTGATCATCCTGGCGGCGCCCGCCGCTGCTGCGTGGTGCCAGTTCGGCTGCGCTCAAGTCGGCAGGTGGATCGTCGCCATCGCGGCGTTCGCCCGGCTCGCGACGATCATCGTGCTGATTGAAACTGCACTCACAATGGGGATTGTCACAGCCCTTGACCGGCAGATCAGGGGCTTCGGTCAGCAGGTAACGATCGCCGACCTGCAGCCAGACCGCCCTGCAGGCATTCAGGCCCGGCCGGATGCTGACCGCGTGATAGGGCTGTGCGGGTGCGCTGGCCTGGCGTCCGGCGCGGCGCCTAGCCAGGGCGGCGCCTGCAGTCCAGAGCAGTGCGCCTGCTGCCAGCGCGAAGGCAAGCAGAAACCAGCTATCCATGTATGACTCCGGTCATGCGCACAGCGCGCGTAGAAGGGGATTCCTGGACACATCCTACCGCTGTGGCGTGAAACCGATGTGAGCTTCGCGCGCAAGCGGGCCGCGCAGGCCTTATCCTCCTGCGTTTGGATTCACGGGAAGCCGACATGCCGGCGCAAAGGGTACGCGAACATTTCATTCCATTTCGCCACGCGGATCTGCTGCGCATGTGTCTGAGCGAAACGGGTTTGGGCGATGCCGGTGCGAGCGATTTCAGGCGTTTCGATGAACTCCTGAGCAGCCTGTTTCATTTCGAGTTCCATGGTCGGCTGAAGGCGCTGAAGGATCTGTATGCGCCGCTGGATCCGGATGCCGATACCTGGCCATCGCCATTGCCGCTTGCGCCCGCGCAAGATGTTGACTTCATGGCGCAGTTGCGCGGTCTGCTGGCGGCAGCCAATTACCGTGAAATCACCCGCGCGGATCTTGAACGGGCCTTGCAGGAGGAATCGTTGTTCCGGATCCGGCTGCAGATCAATTTTGATGATTTCGAGGAAGTTCTGTTCTGCCGCCGCGGCGAGTCGCGACGCCGTGAACAGGTGAAGCGCTGGTTCGGTTTACGGCAAGAGGAGATCGAGTTCACCAATTACGACCGCGTGTTCGTCTATGTTCGTTTCCGTGAGGCGGCCCATTTTGACGGCCGGCCACGGGCCGAATTGCCGTTCAGCCCTGGCACCAGCTTGCTCAAGCTGTTCCAGAACGTGCCGCAGGCCGATCTGGAGATGCTTTTTCCAAACACCCAGGTGCGGATGAAAACCCTGGACAAACTGCTGATCGGGGTGCCGGCGGCGGCCGGCAGCATTGCGCTGATCGCCAGCAAACTGGGCAGCACTTTGCTGCTGCTTGCCGCTTTCGTGGCATTCAATATGGGCCTGCGTGCCGAACCGGTCAGCCTGAATCAGGCCACTCTCGTGACCCTCGCCGCCGGCATGGCGACCCTGGCCGGCTATGTGTGGCGGCAGTTGAGCAAGTTCAAGAATCGCAAGATCCGTTTCATGAAGGCGCTGACCGATAATCTGTATTTCAAAAACCTGGACAACAATGCCGGGGTCCTGCACGCGCTCATCGATGGGGCCGAGGAAGAGGAATGCAAGGAAAGTCTGGTGGCCTACCACGCTCTGCTGCTGAGCGGTGAGGCGCTGAGCGAGAGCGAACTGGATCAGCGGATCGAGAACTGGTTCGCCCGCCGCTGGAATTGCGTGCTGGACTTCGAGGTGGATGATGCGCTGACCAAGTTGCGGCGTCTGGAACTGGTAAGCCTGGAGCAGGGGCGCTATCGGGCGGTGCCGCTGGATCTGGCACTGCGCACGCTGGATGCGCGCTGGGATGGCCTGTTTCGCGCTCCGTAGAAAGCTGCAGGAAGCACGGGCTGCACCGGGCTGCCTGCTGCGTTGCGCTCGGCTTGGGCGGGCCGGTTCCGCCCGTGCGGGCCAGATTCCAAGCTGGCATGCTCGATGACTGGCCTTAGTTGTTTGCTCGCTTCGAATTCATGATTGGAAGATTTGCCGGATTCACCATCGTCCTGATGCTGCTCGCGATCATCGCCAGCCAAAGTGGCCAGCAGGCCGTCGATACACGCCTTGAGGCGGATGCGTTCTATCTGCGGGAGCAGATTCTGGCCGACACCCAGGCCAGCCTGAAAATGACCCGGGAAGCACGCCAGAAGATCTATGAGTACCGGCGCAATCTGGGCATGTTTCCCAGCCTGAACCGGTTGGCTAAATTACCCGAGCCGAAGGCGTTCGCCAAAGGTCCGCTCGCCCGCTTCGAGCTCGACGGCGCAAAGGTGGAATTGCGGCTGGCGAATTTTCCCGAGGTCGTGATCAATCTGCAGGCCGAGTATGTGGAGGGCAAGAAGCATCTACGCTGGGAATGCGAAGTGAGCAACCTGCCAGAATCCCGGCAGTACGCAGGCACCACGCAGACCTGTTACGCCTATGACAGCGCCGGCTATGCTGACCGCAATTCATAGGATGTGGCGCTTGATTTTTGCATCGGCTGGATGCCGCCGGATGACGGCGCGTTGATGCGAGCGTAAGCTGCCGGCGCAACGCCCTGCGAATCCCGGAGAGGCCAACATGCCCAAGCTTGCTGGCATAGACCACGTCCACCTTTACGTTCCGGATCGCGAGGCGGCGGCGGACTGGTTCGCACGCATCCTGGGATTCAGGATTGTCGATGCCCTGCGTGCTTGGGCGACGCCGGGCGGACCGCTGACGATCGAAGATGAGACGGGCAGCATTCATCTTGCCCTGTTCGAAAGGGCTTCGGGGCCGCCTTCGACCGCAGTGGCATTCGGCTGCGATGCGGAGAATTTCCTCGCCTGGAAGCAGGCGCTTGAAGCCCAGGGATTGCTGCAACGCTGTACCGATCACCAGTTGGCCTGGTCACTGTATTTCGCGGACCCCTACGGCAATCTGTATGAAATCACGACCGATGCCCATCAAACCGTGCGAAAGGTGCTGGGCTAGCGGGCGCTCAGTACGCCGGCCTGATCGCCTGTTGCTCCCACTCATGGGCACGTCTGCGAATGCATTCCCAAAGATGCAAGATGCTGTAATCACTCAGATCGGTCGGGCCGGCAACACCGGCCAGCAGCACCGGGCGTAGATCAGCGGCCAGACTCGCATCAAGCGCGTGCAGGTCCCGACTCAGTTGCACGAAGTCAACGTGGCTGCGCGTGTGGGCGAACAGCCATTCGCATTCGCCGCGTGCGTGCCTCAGGCCGGACCCTTGCAGCACTTTGGGCGCCAGCACGACCAGGCTGCCGATGGCCAGCGCGAGAAGCGGCTGGTCGCCAGCGCCGCCAACCGCCAGGATAAGGTACACGCCTGCGGCCAGCAGGGCGATCATCAGGATCGTCTTGCGGTAGGCGTAAGGCGAGCTGGCGGCCTGCTGAGTCAGAGTTCTGCGGGCAGCATCCTGCAGGGCAGGACTCACGCCGTGGCGCAGCAGAACCTGGCGCAATGGCGACTCGGGGCAGAGATCAGACATCTGGGCAGGACTTCCGAAATGGGTGGCGGGCTTGGCGCGGGAAGCCCGTGGCTCAGATCGCTGGCAGGCGGCCAGTGCCGCGGAGGGGCGTATCGGGTTTCCGAACTGAATTATTACCCAGAACTCTGCGGCGCAGGCAGTCCGGCGCCCGACTCAGGCCATGGCGAAGCGGTTTGAAGGTGCACGCCGCCGGGCCAGGTCAGGCCGTGGATCTGAATCTGGAAACGGGCGCAGGGATCGCCCGGCCTGTCTCAGAAGCGATATCCCAGGCTGCCGATCCATTGTTCACGCTTGCCGAAACCACCCTCCAGCGCCAGCCAGAAATGCGGGTTGATGACCCAGTTTGCGCCGAGAATCGTATTCCAGGGTTGTTCGGCTTCCTGTTCGATGACGGCTTGGACCCGGCTGCCATTGAAGTCCGAATCGACTTCCAGGGTCTGTTTGAGATCCTGATACATGGCGCCTAGCCAGAGGCTGCCATGCCAGGCACGATAGCTTCCGGTCCAGCCCAGACGGGGACTGATCACCGTGGCTTTGGCATCGTCATCCGAGATCTCGATATCGGTTTCACTGTAGTTGAGGTCCAGCGTGATGAAGTACTGCTGGTGTGCGGCGGCGAGCGTGAAACCAAGACCGAGGATGTCGCCGTCGTAGCTCTGGCGGAAAGGCACCATCATGGCTTGAGGGCCGAATACACCAGGCGGGATGGTTGCGGTGCCCTCGGAAACGCTCTGGCTTTGCCCGCCCAACAGATACAGATTCAGAAACGGAAACAGCCAGCCGTCGAGTCGCAGGGTCTGGCTGCGGTCCTGGTTCTCCAGATCATCGACGGTGGCGGGGAAGGGGCTTCCGTCGGCGGAGAATTCCGAGCGGCTGACCGTGAGAGGCTGGCTCTGGTCGAGATACTGCAAGGACAGACCGAAAGCGAGCGGCAGTTCAATGCCGCGCGCCTTCGCAGCTTCGGCACCGATTGGCCACCCGGCGTGCAGCAGGCCGGGGTTCAGGGCTGCGATGCTCGCAGCGAGCATCAGGTTCATCCATTTCATCGCCAGTCTCCACCTTGTTTGCCCATCTCTTAGCAAAATCAGGGTTAAGGAAGCGTGAGGATTGCCTCGACGCCATGGCTGGTCCGGAGCGTTCAAGAAGCCGATGCGCGCAGGCTGAATCCTGGCCATCGCAGGCACCAATCGCTCAATCAGGCAGGCGCGAGTTTCGGGCGGGCCCGTCTGTCACGCATCCGGCAGCATCGCTGCGCACGGTAATCTGCATTCGACTCATGCGGTCGTAGAGCCGGGCGCGATTCAGGATGGGCCACCAGTCGTAAAGGTAGATCTGGATGGGATGCCACATCGCCACCCAGCCACCGACCAGCAGGCTTTCGTGAAAGATCTGGGCCAGGGTGCTCTGAAAATGGACGGCGATGACGTCGCTGAGCAGCAGGCAGGCGGTCATGAAGCCGAGGCCGATCAGCAAACTGCTCCGGCCGTGACGCAGGAGTGCACGGAGCGCCTGTCGGCTGGCCTTGGCCTGGCTGGCAAAATGATTGCAAATGCCCTCCTTGCTGCCGGCAATGCGTTCGGAAGCCGGTTCTGCTGGGAGATGAATCAGCAGTTCCAGCGCGTGCCGGCCGGGAAGTTCCTGCACCCAGCCGAGCAGGAAAGCTTCGGCGTCCGGATCCAGATCCTTGCGCCGGAAAGGCGAGGGGTCCAGGGGATGGAAAAGCTCCTCCAGGCTGGCGAGGGAAATTTCAATGCGATCGCGTTTCGAACTCACAGGTGCGGACAGGGCGAGATGCGGTTTCGAACTATAGCGCGGGGTCGTTTGGTCTTCATCGCTGGCAGATGGCCTGCCCATGTCCATGCCATGGCCATCCCAGGCCTGAACTCAAGCCGCTTGCATCGGCGTCGAGTCGGCCTGAGGATAGGCAGTCTCAGATCCGCATGCCATGAACCTGCTCAAATCCATTTACATTTCCGTCTTTGTCGCAAGCTGCGTCGGGCTGACGCTGGTCGCGTTCATGCAATGGCTCCAAGCCCCGGTGCTGGCCTCACCTTGGCTTGGTGCGCTGCTGGCCGCCGCCGCCCCGGCCGGCTTCTTTATCGGCCTGTATCTTCGTCCGCGCGCACGAACCCGACCGTTGCTCTGGGGTGTCCTTGGGCTTGCGCTACTGGGCAGCGGGCTGGCGGCAGCCCTGGGGGGGGGGCTGCCACTATGGCTTGCGCTGTTGGTCGGGGTGCTGGGCACCGTGATCTACGATCTGTGGTATTCACGTTTTCCCGGATCTGGCGGCAAGTGCTTGCAGCCGGGTCAATGTTTGCCGGAGTTCAAGCTGCGGGATTTGAATGGAGCATGGATCGCATCGCGCGATCTGCTCGCCGGACCCGTTCTTTGGCTGTTTTATCGCGGCAACTGGTGCCCCTTCTGCGTGGCCCAGATTCAAGAACTGTCCAGCATCCAGGCCGATTTGCAGCAGCGCTGCGCGCGAGTGATCCTGGTAAGTCCCCAATCCGCCGACAAGACCCGGGCGCTGGCCGGGCAATTTGATCCGTCAATGCGCTTTCTGATCGATGAAGGCAATCAGACGGCGAATCGGTTGGGGATTGGCCTGCGGCAGGGTCTGCCGGCCGGCCTGCAGATTCTCGGCTATGACAGTGATGTGCCGTTGCCCACCACCTTCTTGACCGCACCAGGTGGAGAAATCGTATTCGCCAAGATCACCCACAATTATCGGCTGCGGCCGGATCCCGAGGTCTATCTGCGCGCGCTGGATGCGATGCCTTCGCGCCGTAATGCGTGATCGATTCCCGGGCAGCCGGCAGCCTCATGCGTGGCGCCGACTTCACGACCGGTTCAACCGGTCTGCGGGGGCTTTTCCATGCTCGGGCGATTGCGCAGCAAGAAACCGATCATGAGCTGGGTCAGCTTGCCGTAGGGGGGGCGCATGAAGCGGGTCAGGGCGAAGCGACTCTGGAAGAAGATGGCCTTTTTCTTCGAGAAGGTCTCGAACCCATCCAGGCCGTGGTAGGCGCCCATGCCGGATGCGCCGACCCCGCCGAAAGGCAGGTTGTTCTGCGGCAGGTGATAAATGCAGCCATTGACGGTGACGCCGCCGGAGATCGTGCCCTTGAGCACCTTGCGCATGTTCCTGCGATTGTGGGAGAAGTAATACAGCGCGAGCGGACGCGGACGGTCATTGATGTAGGAGATGGCTTCCTCGATGTCCGTGTAGGTCATGATCGGCAGGATCGGGCCAAAAATCTCCTCGGTGGCGGCGATGCTCTCTGTTGGGCAATCGCTCAGCAGGGTTGGCGCAAACACCTGGTTGTCGACCGAACAGGTTTCCCCGGCGGGATTGATCACCTCGACGCGGCCGCCGCCTGCGTCGACCTCATCCCGGATCTTCTCCAGGCGCTGATAATGGGCGGCGGTGATGATCCGGGTATAGTCGGGATTATCGACCAGACGAGGGTAGAATTGGGCTGCAGTTTCTTTCGCCGCCTGGATGAAGCCCTCACGCTGACTGCTGTGGACGAGCACGTAATCGGGTGCGACACAGGTCTGGCCGGCGTTCTGCAACTTGCCGTGAATGATCTTGCGCGCCGCCGAAGCCGGGTCGTAATCCTCGCCGATCAGGGCCGGTGATTTGCCGCCAAGTTCCAGCGTCACCGGTGTGAGATTTTCGCTGGCGTTGCGCATGATGATCTTGCCGACCCGCGTCGAGCCGGTGAAGATCAGATGGTCGAAGGGCAGGTGGGAAAAAGCCTGCGAGACTTCGAGGCCGCCGGTGAGCACGCTGACATAATCCTCGGTAAACAGGCCGGCAATCATCTCGCGCATGACTTCTGCTGTATGCGGTGCGAGTTCCGAGGGCCGCACCATCACGTGGTTGCCGGCGGCCATGGCGCCCACCAGTGGAGACAGACTGAGCAGGATCTGATAATTCCAGGCCCCGATCACGCCGACCACGCCCAGGGGCTGGTAAATGAACTTGGTCGTGCTCGGCAGGAACTGCCAGTTCGGCATCACGCTGTGGGTCTTCATCCACTTTTTCAGGTGGCGCTTGGTGTGGCGGATCTCGTCGATCAGAACGAAAATTTCCAGCAGCAGGGTTTCCTCAGTGCTGCGGCCATTGAAGTCGGCATTGACCGCCCGGGCCAGATCGTAGCGGCGTTCGAAAAGCCCATCCTTGAGCTTGTCCAGTGCCGCAATGCGTTCGGCATGGCTTAGCGGTTCGGCGCGCTGGCGAAATGCAGCGTGCTGGCGGTCGAATACTGCTTGCAGCGCGTTTGCGCCGGACTGGTTCTGGTCCATCGGATTCCCCTGGTGCTGTTCGGTGCATTATGCGTGCTTGGTCCTGCTTGGCCATAGTCCATCGGTGGCAGGGTCAGTGGCCGGGCTCATCTTGGCGCATGCCATGGCTACACTGTCGGCCGGAAGGCAAGCAACTGATCCGGAGCTGTGATGTGGTGTGAGCATCTATTCGTGTACGGCACGCTGCGCCGCCAGGTCGGGCACCCGATGCATCGCACGCTGCTGGCCTACGCAGAGCTTCGCGGCGCGGGACGCTTGGCAGCGCGCCTGTATGATCTGGGCGATTATCCCGGCGCCACGCCTGCTGCCGGCGCGGACGCCTGGGTACACGGGGAGATTTATCGGATCCGCGATGCCCGGCTGCTGCCGTTGCTGGATGAGTACGAGGAATGCTCGGCGCGATTTCCCAGGCCGCACGAATACGTCCGCCAGGTGCAGCACTTGCACGCCGGCAATGGACGGCGGCTTAGGGCCTGGGTGTATCTCTTGAATCGCAAGGGCAATGATCTGCGTCAGATCCCCTGTGGTGATTACCTTCAGGATCTGCGGGAGCGCCGCCGTGTCGAAGCGGCTGCATCGGCACCGGATGAGGCACTGCGATGAAGAGACAGGCCGGGCAGGAGAGTGAAATGAGCGGAAGCAGCAGCGATACGGAAAACTATTTCTATCTGGGCGAAACCAGCGAGCCGGTAACCGAGCAGGCGCCGCCGGCGCCGTCCGGCCATCGCCAGCAGCATGAGGACATGAGCCGGCTTGGCGATTTTCTGGTCGAGGCGGGGCTGGTGTCCCGCGCCTTGGTCGAGCAGGCCGCGCTGCAGGCGGAGAAGAGCGGTCGCTACATCGGCGAGGTCCTGGTCGAGAACGGAGCAGTTCAGGAATCCGAGGTCTATCGAGCGCTGGCGGCCCTGCACAACTTGCCCTACCGCAGGGAAGGCGAGTTGCTGCGGCAGGCCGATCGCTCCATTGCCTTGAAAATTCCGCGCCGGTTTCTGGAAAAAAACGATCTGGTGCCGCTGGGCTGGCGGGATCCCCAGACCGTGATTGTGGCGACGAGCAACCCGCGCCCCGCCGTGGCCGGTCTGGCCGCCGCCCTGGGGGCCGAAACGCTCGATTTTCAGCTGGTGTCGCCAACCGATCTGCGTCGCCTGACGCTGGCGATGAAACTGGCGGCCGGCACGCAGGATGATCTGCATGGCAGCCGGCCCGCACATCGGGATCTGCTGCGACCGGATGAAAAGGACATCGAAGTGGTGTCGCTGTTCGATGCCATCTTGCTGGAAGCGATTGCCGAGCGTGCCAGTGACATCCACCTGGAGCGCAATGCCGAAGCGGTTCGGCTTCGCCTGCGGGTGGACGGGGAACTCTACGAGCTGAAGCAGTTCCATGTCACGCCGGAGCAGTACCTGGCGATTGTCAACGTGATCAAGATTCGCGCGCGCCTGGACATCGCCGAGCATCGCCTGCCGCAGGGCGGACGTTTCAGCACCTCGGTGGGCGACCGGATCTTTGATCTGCGCGTGCAGACCCAGCCTTCCCTCTATGGGGAGCACGTGGTGATCCGTTTGCTGTCCAAGGAACTGGAGTTGCACGATATTGAAGATTTGGGATTTCCGTCGGCTCTGGCGCAAACCTACAGAAGATTGCTGCGCAGTCCTGCCGGTCTGGTGCTGATCATCGGGCCGACCGGCTGCGGCAAATCCACCACCCTGTATGCAGGGCTGAAGATCCTCTCGCAGGACACCTCACGCAAGGTCATCACGATCGAAGACCCGATCGAGTCGCCGATGCCGAATATCCAGCAAACCGAGGTCAATGCGGCGGCAGGATTCCATTTCGTGCATGCCATGCGCGCCTTCGTGCGAGAGGATCCAGATGTCATCCTGCTGGGTGAGATCCGTGATTCGGAAAGCGCGCTGGAAGCCCTGCGCGCATCCCAGACCGGCCATCTGGTGCTCTCGACCTTGCACTGCAATGACAGCGTGGATGCGGTGCAGCGCCTGTTTGATCTGGGCATGCACCCCAATTCCATCGCCAGTGAATTACTGGCGGTTTTCGCCCAGCGTCTGGCCAAGCGCATCTGTCCCGCCTGCAAGGTGCCGGACCAGCCGGACACCGCCTTGCTGCAGGAGATCTTTCCCCAGGGCGTGCCCCAAGGTCTGCACATGTTCCGAGGCCAGGGCTGTGGTCGCTGCAATGGTCATGGCAGCCACGGTCGGATTGCGGTGGTGGAATATCTGGGCGCCGGCCGTGCCCTGCGGCGCGCGATCACCAAACGGCTGCCACTTGATGAACTGCGTGATGTGGCTTTCCGTTCCGGTTTGGTTGGCATGCGTGAACATGCTCTGATGCTGGTGAATCAGGGGCTGATCGCGGTCAGCGAACTGCCGGAAATGTTCACCCCCGAACAACTCTCGCCGGCGCGACGCCTCCGACCGGCGCCCAAAAGCGACCGCATCAAGGGCTGATGGCGTGAAGTTTGCAAGCCGCCCCGGAACGCCTGCCTTGCAATGGCGTGGGGGCGGCAGGCGCGGTTTCTGCATGGGTCTTGGAGGCCTAGCCCCTTTCAACTCGCGCCGGACGATGCTGCTCTTGGCCTGCTGCGCAGCCGCTTGAAATGGCGGGGCAGGGGGGTATGCTAGGGCACCGTTTTCATCCAGTTAGCGGTGCTGGATCTTGACCCGAAGAGGAGATGCAATATGGAGCTTAAAGGTTCGAATACAGAGCAGAATCTCAAAGATGCCTTTGCCGGAGAGTCCCAGGCCAATCGACGGTATTTGTATTTCGCGGCCAAAGCGGATGTCGAAGGTTACAACGACGTGGCTGCGCTGTTCCGGTCGACGGCGGAAGGTGAAACCGGACATGCGCACGGCCACCTGGAATACCTGGAGAAGGTCGGTGACCCGGCCACCGGATTGCCGATCGGCAGTACCGAGAACAATCTGAAAGCAGCCGTTGCCGGCGAAACCCACGAATACACCGACATGTATCCGGGGATGGCGAAAACGGCGCGGGATGAAGGTTTTGATGAAATCGCTGACTGGTTCGAGACGCTTGCCAAGGCCGAGCGTTCGCATGCCAATCGCTATCAGCGCGCCTTGAACGAACTCGACGATTGAGCCTGTTATGGGGTGCAGGCTCCGGTTGTGTTCTGGGCCTGCACTCAGTTTGCGTCGATCACGGTCCGGGGCGTCTTGGTGCAAGATGACCCGGCGCAAGGCGCTGATTTCCCGGTCGGATCTGCGCCCATAAAAGCAGGGGTATCTGATGGCGAAAACTCCACGTGAAGGCAGTCTGGATGCGCCGACCCGGCATCCACTGGGTCAGGAACAGCCGGCTTTTTACGACGAGGGCGCGCTGTTCGCAGAGATGGAGCGTGTCTTTGATATCTGTCATGGCTGCCGTCGCTGTGTCAGCCTGTGTCAGGCCTTTCCCACCCTGTTTGATCTGGTCGATGAGTCGCAGACCATGGAGATCGACGGGGTCGAACAGGAAGATTTCTGGAAAGTGGTCGATCACTGCTATCTGTGTGATCTGTGTTACATGACCAAATGCCCCTACGTGCCGCCGCATGAGTGGAATCTCGATTTTCCCCATCTGATGCTGCGCGCCAAGGCAGTGGGCTTCAAGCAGGGGCGTCCGGGGCTGCGCGACAAGATGCTCACCAGTACCGACACCGTCGGCGCGCTGGCGGGCATCCCGGTGGTCGCGCAGACGGTCAATGCCGTGAACCGTAATCACTCGGCGCGCAAGCTCTTGCAGGGTGTTGCCGGAATTCATGCCGAGGCCTGGTTGCCGGAGTTTCATAGCCGCTCTGCCCGGAATCGTCTGCAGGGACGGCAGCAGGCCAGCGCCCCGCCAGTGGCTGGTGAAGCCCGAGGTCGGCTGGCCCTGTTCGCGACCTGTTTCATCAATCGCAACGAGCCGGGGATCGCCGAGGACCTGGTGGCCGTACTCGAGCACAATGCCATTCCCTGGTGCCTGGCCGAGCGTGAGCGCTGCTGTGGCATGCCCAAGCTGGAGCTGGGCGATCTCGAGTCGGTGGAGAAGCTGAAGAATGAAAACATTCCGGTGCTGGCTGCGCTGGTCGATGAGGGTTGGGATCTGACCGCCCTGATTCCGTCCTGTGTGCTGATGTTCAAACAGGAACTGCCGCTGATGTTCCCCGAGGATGCGGCGGTAAAAAAAGTGCAGCAGGCGTTTTTTGATCCCTTCGAGTATCTGCTGCGCGTTCATCGCGCAGGCGGACTGAAAACCGACTTCAAGCAAGGACTCGGCAAGGTGGCATATCAGGCGGCCTGCCACCAGCGGGTGCAGAACATCGGCCCGAAAACCAGGGATGTGCTGAAGCTGATCCCGGATACCGACATCACCATGGTGGAGCGTTGTTCGGGGCATGACGGCACCTATGCGGTCAAGGCCGAATTTCATGCGCATGCCATGAAAATCGCAAAGCCGGTGGTGCGCCAGATCCGCGAGGCAAAGGTGGATCACTACGGCAGTGATTGCGCGATGGCCGGACATCACCTTGCCAACGGACTGGAGGATGGATCGGCGCCCGAACATCCGATCAGCCTGCTGCGCAAAGCTTACGGAATCTGAGAATGAAACGACTGACGCGTGCGAACCTGATGAGCCTGGAGCAGTATTCGGAGCAGCGTGCTGCCTTTCGCCAGCGGGTCATGGCGCACAAGAAGGATCGTCGGCTTGCGCTGGGTGAGCATGCGGCACTGTATTTTGAAGATGCGCTGACCATTCAATATCAAGTCCAGGAGATGTTGCGCATCGAGAAAATCTTCGAGGCCGCCGGAATTCAGGAGGAACTGGAGGTCTACAATCCGCTGATTCCGGATGGTAGCAACTGGAAGGCCACCTTCATGCTGGAATATGCCGAAGTGGAAGAAAGACGGGCCGCGCTGGCACAGTTGGTCGGAATCGAGCACCAGGTCTGGTTGCAGGTGGAAGGCTGTGAGCGCATCACCCCGGCGGCGAACGAGGATCTGGACCGCAGCACCGAGGACAAGACGGCCTCTGTGCATTTCATGCGCTTCGAGTTGACCCCCGGGATGATCGCGGCGCTCAAGTCCGGAGCGCCTCTGCTGGCCGGCATCGATCACAGCGGCTACCGGATGGAAACCCTGGTGCCGCAGAAGGTGAGACAGGCGTTGGTGGCGGATCTGGACTGAATTCCATTCATTACGACCGGCCTTGAGAGCGATGAGTTGGATGGCGCTTGGACGCCTGCCCGCTGCGGCCTACGTTCCAGGCACCGCATTACTCTATTTCCTGCTCGGCTGGCTGGCCCTGCAACTGGCCATCGCGCCCGGCTACGCCTCGCCGATCTGGCCGGCGGCGGCGGTTGCGCTGGTAGCAATTCTGGTGTTCGGCCCGTGGGCAGCGATCGGCGTAGGGCTTGGCTCGCTGTGTGTCAATCTGGATTTCGGCGCCCTGGATCCGGCGCGGCCCGAACTCTGGCCGGCGGTGGTGCTGCTTCCGGCCGCCATCGGTTTCGGAGCGGCCTTGGGGGCGCTCGTTGGCGCGGCCCTGGTCCGGCGATGTGTGGGATTTCCTGCCGAACTTAGCGGCCTGCAGTCGATCGGGCGGTTTCTTCTTCTGGCCGGGCCGGTGAGTTGCCTGGTCAGTCCAAGCGTCGGGGTCTCGGTCCTGGTCGCCCAGGGCGCGGTCACGTTCGCGAACGCGCCTTACAACTGGCTCACCTGGTGGGTCGGCGATTCACTCGGGGTGCTGATTTTCGGCATTCTTCTGCTGCCATTTGTCAGCGGGAATGACGGGATCTGGCGAGCGCGCCGGCGCATCATGCCGCTTTCGCTATTGAGTCTTGGGGCCTTGATGGTGCTGTTGTATCTGCGCATCAGCGCGGCGGAAATTCGTCAGCAGCAGAGCCATTTCATGGATCATGCGGCCCAGTTGCAGGGGCGACTGGAGTCCCACATGCGGGAACAGATCGAAGTCCTGCACGGCGCCGCCGATCTTTTCAGCAGCCCGTACGAGGTTAGCCGGGCTTTTTTTGGCAGTTATGCGGCCGGCGCATTGCGTCGCCATCCCAGCATTCAGGCCTTGAGCTGGAGCCCACGAGTCGCACACGATGAGCGGCAAATTCTGGAAGCACGGGCCCGCTCCTCGGGTCTGGCAGATTTCGCGTTCAAACAACTGGACGCCGATGGGCAGATGCAGGTTGCGGAGCAGCGCGATGCCTATCAGCCCGTGTATTTCATCGAACCCCTGATGGGCAATGAGGAGGCCCTAGGTTTCGATCTGCAGTTCAACGAGCCTCGGCGGCGCAAGATCGCGCTGGCGCAGCACACCGGTCGGCCCGTCGCCACCGCGCCGGTGACCCTGGTGCAAGAAACCGGGAGTCAGCTCGGTGTGATCATTTTTGTGCCGGTGGCCAATGCCCTGTTCGGCGGGCAGCCGCACACGGGTGTCGTTGCTGGCGCATTTCGGGCGCGTGACTGGGTGGCCCAGACCTTGAAGGGGCGGCTTGCAAGCGGTCTGGTGTTGCGGGTGAGCGGCGATGCCGAGGGCGCTGAAGTGCTGTATGAATCGGGTCCAGCTGCCCCGAGCAGTCCTTTTGAGATTGTCCTGCCGATCGCCGTGGCCGATCAGACCTGGTGGTTGGAACTGCGTGCCGATCAGGATTTTCTGGCGCGCTCAAGATCGTACGTGCCCTGGGCGACGCTGGTGCTGGGTCTGCTGTTCGTGACCCTGCTCGGTGCGTTTTTGTTGACGATTACCGGTGCGAGTTATCGGACTCAACGTTCAAATCAGCAGCTCAGGAGCATGCTGAAGGAACTTCAACAAACCCAGTCCGAACTGGTGGAAACCAAGCGCCTGGTGTCCCTGGGGGCGATGGTTTCAGGCCTTGCCCATGAACTGAACACGCCGATCGGTGTGGCGATCACCGCATCATCGACAATGCCGGCGGATCTTGCCCGGATCGAACAGGCGCTTGCCCAGGAAAGTCTGACCCAGGAGGGTTTGCAGGCCGCATTGAGTCGCTGGCAGGAAGCGGCGACAATCAATCTGCGCAATCTCAACCGTGCCGCCGAATTGGTTCGGACCTTCAAGTCGGTGGTTGCCGATCCCGCGCTGCATGAAGTCCGCGCGGTCGATCTTGGCCAGCTCATCTCCGAGACGCTTTCCCATATCGAGTTGCTGAACAAGGGGCAGGACAATGGCGTCACGGTCGATTTCACCCCCAGCGTGGTGATGATCGATACGATTCCTGACAGTGTTGCGCAGTTGATCATCAATCTTTACAACAACGCTGTTCTGCATGGTTTCAACGGTGGTTCCGGGCGTATTCGCATCGAGCTGAGCGCCAGCGAGGAGGGCGCACGCATCGTCTTTGCCGACAATGGCAAAGGCATTCCCGCGACGATCAAGGACAGAATTTTCGAGCCCTTTTTCACCACCCGCCGAGGCCACGGTGGCACCGGTCTTGGTCTGCATATCGTCCACAATCTGGTGCGTCAGCAATTGGGCGGCCGCATCACCTGCAGCAGTGTTGAAGAACAGGGCGCCACGTTTCAGATTGATCTGCCGAAAAAAATCAATCAAAAGCCAGATGCAGCCGGGACTGCGGGGACCTGAGTCCGCTACGCTTGTGTCAGATGGCCGGCTCGATGCAGAATCGCCGCCGGGTGCCGGGGCGCCTTGGGCCCGGTACTGAACTTCGCTTGCTCGGCATGGTCAGCAGGGTAGGCCGTGGTCATGATGACCCGGTCGCGGGGGGG
>JBFKDQ010000007.1:0-91741 GCA_041619555.1 Oceanococcus sp. | reverse complement strand
GCCATCGAGACGCGCGCGTTGGGTTGACACCTTGCCGTCGTCCTCCCCGGGGATCAGCAGGGAGAGAAGTGGATTGATGCTGCGCCGCCCGGCGATGACGCCGAGTTCGAAGCGCGCCGGACCCAGTGTCTGTGGCAGGGCGTCGCTGCCGGTGCCGAGCTGGCTACCGGCCGGGCCGTTGAACGCGCGGAACAAACGCCACTGACCGATCCTGTCCACCACCTCGCTGCCGCCATTGGGTGGACCCAGCATGACGACGCGGCCGATGTCTTCCAGTGCCCGGGATACGGCGAGCTGGCGGGTGATGATGCCGCCGAGCGAGTGGGTGACGAAATGAACCGGACCGGGGTGCTGCGCCTGGCAGGCCTGGATCTGCGGCAGCACATGCTGCCGGGCCAGCTCTTCGATCCGGTGGTGGCGCGAGGGGTAATCGATATTGCAGACCGCGAAGCCCGCTTCCTGCAGCCGGTCGGCCATGGGTCGCATTGAGGCGGCGCTGCGGGCCAGGCCATGAAGCAAGACCACGCTGCCTGTCGGCATCAGGCTCGCGGCGCTCAATTCCGGGGCCAGCACGCTCAAGACCAGCAGCAGGAGACGCACATCAGGCCCAGGACTTGCGGACTGCCCGGTGTGCCGATGACAGGCGCCATTGCAGGGCGCCGCCTCTGGGGTGCAGGGACGTCCGCATCAACGGTGGTGCGGACAGAATCATCGATGACGACCGGTGGGCTCATACGGGATGCGAGTGCAGGGGGGGGGCGGCCATTGTCGCATGCTCGTCGCCGCCGCAGCCAAGGCGCAATTGACCACTCACCCCAACGGGTGAAGCCCGCAGACCGGGGCCTGTCGATAATTCCGGGCATTACTGGGTAATCAAAGGAAGACGCAGCATGCCTTGCAAAATCGACGCGCTGGCCTACATCGTGGTGCAAAGCACCGAGCTTGCGAAATGGACCGAATACGGGGAACAGATCCTTGGTGCGGCGACCGCAGCGGCGCCTGACGGTGGTGTTTTCCTCAAGATCGACGAGCGCGATTACCGGATCGCGGTGGTGGCCGGCGCCGAAGATCGCTATCTGGCTTCCGGCTGGCAGGTGGCCGATGCCGCCGCGCTGGCGGAGGTGCGCGGTGCGCTGGAAGCTGCGGGGGTGGCGGTGGAAGCCGGATCCGATGCGGTGATCTCGGCTCGCGAGGTCAGCGACCTGATCAGCTTCAGCGATCCGGCCGGGAATCGACATGAAGTCAGCTACGGATATACCGGCGGCACCCAGGCCTTCAGTTCGCCCATCGGCGTCGAGGCTTTTGTTACCGGCGACATGGGCATGGGGCATACGGTGCTGCCGGCCTTGCCTTTTGATGACACCTTCACGTTCTTTACCGAAACGCTGGGGTTCGGGGTTTCGGATGAGTTCGACTTCCAGCCTGGCCCCGATGCACCGGTGATCCGCATTCGTTTTCTGCATGCCGGTAATCCGCGGCATCACAGCCTGGCGCTGGCGGAAATGCCCAATCCGGCCGGCTGCGTGCATGCGATGGTCGAAGTCAGCAGCATGACGGATGTGGGCAAGGCCTATGACCGTCGCGAACAGGCCGGCGTCAAGCTGATGGCGACGCTGGGTCAGCACTGCAATGACCACATGACCTCTTTCTACATGATGACGCCGGGCAATTTCGCCCTGGAATACGGCTGGGGCGGCATCACCGTCGATCCGAGCAGCCACGAAACCACCCGTTCCGAGGCGGTCAGCATCTGGGGCCACGACTTCTCCGTCGGTTTTCAATAATTCAGATCGGCAATTGCCACAAATCTAGAGACAGTTCTCGTAAAGCTCGCGGAGCAACCTGCAGAAGCCCTCTGCGGACTTTGCGCGCTTGGCGAGAACTAAAAATTGGAATTCAATGACTTTCAGCAAGCAAATGAGTGCCGCCGAGGTGGTGGCGCAACTCTCGGACGGCATGACCATCGGCATCGGTGGCTGGGGGCCGCGACGTAAACCCATGAGTCTGGTGCGAGAAATCCTGCGTTCCGATCTCAAAGACCTCACCGTCGTCGGTTACGGCGGCATGGACATGGGCATGCTGTGCGCTGCGGGCAAGGTCAGAAAGCTGATCTATGGTTTTGTCTCCCTGGATTTCATTCCGCTGGAGCCGTTCTTCCGCAAGGCCCGCGAGGCGGGCAGCATCGAGGCCATGGAACTGGATGAGGGCATGCTGCACTGGGGCTTGCGCGCCGCGGCCTACCGGTTGCCTTTCCTGCCGATGCGGGCGGGCCTGGGCACGGCCTTCATGCAGAACAATCCAGAGGTGAGGACCGTGGTGTCGCCGTATGCCGACGGTGAAACCCTGATGGCCATGCCGGCGATCAAGCTGGATGTCGCCCTGCTGCATGTGCACAAGGCCGATCAGCTTGGCAACGTTCGGGTGTACAGCCCGGATCCCTTTTTCGACGAATGGTTCGCCCGCGCGGCGGACAAGACCTTTGTGAGTACCGAAACGCTCAGCGATCGACTGGAATCCGATGAGGCCGATGCCAAGGCCAATCTGTTCGAACGCAGTCTGGTGAGCGGCGTGGTCGAGGCGCGTGGTGGCGCCCATCCGAGCTCACACGTGCCGGGTTATGGCTGGGATGCCGCGCACATCAAGCGCTATTGCCAGGCCGCGGCGGAAGAGGGTGGCTGGGCGGCGTATGCCGAAGAATTTCTCGGTGTCTCGGAAGCGGATTACCAGACTGCGGTGGGTGGCCTGGATGCCATCACCGCCTTGCCACGGCAGGTGTTTTGATCATGACTGACTTTAGCCTTTCCGAACTGTTGATCTGTGCCTGTGCCGATGTCTGGAAGGAGGACGGCGAAGTGCTGGCCACCGGGATCGGGATCATTCCCCGCATTGCCCAGGGGCTGGCCAAGCTGACCCATAGCCCGCAGTTGCTGATTACCGATGGCGAAGCCTATCTCACCGAAACGCCGGTGGTGATTGGGGCCAAGAACCATGACGGCCGCGTGTATGGCGGTTACATGCCGTATTCGCGGGTCTTCGATCTGCTCTGGCACGGCCGGCGTCATGCGCTGGTCGGTCCGGTGCAGGTGGATCGCTGGGGGCAGGCGAACATCTCCTGCATTGGCGAATTCGACAAACCCAAACGGCAGATGCTGGGTCTGCGCGGCTTTCCGGGCAACAGCATCAATCATGCCAATTCCATGTTTGTGCCCAATCACTCCAAACGCGTGTTTGTCGCGGATGAGGTGGATGTGGTCTGCTCGGTGGGCTACCGCAAGGAAAACTGGCCGGCCGGCGTGAAGCGGGATTTCGCCAGCGTAGAAAGGATTGTGACCAATCTTTGCGTGCTGGATTTCGGTGGCCCGGAGCATGCGATTCGCGTGATCAGCCTGCATCCTGGGGTGAGTTTTGATGAGGTCCAGGACAACACCGGTTTTGAATTGATCCTGGCCGGGGATTGCGGGGAAACCGCCCATCCGACGGCCGCTCAGCTGGAGGTGATCCGGCAGCTTGATCCGCGTGATGTGCGGGCCCGGCAGCTCAAGGACAACCCGCCGGGCATCCGGAAAACCGCCTGATTTTCCTGCCAGAGCTGGCCGGGCGTGAAGAGTGTTGGATTCCGTCCTCGCAAGCTTTGCCAGAGCCAAAAAGTAGAGAGTTCATGACTACACCCATTATCGAAGGCTGGTTCACCCTGGACGAGGCTGCGCCCGCCCTGCTTGGCACCCGCTGCACCGAATGCGGAACCTATTATTTTCCGAAGCAGAACAGCTTCTGCCGTAACCCGGCCTGCGAGAGCGAAAGTTTCGATGAGGTTCCCCTGTCGCGCAGCGGCACCTTGTGGTCTTTCACCAATGCCTGTTATCAGCCGCCTGAGCCCTATGTAGCGGCGGAGCCTTTCGTACCCTATGCGATCGCGGCGGTTGAACTGGCGCAGGAAAAGATGATCGTGCTGGGCCAGGTGGTTGAGGGGATCGGCGTCGAAGTGCTCAAGGCCGGCATGGCGATGGAGCTGGTGCTGGAAGAGGTGCCGGGACAGGACGGCAACAAGGTGACCTGGAAATGGCGGCCAATGGAGGGCGCGGCATGAGCAGCCACGACATCGCGATTCTCGGTGCCGGCATGCACCCGTGGGGGAAGTGGGGCCGGAACTTCGTGGAATACGGGGTGCATGCGGCGCGCAGCGCGCTCAAGGATGCGGGCGTGCCCTGGCAGGATGTGCAGTTCGTCTCCGGTGGCGGCACGATTCGCTGCGGTTATCCCGGTTATGTGGCCGGCGCCACCTTCGCCCAGGCGCTGGGGTGGCAGGGCGCGCAGGTGAACACCTCCTATGCCGCCTGCGCCTCCGGCTCGCAGGCCTTGGCCGCGGCCAGGGCGAAAATTCTTGCCGGCGAAGTCGATGTCGCCCTGGTGGTCGGTGCCGACACCACGCCGAAGGGCTTTCTCAAGCCGGCAGCGGGGGAGCGGCCGGACGATCCCGACTGGGTGCGGTTTCGTCTCGGGATCACGAATCCCACCTACTTCGCCCTCTACGCCCGTCGGCGGATGGAGATCTACGGCGATACGCTGGAAGATTTCGCCGCGGTCAAGGTCAAGAATGCCGCCCACGGATTCGCCAATCCGAATGCGCGCTACAAGAAGAAATTCAGCGCGGCGGATGTGGCGGCCTCGGCGATGGTGGCCGATCCGCTGCGCTTGATGGACATCTGCGCCACCTCCGATGGCGGCGCCGCTCTGATTGTTTCCAGTCTCGATTACGCCCGCAAGCTCGGCAAGGCCGATGCGCCACGTATTGCGGCCATCTCCACGGTGACCCCGACCTTTGCCTCTGCTGTCGTCGAGATGCCGGATATCGCCACCGATTCCGCGGTCGCCGCCGATGCGCGGCCATTTCGCGCGGCACTGCCGGCCAAGGCCTATGAGGAAGCCGGCATCGGGCCGGAAGATGTCAGTCTGGCCGAGGTTTATGATCTGTCCACCGCATTGGAACTGGACTGGATCGAAGATCTGCAACTGTGCGGCCGCGGCGAAGCGGCCGCCTTGCTGCGAAACGGCGAGACCGCAGTCGGCGGTCGGATCCCGGTGAATGCCTCCGGCGGTCTGGCCTGCTTCGGCGAGGCGGTGCCAGCCCAGGCCCTGGCCCAGGTCTGCGAACTGACCTGGCAACTGCGCGGACAGGCCGGCGAACGACAGGTCGCCAATGCCCGAGTCGGCATCACCGCCAACCAGGGCCTGTTCGGCCACGGCTCCTCGGTGATCGTCAAACGCTAAGCTGGCCGGCGTGCGGTTGGCGCGAATCCAAGCTGTCCAGCTAGGTGCTGCCTTGTTCTTCAGGCCAGCAGTGCCGCGGCGACCTGATCACGCCGGGTCCGGTCCGTCAGGCATTCGACCAGTGCCAGGGCGAAGCGCATCGCCGTTCCCGGTCCCTGGCTGGTGATGCACTGGCCGTCCTCGACGACCGTGTCCGTGCAGGGTCGGGGCAGATGGTCCTGGAAGCTCGGGTAGGCGGTCGCGTGCAGGTCGTCGAGCAGGCCATGCGGCGCCAGCACCAGGGCCGGCGCCGCGCAGATCGCCGCATAGCGCCGGCCGGCGGCGCGTTGTCTCCGCAGGCGTTCGATCAGCGGTGTGCAGCCGGCAAGGTTTTCCGCGCCGCCCAGGCCGCCGGCCAGGGCGATCAGGTCGTAATCCGCCGGGCAATCCGTGAGCAGATGGTCGGCCTTGAGCAGGCATCCGCGCGAGGCGGTGACTTCAAGGCGCTCATGAATGCTGGCGACATCCACGTCAATGCCGGCGCGACGCAGGACATCAATGATGGTGACGGCTTCGATCTCCTCGACGCCATCGGCAATGGGGACCAGAACACGCATGCAGATCTTCCGTATCAGTGCAGGGCTCGATCTTAATCCGAATTCGTCCCGTCGGCAGGGGACGCGGCAGGGGACGCACCACCCCCTGCGCATGGCGGGGCGAGTCTTAAGGGGATCTGCGCGAGGTCGTGATTTGTTGCACGATCGATGGCGCCCGCCATCCTGAATCTGGTGGTGCGTCCCCGCTTGCCGCCCCCGCTTGCGTTGCTTCGCACTGGGCTTGGGGCTGGCGGTCTGGAATGTGATGCGGCGGCTGGGCCTACTGCCAGATTTCCTGCAGGCGTTTGTCCCGCCCGCACCCATTGCGGTACCAGCGGTAGCGGATCGGATTCTTCTTGTAGTAGTCCTGGTGGTACTCCTCGGCCGGCCAGAACTGGCCGGGGTTTTCGATCGTGACATGCACGCTTGCAAAACGGCCGGAGAGTCGGATGCGATTCAGGCTGGCCTGAGCGGCTGCGATTTCGGTGTCGGACACGGGGAGCAGGGCGGCCCGGTACTGGCTGCCCTTGTCGCAGAACTGCTGATTCGGTGTGGTGGGGTCGACATTGACCCAGAAGTGGCTGAGCAGGGTCTGGTAGGAAATCTTCTGCGGGTCGTACACAACCTTGACGGCTTCGGTGTGGCCGGTGCCGCCGGCGCTGACCTGCTTGTAGGTCGGGTGCTCCACCGTTCCTGCGGCATAGCCTGAAATGACTTCCTGAACCCCATCCAGCTTCTCGAAATCCGCTTCCATGCACCAGAAGCAGCCGCCGGCGAACAGTGCTGCGGCCAGGGATGCGCTCATGTGCGCAACTCTGGCAAGCTTTCCTCGACAGGAACAAATGTCAGGGCGACGCCGTTGTTGCAGTAGCGCAAGCCGGTGGGCTTGGGGCCGTCCTTGAAGACATGCCCCTGATGACCGCCGCAACGGGCACAGTGGTATTCGGTGCGGGGGTAGATGAGCTTGTAATCGGTGCTGGTGGCGATGCGATCTTCAAGATGGTCGAAGAAGCTGGGCCAGCCGGTGCCCGATTCGTATTTGGTGGCCGCGTCGAACAAGGGGTTGTTGCAGGCGCGGCAAATGAAGGTGCCGTCCCGTTTTTCCTGGTTCAGCGGGCTGCTGCCGGCGCGCTCGGTACCGGCTTCGAACAGCACCTTGTAGGCGAGATCGTCGTCCAGAATCGCTTTCCATTCCGCTTTGGTCTTTTGCAGGCGTTCCGTATTCCTATCCGCCGCAACGGCGAGCTTGGTGGCGCCCAAGCCCATCGCAGAAGCGATGCCGCCGAGTATCTGACGTCGGGTCATCGAATGTCCTTGGATGTTGATCGATACAGTGGTTGACCGCCATGATCCCCGGTTGTTCCATCGCCCGCATGAGGACGAGAAATCTGCGGAAATTGCAGATGTGCGTGACCGCGAGCTGCGGCTTGCGTCGACATGCGAAAATGCCTGGATGACACAGACTCCATGGCCGCACGATGTGGTCGAAACCGCCGAAGGTGATCGCTTGTGCGTGTGGCGGCCGACGGCTGCTGGCCAGCCGGCTCGCCTGCATTTCGCTCATGCGACCGGTTTTCATGCGCACACCTATGCCCCGCTGTTTGCGCTGCTGCCGGACATTCCGGTCGCCGCCTGGGACATGCGTGGCCACGGGGCTTCGGCCCCGGCCGGGAAGCTGGCAGGGTTCAACAGCTGGCGGGACTACGCGCGCGATCTCGGCACCTGGCTGAAACAGCAGGAACAGCCGGTCTGGCTGGCCGGGCATTCGGTCGGCGCCACGGTCAGCGCGCAGGTGGCCGCGGAGTATCCGCATCAGGTGCGGGGACTGATCCTGATCGAGCCGGTGTTCATGTCGCGCCAGATGGGGTGGCTGATGCGGCTGGGCCGCCTCAGCGGTCGTCAGGGCGCCCACAAACTGGTCCGCGGGGCCTTGCGTCGGCGCAATGGCTTTGCCAGCCTGGATGAGGCCTATCAGGCCTACCGCGGGCGAGGGGCATTTCGAACCTGGTCCCAGGCGTGGCTGCGAGCCTATGTCGAGTACGCGTTCCGGGATGAAGCTGGGACATGGATGCTGCGCTGCGAACCCGCCTGGGAATCGCGCAGTTTCGCCCTGACCCCGGCCAGTCCCTGGGCCGCCGTGCGCAAGCTCAGCGTGCCGACGCATGTCTGGCTGGGTGCGGACGCGCACAGCACCACGAATCTGGCCGCGCGGCGCAGCTTGCGTCGATTGTGTTCGCATGCGCGGCTGCAGGTATGGCCCGATGCCAGTCATTTTTTGCCGATGGAGCACACCGAAGATCTGGCCTTGCGCATCCGGCAGTTGGTGCAGGCTTCACCGGACTAAGGCTTGAGTCCATCGGTTTGTTCGTTTCGGTGTGGCAGGCGGTCGTCGTCCTGCCAGGCGCAGTGCCCAGCTTCGAGCTCTTGCGTTGGCCGGCGTGGTTGCGCCCGGCTGCCGCCGTAGCCGCTACCGTTGGTTCGCGGTCGGCTGGCGCCACGCGATACAGTAGTCCGCAAGCGAAAGGACACGGGGCGGTGCCGATGAATCTGTGGCGTTTGTGGCTTGAAAACAGGGCAGGGCAGCGTGGCGCTGCCGTCGGTCTGCTGCTGTGGGCCAGCGCTCGCGCTGGCAACTCGCGCCGGCGTGCAGGAATTGCATTGCCGACTGCGTGCGGGGTTGCAGCTCGCGCCGGCGCCGGCCCGCCATGAGCACGCGCAATCTCGAGGCCTTGTTCAAGCCGCGGCGTGTTGCCCTGATCGGTGCCAGCGGGCGCAAGCCATCGGTAGGCGCACGGCTGGCGTCGAATCTCCTGGGCGGTGAATTCCAGGGGGTGGTGGATCTGGTGAACCCCGCCTACCGCCGACTGCGTGGCCAGCCGGTCTTCGCCGAGGTCTCGCAGTTGCCGGAAGCGCCGGATCTGGCGGTGATTGCCACGCCGCCGCAGACCGTGCCCGACCTGGTGGCGGCACTGGCGCGGCGGGGCGCCCGCGCTGCGGTGGTGATCAGCGAGGGATTCGATGTCGCAAGCGCGCAGGATGGCGCGGCCCTGCGTCAACGCATGCTGAATGCGGCCCGGCCGACCCTGTTGCGGATCGTCGGGCCGGCCTGCCTGGGCGTGTTATCGCCGCGCCAGGGCTTGAATGCCAGTTTCTCCCATTTGACGCCGAAGTCGGGAGGCCTGGCTTTCGTTGCCCAGTCCGGTGCGGTGATCTCCGCGGTGATCGACTGGGCCGAGCCGCGTGGGATCGGGTTTTCCCATCTGTTGTCTCTGGGCGAGATGGCGGATGTGGATGTCGGGGATGTGCTGGATTATCTCGCCACCGATTCGGACACCCAGGCCATCTTGCTGTACATCGAGCACCTGAGTGCGGCCCGCAAGTTCATGTCGGCGGCACGCTCAGCATCGCGTCTGAAGCCGGTGATCGCGGTCAAGGCCGGGCGCTACGCAGCGGTGGATGCCGGAGTCGAAAGTCATTGCGCGAGGCTGGCGACCCGCGATGCGGTTTACGAATCCGCTCTGGCCCGCGCCGGCGTGGTGCGCGTGCAGGGCATGGAGGATCTTTTTGATGCGGCGGCGATTCTGTCGCGGCGTGTCACGCAGCGGTGTTCGCAACTGACCATCCTGACCAATGGATCAGCACTGGGGCTGCTTGCCAGCGACGCCCTGCTCAGTCAGGGCGGTGCGCTGGCGTCCCTGCCGGAAGATCTGCAGGAGCGACTGCGCGCGGTGTTGCCAGCGGGCTGGTCCGGCACCAATCCGATCGACATCTTCGGTGATGCCGATGCTGAACGTTATGCCCGGACCCTGGACATCCTGCTATCGGATGTCCGCACCTCGACCCTTCTGGTGCTGAATTCCCCGACCGGTATCGCGGATGCGCAAGCGACGGCGCGGGCGGTGGCCAGCACGGCCGCAGAGCACACCGGCAAGATCATGCTGGCCAGCTGGGTTGGGGCGCGCACTGCGGCGTCGGCGCGCAGCTGGCTGGCCACCCACGGGGTGCCGAGCTATGCCGGGCCCGCGCAGGCGGTGAGTGCCTACATGCACTTGCAGCACTACCACGCCGTGCAGGAGGAACTGATGGAAACGCCGCCGTCCTTGCCGGAGGCCTTCGAGCCGGATCAGGCGGCCGCGCGGCTGGTGGTGGAAAAAGCCCTGGCGGCGGGGCAGGGGTGGTTGACGCCGGATCAGTGTGCGGCCTTGATGGCGGCTTACCGGATTCCGCTGGTGAGCGGCAAGCTGGCAGCATCGCCCCAGCAGGCCGCTGAACTGGCCGCGGTATTCGGCGGGCCGGTGGCGGTGAAGCTGATCTCGCCGGATGTGCGGCACAAGTCGGAAGCCGGTGGGGTGTTACTCAATCTTGATGGCGCCGAGGCGGTGCGCAGCGCCACCGCGGCGATGCTGCAGCGGCTGCGGCAGGCGCACCCGGAATGGCGTCTGGAGGGTGTTCTGGTCCAGCCCATGGTCAATGCCCGGCACGGTTTGGAGCTGATCGTCGGCATGGCGGACGACCCCTTGTTCGGGCCGGTCATCGCCTTTGGTCATGGTGGGACAGCGGTCGACACCATTGCCGACACCGCATTGGCCCTGCCGCCGCTGAATCTGCAGCTGGCCCGACGGCTGATTGCGCGGACCCGGGTCTCGCGTCTGCTGGCCGCGCAGCCGGGGCGGGCGGCGCTGGATCTCGACGCCGTGGCGCTGGTGTTGGTGAAGCTGGCTCAGCTGGTGGTCGATGTGCCGGCGCTGCGTGAATTGGACATCAATCCGTTGCTGATCAGTCCGGCGGGTGTGGTGGGTCTGGATGCACGCTGCCGGGTTCGCGCGGCGGCGGTCGATCGCCTGTCGATTCGGCCCTATCCGCGCGAACTTGAAGAGGCGGTGACCCTGCCGGATGGACGTCGTCAGCGCCTGCGGCCGATTCGGCCCGAGGACGAGCCGGGCCTGCAGGCGGCGTTCAAACGGCTCAGCCTCGAGGACATTCGCCTGCGCTTTCACTATGTGATGCGCCAACTGCCACACAGTTTTGCCGCCCGTCTGTCCCAGATCGACTACGATCGCGAAATGGCCCTGGTTCTGGTTGAGGAGGGCGCCGCCGTGCAGTCTGATATTCATGGCGTGATTCGTCTGATCGCCGATCCCGACAACGAGAAGGCGGAATTTGCGATCATCGTCGAGTCCAGTCATCGTGGCCAGGGCCTGGGCCGCTTGATGATGCGACGCATCCTTGCGTATGCGCGGGGGCGTGGGATCGCACAGGTGTTCGGGGATGTACTGGCGGAGAACCGGCCGATGCTCGAACTCAGCCGGGCGCTGGGCTTCGCTCTGAGCCGCTCGCCGGAAGATCCGGGCGTCGTGCGGGTGACTCTGTTACTGGATCAGGAGAAGCAAGCATGAGTTCCAATGCGACTGCCTATTTCAGCCATCCGGTGTGCCCGCGACATGACATGGGGCCCGGCCATCCCGAGCAGCCTGCCAGGATCGCCGCGATCGAGGACCGTCTCAAGGCGGCCGGTCTGTACGATTTTCTGTTGCATTGCGAGGCCGGTCCGGCGACCGATGCGCAACTCGCCCATGCCCATGATCAGCTGTATCTGGATGAACTGGCCGCAGCCGCGCCCAAGGCGGACCAGATCCTGATCCAGGTCGATCCGGATACGTCGATGAATCGTCATAGCCTGGATGCGGCAGCGCATGCGGCCGGGGCCGCGGTGGCGGCGGTCGACATGGTGCTCGGCGGACAGGCGCGTTCCGCCTTCTGCAATACACGGCCGCCGGGCCATCACGCCGAGCGCCGCCAGGCCATGGGCTTCTGTTTCTACAACCACATTGCTGTGGCCGCCTATCACGCGTTGGAAGTGCATGCCCTGAAGCGGGTTGCGATCGTCGATTTCGACGTGCACTACGGCAACGGCACGGCGGACATCGTCGCCGGTGATGAACGGATCCTGCTGTGCTCCTCGTATCAGTTTCCCCTGTATCCGCTCAGCGGGCCGGCCAAAGAGGCGCCTAATTTCAGCAATATCCTGCTGCCGCCAGGTGCCGATGGGGCGGCTTTTCGCAGCGAAGTCACGGCGCGCTGGCTGCCGGATCTGCAGCACTTCGCGCCGCAACTGCTGCTGTTCTCGGCCGGTTTCGATGCGCATGCGGAGGATCCCCTGGCCGAGTTGCGGCTGGTCGAGGACGACTACGCCTGGGTGACCCGCCAGATCCTGCAGGCGACCGTGGCCAGCGCGGGGCTGCGCGCGGTATCGACCCTGGAGGGTGGCTATGCCCTGTCCGCACTGGGGCGATCGGCCACCGCCCACATCCAGGCCCTGATGGAACCGCAGGCGCCGGTCTGATTGCGATCAGTGTCGGCGCAGGCGTAGCGCATTGCCGATCACGGACACCGAGCTCAGACTCATCGCCAGGGCCGCGACCATGGGCGAGAGCAGCCAGCCGGTCAGCGGGTACAGCACGCCGGCCGCCAGCGGGATTCCCACGGCGTTGTAAACGAAGGCGAAGGCGAGATTCTGTTTCATGTTGGCAACGGTCTGGTGCGAGATCAGGCTGGCCCGGGCGATGCCGCGCAGATCGCCTTTGACCAGGGTGAGCTGGGCGCTGTGCATGGCGACATCGGTGCCGGTGCCCATGGCGATGCCGACATCCGCGCGCGCGAGGGCCGGGGCGTCATTGATGCCGTCGCCGGCCATGGCCACAATGCGGCCCTGTGCCTGCAGGCTTTCCACCAGGGCCAGTTTGTCCGCGGGCTTCACCTCGCCATGGACTTCGGCAATGCCCAGCCGTGCGGCGATGGCGTGGGCCGTGCTCAGGCCGTCGCCGGTCGCCATGATCACTTGCCAGCCTTCCTCGTGCAGCTGCGTCAAGGCCTCAAGTGTGGTCGCCTTGATCGGGTCGGACACCGCCAGCAGCCCGGCCAGCCGGCCATCGATGGCCAGGAACATGACGCTGGCACCTTCCCGGCGCAGGGCTTCGGCCGCGGTTTCCATGCTCTCGACCGGGACCCCCAGATCCTTCATCCAGCTGGCATTGCCCAGCGCCAGGGTTTTCTTGGCGAGGCGACCGCGCACACCGGCGCCACTGTGCGATTCAAAATCCTGGGCCGCCTCCAGGTCCAGGCCACGCTCGCTCGCGGCGCGTACCAGGGCTGCGGCCAGGGGGTGCTCGCTGCCCTGATCCAGGCTGGCCGCCAGGCGGAGCAGTTCATCCTCGTCCAGCTCTGCTGCGCTGAGCGCGCGCGTGAAAGTTGGTCGCCCTTCAGTCAGGGTGCCGGTCTTGTCCACGATCAGGGTGTCGACACGGCGCAGGTTTTCGATCGCCTCAGCATCGCGAAACAGCACGCCCTGGGTGGCGGCCTGGCCGGTCGCCACCATCACCGACATGGGTGTGGCCAGGCCCAGCGCGCAGGGGCAGGCGATGATCAGCACCGCGACCGCGTTGATCAGACCGTAAACCCAGGTAGGGCCATCAAGCAGCTGGCCGCCGAACAGGCCCCAGGCGAAAAAGGTCAGCACGGCCATGACCACCACGCCGACCACGAAAAAGCCGGCGACCCGGTCTGCCATGCGTTGCATCGGCGCGCGCGAGCGCTGGGCCTGGGCCACCATCTGCACGATGCCGGACAGCACGGTTTCGGCGCCAACCTTTTGCGCCCGCATGATCAGGGCGCCGCTGGTATTCAGGGTGGCGCCAATGAGGGGGTCGCCGGGCTGCCTGCGCACCGGCATCGCCTCGCCGGTGAGCATGGATTCATCCACCGAACTGAGGCCCTCGATCACCAGCCCGTCGACCGGCACCTTCTCGCCCGGGCGTACGCGCAGGGTATCGCCAGGCTGCACCTGATCCAGGGCGATGTCTTCCTCCTGTCCATCGGGCCGGATCCGGCGTGCGCTGCGCGGCGCCAGGCCCAGCAGGGCCTTGATCGCGGCGGAGGTGGCGGAGCGCGCCTTCAGCTCCAGGATCTGGCCCAGCAGGGTCAGCGAGATGATCACCGCCGAGGCTTCAAAATACACCGCGACCCGGCCCATGTGAACGAAGGATGCGGGGAAAAGGCCCGGCGCCAGGGTGGCCACCAGACTGTAGAGATAGGCCGCCGAGGTGCCGAGCGCGATCAGGGTCCACATGTTGGGGCTGCGCTGGCGCAGCGATTGCAGGCCGCGTTTGAGAAACGGCCAGCCGGCCCACAGCATGACCGGCGTGGTCAGCACCAGTTCGATCCAGCTGCCGACGGAGCCGGGAAACCAGCCCAGAGGCTGGCCGAACATGGCCAGCACGAAGACGGTCAGCGTCAGCGGCAGGGTCCAGAGCAGGCGACGCGTGAAGTCCCGAAGTTCGGGATTGTCATCGACCTCCGCAGAAGGCATGGCCGGCTCCAGCGCCATACCGCAGCTCGGGCAACTGCCGGGATGATCCTGCCTTACCTGCGGATGCATCGGGCAGATGTACAGGGTGCCGGGGCGAGCCATGCCAGGATCCGGCGTAATCGGCTGGGCGCCAGCGTGATGGCAGCACGGCTGCTCGTGGTGGGTGTCGGCGTGCGGCATGAGGCTCTCCTGGACTGGGCGAATGACTAGGTTAAACTCCGTAGCCGACCCCAGAGTCAAGAGGAGCTACGATGACACAGCGGCCAACACTCACCATTGGCCGGCTGGCTCGCGCAGCCGGTGTCGGTGTCGAAACCATCCGCTATTACCAGCAGCGAGGTCTGTTGCCGGTGCCCGACAGGGTCGGAAGCTACCGCCATTATCCGCTCACACTGATTCAGCGGATCCGGTTTATCAAGCGCGCCCAGGAACTGGGTTTCTCGCTGCAGGACATCGGTGGCCTGCTGAGCCTGGAGGACGGCAGGGATCGGCAGGCGATCCGGGAAATCGCCGCCGCCCGACTGGAGCAGATCGAAGCCAAGCTTGCCGATCTTGGCCGGATGCGAAGCACCCTGAGCCATGTCCTGGCGCAATGCGCGGAAACCGATGCCGCGCAGCCCTGTCCGATCATCCGCAGCCTGAGCGTCGCAGAACAATGAATCGGGGACGCACCACCAACTCGCCGGCGCCAATCGCAAATCCCGATGTGCGGAAGTGGTGCGCCCCCGTTGGTTCCGTTGGTTCACAATGAGCGGCGGCAAGGGGCCGCTGCCGTAGCCGAGGATAAGAGCATGAGCGCACGTACACTGAAGCAGATCATTCCCGGGCGGGAAACATCCGATGGCGCCGGCGTGAAGCTGCGCCGCTCGATCGGCGCCACGGCATCGCTGCGACTGGACCCTTTTCTGCTGCTGGATGAATTTGGCACCGAAAATCCGGATGACTACATTGCCGGTTTTCCCCCGCATCCTCACCGCGGCTTCGAAACGGTCACCTACATGCTGGAGGGTCACATGCGGCATGAGGATCATCTGGGCAACATCGGTGATCTGAAAAGCGGTGGCGTGCAGTGGATGACCGCCGGTCGCGGCATCATTCATTCGGAAATGCCGCAGCAGGAAAGTGGTCGCATGCGCGGATTTCAGCTGTGGCTCAATCTGCCTGCGCGGCTGAAAATGCGACCGGCGGAATATCGCGATATCCCGGCCAGCGCGATTCCCGTTGCGGCGCTGCCCGGCGCTGGCCAGCTCAAACTCATTGCCGGGCGCTGCGAACTGAAGTCGCAGGTACTCACGGCGCCGGTCAACGCCGATGGCAGTCTGGCCACCGATCCGCTGTTCATCGATCTGCAGTTGCTGCCGGGCGCACGCCACCTGCAGCCCGTGCGCAGTGATTACAGTGCTTTTGTGTATGTCTATGAAGGCAGGGTGAGCATCGGTGCGGATGCCGAGGCTCGTGAGCTTGGCGCCGCTGCCTGCGGGGTGCTGGCGGACGGCGATGTGGTCGAGATCAGGGCCGGTGCACAAGGCGCAAGCCTGATTCTGCTGGCCGCCCGTCCGCTGCATGAACCCGTCGTGCAGTCCGGTCCCTTCGTGATGAACACCCGGGCGCAGATCGAGCAGGCGCTGGACGATTATCGCGCCGGGCGCCTGACCGATTGATACGCGCGCATGCCCGGTGGCTTAGGGCAGGCGCTCCTTCAGCCAGCGGCCGATCCGTTCGATTTCCGCCGGGCAGACGGCATGCTGCATCGGATACTCCTGCCACTCCAGCGGATAACCGGCCGCCTGCAGGACGTCGCGGCTCCACTCGCCCAGTGCCAGTGGCAGCACCGGGTCCTGGCGGCCGTGGCACATCAGGATCGGGATTTCACCATTGGCTGGATGACGCTGCTGCAGCAGGGTTTCATGCACCGGCAGGAAGGTCGATAGCGCGAGCACGCCGGCCAGCGGCAGGGGGTAGCGCAGCGCGGTGTGCAGCGCGATCGCGCCACCCTGGGAAAATCCGGCGAGCAGGATCCGAGCGGCAGGGATGCCGGCGGCCAGCTGTTCGCCGATCAGCGTTTCCACGCTGTTCTGCGAGGTCTCGATGCCGGCTTCATCCTGATGGCTGAGTTTTTCCAGGCTGAGAATGTCGAACCAGGCCCGCATCGACATGCCGCGATTGATGGTGATGGAGCGCACCGGTGCATGCGGGAAGATGAAGCGTACCCGGTGCGCAGGCGGCAGGCCGAGTTCGGCCACGATGGGCACGAAATCATGGCCGTCCGCGCCCAGGCCATGCAGCCAGATCACCGCGGCGCTGGCCGGTTCGTCCGGGTTGAGGATGATGCGGTCGGCGGTTTCTGTGGTTTGCATGCGATGTTCCGGTTGGCGGTCTGATCGGTGGGCGCTGGGGTCGCTGGATCTACAGCCGGGCAGCCAGTTCCGCGCCCTGGCGGATTGCCCGTTTGGCATCGAGTTCGGCCGCCAGTTCGGCGCCGCCGATCAGATGAAAACCGGTGCCGTTGAGCCTGCCTTCTTCCGGGTAGAGCTCACGGCGGGATTCCTGGCCGGCGCAGACGATCACATTGTCGACCGCAAGCAGCTGTTCCTTGCCATTGACCTCGATATGCAGGCCGGCATCGTCGATCTTCTTGTAGCTGACGCCGGCGACCATCTGCACGCCCTTGGCTTTCAGGGTGGCGCGATGCACCCAGCCGGAGGTCTTGCCCAGATCCTTGCCGGGCTGGCTGCTCTTGCGCTGCAGCAGATAGATCTGCCGCGGTGAAGGCGCCGGTTCGGCGCGACCCAGGCCGCCGGGTTCATCGCTCTGCGGCTCGCAGCCCCATTCACGCATCCATTGCGCCACCGCCATGGGCTCGCCATGGGCGTCGTCATGGGCAAGATACTCGCCGACATCAAAACCGATGCCGCCGGCGCCGATGATGGCGACGCGCTGACCGACCGGTGCTTCCTTGCGCAATACCTCGATATACGATTTCACCATGGGGTGCTCGATGCCATCGATCGGCGGGGTGCGGGGATTGACGCCGGTGGCGACGATGACTTCCTCGAAGCCGGCCTCGACCAGTTCTTCGGCGCTGACACGCTGACCCAGCTTCAGTTCGACACCGGTGAGTTCAATTCTTTTGCCGAAGTAGCGGATGGTCTCCCAGAACTCTTCCTTGCCGGGAATCCGCGCCGCCATGTTGAACTGGCCGCCGATGCGATCATCGGCATCAAACAAGGTGACCTTGTGGCCGCGCTCGGCGGCGACGGTGGCGGCCGACAGGCCGGCCGGACCGGCGCCGACCACCGCAATTCTTCGGGCCTTGGTCGCCGGTTTGTAGACCAGTTCGGTTTCATGGCAGGCGCGCGGATTGACCAGGCAAGAAGCCCGCTTGAGCTGGAAGGTGTGATCCAGGCAGGCCTGGTTGCAGGCGATGCAGGTATTGATTTCATCGCTGCGACCGCTGGCCGCCTTGTTGACGAAGTCGGCATCGGCCAGCATTGGCCGGGCCATCGAAATCATGTCTGCCTTGCCGGAAGCAATGATTTCTTCCGCCACTTCCGGGGTGTTGATCCGGTTGGACGCGATCACCGGAATGCCGACTTCCTCCTTCACCCGGGCGGTGATGTCGACGAAGGCGGCGCGCGGCACCGAAGTGACGATGGTGGGGACGCGGGCTTCGTGCCAGCCGATGCCGGAGTTGATCAGACTGGCGCCGGCCGCCTCGATGCCGCGGGCCAGGGTCAGGGTCTCCTCGAACGTGCAGCCTTCCGGCACCAGGTCGATCATCGACAGCCGGTAGACGATGATGAAATCGTCGCCACAGGCCTTGCGCACCGCGGCGACGATTTCCTGCGGGAAGCGCAGGCGGTTCTCGCTGCTGCCGCCATACTTGTCGGTGCGCTTGTTGGTGCGTGGGGAGGTGAACTGATTGATCAGATAGCCTTCGCTGCCCATGATCTCGACGCCGTCATAGCCGGCGCGTTTTGCCAGCTTCGCGGCCTTGGCGAAATCCTTCACCGTCTGTTCGACCTCGCGGGTGCTCATCGCCTTGGGCTTGAAGGGATTGATCGGTGATTTGATCGCGGAGGCCGAGCGCGACCAGGGCACATAGCTGTAGCGCCCGGCATGCAGCAATTGCAGGCAGATCTTGCCGCCGGCCTTGTGCACCGCGTGGGTGACCGGCAGGTGGCTGAGCGCATCGGCGTGATTGAGCATGCTGCCGGAAAAGGGATAGAACCAGCCCTTGCGATTCGGGTTGAAGCCGCCGGTGATGATCAGGCCCACGCCGCCGCGCGCACGCTCGGCGAAATACTCGGCCAGTTTCTGCCGATGCCACAGTCGATCTTCCAGGCCCGTGTGCATGGAGCCCATGACCACGCGATTCTTCAGTGTGGTGTGGCCGAGATCCAGCGGGGCGAGCATGTGGGGGTAGGTGGCGGTCATGACGGGCGTACTCATTGGGATGGATGGCGTGGTCTGAACTTGACAGCGTCAAGATAGCGAGTCTAACTTGACGCTGTCAAGATTGGATGCGCATGAACAGCGAAAGAAAGTATCACCATGGCGATTTGCGCAGCAGCCTGCTGCGGGAGGCGCGCGCGCTGCTGGCGGCTGAGGGCGTGGAGGGCCTGAGCCTGCGCAAGCTGGCGGACCAGGTCGGCGTTTCCCGCACCGCGCCCTACCACCATTTCAAGGACAAGCACGCCCTGCTGTGTGCGCTGGCGGCGCAAGGTTTTCGGGAGCTGGACGACTTGCTGGATTTCGCCATCGAGCCCGGCAAGCAGCGGCAGAATTTGAGCCAGCTGGTCGGCGACTACATCGACTTCGCCCGCCGCGATGCCGAGCGTTACGATCTGATGTTCGGGCGTCGTCTGTGGAAACAGACCACGCCGACGGCAGAATTGCAACAGATCGCCTATGCCACCTTCCGGCGTTACGCGCGGCAGATGGCAGCGTTGGCGGCAGGCGCCGGCGATGAGCGCCGGGTGTTGCGGATGGCGCAGGCCAGCTGGGCCACCCTGCATGGTTTGAGTCACCTGCTGATCGATGGCATCTATGTGGATGTAAAAGACATGGCCGAGGTCAGCGAGGTGGCGATCGAGCTCATGCTGGGGGCGATTGAAGGACGCGGGGGCTGATCGGAACGGGAAAGTGCCGGCGCATCAGACGTCATCACGGACCAGGGCCCAAGTCCGGCGCGAATCTATGTGGGCCATGGATGACGTCATCCAGATGTGCGAAGTGACGGGGCATCAATGCAGGCAAACTGCCTGAATTTGCCCGCGATGCGGGCGCCTTGAACATCGAGGATGCATGCACCCATGGCTGGAATGAACACCAAACTCACCGAAATGCTCGGCTGCGAGTACCCCATCGTGCAGACCGCCATGGGTTGGGTCGCCGATGCGAAACTGGTGATCGCCACCTCCAATGCAGGGGGCTTCGGCTTCCTGGCGGCCGCCACCATGTCGACGCCGGAACTGGAGGCCGCGATTGCCGAAGTGCGGGCGGGGACGGACAAGCTTTTCGGTGTCAACTTTCACATGTTCCAGCCCAATGCCCGTGAGGTGATCGAACTGGTGCTCAAGCATCAGGATCGGGTGCGGGCGGTGAGTTACGGCCGCGGGCCGGATGCGCAAACCATCGCCCGTTTCAAGGATGCAGGGGTGCTGTGCATGCCCACGGTGGGTGCGGTCAAGCATGCGATCAAGGCGGTGCAGTTGGGAGCGGACATCATCACCATTCAGGGGGGAGAAGGCGGTGGCCACACCGGGTCGGTGCCGACCACCCTGCTGCTGCCTCAGGTCCTCGATGCGGTGGATGTCCCGGTGGTGGCCGCGGGCGGCTTTTCCAATGGCCGTGGTCTGGCCGGTGCCCTGGCTTATGGCGCGGCGGGGATCGCGATGGGTACGCGGTTTCTGATGACCGCGGAATCCCCGGTGCCGGCGGCAACCTTGCAGAAATACGTCGAGGTCAAGGATCCAGCGCAGATTCGGGCATCTAAAGCGGTGGATGGCATGCCGCAGCGCATGATCGACAACCCATTCCTGCTGCAGCTGGAATCGGGCGGTCCGCTGCACCGCTTGTTCGTGGCCTTGCGCAGCGCCTGGCACTGGAAGGCTTATACCGGCATGACCGTGATGCACATGCTCAAGACCGCGCTGGCGGCCCTCAAAGAGGGGGATGCGGCCGTGCAGACCCTGATGGCGGCCAATGCGCCGGTGTTGATCCAGCGAGCGATGGTCGAGGGACGGCCGGATGAAGGGGTGCTGCCCAGCGGTCAGGTGGCGGCGGTGATTGATGCCTTGCCGCCGGTGGCGGAGCTGATTGAAAGCATCGTGGCGCAGGCGCGCCGGCAACTGAGCCTGCTGCCGCGCGACTGACCAGGGCTGGAGCCGGCTGTGTCCGGCTGGCTGCCCCCGGGCTGAACCCTTCCTGCCTTTGGACGAAGCCGGCGCCGCGTCGATCCTGGCATGCTTGGCCTCAGAATGCTGAAACAACATATGAGAGGTGGGGACAAATGAGCACAACGGGATGGCATCGGCGGGCAGGTCTCGTCGTGGCGGCGCTGGCGCTGGCCGCGTGCGGATCTGGCATCAATTCGGATCCGGCGGAATACCGGAACGCCAATGCGCCGGCGGATGATCCGCCGGACGAAGGGGTGATCCTCGCCGAGGAACTCGTGCACATCGTCGAGCGCAGCGGGTTGTACTCGCTGCCATCCGATCCCGACGAGGCGATGGCGGCGCTTTCGACCTTGCCGGATGGTCTGGGCGATGTCATCGCGATGCACCTGGGGCGCTACTACCCGACGCCGCATGAGTTCACGCCCGGTGTCGGGCCGCTGATGGGCCTGCTGCAGGCGCGCGCCGATCTGTTGCTCAGCGGCGCCCAGCCTGCGCGGCTGCTGCAGGATACGATGGACGGCGAGTTCTCGATCCTGTTGCTGCCGGTCGACGCCACCACAGTCATCGTGATCCTGCCAACCCAGGTGGTGCAGGCCGATCCAACGGCGGCGGCGCTGCCCGATGCGCAGGTGGATCTGAGCCAGCTCACCTACGAGGTGAATGGCCATACCCGCACCGTGAAGGAGTACATGCAGAGTGGCTCCACCAATGCGATCGCGTTCATGCACAACGGTCAGTTCATCTACGAGGACTACCAGAACGGATTCAACCCCGGCACCCGCGCGCACATGTGGTCGGTCACCAAGTCGGTGACCACGGCGCTGGTCGGGATCGCGGTGGCCGAGGGTCTGGTCGATTCCATTCACGACCCGATCAAGAAATACATTCCCGCTGCGGCCGATACGGTCTGGGAAGGTGTCAGTGTCGAGGATCTGTTGCAGATGGAGTCGGGCACCTACTGGGTCGATGTGCCGGTACACCAGCCAGAACAACTCGTTCTGATGGGAGCGGATTTCCACTCCAATGGCCTGTACGGGATGAGTCGCGACGAGTACCTCCTGAAGCTGACGCGCGTGTCGCCCAGCGGCGAGTTCTACCGCTACAACAGCGGTGATGCACAGATGCTGGCCTGGCTGCTCGAGAACGTCTACGCCAGACCTTATGCCGAGATCCTTGCGGAGAAGATCTGGCAGCCCGCCGGCATGCGTGATGACGCCCTGGTGATGGTTGATCGCCTGGGCAATACCTTCGCATCCATGGGGCTGATGGCCACGCCCAGGGACATGCTGCGCTTTGGTGAGCTGTTCCGTAACGGCGGGCGCAGCATCGATGGCAAGCAGATCGTGCCGGAAGCCTGGGTTGCGGCGTCGCACAATTACGATAAGGAAACCGGCGGCGGCCCGCGCGGTTACATGTGGCCGCATTGGGGCGGCGAGGAATCCGGCAACTACACGGCTTCGGGCTATGCGCACCAGCGCGTCAGCGTGGCGCCGTCCCTGCAAACGGTCGGTGTGCGCTTTGGCAACGATCCGGTCGATACCATTGCGCCGAAGGAATGGGAAGCCGTGCTCACCGCGGTTGGCGAGTATCTGCAAACCGGGATCGAGAATTGATCCGCGGGCGCTGAAAGCCAGGTCCTGCCTGGCTCGCAGCCGGCGTGGACTGGCCGTGCCGGCGCTTCACTCACCCTAAAGGATGAAGCTGTGGCGGCCTGCTTTTTCGATAATGCCAACTCCTTTTCTATTGCTGGAATGGCTCCGCGCTATTTTTGAGCGGCGTGGACGAACTCAGCGTTCTGCGGGCATCAGACTTCAATGAGTGCAGCGTTTACAAGCATCATCAACCAGGGGATCGCCGAGCTGGTGATCAACAATCCACCAGTCAATGCACTGGACAGTGCCGGCTGGCACGCGCTGGCCGATGAGATCGAGCGTCTTGGGCGCCTGGATGAGGTGCATGTCATCGTGATCCGTTCCGAAGGCCGCGGTTTCTGTGCCGGCGTGGATATCAAAGAACTCAATGCCCATCCTGATCGCATTGTCGAGGTGAATGCGGGGAACTACCGCAGCTTCGAGGCGGTGCATCGCAATCCGGTGCCGGTCATCGTGGCGGTGCATGGTTTCGTGCTTGGCGGCGGAATCGGACTCACCGGTGCCGCCGATATTGTGGTGGCCGCGGAAGATGCGAGTTTCGGAGTGCCTGAAGTCGACCGTGGTGCAATGGGTGGCGGTGCCCATCTGCAACGCCTGTTTCCGGTGCAAAAAGTACGGATGATGTACTTCACCGGCGAGCCCATCGATGCGGCCGAGGCCTACCGGCTGGGCGCGGTGGAACAGGTGGTTCCGGCAAGCATCTTGCGTGAGGCGGCGCTGGCGATTGCCACGACGATCGCGGCGAAGAGTCCGGCCATGATTCGTCTGGCCAAGGAATCCCTGAATGGGATCGAGGACGGCAATCTTGAAGACAAGTACCGGTGGGAGCAGGGCTTCACCCTGCAGGCCTACACCAGCAAGGACTCGGCGGAAACTCGCCAGGCCTTTGTCGAGAAGCGCGAGGCAAAATTCTAGATGGATCTTCAGTACACCCAGGAACAAGCCAGATTCCGGCAGGAAATTCGCAGCTGGCTGGAGGCCAATGTGCCGACCGAGCCGCTGCCCAGTTTTGATACGGAAGAAGGCTTTGCCGCCCACCGTCAATGGGAGGCCCGGCTGGCCGAACAGGGCTATAGCGCGGTGACCTGGCCGAAGGAACTGGGCGGCCTGGGGGCCGATCTGTTCCAGTGGCTGATCTTCGAGGAAGAATACTGGCGTGTTGGCGCGCCGCTGCGGGTCAACCAGAACGGCATCTTCCTGCTGGCTCCAACCCTGATGGAGTACGGCAGCGCCGAGCAGAAGGCGCGCTGGCTGCCGCGCATGGCCACCTCGGAAGACACCTGGGCGCAGGGCTGGTCCGAGCCGGGTGCCGGTTCCGACATGGCGGCGATTCGCAGCACCGCGGTGCGTGATGGCGATGATTATGTGATCAATGGTCAGAAGATCTGGTCCACCCGTGCGGTGTATGCCGACTGGCTGTTCGGTCTGTTTCGCAGCGAGCCGGGTTCTTCCCGCCATCATGGCCTGAGCTTTGTCTTGATGCCGCTGGATCTGCCCGGCATTACGGTGCGGCCGATTCGTCAGCTCAATGGCCTGCCAGGCTTTGCCGAAATCTTTTTCGATGATGTCAGGGTGCCGGCCGCCAATCTGCTGGGTGGCGAAGGCGAGGGCTGGCGCATCGCGATGGCCACCGCCGGTTTTGAACGAGGCCTGATGCTGCGCTCGCCGGCCCGGTTCCAGAAGACCGCCGCTGACCTGATGGCGCTGTACCACGCCAATCGGGCGCGTTGCGATCAGGATCCGGCGATCCGCGATGCGGTGATGAAATCCTGGATGGACGCGGAGGCGTATACCCTGGCCACCTACCGCACCGCATCACGCCTGGCCAAGGGCGCGAAAATCGGCGCCGAGGCCAGCACCAACAAGATTTTCTGGTCCGAACTTGATGTGCTGATGCACGAAACCGCCATGAGTATCCTGGGGGCGCGTGCCGAACTGATGCCTCAGGCGCCAGAAGCGGCCGGGGTGGCGCAATGGCTGGATGGTTTCCTGTTCAGCCTGGCCGGACCGATCTATGCCGGCACCAACGAAATACAACGCAACATCATCGCCGAGCGCATGCTTGGTCTGCCACGGGCCTGAGGCCGGGGACTTCAGATGGATTTCACATTCAGCGATCAACAAGTCCAGTTCCGCGATGCCGTACGTCGCTTTCTGGTGGTGGAAGCCGCGCCCGAGCTGCTGCGCGAGTACTGGGAAACCGAATCCGGCCGTTCCGAGGAAATGCGTCGCAAGGTGACAAGCCAGGGGCTCACCTCCCTGTCGATACCGGAAGAATTCGGCGGCATGGGGCTGGGGGATCTGGACTGGGTGTTGCTGTTGCAGGAAGTGGGTTATCACGGCATTCCGGACTCGCTTTCCGATGCCGCCTATCTCGGCGTCGGCCTGCTTGCCGGACTGCCGGATGGCAATGCCTACAAGGCGCGCTGGCTGGAGCGCATGGTCGAGGGGCGGGCCCGTCTGGCCATTTCCCACCCGCTCAATCCCCTGGTGCATGATGCCGGGATTGCCGATCTGATCCTGCTCTGGCACGAAGACGAGATTCATGCGGCGACGCCGGAGCAGGTCGAGCTGTGCCTGAATGCCAGCATCGATCAGTCGCGCCGCCTGTACAAGCTGGCATGGACACCAAGCGAGGACACCCTGGTCTGCGGCCGTGAGCAGGGCCAGGCGCTCTGGGCCGAGGCGGTCAACCGGGCCGGGGTCTCCATCGCCGCTCAGTTGCTTGGTCTGGCACAGCGGATGCTGGATCTGGGCATCGATTATTCCGCCCAGCGCAAGCAGTTTGGCAAGCCGGTCGGTTCTTTCCAGGCGGTCAAGCATCATCTGGCGGATGTGGCGGTCAAGATCGAATTCGCAACCCCGGTGGTGCATCGGGCCGCCTATGCCCTGGAGCATGGAGACCATCGGCTGGATGCATTTGTTTCCCATGCCCGTCTGGCCGCGGCGGAAGCGGCGCTGCTGGCGGCGCGCAAGAGCATCCAGGTGCATGGCGCCATGGGCTACACCTGGGAAGCCGATCTGCAGATGTTCATGAAGCGAGCCTGGGCACTGGAATCCTTCTGGGGCGACCGGATCTTCCATAAAGGCCGTGTGGCCGAAGCGGTGTTCGCACCTGGAGCCCAACTGGGGCCTGCGCAGACCTTCTGATGAGACCTCATCACCCATCAACACACCGCCTTGGCGTTTCGCGCTCAAGGTCAACGTATTTCCAGAGAAAGGACATGAGTCATGCCTGAAGCCTATATCGTCGATGCAGTACGTTCGCCCACCGGGCGCCGCAAGGGCTCGCTGGCGCAGGTGCATGCGGCGGATCTCGGCGCGCATGTGATCAAGGCGCTGCTGGACCGCAATGCGATCCCGGCCGAGGACTATGACGACGTGATCTTCGGCTGCGTCGATACCATTGGTCCGCTGGCCGGGAATATCGGCCGCACCAGCTGGCTCACCGCCGGCGGTCCGCTTTCCGTGCCCGGGGTGACCGTGGATCGGCAATGCGGCTCCTCCCAACAGGCGGTGCATTTCGCCGCCCAGGCGATCATGGCCGGGGTGCAGGATGTGGTGATCGCCGGTGGCGTGCAGACCATGACACAGATCCCGATTGGTTCGTCGATGATGGCAGCCAAACCGCTGGGGTTTTCCGACCCCTTCTCCGGCAGCAAGGGCTGGTCCAAGCGCTTCGGCAGCGAGCCGGTCTCGCAGTTCTACGGCGCCGAGAAAATGGTCAAACGCTGGGAATTGGGCCGCCTGGAAATGGAAGAATTCGCGCTGGAATCGCACCGGCGCGCCATCGTGGCGATCAAGGAAGGTCGTTTCGACCGTGAAGTCGTGCCTTATGGCGACTTCAAGATGGATGAAACCACGCGCGAGACCTCGTTGGAAAAAATGGCAGAGCTGGCGGTGCTGGCCGAGGGCGGCTCGATTACTGCGGCGGTCTCGAGTCAGACCTGCGATGGATCCTCCGCGGTGCTGGTGGTGTCCGAGGCGGCGCTGAAGAAGTATGACCTGACCCCACGGGCGCGTATCCACCATATGGAAGTGATGGGTGACTGCCCGATCTACATGCTCACCGCACCGATCCCCGCCACCTTGCGTGCGATGGAACGCAGCGGCATGAGCCTGGATCAGATCGACCTCGTCGAGATCAACGAAGCCTTCGCGCCGGTGCCGTTGGCCTGGCTGAAGGAGACCGGTTTCCCGCACGAAAAGACCAATGTAAATGGCGGCGCGATCGCGCTGGGTCATCCGCTGGGTGCCACCGGCACCAAGCTGATGACCACGCTGCTGCATGAACTGGAGCGCAGCGGCGGTCGATACGGTCTGCAGCCCATGTGTGAAGGTGGCGGCGTGGCGAATGTGACCATCATCGAACGGCTCTGAGGAAAGCGTCTCGCGCCGTGGTCGTATGGCGGGAAGCGTGTTGCTCTTGCGTGCCTCGGGGCGAGGCTTTCTAAAGCAGTTCGCACAGAGGACGCGGAGCGTCATGGAGAGTGACAAGAGAAGAACATGGCGTTCTTTGCGCCCTTGGCGAGAGAGATCTTTAAAGACGTTTCTCGCAAAGAACGCGAAGGCCGCAAGGTAAAGCTTTTTGCTCTGTGAGCTCTGCGCGAGGATGCGCTTTAACGCAGTTCGCGCAGAGGACGCGTAGAGCTACAAAGCTTGAATAGAAAAAACTTGGCGTTCTTTGCGAGCTTGGCGAGAGTGCTTTTTAAGGCATTTCTCTCGAAGAGCGCGAAGGCCGCAAAGAAAAGCATTTTGCTCTGTGAACTCTGCGCGAGAATGCTTTTTCGCCAAAGCTTGAGACTGGCTGGATAGAAGGATTGAAAAATGGGAATTTGTGACAACAGGACCGTGATCATCACCGGGGCCGGTGGTGGTCTGGGCAAGGCCTATGCATTGGCCCTGGCGGCTGAAGGCGCCAATGTGGTGGTCAACGATATCCGTTTCGAGGCCGCGCAGGCGGTGGTGGGAGAAGTTGAGGAGAGGGGCGGCAAGGCCTTGGCCAATGCCGGTGACATTACCAGCATGGCCGGTGCTCAGAGCATTGTGGATGCCGCACTGGCGGCTTACGGTGAGGTTCACGCGGTGGTGAACAATGCCGGTATCGTGCGTGATCGCATGTTCCTGAAGATGTCCGAGCAGGATTGGGATGATGTGATGCGGGTGCATCTGCGCGGCCATTTCTGCCTCGCCAATCTCCTCGCCAATCGCTGGCGCGACCTGGCCAAGGATGGCGTCATGGTCGGTGGGCGAATCATCAACACCTCTTCCGGGGCCGGGCTGCAGGGCTCGGTCGGCCAGACCAACTACGCGGCGGCGAAGGCGGGCGTGGCGACGATGACGCTGGTGCAGGCAGCGGAATTGCGGCGCTACGGCATCACCGCCAATGCCCTGGCGCCGGCGGCCCGCACCGGCATGACCGAAGAGGTGTTTGCCGACATGATGAAGAAGCCGGAAGGGGAATCCTTCGATTTCTTCGACCCGGCGAATGTGGCCCCGATCGTGGTCTGGCTGGCCAGCGAGCTTTCCGCCGAGTGCACCGGTAAAGTCTTCGAGGCGCAGGGCGGGCAGTTGTCGATTGCCAGCGGCTGGAAAACCGGTCCGGTCAAGGACAAGGGTGCACGCTGGTCACCGGCTGAACTGAGCGCCGTGGTGCAGGAACTCATTGAAGTTTCGCCTCAGGCGCAGAAGGTTTACGGGACTTGATTGACGGCTTGCGGCGGCCCGCAGCTTCGCTCAGTGGCCGGATCCATGCGCTTCCAGGGTCCCGCGCGCTGATGTCGATCTGCAGGCACGGCACCGTTTGGTACGGGGTACGGCAATGAATTTCTCCCTCACCGATGAACAGGTGATGATCCGCGATTCGGCGCAGGCATTCCTTGCGGAAACCTGCAGTTCCGAGGCCATACGGGCGGCGATGGACAGCCCGCAGGCTTACGATCCGGCGGTCTGGCAAAGCATCGCGCAGGAACTGGGCTGGTGTGGATTGGCGGTGGCCGAGGATCGTGGCGGCCTTGGTCTGGGGCCGGTGGAATTGATGCTGGTGCAGGAGCAGGCCGGTTATCGCCTGCTATGTGCGCCATTTTTCTCCACCGCCTGCCTGGCCACGACCTTGCTGAACGAGGCCGCCGATGATCTCGCCCAGGCCGCGTTCTTGCCGGCCGTGGCAGCCGGCGAAAGCCTGCTCAGCGCACCGCTACCCAGTGAGCTTGCCGCCTGGACCCTGCCACAGCTCAGAGCCAGCGCGCACAGTGATGGCTGGAGCCTGCAGGGGCGTGTGCGGCGAGTGCCGGATGCGATGTCGGCAGAACACGTGCTGGTAACGGCCATGGTGGGGGACGAACTCGCCCTGTTCAGCCTCGAGGTGCAGCAGCCTGGCGTGTCGATGCAGCCCCTGCCTGGCTGGGATGCGAGCCGGCGTTTTACCGACCTGGATCTGCAGGATGTGAAAGCGCGCCGCTGCGATGCCGAACATCTGCGCGACGGTCTGCGCCGTGCTGCGGTTCTGCTGCGTCTGTATCTTGCGGCGGAACAACTGGGGGCGGCGCAGCGCTGCCTGGATCTCACCTTGGCCTATGTGCAGGAGCGCAAGCAGTTCGGCCGCATCGTGGGCTCGTTTCAGGCGGTCAAGCATCGGTGTGCGCAGATGATGGTGGCTTGCGAAAATACTCGCTCGGCGGTCTATGGTGCCGCGGCGCTGGCGGCTGGCGCGGCCGAGCTGGCAGCGCTTGAGATGGAAATTTCCGCTGCCCGCGCGCTGGCCACCGAAACCCTGCAGTTCTGCTCGGCCGAGGCGATCCAGCTGCATGGTGGGGTCGGGTTTACCTGGGAATATGACCCCCAGCTGTATTTCAAGCGTGCCCGCGCGTCTGCCCATTGGCTGGGTGACCCCGACGCCTTGCATGAGCAGATCGCCGCCCAACTTCTGGATTAGTCCGATGAATCTGAATCCCAGTCCCGCAGACGAAGAATTTCGCGCCGAAATTGCCGCCTGGATGCGGCAGCATCTCAGTGGCCGTTTCGCGGTGCTCCGGCACCGCGGCGGCCCGGGCGATGAAGATACCTACCCTGAATTGCGCCGCGCCTGGGAACAGGAGCTGGCGGCTGGTGGCTGGACCTGTGTCGGCTGGCCGCAGGAATACGGCGGACGCGGGCTGTCGATCGAACAGCAGGTGATCTTCCATGAGGAATATGCCCGTGCCGGTGGGCCTGGGCATCTGGGCCATATCGGCGAGGGTCTGTTGGGGCCGACCCTGATGGCCTATGGCAGCGAGGATCAGAAGCAACGTTTTCTGCCTGGCATCCTGCAGGGCAAGGTGTTCTGGGCGCAGGGTTATTCCGAGCCCGCGGCAGGCTCGGATCTGGCCAATGTGCAGACGAAGTGCTGGCAGGAGTCCGATGGCAGCTGGCGGGTCAAGGGGCAGAAGGTCTGGACCTCTCTGGCGCATGAGGCGGACTGGATTTTCGTCATCGCGCGCAGCGATCCGGCCTCGAAAGGCCGGCATGGCCTGAGTTTCCTGCTGTTGCCACTGGATCAGCCCGGCATCGAAATCCGGCCGATTCGACAGCTGTCCGGCAGTTGCGAGTTCAATGAGGTTTTTTTTGATGCGGCGGTGGCTCAGGCCGCCGATGTGGTGGGCGCGCCCGGTGAGGGCTGGAAGGTTGCGATGGGGCTGCTTGCGGTGGAGCGCGGCGTCTCGACGCTGGGCCAGCAGATGCACTTCGCGCATGAGCTTGAACTGGTAATCAAGGCGGCCAAGGCGAATGGCAGGGCACGTGATCCGCTGATCCGCAATCGCATCGCGCGCGCCTGGGGCGGGCTTAGAGTCCTGCGCTACAACGCGCTGCGCATGCTCTCTGGCGACGGTCAAGGCATGAGCCTGGGGCGCGAGGCGTTGAGCTACAAGTATGTCTGGTCCAACTGGCACCGAGATCTGGGCGAGCTGGCGATGGATGTGCTGGGGCCGGAAGGAGATGCGCCGGCCGAGGATTTCGATGTGCTGCGTCTGCAGCAGGTGTTCTTCTTCTCCCGCGCCGACACGATCTATGGCGGCACCAATGAAATTCAGTTGAACCAGATTGCCGAACGCGGTCTGGGATTGCCACGCGAGGCCCGCGGCTAGTTCCGGCTCGCGGGGAAGTTTTCAAGCCGCGCTCTTGCGGCGCCCAATCATTCAGGATGAATCCATGTCACAAGCCGTTCCCGCCTACGTCGCTGGCCACAATCTGCTCGCCGGAAAATCCGTTCTGATCACGGCGGCCGCCGGTGGCGGAATCGGTTTTTCCGCAGCCCTGCGTTCGGCCGAGGAGGGGGCGCGCGCCATCGTGATTTCGGATATCCATGAGCGCCGGCTGGCGGAGGCCGTGGAGAAGCTGCGCACCGCCCATCCGGAGGTGAAGGTGCATGGCGAACTGGCGAATGTCACCAGCGAGGATGATGTGCAGCGTCTGGTCGATCGGGCGGAGGAATTCTGTGGCGGGGTCGACATCCTCATCAACAACGCCGGCCTGGGTGGCAGCAAGAGCCTTGTTGAAATGAGCGATCAGGAATGGAATATGGTGCTGGATGTCTCCCTCACCGGCACTTTTCGGATGGTCCGCGCGATGCTGAAAAAGATGCAGCCGCGCGGCGCCGGGGTCATCATCAACAATGCCTCGGTGCTGGGCTGGCGCGCGCAGAAGGAGCAGGCCCATTATGCCGCGGCCAAGGCCGGCGTGATGGCGCTGACGCGCTGCGCCGCGCTGGAAGCGGCGGAACATGGGGTCCGCATCAATGCCGTGGCGCCTTCCATCGCCTTGCATGAATTTCTCAAGAAGACCGCCCCGGCCGAGCTTCTGGAAAGCCTGGCGAGCCGGGAGGCCTTCGGCCGCGCGGCGGAAGTGTGGGAGGTGGCCAATATCATGATGATGCTGGCCTCCGACTACACCTCCTACATGGTCGGTGAAATCGTTTCGGTCTCCAGCCAGCGGGCCTGAACTGGATTAGATCGCCGCTTGCCGAGAATCAACGCTGGGCGAGAATCAGCGACTGCGCCAGTAGCGGTCCATCTCCAGATAGGTGAAAGAGGCGGACCAGGTGATCAGCAGCAGGCCCAGCAGGGCTTCGGTGCCGAGCACGAAGCGGATCGGCCCCAGCGGCGCCAGATCGCCATAACCCAGGGTGCTGTAGGACGTGGCCGAGAGGTAGACCGCATCCAGCAGCTTGGGGTCGCTGGCGCCAATCAGGCTGCCGGCGCCGGATTGCTGGATGATGAGGTGCAGGCCGAGACCGAAGATCCAGATCTCCACCACATGGACGGCAAAGATCACGAACATCAGCGCCAGCACGCGACGGTGGGCCAGCAGGCGCCAGCGCGGCATGCGATTGTTCAGCCGGTCCAGGACTTCGTAGTGCAGGCCGATGCAGCAGGCCACCATCACCAGCGTCACGACGACCACCAGCCAATGGGTAGGTGAAGACAGGGCGGTGCTGAAGTCTGGGGTTGTCATGGGGCGCGAAGTTTTGCGGAGTCGTTTGGATTCTCCCCCAGACGGCCGGCGGAACCAAGTCGGAATCAGGTCGGAACCAGGCACTTCAGCCGCGCAGGCCTGCATCCTCGAGTCTTGCGCTGATGGCCTGGTGCAGGGCGTCGGCATCCAGCGGTTTGAACAGGATGGGAGCCCGGTCCTGCGTCGGCAGGCTGTCGGGCGGCTCGCCGGTGATGATCAGGGCGGGGACCCTGCGCTGCCAGAGACGGTCGAGTTCGTACAGCAGTTGCAGGCCATTGTCATCGCCGATGCGGAAATCCATCAGCAGAAGTTCAGGCGGCCGGTCCTGCGCGGCCGCGGCGCGCAGATCTGCGGCATCGGCGAAGTCCCGCACCTCGCATGCCCAGGCGTTCAGCGCGGCAACGGTGCTCCGGCGCACCTGCGGATGGTCATCCACGCACCAGACGCGCAAGCCGGAAAAACAGCCGACCAGGTCTGGCGCCGGTGCGATGGCGGCGGTCGCTTGCGCTGATGCGCCGGCCGCATGGAGAGGCAGGTCGAGGGCAAACACGCTGCCGTGATCCGGCCGGCTGCGTACGCTGACCCGGTGTTGCAGCGCCAGCGCGATATTCCTGACGATGGCCAGGCCAAGTCCGGTGCCCTGTTCGTCGTGCACGCTGGGCGTGTCCAGGCGGCGAAACTCCTCGAAAATTTCTTCCTGGCGGTGCGTTGGAATGCCTGGGCCGGTATCCCAGACCTCGATTCTGAGCTGGCCCGGTCCCGCCGCCAGCGGCCGGATCCCGACCAGCACGCCGCCATGCGCGGTGTACCTCAGCGCATTGGAGATCAGGTTCTGCACGATGCGATAGAGCAGGGTGGGGTCGCTGCGCACCCAGGCGGAGGTTCTGGCGAAACGCAGTTTCAGGCCACGCTGGCGGGCCAGAGGGCCGAATTCGCGCTGCAGGGTTTCAAACATTGCCCGCAGTTCGATGGCCTCGATGCGGGGTTTGAGACGGCCGGATTCGAAACGGGCAAGATCCATCAGGCCGGCAAACACGCCTTCAATGGAGTGCAGGGCGGAATCCGCGCCGGTGGCCAGCTCGCGGCAGGCCGGATCCTGCAATTGCTGGTGCAGGAGCGAGACATACATGCGGGTGGCGGAAATGGGTTGCTTGAGGTCGTGGATCGCCGCGGCGAGAAACCGGCTCTTGGCCAGATTCGCACGGCGCGCTTCGGCACTGGCCTGCTCCAGTGCGGCGGTGCGCTCATGCACCCGGCGCTCCAGTGTGTCGGTCAGTGCTCGCAGCCGGCGTTCCGTGGTCTTGTATGCCGTGACATCGCTGTAGGTGGTGAGGTAGGCGGCGTCCGAAATCGGATTGCCGCGGATCTGCAGGGTTCTGCCATCCGGCAGATCGCGCTCATGGCTGTAGGCGCTGCCCTTGCGCAAATTGTCGAGCCGGCGGGCGACGGCAGCGGCGTCCAGCAGTCCCTGCGCTGCATTCCAGTGCAGCAGGTCCGCCACCGGCGTGCCGGTTTTCATCAATTCCTCGGGGTAACCGAAAAGCTGCTGGTAGGGGCGGTTCCAGGCCAGCAGACGCAGGTCTGAATCGATGACGCTGACACCCTGAGGCAGGTTTTCCAGCGAGGCGTGCAGCAGCGAGCGATTGAGTTCGATCTCATGGATTGACTGCCGCAGGCTTGCGGTCATCGCCGCAATGGCCCTTTGCATGTCGCCGATCTGATCGCGACGCTGGCTGTCCTCCACACTACGCAATTCGCCGCGGGCGATGGCGCTGGCCAGTTCGGTGATCTGGTTGATCGGTCGGGAGAAGCCGCGTGCGACGAGCAGGGACAGGGCGATCACGATCAGACCGGTGATGATGAGCAGGGACCGCCCGGTCCGATTGGCGGCGCGGACCCCGGCCAGTGATTCATCGGCTTCCTGCTGCACGATGGCCAGCCAGCCCAGGGCGGTGCGGCCGGCGACCGCCATGTATTCGCGGCCCTGCTGACGGTAGCGGAACACGCCGCCTGCCGGCTTCTGTGCCTCCACGAATGCCGGGTGGTGGGTGTAATCCAGCAACTGGTTTCCCAGCTCTTCGTGCGGGTGGGCGATGAGCTGGCCGGCCGGCGTGGCCAGCATGGCAAAGCCGGTCTGGCCGAAACGCACATTGGACACGGCCTGGGTCACCTCATCCAGTGTCGCCGCTTCGGCCAGCACGCCGAGAAACTGGCCTGCATCATCACGGATCGGGACCGACATCAGAAAGGCGGGCAGGCCAGAGGTCAGGCCGACCTGGACCTCGGCGGCGAAGGCGGCGCCATCGCGCACGGACTGATAGTAACGACGAAAGGCGTAGGAGCGCGGCGCCTGGGCGTCGCTGCGCACCACATTCATGCCGTGTGCATCGAGGCTATGGATCAGATAGGCCCAGGGCAGGGCGCGGGCCACCGTATCGACCACCACCTGCTGGCGTTGCGGATTCATGGAGGTGAGGTCCGGGATGCCGGCCGCCGTCTGCAGGACCCGCAGGTTCATCGTCGTCCAGTCATCAACCTGCTGGATCAGGCGCTGGGAGATCATCTGCAGATTGGTTTCTGCATGCAGGCGTTCCGCCGCCTCGATTTGCCGGTGCTGCAGACCCCAGAAAATGCTCAGCGGGATCAGCGCGACCAGAAGAAAGCCGAGCAGCATCTTGCTGAAAATGCCCGGCCCCATGCGTGGGCCAGGCTTGCCATGGGCGGGCTGGAGGGTGACTGGCTTCAAGACGGTGCGATCACTCCTGCCCTCGGCGGTCTGGCGGAACTGTGTGCCGTTGATGGCGGGATTTTACGGAAAGGGGACAATGAAACATGAAGGCATGGAGCCTGAGTCAGTCCAGCGGACCAGCTTCGATGAAAGCTTCGTCCAGACTTTGCGCGATCAACGCCGCCTGGGTCCGGCTGTGCAAGTCCAGCTTGCGCAGGATCGCGCTGACATGCACCTTGACCGTGTTTTCGGCCAGGCCCAGTTCCTGCGCGATCTGCTTGTTCTGCAAGCCATCGGCCAGGCCCATCAGCACCCGGATCTGCTGCGGCGTGAGTTCGCGCAAGCGCAGGGCGATGTGCTGGTCAGCGGGATCGGTCGCGGCGGCCACCTGTGGAAAGCAGGTCTGTCCGGCGAGGGCCTGACGCAGGGTTGACTGCATGTCGTCCATCGGCGCGGTCTTGGAAATGAAGCCCAGGGCGCCGAAACGGCGCGCTTTGAGGATGTTTTCCGGCTGATCGTGGCCGGAAATGACCACGATCGGCACATCGGGGCGGCTGGCTCGCAATTGCAGCAGGGAGGAGAAGCCGCGCGCCCCCGGGATGCATAGATCCAGCAGGATCAGGTCCAGATGCGGCTGCTGCGCGAGGGCCGATTCCAGCGAACTCTGATTGGTGGCCTCGACCACCTTGGCCCGGGCGAAGCTGGCTTGCACCGTCAGGCGCAGCGCATTGCGAATCATCGGATGGTCGTCCGCAATGAGGATGTTCAATTCAGGCAAGATCGGGATTCCATCTAGTCACAATGAGTTATAGCCGTCAGCCAGGGTGTGGTTCAGAATGCCGCATGTGACGGCGCGCTGCAAAGCCGGCGTCGGGATGGGGAATCCAAACAGGGGAAACACATGCAAGCGAGCAAACAAGCCGGTCTGATTGCAGGGATGGCGGTGATCTGGGGCCTCAGCAGCCCTGCCTTGGCGACGGACACCTATGCGCAGGTGATCGCCCTGCCGGAAGCCACGCCCAAGCCGTTCCTGCGAGCGCCGGTGAGGCTTGAGAATCTGCGCAATGAATTCGGAGGCTATATCAAGGCCAATGGCATCTTCAGCTATTACAGCGATGGAGATGTCGCAACGCCAAGTTCGGGGCGGGACTATTTCCGTCCCAATAGCATTCCGGTGGCGACGGGCACGGCATCCGAAAGTTCGGCCGCCCACCTGGATGCGCACGCCAAAGATACGCGGGTGTGGCTGACCAGCCAGGCCACGCTCGATGGCATCGCGGTCAGCGCGAGGCTGGAAGCCGATTTTCGTCTCAGCGAGCAGGGCAATGAAGTGGTCTCGAATTCCTACAGTCCGCGTCTGCGGCGCGCCTTCGTGCGGTATGGGCATTGGCTGATCGGGCAGGAGTGGACGGTGTTTCGCAATCATGCGGCGAATCCGGAAAGTCTGGATTCCCTGGGGGTGACCGATGGCCTGATTTTCGGTCGCCAGCCGCAGTTGCGCTACAGCCGGGCGGGGTTCACCTTCTCGCTGGAAAACAATGAACTGTCCTTGCTGAGTTTCGGCGGTGGCAAACGCGAGGTCACCGGCGATGCGGTGCTGCCGGATCTGCATCTGCGCCGTGATTGGCAGGGCGACTGGGGCCAACTCAGTCTGGCCGGCATGGTCCGTCATCTGGTCGCGGATAAGCATCCCTCCGGACAGGCTGAGCCGGCTGCGAGCCTGGTCGATGACACGGTGTTTGGTTATGGACTTTCGCTGGCTGGCAAGATTCCACTGGCCGACAAAGATGATCTGCGATTCATGCTCAGCGGCGGTGAAGGCATCGGTCGCTATCTGGCGATTGCGACCTCGGCCGATGCGGTGGCCACCGAACGCGGCACCCTGGAAGCGATTCCGGTGGTCAATGGTCTGCTGGCCTATCGCCATGTCTGGGCACCGCGCTGGCGTTCCACCCTGGCGCTGTCGGGTTTGCTGATCGATAACGAGCCGGCGCTGACCGGCACCACGCTGACCAAGTCGGTGCGCAGCGTGCGGGCGAATCTGATCTACGCGCCCGCCGCCGCCATCACCATGGGCTTCGAACTGCTGTATGCCGAACGCCATTTGCAGAACGGCCAGTTCGGCAATCACCTGCGGCCCCAGGTGTCCTTCAAGTACGGATTCTGATGATGCAAAAGCGAAACTTACTGTGTTTAAGCCGGGCTCTGATCGCGGCTCTGCTGGTCGGCGCCAGCAGCACTGCCTTGGCGGGCCCCATCGTGATCAAGTTTGCCCACGTGGTGGCGGAGAACACGCCGAAAGGTCAGGGCGCCCTGCTGTTCGAAAAGCTGGCCGAGGCGCGTCTTTCGGGCAAGGTCGATGTGCAGATCTTTCCCAATGGTCAGCTGTACAACGACAACGATGTGCTGCTGGCCCTGCTCAAGGGCGATGTGCAACTGGCGGCACCGGCCCTGTCCAAGTTCTCCAAGTTCACCGATGTGCTGCAGCTGTATGACCTGCCGTTCCTGTTTGACGATCTGAGCGCGGTGGAGTGCTTTCAGCAAAGTCCCGCCGGCCAGGAAATGCTACGTTCGATGATGTCCAAGGGAATTTTCGGCCTGTCGTACTGGCACAACGGCATGAAGCAGTTGTCGGCCTCGCGTCCCTTGCTGCGGCCGGAAGATGCGCAGGGGCTGAAGTTCCGCATCATGAGTTCCGATGTGCTGCGCGCCCAGTTCGAGGCCTTGCAGGCCAATCCGCAGAAGCTGGCGTTTACCGAGGTCTATCAGGCCCTGCAGGCGGGCACCGTCGATGGTCAGGAGAACACCTGGTCGAACATCTACTCGAAGAAATTTTACGAAGTGCAGCCCGCCATCAGCGAAAGCAATCATGGCCTGCTGGATTACATGGTGGTCACCAGCCTGCGTTTCTGGAAAGGCCTGCCCTATGACATCCGCGCCGGACTGAAGGAGGCCCTGGATGAGGCCACCGCCGAGGCCAACCGCCTGGCCGACCTGCAGAATTCGGAAGCGCGGCTGGCGATCCAGGCTTCGGGCAAGACCGAGATTCTGTCCCTGAGCAAGCAGGAGAAACAGGCCTGGCGCGCGAAGATGCAGCCGGTGTGGTCGCAGTTCCGCGAGGAGATCGGTGGCAGCCTGATCGATGCCGCCGCCGCGTGCAACGGTTGATCCCACGGTGAAGCTGCTGGCGCGCTTGGGCAGGGCACTGAACTGGCTGGAGGAAAGCCTGCTGGCGGCCCTGCTGGCGGCGATGACCTTGCTCACCTTCGCCCAGGTGGTGGCGCGCTATGTGTTCAATTCCGGCTGGGTCTGGGTGCTGGAGCTGAGCATTTTCCTGTTTGCCTGGCTGGTGCTCATCGGCGCCGCCTATGGCGTGCGGGTACATGCCCATATCGGCGTGGATCTGTTGCTGCGGGTGCTGCCGCCACCCTTGCGCAAGGCCTGCGCGGGGCTGGCTCTGCTGTTGGCTCTGCTGTACGCGGTGCTGCTGTTCAAGGGCGGCTGGGATACGGTGGCGCTGCTGCATCTGATCCAGATCGAGGCCGAAGACTTGCCTGTGCCGCGCTGGATCCCGACGCTGGCCCTGCCGCTGGGCTTCGCGCTGCTCGGCTTGCGTCTGCTGGAAGCGGGCTGGGCCTTGCTGCGCGGGCGCGGGGACGGATTGCTGCTGGCGGATGAGGCGGCCGAAGCCGTCGCCCAGTTGCGTTCGGCGGAGGATGGGAAATGACCAGCGCCGCATTGTTCCTGATGCTGCTGGCTTTCATGCTCATCGGCCTGCCGATCGCGATGGCGCTGGGCCTGTCCAGTGCCCTGACCCTGCTGCTGTTCAGTGATGATTCGATTGCCTCGCTGGCCGAGAAGGTCTTCGGCGCGATGCATCACAGCACCCTGATGGCGATTCCGTTTTTCATTCTCGCCTCGGCATTCCTGACCACCGGCGGCGTGGCGCGGCGCATGATTCATTTCGCCGTCGATCTGGTTGGCTGGCTGCGTGGCGGCCTGGGCATGGGCTCGGTGGTGGCCTGCATGCTGTTTGCCGCGGTCTCCGGATCTTCGCCCGCGACGGTGGCCGCCATCGGCCCGATCGTGATTGCCGGCATGGTCAAGCAGGGCTATCCCAAACCTTTCGCCGCCGGCCTGATCTGCAATTCCGGCACCCTGGGCATGCTCATCCCGCCTTCCATCGTGATGGTGGTGTATGCCGCGGTGACCGAGGTTTCGGTCGGTCGTATGTTCATGGCGGGGCTGGTGCCCGGGCTGGTCATGAGCCTGTTGCTGATGGTGGCGATCTGGTTCGTGGCGCGCAAAATGAACCTGCCGGCGCAGCCCTTTCCTGGCTACAAGGATTTGTTCGTTTCGGCCGCCTCGGCTTCCGGTGGCCTGTTCCTGATCGTGATCATCATGGGGGGGATCTACGGCGGCATTTTCACCCCCACCGAAGCGGCGGCAGTGGCCGCGGTGTATGCGATGTTCGTGGCGGTGTGGCTGTATCGTGATCTCGGGCCGCTCAAGGATCAGGTCTGGCGTAAGACCGACGAAAGCCTCGGCGCTAGCCTGCGCAGAAATGCCGGCTGGTCCTTGCTGGCACTGTTCATCGCGCCCTTCCACAGCGATGTGCGCAAGGTGCTGCTGGAGGCCGCCAAGGTCACCATCATGCTGATGTTCATCATCGCCAATGCGATGCTGTTCGCCCATGTGCTGACGGTGGAGCGGATTCCGCACGCGATCGCCGACATGATCGGGGTACTGGGTCTTTCGCCCTGGATGTTTCTGATCGCGGTCAACATCATCCTGCTGATCGCGGGCAATTTCATGGAGCCTTCGGCGATTCTGATGATCATGGCGCCGATCCTGTTCCCGACCGCGATGCAGCTCGGCATCGACCCGATTCATCTGGGCATCATCATGGTGGTCAATATGGAAATCGGCATGATCACGCCACCGGTGGGGCTGAATCTGTTCGTGACCTCGGCGGTGACCGGCATGTCATTGGGCCAGGTGATCCGGGCGGCTTTGCCCTGGCTTGGCATCCTGCTGGTCTTCCTGCTGCTGATCACGTATGTGCCCTGGATTTCCACCGCACTGCCCAATGCGATGTTCGGGCCGGAAACTGTGCATCGCTAAGGCGCACGGAAAATACCGCGCCGGACGCTGCCTTCAACAAAGATCGAATGGCTGCTTGGATTGAGGGGGAGAGAGAAAATGTTGAATCGAGTTTTCAAGGCTGGGGCGGTAGGGCTGATCCTGGCGATGCTGATGGCCTGCCAGGGCGGGCGCGAAGCCCATTTCGGTGGCCGGGCCGAGGTGGATACCCTGCAGTTGCGGGCGGTCTCCAACCGTGCGGATCTCGTCAGCGGTCATGATGCGCTGTTGGAAGTGTCGGGCGTGAACGGCGTCGAAGGACTGCGCGTTTCGCTCAATGGCGAGGATGTGACCGCCCGCTTCAAGGCCGCTGGTGAAGCTCGCCTGCTGGGACTGATCGAAGGTCTTGTGGTGGGCGACAACCTGGTCACGGCGCGCCTTGGGGATGGACCGGGGCGGCGCCTCACCCTGCGCAATCATCCCCCGGAAGGACCGATCTTTTCCGGACCTCATCTGCAGCCCTGGCCTTGCACCACCGCCGACCACGGTCTGGGCGAAGCCCTGGACTCCAACTGCAATGCAGAAATCTGGGTGCGCTGGCAGTATCGGAATCGCAGCGGTGGGTTTTCTGCCTATGATCCTGATGCGCCGCCGGCCGACAGCAACATTGCAACGACGAGCAACGATGCCGGGGAGACGGTGCGCTACATCGTGAGGCGGGAACGTGGCACGCTGAATCGGGGCATCTATGACTGGGTGGTGCTGCATGATCCGGACAATGACCCGCCGATGACGCCATGGACGCCGCCACGGGGCTGGAACCGAAAGTTCGTGTTTTCCTATGGCTCCGGCTGCGCGCCAGGCTATGGTCAGAACGAACCGGAAGACCCGATGCTGCATCCAATGCTGTCGCGCGGTTACGCGGTGGCGGTGTCCTCGATTCTGAAATTCGGCAACTCCTGCAATCATGTCACCGCCGCCGAGACCACCATGATGATCAAGGAGCGGATGATCGAAATGTTGGGGGAAGATCGCTACACCATTGGCAACAGCTGCTCGGGTGGAGCCGAGGCGCAGAACACGATCAGCGACAACTACCCCGGCTTGCTGGATGGAACACGGCCGGAATGCACCTTCGCCGATGGCTGGACCCCGGCGATCACCGGCAAGGCCGATTGCCAGTTGCTGGTGAATTATTTCATGAACATCTCGCCACAACTCTGGCCGGCCTTGCCGCAGCAAAGTGCGGTGGTCGGCGCCGACGTGTCCATGTGTTACGAGATGCTGGCGTTCGGCTCCGGGCCGCAGGACTGGAATCCGAGCACCGGATGCGGTCTGCCCGAAGAACTGATGTACCACCCGCAAGACAATCCGCAAGGGGCGCGATGCACGCTGCAGGATTACAACGTCAATTATCTGGGTCGTCGCGAGGCCGATGGTTTCGCCAATAAGGTGCTCGATGATGTGGGCGTCCAGTGGGGCTTGCATGCCCTGCAGCAGGGCTTGATCACCACCGCGCAATTCGTCGACCTGAATGTGAAGATCGGCAGTTTCGATATCGACTGGAATCATGTGCCCGAGCGGACAGCTGGCGACCTGATCGGCATCCAGCGCATGTATGACAGCGGGCAACTGATCTGGGGAGAGAATCAGAAGCTGATTCCCAGCATTGATACCCGGGCCAACAATCAGTTTGATTTTCACAGCAATGTGCACCGTGAGGTGGTCCGGCACCGGGTGCTGCGTTCCGTCGGGTCAATCGCAACACAGGTGTACTGGTTGGAACCGCTGGAAGTGGTCTTTGGCTTGCCGACGCCGCCGCAGTCCGAATACACCCTGATCAAGATGGATGAATGGCTGGCGAATATCGAAGCCGATGAAGCCGATCTGCCACGTGAGCAGATCGTGGCGCGCAATCGGCCGCCGGATGTTCGCGATGGTGACTGCTATCTGGCGGGTCAGCGCCTGCTCGACAACGAGCCTTGTGAGCAGATCTATACCGAGCAGAAATTGCCCCGCATCGTCGCCGGTGCGCCACCGACAGCCGATGTGCTGAAATGTCAGCTCAAGCCGTTTGATCCTGCAGATGCTGATTATGTGAATTTCGGCATTCAATTCAGCGCGGCAGAAATCGCCCAGCTGGAGACGGCCTTTCCACAAGGGGTGTGTGACTGGACCCGGCCGGGTGTCGGGCAGGGTCCTCCGGTCGGCTACTGGCTGGATTTCAGCCACGGACCAGACGGGGTCCCCCTGGGCGAACCGCCCCGGGCCGAAGTATTTTAGGGCCGCTTGCGTGCGGCACCATCGCTCCCTTTGCGGAGCGTTTCGAGGAGAGCTATTTTGAATAGAATCATTTATCCGGGTGTGGTTGCCGGCCTGCTGGCATTGACCCTGGTGGCCTGCAACGGCGGACGAGGCGGTGAAGAGGCCCCGGTGGGGGGCAGCAATCCGGCGACGCAGCAGGGCTGGCTCGCCGTCTGGGGCGGCACCAAGACCGGCGGTGATGCGATGAACGAGCGCACCGTGCGCAATATCGCGGTGGCCTCGGTGGGCGGCCATCGTTTGCGTTTGCGGCTGTTCAACGAGGATGCGGAGAATTCAATCACGATTGGTCGCGCTTTCGTCGGCGTGCGGGATCAGAGCAAAGGCGATGCCAGTTTGATTGCCGGCAGCAACCGTCAGGTGACCTTCAACGGCGGGCAGGAAGGTGCCGTCATTGCGCCGGGTACGGAGTCCTTTTACAGCGATCCGATCGATATGGAGGTGCAGGCCATGGATCAGCTGGCTGTCAGCTTCTATGTGATGGGCACGGACAATGCCGCGGATCAGCATGTGACCACCTGGTATGAATCCTGGGCTTCAACGGAAGGCTCGGGGGATTTTGCCGCCGAAGAGGGGGCGGATAATTTCCCCGCCTTCATCGACGGCAACACCAGCCAGGTCCCGGCCGGGGTGCCGCTGGTCTGCAATGGCTGCACCACCTATGCGCTGCGTGATATCGAACTGATGACCGATGAGGCCGATGGCGCCATCGTCCTGCTCGGCAGTTCCAGCCTGCACGGCTACAACACCACCCAGGGCGGCTTCAAACGCGTCGGCGAGCCGCTGTCCGCGCGCATGAATACCGAGATTCCCGCGCGCTGGCGTAAATCCTTCGTGCATCGTGGCATTGGCGGTGACCGCCTGGATGCGGCTCTGGCCAGTCGTGTCGACAAGGATGTTTTCGACACCGCCGGCGTTTTCGGTGTCGTTGTCTGGGTGACCAATGATCTGAGTTCCTCCAGCGGGGCGGAGGTGATCGCCAGCTATCGGGAAATGATCCAGCGCGCCCATGCCGCCGGGCTCAACGTGTTCTGTCCGACCTGGGTGCCGGGTGCCCAATCCTCGGCGGCCAATGTCTCGGGTGAGCGAGACCTGGTGAACCGCTGGATTCTGGCCGGCAATTGCGATGGTGAGGTGGACTGGGGCGGACGTTCCGAAGATCCCAATAACCGCAATGTCTGGCGGGTGGAACACAACAGCGGAGACAATATTCACGGCAATGATCTGGCCCATGCGGACTGGGCGCTGATGACGCCGCTGAGCGACTGGGTCACGCTGCCGCGGCCGGCTTTCTGAGCCGGCCGATCAGCGCGCAGTCAGGGCGCCCTGGCGATGCCCAATGCCGGCTGGACGATTCCGTCCGTCGCCTTGATGAGTCTGGACCGAGTCAGGCCCAGCGCCGGACCTGCTCGGTGTATTTCTCGTAGTTGGTGCCGAACTTCTGCCGCATGATGCGTTCCTCCGGCCGGATCTGGAATCGGTTCAGGTAGAGGACGAAACCGGGCAGCCACAGCAGGGACAGCAGATGGCCGAGGTACAGTCCCCAGGCCAGCAAGACCAGCAGGAAACCAAGGTACATCGGATTGCGACTGCGCCGGTAGATGCCCCGCACCACCAGCGTGTTCGCCTGCGCGGGCACGCGCGGATCCACCGTTGTTCCGGCATGGCGGAAGGCCAGAACGCCCAGCAGGGCAGCGAGTCCGCCTGCAGTGGCGAGCGCTGCGGCCAGCCAGTTCAGGCCGGGCAGTGCGACCCGCATGCCCGGCGCCAGCAGTGCTACCGCCCACATGGCGAATGCACAGAGCAGGGTCAGGATCAGCGGGGGTATTTTGAGTTCCAGGGGATGCATACGCGCATTGTAAAGCGAGCATGGTGGTGCGTCCCCGTTCAGGTCTTGAGGTCGTCGGCGTGGTGGCGCTCGCGCAGTTGCTCCTGCGGGTCACCCCAGACGCGGTTGACCCGGCGTCCGCGTTGCACTGCCGGGCGGCCGGCGATGTCCTTGGCCCAGCGCTGCACGTTGGTGTAGCTCTGCACCTGCAGAAATTCGCCGGCATCGTAGAGCGCGCCGAGCGCGAGGACGCCGTACCAGGGCCAGGTGGCGATGTCGGCGATCGTGTAGTCCGCGCCGGCGAGATAAGGTCGCTCGGCCAGTTGCCGGTCCAGAACATCGAGTTGGCGTTTGACTTCCATGGCGTAGCGATTGATCGGGTAGGCGAGCTTTTCTGGCGCATAGGCGTAGAAATGACCGAAGCCGCCGCCGAGAAAGGCCGCGCTGCTCATCTGCCAGAACAGCCAGTTCAGCGTTTCGCTGCGTTGGGCCGGTGCGGCGGGCAAGAAGGCGTCGAATCTTTCGGCCAGATAGAGCAGGATCGCACCAGACTCGAAAACCCGGGTAGGGGGGGTGGTGCTGTGGTCGATCATGGCCGGAATCTTGGAATTCGGATTCGCCGCGACGAAACCGCTGGAGAATTGCTCGCCTGCGGAGATGTCGATGATCCAGGCATCGTATTCGGCGCCTGTATGCCCCAGTGCCAGCAGTTCTTCGAGCATCACCGTGACCTTGACGCCATTGGGCGTGGCCAGGGAATACAACTGCAGGGGGTGTTCGCCAAGCGGCAGTGCCTTGTCGTGGGTGGCGCCGGCAATGGGGCGATTGATATTCGCAAACTTGCCACCGCTGGCCTCATCCCAGGCCCAGATGGCAGGGGGGGTGTAGGTCGGATTGTCAGTCATCAGGGCTTTCCGCTTGGGTCGCTTGGGTCGTCAGTGGCCGGGCCTCACGGACCGTGGCCGTGGACGCAGGGCTTGAAAAAAAACTGCTGGCCTCCAAATAGAGACTCGAGTCGCGTCGCCGAGCGAGCGGCTCATTGATGAATCGCTCAATGGAGGATTTTGGAATGGCACATATTGATCTTACCCCTTTGTATCGCAGTTCCGTCGGCTTTGACCGCTTTGGCGCACTGCTGGATTCCGCCCTGCGTTCCGAGCAGGCGGCGGCAAGTTATCCGCCCTACAACATCGAACGCACCGGTGAAGACCGCTATGCGGTGACCCTGGCGGTGGCCGGCTTCGAGGAAGCCGAACTCGAAATCCAGGTCGAGAACGGCGTGCTCAGCATTCGCGGTCGCAAGGCCGATGGCGAGCAGGCGCGCGAGTACCTGTATCAGGGCATCGCAAGTCGCGGCTTCGAACGCAAGTTCAATCTGGCGGATCACGTCGAAGTGACCGGCGCACAGCTGGCCAATGGCCTGCTGACGGTCTCGCTGAAAAAGGAAATTCCCGAGGCGATGCGGCCACGGCGCATCAATATCGAGTCCGCGCCGGAGGCGATTTCCCAGGCGGAGTCGCGCGCGGCCTGAGGTCGGCACGAATCTGCGATGAAGCAAAGGGGCCGCAAGGCCCTTTTGCTGTTGGCGCCGGCACGGCGGCGAATGCAGTGTCCGCCGGCGGGCGCGGCGCACGCATCCACTGAATCAGCTCATGAATTCGTAAGGTCCGCCTTTCTGCAGGGCGCGCTGATAGGCCGGGCGGGCGCGGATGCGCTCGACGAAGGCGCTGATGCGAGGTCGCGGTTTGTCCTTGCCGATCCGCACCTGGGCGGCTTCCAGCGGAAAACTCATCTGGATGTCGGCGGCGCTGAGGGTGTCGCCGCTCAGCCAGGTGCTGCGACCCAGTTCCGCCTCGATGAAATCCAGATTGGCCGTCAGGTTGGGACCCAGATAGGCCTTTTTGACCTGGCCTGAAATGGCCTTGGCGATGGGACGCACGAGCAGCGGTGCCTGCTCCACGCGATTGAAGATCAGGGACATGACCAAAAATGGCATCAGCGTGCCCTCGGCATAGTGCATCCAGTAGCGGTAGCGGCGATGCGCGCTGCTGCCGATGGCCGGGGCGAGACGGCCTTCGCCGTAGCATTCGACCAGATACTCGATGATGGCGCCGGATTCGGCGATGGTCAGGCCCTCATCCGTGATCACCGGTGACTTGCCCAGTGGATGAATGGCCTTGAGTTCAGGCGGCGCCAGGCTGGTCTTGCGGTCGCGCTGGTATTGCTTGACCTCGTACTCCAGTTCGAGTTCTTCGAGCAGCCACAACACGCGCTGGGAGCGGGAATTTTCCAGGTGATGGACGGTAATCATCGAGTCGGGCCAGGTGGAATTTGTCCTCAGCATACCGAATCGGGTGGCCTTGCTGCGATGATCCCGGTGGGAGGTCGCAGCGCTCCACCGCGTGAGCGACCACCACTGTCGCCTTGATCGAGGTTCAGCTGTTTTCGTTCAGGTGGAAGAAATCGCGAATGCTGGCCAGCAGTTCGCGCTGGCTCTGCGCCATCACGCGCTTGCGATCGGAGTTGGCGATCTCCTCATGCGCGATGGCCAGATCGGTCTTGCGCTTGGCCATGATGCGGGAGATTTCCTCGGCAATGGCCGGGCGCCGGGCGAGAATTTCCTGAAAGTCGGGTTTGTCCAGGCGGTAGCATTCGACTTCGCCGATGGCGACCACGCTGGCCGAGCGCGGCGCTCCGGTCAGCAGGCCCATTTCGCCGAAAAAGGCGCCCTCGCTGCCGGCCCGCAAGGTGCTGATGGAACGACTGGCGCCAGTTTCCGAGCGCAGCAGGATCTCGACGTCGCCGCTGACCAGCAGATACAGCCAGTGCGCGGTATCGCCCTGTTCGGTAATCGTCTCGCCGGCGACGAAGGGGGCATAGATCAGGTGTTCCGCCAGTTGGGTTCGTTCGGCCGGACTCAGACAGGCGAACAGCTCGATCCGGGCGAGTATTTTCTGGCGCCGGGCCTGGTCGCGCTCGCGTCGGCTGGCCTGCTGCTTTTCGCCTTCCTCGACCAGATGCACGGTCTGTTCCGGGAAGGCGAAACGGATGGCTTCGCGTTTGAAAGCGGCGTAGATGCGCAGACGGACGGCGGAATCGGTGGGGTCATCGACGGCGAGGTCGGTCAGCCAGTAACGCAGGGCGAAATGGACGACGCTGTCGTTGATGCCCATGACCACGCAGCTGGGCGCCGGCCGGGCGGCGACATGGGCGATGCGCGCGCGCTGCATCGCCTGTTCGACGATGCCGATCACGCGTTGCGGTTTGATGTCATAGGACACCTGGAAGCGCACCCAGCGGCGCCACTGCACCGGTTCGCCGCTGCGACGTCCGAGGATGGAAAAGGGGGTTTTCATCAGCACCGCATTGGGCATTACCACGGTTTCCCAGTTGCGAGTTTCGATCAAGGTCGAACGCCAACGGATGTCGACCACCCGGCCGACACAGTCGCCGATCTCTACCCAGTCGCCGACGTGCAGCGAGTTGTCGAGTTGCAGGGTCGTGCCGCCCAGGATGTTGCCAAGGGTATCCTGCAGGGAGAACGCCAGGATCGCGGTGAGCACCGCCGAAGTGGTCAGGATGCTGCCCAGATCCAGGCCCACCTGGGACAGCCTGACCAGTGCCCAGATCAGGTAGCCGGCAAAGACCAGGAGATCTTCGAGGATGCTGGGAGGCGAGAAGTGCAGGGCCGGCAGCACGACGCGAAACAGGAAGACGCCCCCGAGCCGGATCAGGGCGATGCCAAGCAGCAGCACGCTGAATTGCCGCAGCACCTGGCCGCCATCGGTCCAGCCCAGCAGGATCGTGCCATTGCCGATGAGCAGCAGCGCGAAAGCGCCAAAATACAGGGACAGGGTCGACAGGGCGATGCGCTGGGCCTGCGGCGCACGCCGCAGCACGCTGCCGCCGAGCAGCAGGAGCAGCACGATCTGGCCCGCCGCGCTCAGGCTGGACAGCGGTGCGATCAGGGCGCTCCAGGAGAAGCTCGGATTGAATGCGAAGTCCAAGGCTTGAGCTCTTGTGGCGGCAGGCAGCAGGATCATAGCGCAGGGCTGACTGGCCCTGGCAGGCTTGCCCATGCAATGTGCGCGCCCTGGGCATGAAAAAGCCCGTCAGTACACAGGTACTGACGGGCTGCGGATGACCGCCTGAGAACTAGCGCCGGCGGCGACGCAATCCGGCCAGTGCCAACAGGCTCAGCCAGCCCAGGGCACCGCCGCGGGCGGTGCTGCTGGCGCTTGCCAGATCTTCGCTCACCTCAACGCGGGCTTCGGCGGGGAACTCGTAAGTCCAGATGTGGCGGCCGAAGGTGGAGGCAAAGACCTTGTTCGGATTGCCGGGCTGTAGCTTCAGCATGGTGACCGGTACGGCGGGCAGATCGTTGCCCAGCGGCGCCCAGCTGCTGCCATCCAGATCCGCCGAGATGAAGGCGCCGAAGTCGGTGGCCACCAGCAGTTGGCCATCCCGCACCAGGATGTTGTTCACCGGCAGTACCGGCAGATCACCCTGAATCGCGACGAAACTGCGGCCCGCATCAATCGACTTGAACAGATTGCCGGCTGCGACATTGGCGTCGTGGTTGGGATCTTCGCCAAAGGTTTCCGGCCCGCGCAGGCCCGAGGAGTAGCCGCCCAGACCGATGTAGACGATGTTCGGATCCGTCGGGTCAATTTCCACCGCCTGGATCAGGCGGTTCGGCAGGCCTTCGGCCTTGGCGACGTGCCAGCCATCGGAGGTGCCGGATTTCGGTGGCTTGCTGCCGCCGACATTGGTGGCCAGACGATTCTGGAACGGTGCGTCGTTATTGGTCACGCCACAGTCGCCGCAGGCGCCGACATAGATGGCCGAGCCATGCACATCCGCCACGGTGCCGGTGAACAGCACCCGGCCCTTGGGATTGACCCCCAGGCGGAAGACCTCGACCCAGGTGCTGCTGGTGACGTTCGGGGCATCGAGGGTTTCGAACACCTCGTTCGCAGTGGTGATCATGTGCTTGCTGTCCAGCGGGTCCATCGAGAACCAGTTGGCGAAGTTCACCCGCGAATAGGGCGGAGCGATCGAAGTGGCGGTGGCGCCCCGGTCCTTGGTCCGACGCAGGCCGCCGTTTTGAGTTTCGGTATACGCCAGGCTGCTGTTGTCGGGATCGACTTCCGCATAGAAACCGTCGGCACCGAAATCGCCGAAGGAGTAGCCGGTGTCGGGTTCGATATGGCCGGAGCCGTTGTCCTGCAGGCCGAACCACACGGTGCCGTCCTTGGCGACGCCCAGGCCATAGGGCAGCAGGGTGTAGAAGCCGTCATTCGCGCCGCCGCCCCAGAGGCGATTGTCGAATTCCTGGCCGGGCAGCACGCACTGCTTGAAAACGCCGCCGTCATTGCCGGCGAACACGCAGACCCCGCCCAGATCGGTGGGGATGAAGATGCCGGCATGCTGGTCGGGGTGGACGGTCAGATCGACGCCACTGGCCGAGAAGTAATAGCCGATGTTGGCGAAATCCTGCGGGCCGGTTTGCAGCAGGCCATTGAGCGGCACCTGCGCGGCGCTCTCAACATTCTGGAACACCTCTTCCAATCCGAAGACCAGGCGCGTGGGAATGCCCAGGCCCGGGGTGGCGCGGGTCGGATCCGGTTTGATCCATTGGTTGTACCAGGACTGGCCGCCCGGCTGGATCAGCGCGGTGTACGGGCCGGGGATGCTGGCCACTTCGGCGCTGTCGGCCATTCGCGTCCAGGTCTCGCCGAAATCGGCCGATACGAAAATGCCGTTGACCCGGGTGGCGAGCGGAATCCCGCCCAGACCGTCGAGCGGTGCATCCAGGGTGACTTCCTCGGTGCCGTTCAGCAGGCCGGCGTCCTGCACGATCGCATAGACATAGCCATGGTCCTGGTCCGGCCCGATGGCATTGCCCATTTCAACGCGGCCGATGCGATGCTGCGGGGTGAAGCCCTGTTCGGTGATGGAGTCGATCTCCGCCAGTTCCAGGCGCTCGAAACTGCCGGGCACGCCGGTGGCGGATTTGTACAGGCCGTTGGCCGGGGATTGCGGGATTTCCGAATCAGGATAAGGAAAGCCGCCGGCGCGCCAGCCGACCGCGGCGAGCACCGGACAGCCATCGTGGTTGCACTGCACGTCGGTGGTGCCACCCGGTGCCTGCACCAGCACATCGGAGACCACGTTGGCCAGATTGCAGGCGCTGCTGCGATCGATATTGCCCGCGCATTCCGGGGTCGTGGGCAGGGCGACATTCTGGAAGCTGCGGCCGGCATCCTCGGACCGGTACAGGCCAAGACTGGAGGCGATGTACAGGATGTTGGGATTGGCCAGATCCTGCGCGGTGTTGAACACCAGGGCATCATCCGGGAAACCCTCGGACCGGGTCCAGGTCAGGCCCAGATCGGTGGTCCAGTAGGCGCCGATGCCATGATAGGCGCCGGTGCTCATCACGCTGTCGCCGCCGGCGGAAATCAGGGTGCCACCGCCCGCGGCGGTCCACATCACGCCGCCATTGGCCAGGGACGGCAGATTGTCGCCGACCGGGATCCACAGATCGCCGATCGTGGTGATGTCGCCGTTCTGGGCTTCACTCATCCAGATGCCGCCGGTGCTGACCGCGGCGAACAGGCGGCGGTTGACGGCGTCATAGGCAAAATCATCGACCCGGCCGGCATATTTCTGCAGATTGGTGTCCGGCAGGGCGACGATTCCCAGAGTCTGGGCCAGACCGCTCGACAGCAGCGGCCCACGGCCGTATTCCTGCCACTGGCCATTGGCGCCGCGGATACTGGCCTTGGCCGGCATCAACGCTTGCTTGGCTTCCGCCGCCTGGCGCAGGGCGCCCGGGGGCGGGAAGTTGTGGCTGCGCGCACGTTCGTCGATTTCCATCATTTTCTGGTTGATGGGTTTGGCGGTCTTGGCCGCCGCCGGGCACAGGCGCCCGCCACCGGAGCAGTCCAGCGTCGGTGGCGCGGTGAGGTGATAGGCAGTAGCCGCAATCAGCACGCCGCTGAACAGCGTGCCTGTGAGAAGGCGATTCATTCAGATCTCCGGGAAAGGAAGAAGCAGACTAGAGCAAAGCTGTAAGCACGCGCGGGCGGCCGGGAACGTTCCCTTTGGTGGCAAAAAAACCGGCGCCAGCCCGCAGGTCGTTGCGATGGCGCCAGCAGATCAGGCCAGTTTGTCGTCGGCGACGTGGTAGTGCGGGTCTTCGCGGTAGTTCACCTCGATCATCGCGCGGGCCTTGTCCAGCAGTTCCAGGCAGTCGGCACTGAGGTGCCGCAATTTCAGTTTCTTGCCCGCGCGCTGATAGCGCTCCGCCAGGGCGTTGACCGCCTCGATCGCGGAGTGATCCATCAGGCGCGCGCCGCCGAAATCGATCTCGACCTGCTCCGGGTCATCCTTGGGCGAGAACTTTTGCTGGAACTCGGTCACCGAAGCAAAGAACAGGCTGCCGCTGACCTCGTACAGCTTGCTGCCATCGGCGCGCAGTTGTGATTTGAGTTCCACATGTTTGGCATGTTCCCAGGCGAACACCAGGGCGGAGACAATCACGCCCACGACCACGGCGATGGCCAGATCAGCGGCCACGGTGACGGCGGCGACCAGCAGGCCGACGAACACATCCGCCTTGGGCACCTTGCCGAACAGGCGAAAGCTGCTCCATTCGAAAGTTTTTTCCGATACCACGAACATCACCCCGATCAGGGCCGCCAGCGGGATGCGTTCGATCATGGCGGAGCCGAACAGGATGAAGGACAGCAGAAACAGGGCAGTGGCAATGCCTGAGAGGCGATGCAGGGCGCCATTGTTCACGTTGATCATGCTCTGGCCGATCATCGCGCAGCCGCCCATGCCGCCGAACAAACCGGTCACCACATTGGCCGCACCCTGCGCCGCACATTCCCGGTTGGGGCGGCCGCGGGTATCGGTCATGTCATCGATCAGGGTGAGGGTCAGCAGGGATTCGATCAGGCCGATGGCCGCCAGAATCAGGGCATAGGGCAGTACGATCCGCAAGGTTTCAAGATCGAAAGGCACCTGCGGCAGGTGAAAGCTCGGCAGGCCGCCGGCGATGGAACCCAGATCGCCGACGGTCTTGGTTTCGATGTCCAGGCCAATGACCAGCAGGGAGACACCGAGGATCGCCACCAGTGTTGCCGGTAGCGCCCGGGTCAGATAGGGCAGGGTGTAGATCACCAGCATGGTGATCCCGACCAGGCCGAGCATGGTGTAGAGCGGCAGGCCTTCCATCCAGACCTGACTGCCATCGGCCGCGCTGACCTTGAAATGTCCGAACTGCGCCATGGCGATGACGATCGCCAGGCCATTGACGAAACCCAGCATGACCGGGTACGGGACCATGCGGATGAACTTGCCAAGGCGGGCGGCCGCGAACAGGAGCTGCAAGGCCCCCATCAGCACCACGGTGGCAAACAGGTATTCCACCCCGTGCTCCACCACCAGGGCCACCATCACCACGGCCAGCGCGCCGGTGGCGCCGGAGATCATGCCCGGCCGGCCGCCGAAGGCCGAGGTGATCAGCGCCACCATGAAGGCGGCATACAGACCAGTGAGGGGCGAGACCTGGGCGACCAGGGCAAAGGCAATGGCTTCGGGCACCATCGCCAGGGCGACGGTGAGGCCACTCAAGACGTTGGTTTTGATTTCGTGGGCAGACGGCGTGGACAAAAAATGAGACTCCTGGCTGGATGATGGCAACAGCATGATCCGGTCCGCTGCGGTCAGGCGGCGGACGCAAAGGCTGGATCTGGGAAAGGGCCCGGCAAGCGGCGGGCCATGATCGTGCGGCGCGTGGTGGAATTTGCTGCGCCGCAACATTATGCGTGGCCGCGCAGCTCAAGTCCAGGACGCCGTAGTCGCGAGAGGCTGCCAAGGTGTGCGGATGGAGCCGCGGGGGAGGCGTGGACTCAAACATCGTGTCGCCAGTCCGGCGATCTTAGCCAGGCCTTGTCGGGATCGGCGCATCCCGGTGTTGAAGTGCGCCGCGATGTTGTGTTGAGATGCCGCAATACGTCGACGGGCATTGGCTGGGCCTGCGGAAGTCGAGCTTGTACGGGCCCCAGGCGCCGACAATCGGGGAGGGCGCGATGCGAAAGATTTTCAGTGTGATGGCGGGGCTGCTGCTGATCGGCCATGCGCAGGCGGATTTGCTTGGCGGGCTCAAGGGTGTGGGGCCGGCGGGCGGGCCGGCAGGTCAGGTGTTGCGGGTGCGCGATGCGATTGCCGGACAGTACATCGTGGCGCTGCAACCGGGCACCGATGCCGGCGTGATCAATGAATTACTGGGTCGGTTTTCCGGTCGATTGTTGCACCGTTACAGCAGCGCGTTTCATGGTTTCGCCGGCCAGTTTTCCGCCCAGCAGGCGCTGGCGCTGCTGGCTGATCCGCGGGTGCGCTATGTCGAGCAGGATGGTCGGGTGCGCCTGAGCGCGGTGCAGGAAGACGCGCCCTGGGGCCTGGATCGTCTGGATCAGGCGAGCCTGCCGCTGGACGGGCGTTACCGCTCCACGGGCACTGGCGAGGGTGTCCATGTTTATGTGGTGGATACCGGCTTGCGTCGCAGCCATGAGGAATTTTCCGGCCGGGTCGCCAAGGGTGCCAATTTCGCCGGCAGCAGCAAGGCACCGGCGGGCGGAGGCCTGGTGGGTGGGGTCGGCCAGACCCTGGGCGGTCTGTTGGGTGGCGGCGGCGAAGAGGAGGAAGCGGCGCCGGACGAGGCCGATTGCAATGGCCATGGCACCCATGTTGCCGGGACCGCCGCCGGCCGTCGCTATGGCGTCGCCAAGGCGGCAACCGTGCATGCGGTGCGGGTGCTGGATTGCCAGGGCAGTGGCAGCAACTCCGGGGTGATTGCCGGCGTGGACTGGGTGACCAAACACGCGATCCGGCCGGCGGTGGCCAATCTGAGCCTGGGAGGCGGGGCCAGCCGGGCCCTGGATGAGGCGGTGCAGAATTCCATCGCCAAGGGCATCGTCCATGTGCTGGCCGCCGGCAACGAAAATCAGGACGCCTGTCAAAGTTCACCGGCGCGCACCCCCGAAGCGATTACCGTGGGCGCCAGCACGCCACAGGATCAGCGGGCGGACTTCTCCAACTGGGGCTCATGCGTGGATCTGCTCGCGCCAGGCACGCAGATTCAGTCGGCCTGGTTTACCGGTGACCGGGACAGCAAGTCCCTGCAGGGCACGTCAATGGCCGCACCCCATGTGGCCGGCGTGGTTGCGCTGTTGCTGGAGGCCCGGCCACAGGCCAGCCCGGCCGAGATCAGCACGCAGCTTCTGAATCTGGCGGCCAGCGGCAAGCTTGGCGGCTTGCGGAACTCGCCAGACAGACTCCTGCAGTTGCCTGCCGATGGCAGGCAAGAGACGCCGGAGACGAAAAAATCCAGGCGCCCCAGCCTGTTCTGAGAAAGGCAAACGCGGCCACCGGCTTGCATCCCGTTTGCCGCCGCAAAAAGCTCAGGGTGGCGCGGCGTGCAGGTCCTCGAAGGCCGGCGCTGAGGTCTGTTGCTGGCTCTGGATCCGTTGCCGGTCGGACAGCATGATCCAGCCGGCGCGATTCATGTCCGAATAGGTGTCCGCGAAGGCGCTGACAAAATCCGCAAAGCTCAGGTTCGGCAGGCGCAGGCGAATCTGCTCATGAATCTCGCCCAGATTGCGCAGGCCATCCATGGCAAGAAAGCACTCGCGCATCAGGATGGTGCCCGGAATCTTGACCTCCAGGCGCATCCCGGCACATTCGCTGCTGAGCGCCTGCGGATGCTGGTCGTTGAGTTGCATGCCGATCGAGCGGGCCTTGCCCTGCATGGTGCCCGTGAGCACCGGCACCGATTCCGGATCATCCAGTTGGGCGATCTGGCCGCGGTCTCGGCCGACATAGAACTGGTGCTTGAGCTGTTGGCCATGAAAAAGTTCGGCGATGGCCTGTCGTTCCGATGCCGGGCGCTCGGCCAACTGGGCCCTCACAACGACGTCATCGATCAGCATGCCCGGCTCATAGCCGATCGGTCCGCTCCAGCCGGCGCCGACGAATTCCAGGACTTCGGCGCCCTGACTTCTGACCAGCGCATGCAGCGCATCGACATCGAAGGCCTGGTCGATGGGGTGCAGCAGCAGATCCGCCAGACCGGCCTCGCCAAATGACATCACATCGTTTTCCCACATGTGAAAGGTCTGTTTGAACAGGCTGCTGTCCGGCAGTTGCAGCAGCAGCCGGATGGCATGCTCGATGCGGGTTTGCAGAGGCAGATCCGGTGGTGACAATTTTCGCAGCAGCGCCTGCATCTGGTACACCGGCTCGCGAGCCGCCTTGCCATACAGCATCAGAAAAATCAGCCCGCGCGGTTTGAGTGCCGCCATCAGCGCGCCCAGCCCGGCGACGGGATCCGGCAGGTGGTGGAGCACGCCGCAGCAGTTGATGTAGTCGAAGCAGCCCAGCTCCAGGCCGGCTAGATCCAGCAGGGAATGACGGATCCAGCGAATATTGTGCAACTCGCGCGCCCGGGCGCGGTCCCGGGCGATTGCCATCGAACGGTGCGACAGATCAATGTAGACGATTTCGCTGCCGGTGTGCCGCAGCTGTTCGGCCAGATAGATGACGGAGTCGCCGGTGCCACCGCCGGCGACGAGAATGCGGAAATCCGCGTTGAAGCGAGCTTTGCCGTTGAAGCCGTAATGGCTGATCCAGTCGAGCTGGTCGCCCACGGTTTCGATCAGGCGCCAAGCCTCGTCCGCCGGGTCCCTGGGTGGGTAGGGCAGTTGCTCGTACTGTTTGCGGACCGGATCGTTGGTAGGTGTCACTCGCTGCGGTGCCCGGAGAGGTGGATTCGCTCTCTCTATCGGCCTGCGCGAGCGGAACTTGAGTTGGGGCCGCTGTGCGGACAGCGGCGGTGATGGTCTCGTGCTGGTTGCTCAGATCGGAAGCTTGGTGCGGTTGCAACTCGCGCCAGGCAGGCGGGATTCAGCTTGGCGTGCGGCGTCCGTCGCCGTGGGGCAGGGCGGAAGAATCTTCGATGCTCACGCTCGGGTGCCGGCCCAGCAACCGAGAGATTACCCGACGCGGCATGCTATGGCCTGCCTCTTCGGCTTCCAGTTCCAGCTGAGCGGCGTGTTTGGCATCCTCCCATGCCGCGGCGAAGCCGGGCACCGCCACCAGAACGCGGCGCTCGGCGCGCAGCAGGATCTCCACCTGCCTTTGGGCCTGCCGTCCCGGCTCCTGATTGAGCTGCGATACCTTCATGCGCAGTTGCTCGTTTTCCTTTTCCAGGCCGGTTTTGGCCGCGCGTAGACCCTGGATCGAATCGGCCTCCAGTTCCAGTCGCTCGCTCAGGTGGCGGCGGAATCGCTGCAGTTCGCGCTGGGCCTGGCGAACCTTGAGGCCGGCGAAGGCGGCGAGGAGCAGGCCGGGGATCAGTCCCCAGGTGAACGGATGTAGGACGATCTCCAGAATCATCGGAATTCCTTGTCGAGTGATTGCCTTGCAATCTGGCCAGCCGCAGATGCAGAAGGAACGCTGATCATGCCTTAGCTGCGTGAAGGAAATGCAAGCTGGCGGCGGCCTGGTCCTCGCTGGAGGCTGGCGCCGAAGAGGTTTGAATCATGAGCATGATGGTGCGGTGCCCAGGGTCTGCCAGGGCCTGCGGCAACGCAGACCGTGCCATCGCCGCTGAAGTCGGGCCGCCTCAGGCCAGTTCTGCGGTCTGGCTTGGCTCATTGCGATCAGGTGGACGGCCTGTCCTGGCCGAAGCCGATGGACAGCTTGATCCGGTCGACCAGCGTGTCGATGCCCTGATCGGTTTTCTCCCGCCTCAGATCGGAAACCGATGGCGCCGGAGGACGCAGCAGTTCGTCGCGTACGATGCCGGCGATTCGCATCAGCATCTGGCGGTCCTGCGTTGTGAAGCTGCGGTTTTCGGTGTCGATGATGCAGAGCGTGCCGACCCGGATCTGCGGTGCGAGCGTCAGAGGCGCGCCGGCATAAAAGCGGATGAAGGGCTCGCCGTTGACTAAAGGATTGTCGTCAAAGCGTTCGTCGGCCAGCGTATCTTCCACCACCATGACGTCGTCGCCTGCGATGGCATGGCCGCAGAAGGACACCGAGCGGGCGGTCGACTTCGCGCCCAGGCCGCGATTCGCCTTGAACCACTGCCGGTTGACGTCCACCAGGGTGATCAGGGCGATGGGGACATTGAAGAGCAGCTTGCTGATTTCGACGATGCGATCGAAGCGCTCCTCGGCCTGAGTGTCGAGCTGTCCCAGGGCGCGCAGAATTTGCAGGCGCTCGATTTCATTGTCCAGTTCAGGTGCTTCCTGCATGGTGTCGACGGTCTCGAATAATCATTCCCGTTACTTCAGCATGAACCGAGTGGCTAGGCAAACCCGCGCCACGCCTGCAATGCGCGCCGTGCGCTGCTGATGGCAGAGCGATGATCGCTGCCATGCGGCTAGGCGGCAGGCTCTCGCAGGGCTAGAATCGCGAACGGGAGTGCAGGCCGGTGTGGGGAGACCCGCTCTACAGGTCTGAGCGAATCATGCTGCGAATCCGTTCGTGGCTCGGGCGGGCTTTTAGCATATGGGGAATTTGACGCCAGCGCACGCGCCGGCCAGCGAGGCCGGGCTGCTGGGCTTGCTGGAACGGGCCGGGGTGCATGACGCCCATGGCCGGCACCGGGAAGCCCTGGAAATCGCGCGGCAGGCCGTGACCCTGGCACAGTCCTGTGGCCATGATCGAATGCGTGTTCAGGCGCTGAATCTCAAGGCCTTGCAGTTGCTGCGCCTCGGTGCGAACGAAGACTGCGTGAGCACGGCGCAGGAGGCCGGCGAGCTGAGCGAGCGGCTGGGCATGCTGTCGAGCATGTCCGCGGCGCTGGCCACGCGCACCATGGGTTTGATCGAGCTTGGCCTGCATGGCGAGGCCCTGGCCACGGTCAGCAACTGCCTGGACGCGGCAGAGCGGGCTGAGGATGATCTGCGTCTGTGCTGGGGGCTGAATCGTGCCGGCTGTGTGCACCACTACATGGGGGATACCGGCGCGGCGGTGGACAAGCTGGAGCAGTCGCTGACGCTGGCCCGAGCGCTGGATGATCGCGAGGCCCTGTATGCCGCCCTGAACAATCTGTGCGAGGCCATGGTCGCGCACGTCAAGCAATTGCAACGCCATGGTCAGACCAAGGCCGCCCAGAGAGCTCTGGAGCGCGGCATTGAGTGCAGCGAGGAAGGGGTTTGCCTGGCCCGTCAGATCGGCTCGAAATATCAGGAGCTGATGGTGCAGGGTAATCTAGGCATGCTGCTGGGCTTGCAGCAGCCGCAGAACTCGAAGTCGCGGCAGATGCTTGAAGACGCGCTCTGCCGCGCCGAGGAATCCGGCTACCGGCCGATGGCGTTGATGCTGCGCAAGTACCTGGCCTGCCTGGATCGCCTGCAAAACAATCCGGATGCCGCGATTCCGCGCTATCAGGACCTGCTGCGGCATGCCGCCGATCACAACGACCGCGCCCAGGCCCTGGAAGTGCATCTGGAACTGTCGGAAACCTTGCAGCAGGCCGGCCGCGATCGCGAGGCCCTGGATCATTTCCAGCACTATCACCGCCTGCAGCAGGCCCGGCGTGATGAGGTGGCTGACACGCGGGTCCGCATGCTGGCGCGCAGCACCGGCGCGCCCTATACCGCAGCGCCTGCGCAAGCGACCTCGACGATGCAGGACCTCAGTCGTGCGGTACTGGCCGACAAGCTGAAAGTCCTGCGTGCCGTTCTGGTCTTTGGCGTGGTCATGTATGCCGGTTTCGTGTTCCTGGATCTGAACTACCTGAGCGATCAGGTCGTCCCGCTGCTGGCCAACCGAGCGATGGTGCTGTCCCTGTCCTTGTTGGTGCTGGCGGCGACCTTTCTGCCAGGCTTTGAACGCAAGATCCCTGAGGCGCTGGCGGTGCTCCATCTGGTGGTGGGGACAGGCTGCCTGCATCTCGGCGTGGTGTTTCCTGGCTACATGGCCAGCCTGTATTGCGCGATGATTTTTTTCAGCGTGTTGCCGCAGGCACGGCCGCTCTATCTGGGGACCGTGAACGCCGCTCTGGTGCTCGGTTTCATCGCCATTCACATCTTCCGGACGAGCCCGTCGCTTAGCCTGTTCGAACTGTCATTCCATGCCGTGTTGCTGGGCACCGCGGCCGTGGTGTTGCAGCTTGGCCTGTATTTGCGTGAGGTGGCGGCGCAGCGGGAGCAGGTTCGCAACGTCCAGTTGCAGGCCGCGAGCAATGAGTTGGAACGCACGCAGGAGATCGTGACCCGGCAGTTCCAGGAGCTGGAGCGGCGCCACAAGGAACTCGATGCCGATCTGAAGCTGGCGTGCTCGATGCAGCAACGTTTCCTGCCGCAGGGCTTCGAAGGCATCGCGGGTCTGCGAATTCGGGGCTATTACCGGCCGATGGCCCAGGTCGGCGGTGATTATTATGATGTGATTCCGCTGCCCGATGGACGGACGGCCCTGTTGGTCGGCGACGTGTCGGGCCATGGGGTCACCGCCTCGCTGATTACCGCGATGGTCAAGATCACCTGTGCCATGCATTCCCAGGCGGCGGCGACGCCAGGTGCCTTGTTGCGCGCCATGAGCCGGACCCTGGTCGACAACACCGGGCATCACTTCCTCACCCTGTTTGCCGCTTTCGTCGATGCCGATCGGCGACGGGTGCAGTTCGCGAATGCCGGCCAATGTCTGCCATTGTTGCGCCGCGCAGCTTCCGGAGAGGTGGAGGAACTCGGCGCCGCCGGCATGCTGCTGGGCTTGTTCGAATCGGACGACTATCCCGATCACCAGACCGAACTCGCGCCTGGTGACCGTCTGCTGTTCTATACCGACGGGGTGACGGAAGCCCGCGACGGGAAACGCCAGATGTACGGCAACTGGCGACTTGCTCAGATCTTCAGGGACCGGCATGACGGCGATGCCGATGCCCTCGTCAGCTGGCTGATCGAAGATCTGGAGACCTTTCGTGGCGGCTATGTCTTCGACGATGACATCGCCCTGCTGTGCGTGGACGTGTTACCGAACAAAGAAAGCTGACGCCCGCCTGGGCGCGGGTCATCTTCAAGGCCGTCAGGCATTTTCCGCCAGCCGCCGCAGCCTTGCTGGGCCGTACGGGTTGGCAAGCCGTCGAAAACCAGAGATTTTCAACGCCTGTTGGTCCGGTCTTCACAAATTTGTGACGCGGCACCCTGCAGGCTTGCGGTAGCGTGACCGCCGTTGCGCTGATCCCGCCAGGTCCTGATCCATGTCCAGCCCGAACAGCATCGCCAAGCGGAGCCACGTCCACTCCGCGGGGGCGGGCGATCTGACCCTGCTCTTCGCCCATGGATTTGGCTGCGACCAGAACATGTGGCGCTTCGTCGCGCCACGGTTCGAGGCCTCATGCCGGGTGGTGATGTTCGACTACGTCGGCTCCGGGCATTCCGATCTTTCCGCCTATGTGCCGCAGCGCTACCGTCATCTGCAGGGCTACGCCCAGGATATCCAGGAAATCTGCGTCGATCTCAAGCTGCAAGATGTCGTGCTGGTCGAACATTCGGTGAGCTGCATGATCGGGCTGCTTGCATCGCTGGCGATGCCGGAGCGGGTGCGGGCACACATCATGCTCGGTCCCTCGCCATGCTTTCTGAACCACCCCCCCGACTATGCCGGTGGCTTCGAGCGCTCTGATCTTGAGGAACTGCTCAATCTGATGGACAAAAATTACATTGGCTGGGCCCACCACCTGGCTCCCATCGTAATGGGCCTGCAGGAGACGGAGCCCCTGAGCGGGGAACTGGCCGAGAGTTTCTGTTCCACCGATCCGGTCGTTGCCAAGGCCTTCGCCCGGGCGACATTCATGTCGGATTGTCGCGAGCTGTTGCCTCAGGCTCTGCACCCCGCCCTGATCCTGCAAAGCGAGGTTGACTCGCTGGCCTCGATCGAGGTCGGCCGATACGTTCACGAACACATGCCCGGGAGTGAGATGCAGATTTTGCCGGCGCGGGGACATTGCGCCCACATGACCGATCCCGACCTGGTGGTCGCGGCGATCGAAGCGTACCTGGCCAAGCTGCGCGCACCGCTGCAATCATGAACATGGACAGCTTCCCCTGCGGCGCTCTGGTCACCGACAGCCAATGGCGTGTGCTGGAAATGAACGGCTATCTGAGCCAGACCTTGGGCTGGCCGGAGGAGGCTCTGATCGGCCAAGCGATCACGACGCTGCTCAGCAAGGCCTCGCGCCTGTTTTTCGACAGCTATGTGCTGCCCATGCTGCGGCATGAGAAACATTGCGACGAAATTCAGCTGAGTCTGAAAACCTGGGGAGATGATCCGGCATCGGTGCCGATGGTCATGCATGCCACCTGGGCGGGTGGGCAGGACGCACCGGTGTACTGGAGTTTCTATGTCAGTCGGAATCGCGACAAGCTCTATCAGGAACTGATCAGCGCGCGCGAGAAGCTGGAAAATTTGAACGAGCACCTGTCACGGATCGCGGTCACGGATGAGCTGACCAAACTGGTGAACCGGCGCGAGCTTGAACGTCGTGCAGCGATCGAGTTCGAGCGCGCCAGACGCAGCGGCGGCTGCCTTTCACTGGTGATGCTGGACATCGATCATTTCAAGCAGGTGAACGATGCATTCGGCCATTCCGAAGGTGATGCGGTGCTGCGTGAAGTCGGCGCCGTGCTGGCGCGCTATGCCCGTACCATGGATGTCGCCGCCCGCTATGGCGGCGAGGAATTCCTGCTTGTCCTGCCCGGAACAGATCGTGATCAGGCGGTGCAGCTGGCGGCCAGGATTCATCAACTTCTGCATACGATCAAAAGCAAGGCCGGCATGATCACCGCCAGCATGGGCGTGTGTACCTTTCGGGGGGAAGAGGCGCTGAGCCTGGAAGAGTTGATCCAGCGTGCCGACGCCGCGATGTATCACGCCAAGCAAACCGGACGCAATCAGACCGCATCCTTTCCTTGTGGGCATTGACGCACCCCACGCATCGGGGTCGCCATGTGGCTGGCCGAGGCACGTTCTCCGCCCCGGCATGCAGGGCGCGCCTGGCCATTGGCAGGGCCGGTCTATGCCGTATGATGGGTGGTCTTCAGCGGTCCTGCGGCTTGCGCAGCAAGGGCTCGATCAGGTCCATGGGCAGCGGGAACACGATGGTGGAGCTCTTGTCGCCGGCGACCTCGATCAGGGTCTGCAGGTAGCGTAGCTGGATGGCCTGCGGCTGACGGGACAGCTCTTCGGCAGCCCGACGCAGTTTTTCGGCGGCCTGAACCTCGCCCTCGGCATGAATCACCTTGGCGCGACGGGCGCGCTCGGCCTCGGCCTGTTGGGCAATGGCGCGGATCATGCTCTCGTCCAGATCCACATGCTTGATTTCCACGTTGTTGATCTTGACCCCCCAGGCATCGCTTTGCTTGTCGAGGATGACCTGGATGTCGTGATTCAGCTTTTCCCGCTCGGCCAGCATGTCATCGAGCTCGTGCTGACCCAGCACCGAGCGCAGCGTGGTCTGCGCCAACTGGCTCACCGCATCATAGAAATGCTCGACCTGAATGATCGCCTTCTCCGGCTCGACGACGCGGAAATAGACGACCGCATTGACCTTCACCGAAACATTGTCCCGCGAGATCACGTCCTGGGTTGGCACGTCCATGACCACAACCCGCAGATCCACCCGGACCAGGCGCTGGATCACCGGAATGATGATGATCAGTCCCGGGCCCTTGACGCCGGTATAGCGACCCAGGGTGAACACCACCCCGCGCTGGTACTCCGGCAGGATTTTCAGTGCCGAGATCAGAAACAGCAGCACCAGCCCGAGCAGAAAACCTAGTCCTGGAATCATCATTCACTCCTGTAGTTGTTCCTGCACATGCAAGATCAAGCCGCTGCGCGAAACAACCCGCAGCCTCTGCCCGGCGGCGACGGGCTGAGGACACGCGGCCTGCCAGAGTTCGCCTTCCAGCCAGACCCATCCGCCATAGCCCTGTGCGTGCTGGCTGAAGTCGGCCTGTGCTTCGGCCTCTGCGCCGATCAAGGTTTCCGGGCCGCTGACCAGCGCGTGGCGCCGCGCGCGCAACATCAGCGTCATCGTGACGACCACCAGCGCGACGGAGGCCACGGCCATGGCGCCGACCATGCCCAGTGGAACCTGGTAGCCCGGCACCTCGGTGTCCATCAGCATGACGGAGCCGATCACGAAAGCGCTGATCCCGCCGAGGCCTAAGATGCCGAAGCTGGGCACGAAAGCTTCGGCGGTGATGAGGCCGAGGCCAAGCAGGATCAGTGCCAGCCCGGCGCCATTGACCGGCAGGATCTGAAAGGCGAACAGGGCCACCAGCAGGCAGATGCCGCCGATCACGCCCGGCACCAGCGCGCCCGGGTTATAGCCCTCGAGGATCAGTCCGTAGATGCCGATCATCATCAGCATGTAGGCCACGGTCGGGTTGGTGATGATGGCCAGCAGGCGGGTGCGCCAGTCGGGCTCGAACACCTCCACCTGCAGGCCGGCGGTTTGCAGGATTCGGGGGCGACCGCCGGCCTCGGCGGTGCGGCCATCCAGCCACTTCAGCAGGCCGGGCAGATCGGCCAGAACCGCGTCGATCACCTGCATTTCCAGGGCCTGCTGGGCGGACAGGCTGGCGCCGCTGCGGACCGCCTGTTCGGCCCAGTCGGCGTTGCGCTGATGGCGCTGCGCTAGGCCGCGAATGTAGGCGACCGCGTCGTTGACGGCTTTGCGTTCCGCTGCATTCTGCCCGGTGTCCGCATCTTCGTCCTCTTCTGCGGAGGGCGGACGCGGCAGCCGCGGCGCCGGGGCGATGGAGATCGGTGTGGCGGCGCCCAGATTGGTGGCCGGCGCCATCGCGGCAAATTCGGCCGCATAGAGAATGTAAGTGCCAGCGCTGGCGGCCCGGGCGCCAGAGGGTGCGACGTAGCCCGCCACCGGCACCTGGGAAGCGAGCATGGCCTTGATGATGTCGCGCATGGCGGTGTCCAGCCCGCCGGGTGTGTCGATGCGCAGGATCACCACTTCATACGGACCGTCCTGTGCGTGGGCGATGGCGCGGCTCGCGTGTGCGCTGATCGCGGGGCCGATGGGGCCCTGAATGTCGACCAACAAAGCGCGCTTGGCCTCTGCCGGCGGCGCCTCCTGGGCCAAGCTTGGTCCCGCACCGAAGCTCAAGATCAGTGTCAGCAGAGCGGCAAGGCTGATGAAGACTCGCATACGCGCACATTAGCACAGACACAGGGGCGGATCCGGACCTGGCGAGTGGCGGCTGTGGCGCGGGTGGTTGCGGTGCAGGCCTTGCCTGGTGGATACGGTTTCCGGCACATTAAGCGCCCTTCAAGACCGGCAGGCCAAGGCCCGGCATGACTCAACTGGTACCCGAACTCGGGCCGCGAATTCCGCGGCGTGGCACCGCATTGTCGCGCGCTGCGGGGCGGCTGGTCTTGCGTCTGGCCGGTTGGCGGGTCGAGGGCGAGCTGCCCGATTGCGGCAAGTTCATCATTATCGGTGCCCCGCATACTTCGAATGTGGATGGCATTCTCGGTCTAGCCGCCTTGCTGGCGATGGGGCTGCATGCCCAGACCATGATCAAGGATTCCCTGTTTCGTGGTCCGCTTGGCATTCTGCTGCGCTGGCTGGGGGCCATCCCCATCGATCGCGACAGTCCCCAGGGCGTGGTCGAGCAGAGCATCGAGGCATTTCGCCAGCGTGAACATCTGGTGCTGCTGATCACGCCGGAAGGCACACGCAAGCAGGCGCGGGAATTCAAGCGTGGTTTCTATCTGATCGCGCAGGGTGCGGGGGTGCCGATCGTGCCATCGGCGCCCAATTACCGACTCAAGCGGGCCCTGCTGGGGCCGCCCTTGTACGCCGGTGGCGATTACGACAAGGATCTGGCCATCTTGCTGGACTATTTTCGTGCGCATGGCGCGCCGCGGCGTCCCGAGCGCCTTTCATGGCCATTGCGCGAGAGGCCTTGAGGCGGATTCGCCGGGGCCGCGATGGCCCGCCCCTGGCAGACTCATCGCGGGTCGCTCCGGCTGCATGCGCAGGTCCGTGGGGCCGGGAATGGACTTGGGCCGGATCAAGCTGTCACATTAGGATCGGAAGCAGCGCCACAGGAGCGGCTGCAACTCTATTTTCCGGGAGAGCAGATGCAGGTCTACACGCTTTACGGCACCGACCATTCCTACTTTACTGGCAAGCTGCGGCCGTACTTGCGATACAAGAAAATCCCCTATCGCGAAAAGCAGGTCAGCTTGTGGACATACCAGACATTGATCCTGCGGCGAACCGGTCAGCGCTTCATCCCGGTGCTGCTGACCCCACAGGGGGAATTGCTGCAGGATACCAGCGACATCATTGACGAGATGGAGCGTCGCTTTGCCGCACGTCCGATCTATCCGCAAAGCCCATGTCAGAGACTGGTGGCCTTGTTGCTGGAGGTTTATGCGGATGAATGGTTTCTGCTGCCCGGCATGCACTACCGCTGGAGCTATGAAGATCGGCAGCATGAGTACCTGATGCGGGAGTTCGGGCGCATCGCCGGACCACTGCCGGGGCCGCTGGCGCGCATGGTCGGGCGCCGGATCAGCGCGCCATTTCGGCAGTCGCTGAAATACCTTGGCGTCACCGCCGCGACCATCCCTGTGATCGAACGCTGGTTCGAAGGTTTTTTGGAGGATTTCGAAGCCCATCTGGCGCAGCACCCTTACCTGCTGGGTTCCCGTCCCTGCCTGGCTGATTTCGCCCTCGCCGGGCCGCTGTATGCCCACCTCGCCCGAGATCCCTATCCACGCGCAATCCTGCTTGAACGTGCGCCACGGACCCTGGAATTCCTGCAGCGTATCAATGCCCTGGATCAGGCTGAAGGCGAATTCCTGCCGGCGGATCAGGTGCCCGATACCCTGCTGCCGATCCTGCAGCACCTGTTCGTCGAACACTGGCCCATCCTCGAGGATACGGCCGCCGCGCTGCCCGACTGGCTGCAGCAACATCCGGACAAGGCGAGTATTTCCCGTGCCATGGGCTGGCATGATTTCAGGATCGGCAAGGTGACCGAGAAGCGGCTGATGTTCGCCAACGAGATCTGGATGATGCAGAGGCCGCTGGAGTTCTACGCCAGCCTGACGCCGGCACAGCGGGCGCCGGTGAATGAACTGCTGGCGCAATGTGATGGTCGGCAGGCCATGGCTTTTGAACTGCCGCAGCGGCTGGCAAGAAAGAACTATCGCCTGGTGCGGCTGGACGCAGAGCCGACAACCAAAGGGGTTGGCTGATGGTGCGCACGGTGCTGATTACCGGATGTTCCAGCGGCATCGGTCAGGCCCTGGCCGCGGCCTTTGCGGGCCGTGGCGATACAGTCATCGCTACGGCCCGCCAGCCGCAGTCGCTGAAGGCCTTGCGCGATGCCGGTTGTGAAACGCTGGCGCTGGATGTCAATGATGCAGCCAGCCAGCAAGCACTGCTTGCCGCGCTGCAGGCCGCCGGGTACGCGCACATCGATCTGCTGATTCACAATGCCGGCATTTCGGCGATGGGGCCGATGCTGGAAATTCCCGCCGACAAATTGCGTGCGCAGTTTGAAACCAACGTGTTCGCGCCGGTGCTGCTGAGCCAGACACTGCTGCCCTGCCTGCGCGCCAGTGCCCGGCCGGTGATCGTCCATGTCGGCAGCGTGTCCGGCATTCTCACCACCCCGTTTGCCGGCGCCTACTGCGCCAGCAAGGCGGCGCTCCACTGCGTGGCCGAGGCGATGCGGATGGAACTGGCGCCGCTGGGGATCCAGGTCGTGACCGTGCAGCCCGGTGCGATTCAGTCGAATTTCGGTGCCGCCGCAGCCGCCAGTGTCGAACAGTGGCTGAGGCCGGATTCCCTGTATGCCTCGATTCGCGATGGCATCATGGCGCGGGCAGGCGCTTCGCAAGTCAAGGCAACACCGGCGGCCGCGTTCGCCGCCCAATTGCTGGCCGAGCTGGACTCGGAGTCACCCCGCCAGGTGCTGCGCATCGGCCGCGGCAGCCGCAGCCTGCCGGTGATGGCGCGCTGGCTGCCGGCGCGGATGTTGCGGCGCATGCTCAGCGCGCGCTTCGGGTTGACGCGCTGGAAGCCGGGCGAATCGCATGCGGTGCAGGCATGAACAAGGTTGCCGTGGCGCCCTGCGCGACGGGCGCGATGCACAATCGATCGCGTTTTCTTCACCGTCGGGCTGGAGGATCGGCGACCTTGTATTCCATCACAAAGAGGCTAATGACATGAATTTGATCAGTGCTTTGAGTTCCCAGCTGGGGATCGACGAGAATCAGGCCAAGGGCGGTGCCGGCCTGTTGCTGAAGCTGGCGCAGGACAAGCTGGGAGGCGATTTCGAGCAGATTCGCCAGGCCGTGCCCGATGCCGGGGAACTGATCGGGCAGGCGCCGGAGGCGGGCGGCGGTCTGATGGGCGCGGTCGGTGGCCTGCTGGGCAAGTTCGGTGGCGGACAACTGGGTGCGCTGGCGCAACTGGCCGGTGGGTTCTCCAAGCTCGGCATGGACAAGTCCATGGTCACCCAGTTCATTCCCGTGGTGCTCAACTACCTGCAGCAGCAGGAAGGCGGTGACCAGATCAAGGCCTTGCTGGAAAAAGTGCTCAAGTAAGCGGGCGCAGGTTCAAACTCAAGGGGGCGGGGCATGAAGGCTTATGAGAAGCTGGGAGCGTTCTATCTCGGGCGGCGTTGCGATCCGGACAGCGGCAAAATCGCCAGCGAACCTTTGTTGTATGACGCCAAGGACCTGACCACCCATGCCGTGATCATCGGCATGACTGGCAGCGGCAAGACGGGACTGGGCGTGTGCCTGCTGGAAGAGGCGGCGATTGACCGAATTCCGGTGATCGCGGTCGATCCCAAAGGCGATCTGGGCAATCTGCTGCTGAATTTTCCAGGCCTGCAGCCTGCTGATTTCCGCCCCTGGGTCGATCCTGCGGCCGCCACCACCGCAGGTCTGGATCTGGATGAATTTGCCGCCCAGCAAGCCCGCAGTTGGCGTGAGGGTCTGCGCGACTGGGATCAGGAACCCGAGCGCATCGGCCGGCTCGCCCAAACCGTGGACATGGCCATCTATACGCCCGGAAGCTCCGCCGGGCGGCCCTTGTCCATTCTGGGGTCGCTGCGCTGTCCGGCCGCGGCCACGGCCCAGGATCCGGAACTTTTCGCCCAGCGGGTGCAGGCGGCAACGACCGGTCTGCTGACTTTGCTGGGCATTGACGCCGATCCCTTGAGCAGCCGTGAACACATCCTGCTGGCCAGGCTTTTCGACCGCGAGTGGCGGGCCGGGCGGGATGTCGATCTGGCCGGCCTGATCGGCGCGATTCAAAGCCCCGGCATCGAGCGTTTCGGCGTGTTGGCGCTGGATGATTTCTATCCGCCGCGTGATCGCATGGCGCTGGCGATGCGGCTGAACAATCTGCTGGCCTCGCCGGGCTTCGCCAGCTGGCTCGAAGGCGATCCCCTGGATGCCCAGGCCCTTCTGTATACCGGAAGCGGCAAGCCGCGCCTGTCGATCGTCAACATCGCGCATCTGAGTGATGCAGAGCGCATGTCGGTGGTGACCCTGTTACTCGCCGAGTTGCTGAACTGGATGCGCGCGCAACCGGGCACCGGCAGCCTGCGTGCGCTGTTGTACATGGACGAGATTTTCGGCTATCTGCCGCCAACCGCCAATCCGCCCAGCAAGCTGCTGTTGTTGACCTTGCTCAAACAGGCGCGGGCTTTCGGTCTGGGACTGGTGCTGAGCACTCAGAATCCGGTGGATCTGGATTACAAGGCCTTGTCCAATGCCGGCACCTGGTTCATCGGCCGCCTGCAGACCGATCAGGACCGTGCGCGGGTGCTCGATGGCCTGCGCTCCAGCGGCGCCGATGTGGCCGAGCTGTCACGCTGGTTGACCGGGCTGGGCAAGCGCCGGTTTCTGCTGCACAACGTCCACGATGCACGACCCGAGCCTTTCGCCACGCGTTGGGCCCTGTCCTATCTGGCCGGCCCTTTAGCGCGCGAGCAGATTCGCCGCCTCACACCGGCTGTGCCGCCAGCCGCTGAGCCGGCGGAGCCGATCGCCACGTCGCCGCCGTCACGCGCAGCCGTAAAGCAGGCCCCGCCGCCCTTGCCGGCGGGCATGAAACAGTATTTTCTGCCACTGCGGCGCCAGCCCGAAGCCGGCCAGGAGGTGATTTATCGCCCTTGTCTTCTGGCCGCGCTGGATGTGGATTATCACAGCGCACGCTACAAGCTTGGGCATTCCGATCGATTGTTGCTGGCACTCAGCGCCGATGAGGGGCCGGTGGCGCTGGACTGGGATGAGGCCGAACGGCTGGATGAAAGCGTCGATGATCTGCAGCCGGATGCTTTGGCGGGCGCGCATTTTTCTCCCTGTCCAGGCGTCCTGCTGAAACCCAGGGCCTCCTGGCAGAAAGATCTGATCCGGCATGTGCGCAATGGCCGGCCTCTGGCCCTGAAAAGTTGCGCCGAGCTCAAGTGTCTGTCTGCGCCTGGTGAGTCCGAGGGTCAATTCCGCATTCGCCTGCAGCAGGCCGCCAGCGAGAAGCGCGATGCGGCGATTGCGGTGCTGCGCGAGCGTTATGACAGCAAGCTGGAGAAGCTCAATGGGCGACTGCTGAGCGCGCAGCAGGCGGTCGAGCGCGAAACAGATCAGAGTCAGCAAAGCAAGCTGGATGCGGCGCTGTCTTTCGGCAGTGCGCTGCTCGGCGCCTTCATGGGGCGCAAGACAGTCAGCGCCACCAATGTCCGGCGGGTCGGGGCGGCGGCCCGGCGCGCCGGGAGAATTCGCAAGGAGGCGGCGGATGTCGGGCGAGCGCAGGAGCGGGTCGAGTTGCTGAAGGCCCAACTCGACGAACTGGCACAAGCGTTTGAAGCGGAGGTCGATCGCCTGGAACTGGGTTTCGATGCGCAGACGGTGGCACTCGAAGATCTTTCGATTCGGGCCAAAAGCGCCGACATCCAGGTTCATTTCATCGCCCTGGGCTGGCGCCCCGCGCTGCTTGCCTCAGCGGCTTGAGCCGGGGCTTGCTGACCCGGCAGGCTGTGGCGTAGCTTGGGGCAGGAAACGGCGGGCCAGGATGGCCAGGCTGGCCAGGGCCCGCTTCGGTTTCGGCCGCGACGATCTCAGTAGTGGATGGCGCGTGGCAGGTCCTTGGCCTGGGTCGTCCAGGCCTGCACCTTGGCCAGAGGCGGCAGCGTCCGCACCAGATGCCGGGACTCATTCACCGCGCTCATGCGGGCGTGCAGGTTTTCGGCATTGCGGCGGGCCAGCTCGGGCACGGTGTCCACGCCGGCGACTTCCAGCAGGTCGGCATATTCCTCGCCCACGCCGCGCACACGGGCGAGGTCTGCGCGATTGATCCATTTGAGCACCAGCTTGCCCGAGACGCCGGTATCCTTTTCAATCCGACGCCGACCCGCCGGTGTGCTGCCGGCTTCCAGCAGTTTCTTCTGCGAGGCGATGCCGGCGGCCCGCAGCTTGTTCGCGAACGTGGGACCAATGCCCTCGATGTCTTCCAGTTTTGCCATCTTGTGTATCCCGATCAATTGTTTACGGCGAATTGCCGTCGGCAACCCTGCCGCGGAATCGGTCAAGGGAATGTCAAGGCGGTCAGCTCTGCGGCGGCGCTGTCGCTGGCATGAGGTGCCGATCGGCGCGTCTGTGTTGCGAACTGGCAGGGAACGATTGCGAGGCGCCGGGCGTGTAACTGATCCGGCAAGCCGGCTTGTGGCCGGCCCGGACCTGCTGATCCTGAGACAGAGGTCCGGGCGTGTGGCGGCCCGGCGAGCGGCATAGGACAAGAACATTGCAAGATTTCGGAGACCCCAACGTGATGCAAAACCTGCAGAAATTCATACAGATCGGCCTGCTGTCGATGCTTCTTGGTGCTTGTGGCGGGGGGCAGGAAGAGGCGCTGAACGCGCGCGCCGCAGGCAGCGGGTCGACGGAAAACCGGGCGGGCGAGAGTTACGATGTGGTCCTGCAGTCCGATATCGATGGTGCGGCAATCGCGTTTACCGTGCATGAGCCGGAGCAGTTGCGGCTGGCCCAGTCCTATCCGCTCTTGCTGCACAGCCACGGCTACAGCGGTCGCCGTCGGAATGCGGCTGAGCGTCCCGAAAACAGCGACTCCTTCGAAGGGCGGGCGCTCGCCGGTGGATATGGCATCCTGAGTCTGGATGAGCGTGGCCACGGTGATTCTGGCGGTCTGATTCGGGTGTTGGATCCGGATTTTGAAGGCCAGGACTGGCTCCAGGTGCTGGATTGGGTGGAAGAAAATCTGGGCTGGGTGATGACGCGACCCGATGAGAACGGCGAGGCCGATCCGGTGCTGGGTGCTTTCGGCGGCAGCTATGGGGGCGGTTTTCAGCACCTGATCTACCGCATTGATCCCAAGGATCGCCTGGATGCGATCGCGCCGATGATCACCTGGCATGATCTCAACTACAGCCTGTACCAGAACCGGGTGTTCAAGACTCAGTGGGCGGCCTTGCTGTCGGTGGGCGGCAATGTGCTGGCCAACGGGCAGGACCCGGAAGTGAATCAGGGCCTGGCGCTGGGACTTTCCGCCAATCAGCTGACCGCCGAGCAGCAGGCGCTGCTGTATCGCAATTCGCTGGCCTACAACTGCGATGGCAACGGTCGGCCATTGCGCGCCATTGATGCGCTGTATGCCCAAAGTGCGGGTGACACCCTGTTCAATCTGAACGAAGCCCGCGACAATTTTGAATGCCTGCGCGCCCTCGGCGGTGATGTCCGGTTCATGGCCGAACCCGCCGGCCATTCCGGTGGCGCCCACAGCCGCTGCGGCACCATGGAAATGAGCGACGCCTGGTTCGCGTTTTTCGAGGAAAAGCTGTATCGCAAGGCCGGCGCTGCCAGCTTCGTGCCGCAGGTCTGCATGCACATCGGCATGGATGGCGATGAGGGCGTGATTCTTGAGGACATACCACGCGGCGCGGATGGCGGCTACAGCGCCAGCGTGGCGACCAGCAATCTGTTGCTGCATGAGTTGCAGGACAATGTGCTGGGTGCGGTGAGCCTGGATCTGGGCCTGGAAGTGGGGCCGGAAGGCGACCTGCTGGTCGGCATTCCCTCGATTGAGATCAGCATCACCGATCCCGCATTGGGTGTGGCCGGGCAGGGCGACCCCATCCTTTTCGTTGCTCTGGGGCGCAGCAGTGATGGCGGTGCCAGCTACCAGCCGATCATGAATCAGCTGACGCCGTATCGGGGCTATGGTCATTTCCAGGACGAACTGGCCGGTGTGAGTGTCCGTCTGAATTCCGGTGATCGGCTCGCGCTGATGTTGATGCCATCGCATAGCGGCCAGTATCCCGGGTCCGGCTCCGACCTGCCCACGCCGGTGAATGTCGAAGCGACGGTGAAACTGCCGCTGATCGGCAATGCGCACCCGCGTTCCTGATCGGCTGTGGCGAGCCTTTGCAGGGTGATGTAAGGCAAAGCATTGCCCTCGCAAAGCGAGCGAAAAAAGTCAGGTTTATTACCTTGGGCTCTTCGCGTTCTTGGCGAGAAGCGCTTTTCTCAGCGTTCCCTGCGCGAGCCGCTGTGGCTGAATGACGCAAAAGCGGGCTCTCGCAAAGCGCGCAGAGCCCGCAAAGAATGGCCAGTACGACTTGTCCTTGGCGCTTTTGGCGCGCTTCGCGAGAAGCGCTTTTCTCAGCGCCCTCTGCGCGAGCCGCCGTTGGCTCATTGAAGTAAAAGCGGGCTCTCGCAACGCGCGCGCAGTCCGCAATGAAAGCCAGTGGTTTCTTCTTCTTGGCGCCCATTGCGTTCTTCGCGAGAACGGCTTTTTCTCAGTCTCCTCTGCGCGAGCCGCTCTTCTCTGCGCCATCTGCAGGTGACGTGCACACCCGGGTGCTATCATATTCAGATCATTCCGCCGGCGGGCATTCAGGGGCCGGCGCAGGAGAGCAAGATGACTGCAGTTGAAAAATTATTCCAGGACGATACCGCCGCAGTGCTCAATGCCTGCTTCAAGCAGCAAAGGACTGCCTATCTGGCTGATCCCGAGCCGACGTTGCAACAGCGCAAGGAGGATTTGCAGAACCTCAAGCAGCTGCTGGTGGACAACAAGGATGCGATCCTGGATGCGATCAGCCAGGATTACGGTAATCGTTCGCGCCACGAGAGCCTGTTTGCCGACATGATCGCGGTGGTGGACGCGATCAATGACAGCATCAAGAATCTGAAGAAATGGACGCGCCCGCAGAAGCGCCATGTGGATCTGGGCATGTATCCAGGTGCACGCAATCGCGTCATTCCGCAGCCGCTGGGCGTGGTCGGCATCATTGTGCCCTGGAACTTTCCGGTCAATCTGAGCTTCGTGCCCCTGGCTGCGGCATTCGCCGCCGGCAATCGGGCGATGGTCAAGATGTCGGAAAATTCGCGCGCCTTGAGCCAGTTGCTCTGCGAGCTTTCGCCAAAATATTTCGCCGCTGACAAGCTGGCCTTCTTTGAAGAAACCGGTGGCGTCGGCATTGAATTCTCGCAAATTCCGTTTGACCTTCTGCTGTTTACCGGTTCGGGACAGACCGGGCGGGCGGTGATGGCGGCGGCGGCCAAGAATCTCACGCCGGTGGTGCTGGAACTGGGTGGCAAGTCACCGGCGGTGATCGACCCCGAGTTTCCGCTCGAGACCGCGGTCGGCAGAATCATGTTCGTGAAGCAGTTCAATACCGGCCAGATCTGCACCAACGTCGATTACGTGTTCGTGCACGCCAGCCAGAAAGAGCGCTTTGTCGAACTGGCGAAAGCCTATGTCGCCGAGCATTGCCCGGACATCCAGCATGTGGATTACACCTCGATCATCGATGATCGCTCCTTCAAACGTCTGCAGGACACCCTGGAGGATGCCCGCAGCAAGGGCGGCACGGTGATCAATCTGGGCACGCAGGACGCCGATCCGGCGACCCGCAAATTGCCGCTGCATCTGGTTCTGGACACCACGCCGGACATGACGATTCGGCAACGCGAGACCTTTGGCCCTTTGTTGATGGTGATGACCTACGAGGAGCCGGATGAGGTGATTCGTTACATCAACGCGCATGACCGGCCACTGGCGTTTTATCCGTTCTCGAAGGATCGCAAACTGGTGCAGCACTACATCAGCCGCACCATGTCGGGCGGGGTGACGGTGAACGATGCCCTGTTCCATGTCGGTCAGCATGATCTGCCGTTTGGTGGGGTCGGCGCCAGTGGCATGGGCCATTACCATGGCCGTGATGGTTTCCTGACCTTCTCCAAGTTGCGGCCGGTTTTCTATCAGGCGCCGTTCAGCGCGATGAAATTCCTGCGGCCACCGTATCGTGGGTTGGCCACCTGGGTGTTCAATTTCCTGTTGCGCATCAAGTCCTGATCGCAAGCGCGGAAGGCCGGGCCATCCGGCCCGGTGGTTGTTCGCAGCGCCGCAGCTGTGCGGCGAATGCGGTGGCCGGGTCCGCCACGCATTGACGCTCAGGCGTCCGGGTAATCTGACATGATCACAATCGCCATCACCGGCATCGGTGGGTTCATCGGCCGCCGCATGGCCGAGCGCGCCCAGGCGCTGGGCTGGAGCGTGCGTGGTCTGGATCTTGCGGAGGCCGCGCTTGCCCCGCTGCTGGCGCAGGGTGTGGATGCACGGCAGGGCGACGTGACCGATGCGCAGGCCCTGGACGCCTTGTTCGCGGGGGTTGATCTGGTTTTTCACGCCGCCGCCGTGGTGGCCGAAGACGGCCCTGCTGCGCTGTATGAGCGGGTCAATAATCAAGGCACCCGAGCGGTGTGCGAGGCCGCGCGGCGCGCCGGGGTCAGGCGGCTGATTCATCTGTCGTCGATCATGGTCTACGGTTTCGACTACCCCTCCGAGGTGACCGAGGACGGGCCTTTCAATGTCGCCGGCAACCTTTACAACGAGACCAAGCTGAGCAGCGAGCGGATCGCCCTGCAATACAATGTCCCGGAGCGGGGCTTGGGCGTGATCGTGATTCGGCCCGGTGATGTGTATGGCGCCGGCAGCGTGCCCTGGGTTCTGCGACCATTGCAGATGATGCAGAGGCATCAGTTCGTTCTGCCGATGATGGGGCGCGGGCTGATCAATCATGTGCATGTCGACAATCTCATCGATGGCATCCTGCTGGCGCATGCGCAGGACCGCTGCGGCGAGGTGTTCAATATCACCGATGATCAGGCCACCTCATGTCGTGAGTTCTTTGCCTTTCATCTGCGCATGCTGGGGCGATCCTGGGTGCCGGTCCTGCCCAGTGCGCTGGTGCTCGCGCTGGTGGGCTTGATGGATGTCGTGCTGCCGAGGCTGGGCCAGCCTTCACCGGCCAGGCCGGCGGCCATCCGATTTCTGATGCGTCGGCACAAAGTGTCCTGTGCCCGCGCCCGCGAGGTTCTGGGGTATGCCCCGGCCATTTCATTGCAACAAGGCATGCGCGTTCTGGAGCGGGAACTGCGCGCTGCACACCGGATTCAAGGACCAAATTGATGAGCGAATTTCAGCCAATCACCCATTTCGATGGCAGCCGCAAGGCGGCCGGCCAGCAGGCCCGGGTCGAGGATACGCGGGCCGCGGCCACCAGCTTTCGCCAGGACATGCTGGCCGGGCCCAAGCTGCGCTATTTCCGGTCATTCGATCTGATCCGGGTGCCTTATCCCTCCCGTTATGCCCTGCGCAACGCCTTTTCGCGCGAGCGCTGGGTGGAATTCGTGCACATCCAGAACCGCCTGTTCGTGATCCAGTTCGATACGGCCGACGGGCTGAAAACCTTGCTGGTGTCACCCTCGGACCATGAGCGCAACGCCGAAACGCCGTTTTTTCGTCGTCTGGCCGATTCCAGCCCGAAGTTGATGATCGATCGCATCGTCAAGCGGCAGGCGAGCGTGCCCGATGTGCTGTTGCGCATCGGCCTGCGACCGGAAGACATCGACTACATCACCTATGACCACCTGCATACCCAGGATGTGCGGCGCTGGCTGGGCACCGACAGCGAGGCCGCGCTGTTTCCGAATGCCAAGCTGCTGGTGCACTGGCGGGAATGGGAGTCGGCTCGGGATCTCAATCCCTACCAGGCGGACTGGTACTGCCCCCGCGGGATCGAAGGGATCGAGGAGCAGCGCGTGCAGTGCTTTGACGGTTCCATCATGCTGGGTGACGGGGTGGCTCTGGTGCACACGCCCGGCCATACGGAAGGCAATCATTCGATCGTCGCGCACACCGATGAAGGCCTGTGGGTGACCAGCGAGAACGGGGTGTCGGTGGATGCCTACGCGCCGCTGCTGTCTCGGGCTGCCGGCGTGGCCGACTATGCCCGGACCCTGGGGACCGAGGTGATCATCAACGGCAACACGCTGGAGAATTCCGTCGATCAGTACATTTCGATGGTGCAGGAAAAGACCATCGCCGGTCCTTCGCAGCGTGATCCGCGCTACCCGAATATTTTCCCGTCCTCCGAGATGACGCCGTTCTGGCTGTTCCCGGGGACCAGTCCCAGCTTCTACGTGGGTGAAGCCCGCCACGGCGAACTGACGATCCCGGCCTGAATCGGACCCCGCCGGCGCGGATCCTCAGATCAGCGCCAGGACGATCCGGCCGATCATCTTGGCCAGCAGGCTGATCATGGCGATGGCCAGAACGGCGCCGAGCAACTGCACCAGACCGTCGCGCTCGGTCAGGCCCAGGCCGATCAGGATCAGGGCGAGGCTGGGTGGCAGGTTGGTCAGCGGGGCGGGGATCATGATGATCAGACCGAGGACGAGAACCAGCAATCCGAGCAGGCGATCGACGATGGGGGCTTCACTGAACAACCAGCGCGGGCGCAGATAGTTTTCGGCACGGATGACCGCGGGAATCAGTTTGGTCTGCAAGGCCTTCATCATGTCGGCGGACAGTTTCAGCACCAGCAGTTTTTGCGGCAACCAGGGTTTGCGCACGCCCAGCGCCATCTGCAGGCCAAGGGCGGCGATCGCCGGTCCGGCGAGCAGGTTGGCCAGAGGCACCAGATTGATCGTGGCCAGCAGAAGCAAGAGCAGGCCGTAGGTCCGGTCGCCGAGGCGGTCGACGACCGTGGCGAAGGCGGCGCCTTCCGGCGCCGGCCATGCGGTAATTTCGGCGAGCACCTGGGAAGTGCGGCGGCGTGGTGTTGCGGGAGGGCTGAGCAGTCCGGTCACGGGGCTGGGTCGCCATTGTTGCGGTCAGTGGGCCTCAGTATGATGCCGATTGACCCAGGAATGAAGAATTGAACACGATGGCTTGGCTGAGCAACCCGGAACTTCTCGTCGCCTTTTTGACCTTGACCATGCTCGAGCTGATCCTGGGGATTGACAACATCGTCTTCATTTCAATTCTAGCCGACCGGCTGCCGCCGGAGCAGCGGCGTCGGGCTCGCACTCTGGGACTGTTCCTCGCGATGTTCTTTCGTCTTGGCCTGCTGTTCCTGCTGGCCTGGCTGGTCGGGCTGACCCAGCCGCTGTTCAGCGTGCTTGGCGAGGCGATCTCCGGGCGGGATCTGATCATGCTTGGCGGCGGTCTGTTCCTGCTGTGGAAAAGCACCAGCGAAATTCATCATCTGCTGGAAGGCCGCAGTGGATCGGCGAGCGAGGGGGTGAAATCCACGTTTGCGGCGGTCATCCTGCAGATTCTGCTGATCGACATGGTGTTTTCACTGGACTCGATCATTACCGCCGTGGGCATGGTCAAGGAAGTGGAAGTGATGATGGCTGCAGTGGTCACTTCGGTGGCTTTGATGATGCTGTTTGCCGGCGCGATCGGGGAGTTTGTCAGCGCGCACCCGACGGTCAAGATGCTCGCACTGGCCTTCCTGTTCATGATCGGCATGGTGCTGATTGCTGATGGCCTGGATCATCATGTGCCCAAGGCCTACGTCTATTTCGCCATGGCCTTCTCGATGGCGGTGGAACTGCTCAATCTGCGGGCCAAGCGAGCTGCGCAGCCGCCGGTGGAACTGCATGAGCGCTATTTGCCCGAAGATCTGCCCGACAAGAATTGAGCGTGGTCCGGCCGGGTCAGCAGGCCACCTTGCTCACGCTTGGGCGCCCGGCGGCAGACATGGCGATGTTGCGATGGCCGTTGCTGATGCATTGACTGCTGCGCAGTTCCCAGTTCAGTTTCTCGCTGTTCAGCAGACCGTTGCTGGCGTAGCTGATGTAGAGGCCGCTGGCGCTGACCGCCGGGGCCGAATCTGCCCTGGCCACCATGCGCAGCACCTGATCGCCCTGGTCGATTTTGCCGCGGCTGCCCTGCGCATCGACGAAGACCAGCCAGCCGTGTTCCCAGGATGTGCTGTCCCCGGACAGGCAGGTGTGGGATTCTTCTCCCGCCGCCGCGGCGCAGATGCTGACGGTCTGACCGCGTTTGGCCGCTTCACTGCGCGCCAACTGCATCGCGCCAATCAGCGCGTTGGTAGTCGCCACGGTCTGACTGGATTCATTCATCGCCCGAAAGCTCGGCAGGCTTACGGCGGTGATCACGCCCAGCAGGGTGACCACGGTCAACAGTTCGACCAGGCTGAGGCCGCGTTGCAGGTTTTTGCTTTGATTCATCATGGTCGGGCTCCCGGATATTTTTTCTTTGCTTGCAGAGATTTTCCGTGGCGGGGCGTGAAGGCAATGCAAAGGCCGGCGGGGCATTGACGTGGACGTACGCAAGTAACTGTAAATAAAGATTTAAATGATTTGGCGTCAGATTTGCGTCGGCTTGCAAATCTTGTGCTGCAAGCCTGTTGTCCTGAGGGTTTCGCTGGCCCATGGGTGGAGGCAGATTCGCCGCCAGGGCAGATCAGTTGCGGAATTCGTCTGCCCGGACGAACCCCGGGAGTGCGGCTTCTGCCAGAATCACAAGCTTTGAGAATTGACCGGGGGATGAGATGAGCGTCATTTTCGATTCAGTGGCCAGCGTGCTGGCGGCCAAGGGCAAGTCCCTGGGACCAAGTCAGTGGGTGGCGATTTCCCAGCAGCGCATCGATCAGTTCGCGGATGCGACGGACGATCATCAATGGATCCATGTGGACCCGGAGCGCGCCAAGGACGGTCCTTTCGGCGCCACCATCGCCCACGGTTATCTGACCCTGTCCCTGATCAGCCGGTTCTTGCCAGAGCTTGCCGAACTGAAGAACCTGAAAATGGGGGTCAATTACGGCACCGACAAGGTGCGTTTTCCCAGCGCGGTGAAGGTCGGATCGCGGGTGCGTGCGCACGGCGAGGTGGTCGAGGCCATCGAGGTGGGCGGTGGCGTGCAGGCCACGATCCGCGTGACCGTGGAAATCGAAGGCCAGGACAAGCCGGCCTGCGTCGCCGATACCATCGCCCGTTATTTCTTCTGATCCATGTACTGGCCGGTTGCGCTCCTGGCGCGGCCGGCGCGATCTATCAACAGGAAACTTCATGAACGAAGCAGTCATCGTGTCCGTTGCCCGGACCGCCATCGGCAAGGCCTTTCGCGGCGCCTTCAATGACACCGAGGCGCCGGTGCTGGGCGGGCATGTGATCAAGGCGGCAATGGAGCGCAGCGGGGTCACGGGGGGGCAGATTGATGATGTCATTCTTGGCGCCGCAGCCCAGCAAGGTACCCAGGCCTACAATCTCGGGCGTTTGTGCGCGTATACGGCCGGCTTGCCGCACTCGGTCGCCGGCATGACGCTGGATCGGCAATGCTCTTCCGGGTTGATGAGCATCGCAATTGGCGCCAAGGACATCATGGTCGGCGAGAAGAAGATCGTGGTGGCCGGCGGTCTGGAATCGATCTCGCTGGTGCAGAACAAGCACAAGAACACCTATCGGGCGGTGTCCAAAGCGGTGGTCGCCAGCGAACCCACGGCATACATTCCGATGATCGAAACCGCGGAACTGGTAGCCCAGCGCTACGGAATTTCGCGGGCGGCGCAGGATGAATATGCGCTGCAAAGTCAGCAGCGGGTCGCGGCAGCCCAGGCGGCGGGCCGGTTCACCGATGAGATCGTGCCGATCACGGTGCAGCAGCAGATCTTTGATCGTGAAACCCGGCAGCCGGCCGGACACAAGGAAGTCACGCTGAGCCAGGATGAGGGCAATCGCCCGCAGACCACGCTGGAATCGCTCAATGCCTTGCCGCCGGTCTACAAGGATGGGCGCTGGGTGGCGCAGGGGCAGCACATCACTGCGGGGAATGCCTCCCAGCTCTCCGATGGCGCAGCGGTGGTGATGTTGATGAGTCGGACGGAAGCGGAGGCCCGCGGCTTGCCCATTCTGGGCATTTATCGTGGTACCGCGGTGGCCGGTTGCGCGCCCGACGAAATGGGCATCGGTCCGGTTTTTGCCATTCCGAAGCTGCTCCAGCATCACGGTTTGGCGGTCGGGGACATCGGCGTGTGGGAACTGAACGAGGCCTTTGCGGTGCAGGTGCTGTATTGCCGTGACCAACTCGAAATTCCGAATGACCGGCTCAACGTGAACGGCGGCGCGATCGCCATCGGTCATCCTTTCGGCATGTCGGGTGCGCGCATGGTCGGTCATGCGCTGCTGGAAGCCGGTCGCCGCGGCGAGCGTTATGCCGTGGTGACCATGTGCATTGGCGGCGGCATGGGTGCGGCGGCCTTGTTTGAAATGCCGAATTAAGTTGAAATGGCCGCCCGCGCCGGGGCTTGAGCGCGGGCTGGGGTACCAATAAAATCTAGAGGGGACGTGCATGTCAGGATCAGATCCGGCACAGGTGGATACGCGTGGCTTTGAGGCTGAAGGCTCATGGCTGGATGGCTGGCCGGCCATGTTGTTATCGCTCATCATCATCGGGGCCGCGGTGTATTCCTTCTCACCGCGACCGCCACCGGCGTTTCCCGCGACCCAGGTCGAAGTCGACCAGCTGCTGGTAACGGACCTGGCCCGGCTCGGGCAGCGAATTGTTGCGGTGGGTGAGCAGGGCAAGATTCTCTACGCCGATGACCCTGGCGGGCCCTGGACCCTGGCAAGCCTGGATCGCAACCGTGGATCGACCTTGACCGAGGTCCTGTTCCTGAATGATCAGGTTCTGGTGGCAGTGGGGCATGATTCCTGGATCCTGCGCAGCAGCGATGCCGGCAAGAGCTGGACCGAAGTGCTGTTCGATGCCGAGAAGGCGGAGCCCTTGCTGGGCCTGGCAGGGCCCTTCGACGGCGAGTTGATGGCCTATGGCGCCTTCGGTCAGTGGCAGGTGTCGCAGGACCAGGGCAAGACCTGGAGCCGTCGGCAACTGGTCAAGAACGCGGCGGATAGCCCGGATGAGGCAGCGGCCGATCCTTTCAGCGACCCTTTCGCCGATCCGTTCGCCAGCACGGGCGACGACTACGATCCCTTTGCCGCGTTTGGCTCCGGTGGTGGTTTTGATGATTTCAGCAGCCGCCATCTCAACGCGATGACCCAGGCCAGCGATGGCAGTCTGTGGCTGGCCGGCGAGCGCGGCCTGGTGGCCCGGTCCGACAATGCAGGGGAATCCTGGACACAGTTTGAAACCGGCTACTCCGGGTCTTTTTACGGGGTGTTCGAGACCCAGGGTGGGCGCATCATGGCGCATGGCATGCGCGGCAACATCTACAGCAGCCGCGACGGGGGCGAAAGCTGGCAGCGCAGCCAGACCGAGGTATCGGAGTCGATGTACGGTGGCCGCGTGCTTGACGACGGCACCATCCTCCTGGCCGGCAGCAGCAATGTCATTCTGCGCTCGCGCGATAACGGCCGCAGCTTCCAGCAGGTGTCGGTCAAGAACAGCCGAACGCTGACCGACATCCTGCCCGTTGCACCCGATGTCTGGCTGACGGCTGGCGAATCTGGTGTGCGACTGCAGGGGCCGGGTGTGCCGGTGGCGGCTGAAAAAGGGAGAACGAAATGAGCAAGACCGATATCATCGTCCGGGGCCTGGCCGACAAGTTGCTGGCCCGACGCAGGTTCTTCGGTGTGCTGTTCGCCCTGATGACCCTGTTCTTCGCCTGGAGCGCCAGCAACGTCAAGCTGGATCCCGGATTTCTGAAGCTGATCCCCATCGAACATGAATACATGGTCACGATGATGGATTACATGGACGAGTTCTCCGGCGCCAACATGCTGCTGGTGAATGTCCGCTGGAAGGGCGAAGGGGACATGTACAACCCCGAGTTCTTCAAGGTTCTGGAGCAGGCAACTCAGGACGTGTTCTTCATTCCGGGGATTGATCGAACCAAGGTGTCGTCCCTGTTCACCCCGGACACCTACTACATCGAGGTGACCGAGGAAGGCTTTCAGGGCCGGCCGGTGGTGCCGGCGGAATACAGTGGCCAGCCAGAGCAGCTGGCGCAGATTCGCAACAATGTCGAAAACGGCGGCCAGATCGGCCTGCTGGTGGCGAATGATCTGAAAGCCGCGCTGATCCGGGCCGATCTGCAGGAGTACGACCGCAACAAGCCGCAGGGTGAGCAGCGGGTGGACTACTGGGCCGTCGCGCACAAGCTGGAAGAGATCCGCGACAAATACGAAAACGACAATATCGAGATCAACATCATCGGCTTCTCCAAGCTGCTGGGTGACGTGATCTATGGCCTGCTGGGCGTGTTTGCCTTTTTCGCTCTGGCTTTTGTCATCACCGTGGTGCTGTTGTACCTGTACACCCGTTCGGTCAAGATCACCGTGACCGCACTGGTGGTGGCAATGTTGCCGGTGCTGTGGTTGATCGGCTGCCTGCCGCTGATCGGTCTGGGCATCGATCCGATGTCGATCCTGGTGCCTTTCCTGATCTTTTCCATCGGCGTGTCCCATGCGGTGCAGATGACCAGCGCCTGGCGCATGGAAGTTGGCGCCGGACATGATTCCACCGAGGCGGCCGCCCTGTCGTTTACCAAGCTCTTCGTGCCCGGTGCGGTGGCCCTGCTGACCGAAGCTCTGGGCTTTGGCGTGATCATGTTCATCGCAATTCCGATCGTCACGGAACTGGGTATCACGGCCTGCCTTGGCGTGTTGCTGATGATCATCACCAACAAGCTGGTGCAGCCGATCATTCTCAGCTATCTGACCCTGGAAAAGGAGAGCATCGAGCACTCGCAAAAAGCCGAAGATGGCTTTGGCGGCAAGCTCTGGGACAAGGTGGCGGCCTGCGCCGATCCGAAGGTCGCAATCTGGGTCTTCGCCGTGGCGCTGGTCTGGATGGGCATCGCGACCTGGCAATCACGGCATCTGGTGGTCGGCGATTCGGGCGTCGGGGTGCCTGAACTGCACGAGGATTCCCGCTACAACACGGACAATCGAACCATCGCGGAGTCCTATGATATCGGCGTTGATCTGCTCACGGTGATGGTCGAGGCCCCGGATTTTCCGACCGACTCCTGTCTGCAGTATCCGGTCATCGACCTGATTGATCGTTTCGAGCTGTATCTGCGCGGCGTTCATGGCGTGCAGTCGGTGACCAGCGTGGCCGGCATCGGCAAGCTGGTGATTACCGCCTTCAACGAGGGCAATCCGCATTGGAAGGCGCTGCCACGGACATCGGCCGGGCTGTCGACTGGCTCCAAGGCCTTCGATCCGCGTCTGGGCCTGAACAATGATGGCTGCCGGGCGATTCAGGTGCTGATCTTCACCGAAGATCATGAAGGACCGACCATTGCCCACATCGTCAGCGAGATCAAGGACTTCATTGCGGAAAATCCGGTCGATGGCGTGAAAATGCGGCTGGCCAGCGGCAATGTGGGGGTGATGGCGGCGACGAATGAAGAGGTCAAGCGCGCCGAGGTGAAAATGCTGCTCTCGCTGTTCGCCGCCCTGGTCGTGTTCTGCCTGATTTCCTTCCGGTCCTGGACGGCGCTGATCTGCGTGCTGGTGCCGCTGGTTTCGGTGACCGTCATGGGCAATGCACTGATGGCGATGCTGGATATCGGTCTGAAGGTCGCGACCCTGCCGGTGATCGCGCTGGGGGTCGGGGTTGGCGTCGATTACGGGATCTATCTGTTCGAGCGGATTCAGCATTACATGCATGACCCGCAGATGAGTTTCCGCGAAGCCTTCGCCCGTTCCATGCGTGATCGGGGCAGCGCGATCGTGTTCACGGCGGCGACCATGTCGGTCGGCGTGCTGACCTGGCTGATGTCCGATCTGAAATACCAGGCGGACATGGGGCTGTTGCTCGGCTTCCTGTTCCTGGTCAACATGTTCGGGGCGATCTGTCTGCTGCCGGCGCTGGGGTCCTGGTTCTTCCGCAAGCGCGATGCCGCGCTGAAGGCGGCGGCGGGCTGAAGGCAGGAGCGGTGCGGAGCTGAGGCGGCGCCGGCGGGCGCCGCTTCAGCGCGGTTTTGGCACTCACGTTTGATTCACCTGCCGGCGGATACCCTGCACTCCCGATTTCACTTCGGTACAGCAATGAGCCTGGAGCAGGTCTCGCATGGCGGTCGGCGATCAGTGGACCCGACGCCAGAACTCGCCCATTTCGACCCGGTCACCGGCCTGGCTGCGCGCGACCTGTTCGAAGAGCGCCTGCAGCAACAGTGGGATCTCTGTCAGGCCGGCCATCGGCCATTGGGTCTTCTGCTCATCGACTTCGATGATTTCAGCGCCCATCGCGCGGCCCATGATGACGCCGCGGTGGATCTTTCCTTGATTCGCAGTGCTCGCCTGGTCAGTTCCATCTGTCGCCGGCGCGCAGATCTGGCCGCACGCGTGCGTTCGGGCGAACTGGCGGTGCTTCTCTCCGATGTCGATCTGGATGGCGCGGTGGTCCAGGCCGAGGCGATCCGCCGCGGGGTTGAGGACATGCAGATTCCGCTGGAAGACGGCGGCGCGGACAAGCGGCTGACGGTTTCGGTCGGCGTGGTGTGCATCGTTCCGCCCGCCACGCATTTCCCGCATACCCTGATTATTGCCTGCGACCATGCCCTGAAAGAGGCCAAGGAAGAAGGCGGCAACCGGGTCGGCATCCAGCGTCGGATCTGAGTCGCGCGGCGGCGTGGCCGGCAGCATGAGCGCGGATGGCGTCGGGGCCGGGCGTCGTGCAACTTCGCGTCCGAGCCTAATCCATATGAGTCAGGAGTCGGCTCGCCGGCGCGTCTAAATTGTCTACAGGCAGGGTCTGAGCGCACGCGCTACGGCGCACACGCGGCGCACCCGGGTTTGGCGGCGGTTGGAGGCACTCCATCGGCGGTCTCGTGGATCGGTGTTTCCGGGGCTCAACAATGAACCCGGGGCCTTCGCGTCGCCTGCAAGCGCCCTGATCAGGCAATGAATACATGAATGGATAGGTGAAGCAATGGCAGGAGTACTGGCGGGACTCAAAGTCCTGGATTTGTCCTGGGGTATCGCGGGACCGATGACGACCATGCAGATGGCCGATCACGGCGCCGAGGTGACGAAGATTGAACCACCTGGCGGCGACCCCTTCCGCGGGCAACTGGGTTACAAGGTCTGGCAGCGTGGCAAGCGCAGCGCGATTCTGGATCTCAAGCAGGATGACGACAAGGCAGCGTTTCTGGCTCTGGTGAAGGGCGCCGATGTGCTGGTTGAATCCTATACGCCGGGTGTCACCGAGCGTCTGGGCATCGATTACGCGCGCTGCAAGGACATCAACCCGCGCCTGATCTACTGTTCGATCACCGGTTACGGGCGTGACAATCCGCATGCGGACCGGCCCGCCTACGATGCCCTGGTGGCCGCCCGCACCGGGCTGCACTGGGAGCAGCGCGGCTGGCCGGAAGGCGCGCTCAATCACATGGCCGGGCGCCCGGATCCCTTCGAGGACTTCGAAGTGCCGCCTGAATGGCTGCAGGGTGCGGAGCGCGAGGGGCCCTTGTTCCCGGCTTCATTCTGGCCCAGTCTTGGAGCTTTCTATTCCGCTTCCATTGGCATCAATGCCGCATTGCTGGCGCGCCAGACCACCGGTCGTGGCCAGTGGGTCGAAACCTCCTTGTTGCAGGGGGCGATGCAGGGCGGTGGCTGGGCCTGGATGCGGGCTGAAAACATCGATGTGCCTGGCTTCGATTCCTGGATTCTCGGCAGCAAGTCGCCCAAGGGCCATTATCAGTGCAGCGACGGCAAGTGGATCCACAACTGGGTTCCCAATCCGCGCTTCATCATTCAGGCCTCTGAGGATGAACATCTCAATGCGACCCCGGACCTGAAGGCACAGAACGATCCGGATCGTTTCGGCACCGGGCCGGAAGAGCTCTTCGTTCTGGCTGAGTACCAGCCGCAACTGATGGAGCGGGTGAAGAAATTCCCGGCTGCTGAATGGGTCGATGCGGCCGCTCGTGCCGGCATGACCATGCAGGCGATTCGTTCGGTCGAGGAATCGCTCGCCGATCCGCTGTTCCTCAAGGATGGCTGCGTCGCGGAGGTTGAGGATCCGGAGCTGGGAACGATCCGGCAGCTGGGTCTGACCTACAAGATGAGCGCCAATCCGACGCAGATCGGCGCGCCACCGGTGGCGCCGGGTACGCATACCGAAGAGGTCAAGGCCGAAGCGGCCGCGGCCAGTGCGCTGCCGGCCCCTGCGGCGGGCAGCGGCCAGATGAAACGTCCGCTGGAAGGCATCAAGGTCCTGGATCTGGGGCTCGCGATTGCCGGTCCTTTCGGCTGCCAGCTGCTGTCCGATCTGGGCGCCGAGGTCATCACGATCAACGGTCTGTATGACCTGTTCTGGCATCGGGTGCACATCGCCTACATGTCCAATCGGGGCAAGAAGTCCATCACCCTGAATCTGAAAGACCCGCGCTCGATGAAGGTCTTTCTGGACCTGGTCAAAGATGCCGATGTCGTGCACCACAACATGCGCTACGACGCCGCCGAACGCCTGAAAATCGACTATGAAAGTCTGAAGCAGATCAATCCGAAACTGATCTACTGCCACACCCGCGGCTTCGAAACCGGAGAGCGTGCGCCGTTGCCGGGGAATGACCAGACCGGCGCCTGCCTGACCGGGGTGCAGTACGAAGATGGCGGCATGGCCCGCGGCGGCAAGCCGCTCTGGAGTCTCACCTCGATGGGCGACACCGGCAATGGGTTCCTGTCGGCGATCGCCGTGATGCAGGCTCTGTATCATCGCGATCGTACCGGCGAGGGCCAGCTGGTGGACACCTCCATCGTCAATGCCGGGCTGCTGAATACCTCGTATGCGGTGGCGCGGCCGGATGGCAGTGGCTTCGAGCGGCCGCAGACCGATGGCGAGCAATTCGGCTTCTCCGCCGGGCACCGGTTGTACCAGACGGCGCAGGGCTGGCTCTGCCTGGTCTGTGTCACGCAGGAGCATTGGGACGAGTTGTTCACCGTCCTGGATCTGGCGGATCTGGTGACCGATGAACGTTTCGCCACCCCGCAGGCGCGCAAGCTCAATGATGAGGCCCTGGCCACGCTTCTGGCAGAACGTTTCCAGACGGCGCCGGCCGGGCAATGGTTCGCCAGTCTGGACGCGGTGGGTGTGCCGGTTGAGATCGAGTCCGAAGAGTTCGGTCGCACCGTACACGATGATCCAGTGATGCAGGAGCGCGGCTGGGTCGTGTCCTACGACCATCCGCATGTGGGCAAGCTGGATCAGATCGGCATGCCCGTGGATCTTTCCGAAACGCCGGGGCAACCGGGTGCGCGTCCTTTGCTGGTGGGTGAGCACACCAAGGAAATTCTCTTGTCGATGGGCTATTCCGAAGACGAGATCAACACCATGGAAGAGCAGTTCGCCATCGGTTTCGAAGGCATGCCGCGGATGCCGCCGGGATTCGGCGGCTAAACGGATTCACCCGCAAGCATGGCTTGCGTCATGGCCGGCCCGGCGGGGCCGGCCATCATCGAGTTTGCGCAAGCGGCAATCGCCCGGGCGTGAACTTGCGAGATGCCTTTGCGGGCGCCGGATGGTGGCGCTCGCTGCCCGGCTTGCCGGGTCACAATGCCGTGTCGAAAGGGCGCCGCGCCGCCTGCGTGGCGCGCGCTGGACAAGTCGCGATCAAGCGCGGTGTCAAACCGCATGGGAACAAGTAATGAGTGATACAGAACAGCCAAGCACAATGGCCCCACGCCTGGATCCGGTCATCACCCTGGATGCCAAGTTTTTCTGGGATAACGCAGCCAAAGGGAAGTTTGTCGCCCAGCGTTGCCGGGAGTGCGGGAGCTTCCGGTTTCCGCCACGGCCGATGTGCCCCGAGTGCCATGCACTGGATCCGGAAATCGTCGAGCTTTCCGGGCGGGGTACGGTGTACAGCTTCATCAACCCGCAACATCCGCGTCCGGTCGGTTTCAAGGACTTTCCGGTCGTCGCCCTGATCGAAGTGGAAGAAGGGTTTCGCATCGTGTCCAATCTGGAAGGCGTGGCCTTCGAAGATGTCAGGCCGGGCATGGCGGTGCAGGTGGATTTCGCCCCGACGATGAAGGGCAAGCAGGTGCCGGTGTTCCGTCCGGTGGGAGAGGAATGATGGCGCGTACTTTTCGTGAGGCCGCGATCGCCGGCATCGGTCAGACCGAGTTCTCCAAGGCGTCCAAACGTTCCGAACTGCAACTGGCGGCGGAATGTTCCAAAGCGGCCCTGGATGATGCTGGCATCCATCCATCGGAGGTTGATGGCATGATCACCTTCACCCTCGATGGCAGCGACGAGGTGCATCTGTCGCGCTGCTTGGGGGTCAAGGATCTGGCCTACACCACCCGCATTCCGGGCGGCGGTGCGGCTGCGGTGGCGACGGTCTATCAGGCCATGGCCATGGTGAATGCCGGCCTGTGCGAGACGGTGCTGATCTGGCGCGCCATGAACGAGCGCTCGCAGTACCGTTTCGGTCAGCCCATCACCATGGAGGCGGCATTTCAGCCGGGAAATGGCACCGGTTCTCTGCTCTGGTGCATGCCTTTCGGCGCCCAGACTCCGGCGACCTGGGAAGCGCTTGCGGCCCAGCGCTACATGCAGAAATATGGCGCCACCAACGAAGATTTCGGCCGTCTTTCGGTGGTTCAGCGGCGCTATGCCTCGACCAATCCGGCGGCTTGGTTCTATGAAAAGCCGATCACCCTGGAGGAGCATCAGGCTTCCAGGTGGATTGCCGCCCCGGTCCTGCGCATGTTCGACTGCTGTCAGGAATCCGATGGCGGCGTCGCGCTGGTGGTCACCTCTCTGGAGCGTGCCCGCGACCTGAAGCAAGCGGCCGTGCGCATTACCGGTGCCTGTCAGTCGATTCCACGCGACAACGAGGTGATCTCGAATTACTTCCACCGTGGCGATCTGGCCGACATGCCGGAGGCGCGCGGCACCGCCAGCCGGCTGTGGGCACAGACCGGCATGAAGCCCCAGGACATGTCCCTGGCCATGCTGTATGACGCCTTCACCCCCGTGGTCTTCCGCCAGCTCGAGGCTTTCGGTTTCTGTGGGCCGGGTGAGGCGGCTGATTTCATCAAGGACGGGCACATCGATCAGGAGGGCAGCCTGCCGGTGAATACCAATGGTGGCCTGATCGGGGAAGCCTATATTCATGGCATGAACAACATCACCGAAGCCGTGCGTCAGATTCGGGGCACCGCGGCGAATCAGGTCAGGGACGCAGACCATGCGCTGGTGTCCTCCGGGATGGCCGGCGCCATCCTCAGCCGCGACTGAATGAAGGCCTTGCGCGTGCCCACCGGTTTGGCGGTGGGCGAGTTCGACAATCTGCACCTTGGCGCCAGCTGGTGGGCGCCGGATGCGCAGCGATCGAAGACCGTATTCGTCTGTCTTGCCGGTGGCGGCATGCGGCGCGAATATTTCGATCTGGCCGCCGGCAGCAATGCGAATTTCAGTTTTGTCGCCTCGATGCGGGCATACGGACACGGTCTGCTGCTGGTGGATCATCCCGGTGTGGGGGATAGCGATGCACCGGGTGACGGCTATCTGCTCGATCCGTACCTGATCGCACAGGCCCATCACCTGGCGCTGCAGCAGCTCCATCAGGTTCTGCCGGAACTCGCGCAGATGCACAGCATCGGGGTCGGTCATTCGATGGGAGCGATGATCACGCTGATCCAGCAGGCCAGGTACGCCAGTCACCGCGCGATCGCGCTGCTGGGCTTCGGCTTCGATGGCCTGCCCGCCTATCTTCCACCCGCCGCTCGCGATCTGCTGGATGACCGGCTGGCGCTGGAGGCGGCCAGCGCCGAGCTGGCGCGGGCGATGTTCAAGCTGCCCTATCCGGTGATCCCGGCCGGCGGCAACGGCGGCATCTATGGCGGCACCCATGCAGCGGACGGAGCGGTTGCAGCGATCAAGGCGGTGAGCACCCATTTGCTGCCGGTGCCGGCTTTCATGTCCATGTATCCGCATCACTGGGATGCGCTGGCGGGAAAAATAAATGTGCCTGTATTACTCGCTTTGGGTGATCAGGATCTGGTCCGCGCGCCGGATAATGTCGAGCATGTGTTCAGCGCCAGTCCGGCGGTGGATGTCATGGTCCTGCCCGAAACCGGGCACAGCCAATTTGTATTTGCGACGCGAACCGACCTGTTCGCGCAGATCGGGCAGTGGCCTGATCGATTGAAAGAGGAGTTTTGAGATGGCAACAGTGGCCCTGAAGGCCGGCGCCCGCTTCAAGAGCGCCGTATGTGACACCCAGGTGATGGTGATCAAGGCATCTGCCGGGGATCATGTTCTGGAATGTGGCGGCAGTCTGATGATCGCGCCCAGCGAGCAGGGCGGTGGGAAGCTGGCGCCGGAACAGGCGGGCGGCACGCTGATGGGCAAGCGCTATGTCAATGCGGACGAAAGCATTGAAATGCTGTGCACCAAGGCGGGCAAGGGATCCCTGGTGCTCGATGGGGTCGCATTGCAGGTCAAGCAGGCCAAACAGCTGCCCTCATCGGACTGAGCGTGGACGCAAAGCGGCAACGGCCGGTCGATCACAGGATGGATGCTGAACGATGAATATTTCGATGTTGCTGGACATGGCCGCCGATGCCTTCGGTGAACGCACCGCGGTGGTCTGTGGGACCCAATCGCTGACCTATGCCGAGGTGCGGCAGAAAGCGCAGCGTGCGGCCATGCGCCTGCGTGAAAGTCAGGTGGAGTATCTGGCCCTGCTGGATGTCAACGGTCCGGTGCTGCCGGTGGCGATTTTTGCTGCCGCCTATGCCGGCATTCCGTACGTGCCTCTGAATTACCGCCTGACCCGGGAGGAGATCAATGCCTTGCTGGCGCGGGTGACGCCTGCCCTGCTGGTGGTCGGCGACGAGTTTCGCACGCAGTTGGATCCCCGCGAAGACGTGATCCGGATTGCCAGCGACGAATTCCTCAATGCGCCAGCTTCGGCCTTTGAGGAAATTTTCGTCGAACCGGAGAATGTCGCGGTGCAGCTGTTCACCAGCGGCACCACGGGCAAGCCCAAGGCGGCAATCCTGCGGCACGAGAACCTCATCTCCTATATCGTCGGCACCGTCGAGTTCGGCGCGGCGATGGAAGAAGATGCAGTGCTGGTGACGGTGCCGCCGTACCATATCGCCGGTATTTCGGCGGTGCTCAGTTCCACCTATGCCTGCCGGCGGATGGTGCAGCTGGAGAACTTCGAGGCTTGCGCCTGGCTGAAGGCGGCGCAGGATGAAATGGTCAGCAATGCGTTTGTCGTGCCGACCATGCTCGGCCGCATCATCGACGAGATGGAGCAGAGCCGGGAAACCGTGGAATTGCCCAATCTGCGCGCGATCGCCTATGGCGGTGGCAAGATGCCGCAGGCGACCATCGCCCGGGCGATGGAATTGTTGCCGCAGGTGGATTTCACCAATGCCTACGGTCTGACCGAAACCAGTTCGACGATCGCGGTACTCACGCCCGAGGATCACCGCCTGGCCGCCAGCAGTGAGGACCCGCTGGTGGCAAAACGACTGGCGTCCGTTGGCCGACCCACCGCCGCCGTGGAGCTGGAAATCCGTGATGAGCAGGGCAAGGCTCTGGGGCCGAATCAGGCGGGCATGATTTTCGTACGCGGGGGTCAGGTGTCCGGGGAATACAAGGGGCAGAACAGCACCCTGAGCGAGGACG
>JBFKDQ010000006.1:0-101204 GCA_041619555.1 Oceanococcus sp. | reverse complement strand
CTCGACATCGGGGTCTTCTGGTTGGCGCAAGCCTGAGCAGGCCGATTTACCATGATCATACTCGCCTGGCTGCAAAATCGGAGATCAGGCTTCGGGTATTACCAGAAGCAAGGCGACTCCTACAAGGTTCTGTTGGTCGATCTGCAGGCGGTTTTCCGAGCGCAGCTAAGCCGGCCAGGACCAGCGGCCGGCGCATGCCACGCCGGGCAAAGGCGAGGTGTGAGGCGCAGACCGGACGCTGCCGCACTCCGGCCTCTTGCCACGGGGCACTTTCCTGCCATCAAGACGAAGGCAAACCCGCCGTCCTGTTCGACCAGCGGATCCAGACCGCGATCAATGCAAAGCCACAACCACCTGCGACTGCGGCACGGGCTGCATGCGAGCAATCCCCCTGGGACAGGCAGGATTCAAGCGCGCGCATCCGGCCCACAGGCCGGTGCGGCCGAACGGTGTCCCGGCGCCAGATCGGCCACCTGACACCAGCGTACGTCTTCGGTCCCGCCGACGAGTTCGTAGGCTTTCACATCCATGCGCAGCAGCGCGCAATCGGGCGAGGAGAAGAAGCATTCGAAATCCGGATGCCGATTCAGATGCGCCTGATACACCGCCTCATGCTCGGCCGGCGGCACTTCCGCCACATGGCCATGGGCGGTGATCACCGGCCCACGGTTGCCGGAAGCTTCCTCCGCGCTGCGACTGTCGATGAGGATGGCAACCCGCCCGTCCTCGCACAGGCTGCGGTATTTCAAGGTCGCGCGATAGGTGGCCAGAATCAGATGGCGTATCCCGTTCATCGGCGTGAAAGCCATCAGGCTGGCATGCGGCTGTCCGTGCTGCTGGGTGGCCAGCACCGCAAAACGACGGCTTTGCAGCACGTCTTGAATTTCATCACACGGCGTCTTCAACAGCGGCTCCCGGGGTGGCGTAGGCGGTTTGATCATAGGTGAATGAGGCCGGTAACGGGAGGGCCACCTGGCCGCCGCTGACTCAGGCGCCCGCCACCAGCCCCTGCTGCGCGAACACCCGGCGCAGGAAGCTCATCGGCATGGCGCCAGCGCCCAGAAACGCCTTGTGAAACGCGCGATCCAGGTCCATGCCCTGCAGATCGGTCCGGTGCGCGGCCATCTCACGCTTGAGCCCCCAGACCAGATGGTTGCCGGCCAGGTAGCTCAGCGGATAGCCACGCGCCTGTGAGTACCAGTTCAGTTCCGCCTGCACCCGGGCAGGTACAAAACCGGTCACGGCCGCGAGCAGATTGCCGGCGGCAACAAAGGGATCGGCGGCGCGGATGTCACAGTCGATGCCCACATCGAGATATTCGCGCTGGCCGGTCATGAAAAACAGATCGATCGCCACTCTTGCGCCGAGACGTGCCAGGTCACGGCGGGTGACAAAGCGGCAGGCCTCGGTCTGCTCGCCGGCATAGCCGACATCGAGCATGTAGTCCTCCAGCATCGTGGTCCAGCCTTCGGCCTGATCCATCGCGCCCATGTGCCGGCGCACCACCGACGGATGCATCGCACAGCAGGCCAGATGCAGGTGATGCCCCGGAATCCCCTCATGGATCATCATGCCGGGGATTCCCAATTCGGTGTGCTCGGCGCGCAGTTCCTCGGCCAGGGTCAGGTAGATCAGGCTGGTGCGGACGCCCTCGCGAAACGGTGGCGGTGGCTCCATCGCGCCAGCCGGAATGCTGGCCGCGAAAAAACCGGGCGTCCTCAGGATGCGCATGTCCTGGCCCGACGGGACCGGAAACAGCGCGCGCTGCGAAATCCAGGCCAGGATGCGTTCACGCTCGTCTTCGTAACGCGCAAGAATATCCTCCAGCGGTCCGTCGGCGGCCACCGCATGGCGCCGTGCCAGCCAGGCCTGCAAGCGGGCACTGTCGGTGTCCGTCGGCAGGCCGTAACGGGCGCACAGCCGGGCGCGAAGTTCCTCGATGCCGACCGCATTCTCGCGCAGAAACGCCGTGGCGATCCCGTGCAGGCCCTCGAAGGACAGTTCGATGCCATTGAGCGCCACCAGGCGGCGGGCATCCGCCTCATCCAGCGCGAAATCCGGGGTGGTCGGCAAGCTGGCCAGCGCAGCGTCATAAGCAGCCAGCGCCTGCTGGGCACCGGCACAGGCACGTGCCAGGCGAGGTGCATCGACGTCCGGAGTATTCCCTGACCAGGCCTTGAGGCTATCCCACAGGTCGGGCAATTCATGCAGTTTTTCCCGCTCGATCGCCACCCAGCGGGCCACCGGCGTATCCAGTCGCGCCTGCATCGCGGCCAGATACGCGGGCACGGCCTCGATTCGCGCGGTGATATCGGCCAGGCGCTCGGCGGCCGGCCGCGGGTCATTGGCGAACAGCATGAACAGACCCTGACTGATCCCGTCGGCTGCTTCCGGCATCTGCTGGGCATGACTGCGACCGTTGTAGCGCAGGGTCGCAGAATGAATCCGCGCCTCCAGTTGCAGCGCCATCAGTTCGGCATCCAGGGCCGCATCAAAATCCAGGCCGGCCGGATCCAGGGCCTGAAGCTTTTCGAGCAGCGACCTCGCCGCCCCCAGATCGCGCTCGATGGTGGCCAGCGACGGATCCGGCAGCTCGGCGCGGCGCTGCGCCAGCCCCAATGCCAGGCTGTGGTTGGCATCACGGGTGAAGAGTTCGTGGAAGGTCGCGACCAGGTCGGTGAATGTGCTCATCAGGGCCAGGGGCTTTCGGTCTGGTCGATCAATCTACCGCAGCCGGGCGCCAAAAGCTGGCCACCGCGGCACAGCAACTTCTCAAAGAAACAGATCCTGCTCAACCGGCCGCACCAGAGCAGCGGCGGCCTGCTGCGGCTGACGCCATGGCCCCTGTAATCCGGACACGATCACCAGCGGGCGACCTTCATCGGCCTCCCCCATCATCAGCGTCGCCGCGGCGGCCAGCTGATCCGCGATCGCCACATGGGTGCCCTGCAGGGCCCGACCGGCACGATCCCGTTGGCCACGCTGATCCAGCAGACAGTTGAGGCCGGCCGCGCCGATTGCCACGCCGCAGACCCCCTGGCGAAACGGCCGGCCAAAACTGTCGGTGATGAGCACCGAAAGATCGAGATGCAAAGCCTCCTGCAGACGGGCACGCAGAAGCTCGGCGCTGCGATCCGGGTTTTCCGGCAGCAGCAGGGCACGCTCGCCCTGCCCGTCCAGATTGGACTGATCAATTGCGGCATTGGCGACCACGAAACCCAGCCGATGACGCACGATCAGGACCTGCGGTGTGGCGCGAACGACCGCGCTGGCCTCCCGCAGGATCAGTTCGACCAGCCGGGGATCACGCTGACAGTCCGCGGCAAGTTTTCGCGCCCGTGGTCCAGGCTCAAGCGATGACAGCTCGACATAACGATTTTCGGCCTTGGAAACGATCTTCTGACAGACCGCGATGAGGTCACCCGACTGCAATGACAGCCCCTTGGCCTTGAGCGCGACCAGCACCAGTTGCGCAAGATCGTCCCCCGGCACCACTTCGGGCAGGCCTTCAAGCGCGGTCAATGTCAGGCGCGGCAGGCTCATGCAACCCGCAGCGCGCCGGGCGCCACCGGTGCATTGATCGGCTCGACCAGAGGCGGCGCCTGTTGCGCGCGCGCACGACTGGCCGGATCCGCCGCCTGGTAGAGGGTGCTGCGCTGCCAGGGCACCCGACCTGCGGCGTGAATCAATGCTTCCATGGCGGCCGGTTCCAGTTCCTGGCCATGGGAGGCGCCGGCGGCACGGCTGATGGATTCATTCATCAAAGTGCCGCCCAGATCGTTCACGCCAGCACCCAGGCAATACGGCGCCCAGCGGGTACCGAGCTTGGTCCAGGACACCTGGATATTGTGAAAATGCGGCGCGAGCACCAGGCGGGCAACCGCATGCATCAAAACCGTTTCACGCAGACTCGGCCCCGGTCTGGCCCGGCCGCGCAGATACATCGGCGCTTCCATGTGCACGAAAGGCAGGGGCACGAATTCGGTAAAGCCGCCGGTTTCGATCTGCTGCTGCTTCAGTCGCAGCAGATGACGCGCCCAGTGCCCGTAGTGCTCGACATGACCGAACATGATGGTTGAGGTGGTCGGCAGACCGAGCTGATGCGCACGGCCGACAATCTCCAGCCACTGACTAGCGCTGAGTTTGTCCGGTGCGATCTGGGCCCGCACCTCGTCATCCAGGATTTCGGCTGCGGTGCCCGGCAGCGAGCCCAGTCCGGCGGCCCTCAGGGCCTGCAGGAACTCCGCCACATCAATGCCCAGGGTGCGAGCCCCGTGCGCCACTTCCAGCGGCGAAAAGGCGTGCACATGAATCTCCGGCGCCGCCGCCTTCGCCGCCGTGCAGAGATCCAGATAGGTCTGGCCGGTGAACGCAGGATGGATGCCGCCCTGCATGCAGACCTCGGTCGCGCCCCGATCCCAGGCTTCCCGCACCCGCCGCTGAATCTCGGCGCGATCGACCAGGTAGGGCTTGCCGCGCAGATCCTCGTGCGCCCGGCCTTTGGAAAAGGCACAGAAACCGCATTTGTAGCTGCAGACATTGGTGTAATTGATGTTGCGCGTGATCACGTAGCTCACTCGATCACCGACCTGATCGGCACGCAGGGCATCGGCCGCGCTGAGGATCTGAGCCAGATCCTCACCGCGCGCCATGAACATCCGTGTGATTTGCTGCTCGCTCAAAGCCTGGCCTGCAAGGGCACGGGCCACGGCACTGCCGCTAGACGTCGGCGTATGCACGCAGGCTGCGAGCATCTCACTGGCCTCATGCGCATCCGCTTCGCGCAGCGCGCCCGGCGACCAGCAACCCACCCGCGCCAGGCCGCCGGAATCCGAGCAGCGCAGCACCGCCTTGTGCAGGCCCGGATCAATCCAGCGCTGGCGTTCGTGGACATAACGCGGATACACGGTGAGGCGTTCGACCAGACTGCAGCCGGCGGCCTCGGTCTGCGCCCGCAGCTGATCCAGATGTGGCCAGGGCGCCTCCGGGTTCACGTGATCCTGCGTCACCGGCGAAATCCCGCCCCAATCGTTGATCCCCGCATCGATCAGCTGGCGGATGTCGCCGGCAAACAGATTCGGCGGCGCCTGAATGCTCATGTCCGGCCCGAAGATGCAGCGGGCGGCGGCGATGCTCCAGCACAGTTCGGCCATCGTCGGCTCGGCCGCGCCACTCATCACGGTGCCCGGTTTGGCCCTGAAATTCTGGATGATGATTTCCTGCACATGGCCCGCCGCCGCGACCTCGCGCAAGGCCAGCAGCGCATCAATCCGCTCGGCCCGGGTTTCGCCAATGCCAACGAGGATGCCGCTGGTCATGGGCACGCCGGCTTCGGCCGCCGCCTGCAGGCAAGCCAGGCGCCGCGCCGGCCACTTGTCCGGCGAACCGAAATGAGCGCCACCGCGGCCACACAGCCGCGTGGCGCTGGATTCCAGCATGATCCCCATCGAGGGCGCCACCTGGCGCAGTTTCTGGTAATCCTTGAGTTCGAGCAGACCAGGATTCAAATGCGGCAACAAACCGGTCTCCCGGAGCACCCGGCCCGCGACATGCGCCAGATAATCCAGGGTGCTGTCGAAACCCAGCGTCTGCAGCGCCTGTCGCGCCGCCCGGTAGCGCAGTTCGGGCTTGTCACCGAGAGTGAACAGCACTTCCTTGCAGCCCGCATCGGCGCCGCGCCGGGCAATCTCCAGCACCTCTTCCGGCTGCAGATAGGCAGCCTGCAGACGCCTGGGACTCTGCGCGAAAGTGCAGTAGTGACAGACATCACGACACAGCTGGGTCAAGGGCACGAAAACCTTGCGGGAGTAGCTCAGCTGACGGCCCCAGCCGACATCCCGCAATTGCGCTGCGGCCGGCGCCAGTTCACGCCAGTCCTCAACTGCGGCGAGCGCGTGCGCTTGGCCGGCATCGGGGCGCTGCCCCAGCAGGAGTCGCCAGTCAGACCGTCGCATGTTGCCACTCCGGAACTGGCGGCGCTGCCGGCAAATGCATCAGAGCATGCCGGCCCATTTCTTCGAGATCAGCGGGCTCGTCAATGTCCAGACCGAGAGCGGCGATCTCCGCCACCTGCGTGGCCAGCCCCAGGGCGTGGGCCACCCGCAGATGACGCTGCAAGCTGCCGGGGCCGAACTGCAAGGGCAGGCGCACGCCGGCACCAAGCAGCAAGGCGTTGGTTCCGGAGTGCCTGCGGTCGGGCACGATGACCACCGGCGCCGTCTGGTACTGCAACAGGCTCGTAATCGCCGCGGCAGAAACCAGCGGCAGATCGCCCGGCAGCATCAGCACGCGATGTCCGGCGGAGGGCAATTGCGCTTGCGCGAATTCGAATGCGCCGTTCAGCCCGCAGGCCCCGTTCTCGCGAATGATGTTGACGCGATCGCCAAGCATACGTCTGGCGACTTCTGCGCAGGGGGTCACGACATGCAGGCCGACGATCCCGGGCAGCGCCTGCAACGCCGCCAGCATCTGCTCGGCCATGGCATAGAACAGCACGCGTCTCTGCTCCGGATTCAGCACCGGCTGCAGGCGGGATTTCGCAGTTCTTGGCGATTTCAGGGCAATGATGGCATGGGTCGGGCTCACTGTGCTCAGGGCTCTTTTCTCGCCCCGCACACCCGAATGCCGGCGCCATCAAAGCCGTACTGCTTGTTCATGAAAATCAGCACCGAGGTGAGGCTTTCCGCCACCACCGCATTGGCCAGAGGGCCGGCATGCCAGGCGGCGAGCCCGATCGCCTGGGCCAGTTGTAGCACTTCTTCTCGCGCCTGCTTGTCATCGCCACTGACCAGCACATCACCTTTGAGCGCATGCGAAAGATCGCGCAGATGCGCCGCCGCAACGTTCTGGAAAGCCGAGACCAGACGCACCCCATCGCCCAGGATCTGCTGCGCCCGCAAGGCCGCGGCCCCCTCCGCCGGCAGTTGCACCCGCATGACCTTGGGCGGCACCAGCGGCACCGTCGTATCGACCACGATCTTGCCTTGTGCTGCGGCACGGATTTCCTCGAGCGTCGCAGCCTGGGCGGCGAATGGCACGGTGACGATGATCAGATCCGCCCGTTCGGCCACGCTTGCATTGTCGCCGCCATGCAGCGCCCTGCCGCACAGCACGCTGAGTTCCGCCGCGGCGGCATCCGCCTTCATGGCATCCCGCGAGCCGATCAGGACCTCATAGCCGACCCGCGCCCAGCGCAGCGCCAGACCGAGTCCCAGATTGCCGGTGCCACCGACGATGGCCAGACGCGGCCGGGCAGACACGTCACGCATGGAAAATCATTCCGCATGGGCTGAGATCAATCCACTCAAGACCTGGCCGCCGCCGGCTTCGACAAGTCCTCGAGCAACTCCTGTAGATCTGATTCATGACGCCCTCCCCCACACGATCAGCTGGTCTCAGCATGTTTTGGCCCCGCAGGCTGCCGCCCTGACAAGGCCCACAACGTCCAGGTATGGCAGCTGCCTCCCCGAGGCCAGACCGGATCAAATTCGCCAGCGGTGGCGTAAGCGGCATCGAACCGGGCCTGAGTGCATCATGCCCCCGGAGAATCTCTGCTTCATAGTCAATACGGGTGATGATTTCGAATCACCGGGCGAGCCGCTACGGCCGCAACTGGGCGCCGCACTGCACGCAGGCCACGCGAACAGCCGGCTTCGGGGCCGATCACGGCCCCGTCATCAAGATCACTTGATTCATTGACGGTCGCAAAGCGACTCGGCGTCAGCGAAACACCTGAAAAGCGGGCGATGCCCATCCGGTGCCCGATTCGGCCGGCGCCGCCGGCAGCTGGGTTCCGCCGTACACCACATTGCCCGCATCGTCCTGATAGCCCAGCCATGGCACCGTGCCCTGCTGGCTGCGTCCGGGCACCGAAAAATCGCAAACCCCCTCGGCAAACAGCGCCTCCATTCTGGCCCATTGATCATCGGTGAATCCGACTGGGCCGTAATCATCATCCCGGCTCAGGGGTTTGAGCTGGCACTTGTTGGTATCGGTGCTGATTGCATCACCCGCGGCCGTCCTCGGCGTGCCATACACACCGACCACCAGTTGCCCGCAGGTGCTGTCCAGCACCTGCTGGCCGGCACCGGAAAAACAGGCATCCGTCAAATCTTCGGGCTTGTTGCGAACAACCTTCTGCGGCAGTGCGGCATCTGAGTCATCGGCTTCCACGGCGCTCAGCCAGCGGTCCATTGCCGCAAAGCTGAGCACCTCGCAACGCGCATCACCGATGATCGCAACCGGCCCCTCCCAGATCAGCTGGTTGTCATGATGTCCATGTTCTCGATCCAGGCGAGCGCGGATGGCGTAGGCACGATAGGCGTCGTGAAAAGCGCCCGGATCGGGACCACGACAATCGATGATCGGCACCTGATCCAGATGATTCGCCGAGTTGATCATGCCGGTGCGGTAGGCATTGGACAGTGCCGGCTCGACCGCCACGAGGCGTTCGCTGACGATGTTGGTGTCCACATCCAGGCCGCCGATCCGCTCGTTGACATCAAGAAACTGTGCGGGGGTGATGATCCCCTGCTGCAAGGGCAGCAAGCCGTACTGAACCCCCACGTTGTCGACCGGAAAACCGGCAAATCCGCGCCCGGCTGCCTGCTCCATTTCGGTCCAGATCTCCGGCGGCCGGGGGCCGAACAGATTGATCGCCGCATCCTGGATCGCACAGCGCACGCCATCCGGATTGTCTTGCGGATGATAGGCGTCGTCGGCGGCGGCGTGATTGCAGCCGGTGGTCGGCACCGCCACGCTGAACTGTGCGTTGTCGCTGACCTGGGAATTGACCACCGCGATATGGCCCTGCACTGCGGCCATCTGATTTTCTTCCCAGACCACGCCAGCGCCCCAACGGGAAGGATTGAAGAAATAATCAATCGTCAGGTGATAATCCAGAAACTGGGTGGCCGTGCTCCAGGCATCGGGAAACGAGCAGGAGGGCAGCAGACCCTGGTAAAGACCGGGGTAGGCATTCGCCATCCACTGGATCGCCAGCGAACCACCGGAGCATCCGGCACCGATGGTGTAGCGCAGGTCGCCGTACTGCTCGATGATCCGTTCCTTGACCATGACAATCGATTCGGCCTGCAGCGCGATATTGCAATTGTGGCTGCTGTTGTTCAGGGCGGTCGAGGCGACCGCGAAGCCAAGGCCCAGCGCGTCCTCATTCGCGCCATCACCAGGCATCACGCTCGGCGCCGTCCGGGTGCCGTATTCGGTGCCGCAGCCGACGCCATGTTTGACCAGTATCTTGCCGTTGAACTGCGCCTGCGGCGCGGCAGGGGTCCAGGGCTGATCCGGCTGATAAAGCACCGCGATCCGGTACTCATCCCGATTCTGATACCCCGTTTCCACCCGGATGATGAAGGGCACCGTGACCCCGTGGTCCGTCGTGGTCTCGGCAACATCCGATGGCGGATTCGCGGGATCGTAGACCTGGAAGCCCTGCGCCAGCGGATTGCTGGACTTGTAGTGAAAGCTGTATTCGGCCGGCTGATTACAGTACTCGTCCACCGCCGCGGCATTGTTGCAGGACCACGGCTTGAGCTGCGGCCCGGTAAACAGCGGACCGCCGTTCGGATGGTTGACGACCACGATCGATCCGCTGCCGGCATCGGACTGCGCCATGATGGTGTTCTCACCGATACGCAGCCCATCGACCAGCGCCCGATAGCGACCCTGAGGATCGGACTCGAAAACACTCGAGATCTCCTGCCCATTGAGCGTGACGGTGGGCCGCGTCGCGCCGGCCACCTCGAGCAGAACGTCATCGCCGCTGACCAGGTCAGCACGATTGGAGACGACCTTGATTACCTCCAGGCCTGCCCCGTCGTCTACCGGTGTGGTCACACGACCACCGGTGGTGCCACCGCCTCCACACGCCGCAGCCAGTGCTGCAAGGACGCAGACCACTCCCCACGTCAACGCGGCCCTGGCCTCCATCAGAATCTTCATCTTCATGCTCTCCGTTTGATGCGGTACCTGTGATCCGCAGCCAGCGCCCAGGCTGGCGCGAAAGGCCCAAGAACCACTCATGATCGTCGGATGATCCCTTGAACGCTTCCGGTCACCAATGGGGTGGCCAGAATGACTTTCGCCATTGCACTGCCGTGGACGCCCGGTCTGATGCATCACCTCATGCGAAAACCGGGCCATACCAGTCCGGCCTCACGGAACCGTCATGACCATCCAATCGACCTGATTGGCCTCTGCTTCCTGGCCTGCGGGCCGTGCCCACCTGCGGATCATCCAGACCCACACCGTTGGAGAACCACAATCGAAAAAATCATTGTTCAGGCACACCAGGCTCGATCGGCCAGATTTTACACAGGCCACAACTGGCCGCAGACTGCTTCGATCAAGCATCTCCCATCCCGGCCCATCTGCTGCCTCAGACCGTCTTCTAATGCGCGGATCTGCCGGAACGGTCGGCTTCGCCCCCCTGACAAGGCCCGGAAACCCCGAACATGGCTGCAGCCTCCCCGAACCAGCAAGCACCCACTCCGCATGTCGTCGCGCTGACCGGCGGCGTGGGTGGCGCCAAACTGGCGCTGGGCCTGAGTCGCATCATGCCCCCGGAAGACCTCCGCTTCATCGTCAATACGGGCGATGATTTCGAATATCTCGGCCTCAACATCTGCCCCGATCTCGACACCCTGCTCTACACCCTGTCCGGGCTCTCCGACGAGTCCCGCGGCTGGGGGCGGCGGGACGAGACCTGGAACTTCATGAGCGCACTGGCCGCACTTGGCGGCGATGCGTGGTTTCAGCTCGGCGATGCGGATCTGGCCGTCCATGTCCAGCGCAGTCATCGCCTGCGACTGGGTCAGAGCAAGAGTGAAATCACCGCCTGGCTGGCACAGCAGCTCGGCCTGCGCTGCCAGGTGCTGCCAATGAGCGATCAGCCGGTGCGCACCCGCCTGCGCGGCTCGGACGGCTGGCTCGACTTCCAGGACTACTTCGTGCGCCAGCGCTGCGAACCGGTGATCGATGCGATCGAATATGTCGGCGCGGACATCGCGCAGCCGGCCCCAGGCGTCATCGACAGCATCACCTCAAAGCACTGCGCGCTGATCCTCCTCTGCCCGTCCAATCCCTGGCTCAGCATCGATCCGATCCTGGCCGTGCCCGGCATCCGCGCAGCGCTTCGGGCCAGCACCGCGCCTGTCGTGGCCGTCTCCCCGGTCATCAATGGCAAGGCGGTCAAGGGACCGACGGTCAAGCTGATGCGGGAGCTGGGACTGCGCCCCGTGGCCGGCACCGTCGCGACCCACTATGCCGACTTCCTGGATCTGTTCTTGGTCGATCCGGCCGATGTGGATGAACTCTCACCGCCACCCTGTCGCATCGAGCCTGCCCAGATTCTGATGCGCGATCTGGCGGACCGGGAGCGTCTCGCAAGAACGGTCCTGTCCGCCTGCGGAACCGCGATCACGCAAACCGAGCCTGGCTGAGATCGGCTCGTTGCATCTGCCCCACGACTCTCACCACCAAGCCCGGCCGGCCACCGACCGGCCAGGCTCCCATGGGCGACAGCGCGAGCGCCTGGGTACAGGCAGGGCCGGAGCGCCGCCGCCAGTTCAGCCGCGCGGGGCGAACAGATCCAGCCCTCCCGGCTGAAAACCGAAGCCGGGAAACATCCGCTCCCATTCGTCCAGTGACAGGCTCAGCCGCAGGCGTCGTTCGAGCAGCTGCACCAGCACGCTGCGGTAGTCTGTCGTGACCTTGAGATCGCCGTTTTCTTCCATTTCACCGAGCAGGCTGTGCTTGCCCCGGCTCCAGTTCTGGGTGTGGAAACCACCCTTGACGCCGCCGCCGAGCAGCAACATCAAGCCACCGCTGCCATGATCCGTGCCATGCGAGCCATTGGCCTGCAGGCGGCGACCGAATTCCGATTGCACCATCACGGTCACGTTGCCGATGTGACCGCGCCCGGACTGCAGGGAAAGATCCCGATACAGAGCGGCCAGGGCGTCGGACAGGTCGCCGACCAGCACGTCGTGGCGCGCGAGCTGATCCCCGTGCGTGTCCCAGCCACCGTAGTCCAGCGTGATCAGTTCGATCTCCGGCACCGCCTTGACCACCTTGGCCGCCTCTGCCAGTTGGCTGCCCAGCACGGTATCCGGATAGCTGACCCCATTGTGGGTCACCTCGAGCAGGTTCTTGCAGCCCACCGCATCCATCACCTCGCCGGTGCGGGCGCCGAGCTTCTCCACCGGTGTCTGCGCCCGCGCATGCAACTGCCTCAGCGCTTCGGCGTACGCCGTCTGGTCATCCACATCGAACGCGAGTTCGGCCAGGCGCCGGGTGGTCACCACGCTGGTCGACCCGAACAGGGCGCTGGGCGCATAGGGCTGCAGCGCCAGAGCGCGGGCAAACGGGGTACTGGTGACGCTGGGGGCGGCGCGCAGGTAGCGCGCCATCCAGCCACCGTCGGTGGCCCGCTCCAGACCGTTGGCATACTCGATGCGATCTTCATTGGCAAAGTGCGAGCGCCGCCCGTCCGGCGTGCCGGCGCCGACCACGAATGCCAGATCGCCGGCGCTCCAGCAGCCGCTGTCGATCAAGGACTGGAACTTCGGGTGCAGGGCGAAATAATCATCCCCAAGCTGCAGCGGGGCATCGATGGCGATATCGAACAGGCCCTGGTCGGAGCGCCGCAGCGGAAGATAGTCATCATCGCCATAGGGCACGCAGAGATTCAGCGCATCCGCACCGCCACGCAGGAAAATCTGGATCAGGACATCGCGATCATGACGAACGTTGATGTTTGGGCAGTCCTGCGCCCCGGCACGCTGGCTGAACAAGGCCAGACTGGCCGCGGCGCCGACGCCGGCAAGCAATTCTCTTCTGAGCATGACGAATCTCCCCTAGCGCGCTTGAAAGTAAGGTGAGCTGAGCATCAGGCCGATGACGCCGCTGGCCTTGGCGATGGCCTCGGCAGGACGCATTTCGGCATCACGCTGACCACCGGCACCGTGCACGAAAGTCTCGAAGATCGTGCGGTCTTGTGGCTTGAGTTCGCGGTGCAGGATGCGCTGCCGCAGATTTTCGACAATCTGCGCCGCGGTCCTGGCCTGATTCATGGTTTCATCCACATCCAGGAAAGTCGGATAGTTGCGACCGCCGCCGATCGCAGCCGATTCGGTCCAGCGCCGCAGGGTCCAGGCGGAACTGGACCAGTACCCGATCTCATCCGGGTAGCCGGTTGGCAGTTCCCAGTCATGCGGCACCTGGCCCAGGGCTTCCAGATCGATGATCAGAATCCTGCCGTTTTCGCGCTTGACTCCGGCACCGGTGGCGCGGATGGCCGACAGATAGAACTCGAATGGGCGCTTGAACTTGCGGTCCTTGGCCGCGAGAAAACCCGGCGAATTCAGCAGATAACGCAGCATGGCACGGACATCGCCGCGCACCCCGAACTGCCCCGCATTCAGGGCCGGATGATGGCCTTCAAACACATCGGCCAGGTCTTCCACCATCTGTGGTTCCGGTGTATCGCAGACAAAGCGCCGGATCAGCTTGCGCGCCACGTTCAGGGCGGTGAATCGGCTGTTCACCAGGATGTCGATGACCTGCAGGCCGTCATTGATGCCTCCCCCAGCGGCGATGCGCTGCCCCATCACCCATTTCTCGCCATCATCGTGGCGGGCGGGATCGAACTTGAAATCGCCCAGCGTCTCATCCACGGTCCAGCCGGTGAAACAGCGTGCGACCTCCTGCACATCCGTTTCGGTATAGCCGCCTTCGGCATCCATCGCGTCGATACCCAGAGTGTGCAGCTCCATGATTTCTCGCGCATAGTTTTCATTCGGCGCGCCTTTGACGTTGCTCACCCCATCCAGGTAGTAGAGCATCGCCGTGCTTCTGGCCGAGGCGGTAAGCAGATTGCGGAACAGTCCCAGCGCATTGGGCCGGATCACCTCGCGATCATCCAGCAGCTTGTGAATCCGCGTTTGCCGTGACAGCCCGGCATAGATATTGAAGTGATTGCTCCAGAATTCCACCATCACCTCATACAGCTGCCGTTTGCTCAGCATCGCCCGGTAGATCGTGGAACCCCGCAGTTGGGCCTCGGCCCGGTGCGGGCCGGCGGTGGTGCCGCCGAAATGGATTTCGTTCCACAGCGGATCATCAATACTGGCCAGCCCGCCGGTTTCGATGCCAATGCGCCCTAGAGTCTGTTTCAGGCCGTTCTCGATCGAGTGATCGGGACTGATGGCGCGGCCGGAATAGTAGTAGGTCAGCAGCCTGCGTGGCAGGAAGTAGGCAGTGAAGCTGTAACCCACCTCGGCTTCGCACAAAGCATCCGGAATCAGGTCTGGCTGCAACTGCTCCTCGATGTAGGCCGCATTGCCGATCGCACGAACATGTTCGAGTTCATCGCGGCGGATGCCGAAGCTGGTCCGGCTGAGCAGATGATGCGCATCATCGGCCAGCGGCAGATCGGCAACGGTCTCGATCCCCGCATAGGTTTCAAGCTCGAAACCGGCGTAATTTCGATTGACCAGATTGTCGTTGATCCAGTAATCGGCGGAGCCGATCAAATCGGCTCCAGCCACGGCGGGCATGGCCGCCATGCCCGTCAACAACGAGCGACGCTGCATATCCATATTGTTTTCCCTCGTAACGGCACCGCGTGCCGTTTGATCCCGTTTTATTGTTTGTGACCCCATGCCGTGCTCCCCAGCACCGCGCAGCGTCACTTATCGAACAGGATAGCAAGGTCGAGGCCAAGATCCTTTGCTTTCCACGATTTTTCTGTTAGTCGATTTGACTCAGGAACTTGCAGCACAATCCCGGTAATCCACTGGAAGTCAAGCAAACGTGAAGAACTGACATTTTTGGTCAGTTTTCGGCAAATTTCGCGACTATTCACGCGTGATTGACAGGTTCACCGCAACGCTGAAACCACTCCTCGGCCGCGCCAAGCCCCGACTTGCAGGAACATCAGCCCTCGCCCAAAGTAAGACCGGTGCCGGGCCTGCGTGCCTGGTGGACCGGCCTTTGCTGCAATGGAGCCATACCATGAAGTCACGATCCATCATTCTGCTTGCCGGCGCCCTGGCGCTGGTCGCCTGCTCCGGCGCCTTGCTGCGTCCGCAAAGCGCGCCCACCCAGCCCAGTCCAACGGCTGCGCCAGATTCCGCCCTCCCACTGAGCGAAGCCTGGGACGATGTCAGCCAATGGCGCAGCTACGGTCGCGGCCCTGGCGAGCAGCGCCATGTGCCGCTGGGCACCATCCACACCGGCAACGTGTCCGACTTGGGGCTGGCCTGGAGTTACAAGCTGGACATCGATCGCGGCACTGAGGCCACGCCGCTGCTGGTCGACGGCGTGCTCTACACCACCGGCGCATTCAGCATCGTTTATGCCCTGGATCCGCGTAACGGCCGCCTGTTGTGGCGCTACGACCCACAGATCGCCAAATCGGTGGCCGGCCGCGGCTGCTGTGGCCCGGTGAATCGCGGCGTCGCCGCCTGGCAGGGCAAGATTTTCGTCGGCGCCTATGATGGACGTCTGATCGCCCTGGATGCCGCCACCGGACAGGAACTCTGGTCCACCCTGACCGTCGATCCGGCACAGAATTACACCATCACCGGCGCTCCACGGGTCGTACGCGGAAAGGTCATCATCGGCAATGGCGGCGCCGAGCTCGGGGTGCGCGGCTATGTCAGCGCCTATGATGCCGACACCGGCAAGCTGGCCTGGCGCTTCTATACCGTGCCCGGCGACCCGGCTGCCGGTGCGGAATCCCCGGCCCTGGAAATGGCGCGCAAGACCTGGTTTGGCGACACCTACTACAAGCAGGGTGGCGGCGGCACCGTCTGGGACGCGATGGCCTATGACCCGGAACTGGATCTGCTCTACATCGGCGTCGGCAACGGCTCCCCCTCGAACATCAAGTACCGCTCCGAGGGTCGTGGTGACAATCTGTTTCTTTCATCGATCGTCGCCTTGAGGCCGGATACCGGCGCCTATGTCTGGCATTACCAGACCACTCCGGGAGAAGCCTGGGATTACACCGCGACCCAGCACATCATGCTGGCCGACCTGACGATCAAGGGCGAATTGCGCAAGGTGCTGATGCAGGCACCGAAGAACGGTTTTTTCTATGTCCTGGATCGTGCGACCGGCGAACTGCTTTCGGCGAACAATTACGTGCCGGTGACCTGGGCCTCCGGCATTGATCCACAAAGCGGTCGGCCGATCAAGACTGCGAACAGCGACTACAGCCAGGAGCCGAAACTGATCATGCCCAGTCCGGTCGGCGGCCACAACTGGCAGACCATGTCCTACAACCCCACCACCGGACTGGTCTATGTGCCGACCACCATCCTGGCCCATCTATATGCCGACCAGGGCAGCCCGCCGGTCGTCGCCCCGTATCTGTGGAATGTCGGCACGGCGCCGCTGCGTCTGCCCGACGACCCGGCCACCCTGGCCGCGATCGGCAAGTCCGGCAAGGGGCAACTGCTGGCCTGGGATCCGGTAAAGCAAGAGGCCGCCTGGGCAATCGACCGCGTCTCGCCCTGGAATGGCGGCACCCTGTCGACCTCCGGCAATCTGGTGTTTCAGGGCACCGCCGAAGGCCGCTTCGAAGCCCGCGCCGCCGACACCGGCGCGCTGCTGTGGTCGGCCCCGACCAACAGTGGCGTGGTGGCGGCGCCGATCAGCTATGAACTTGATGGCGAGCAGTACATCACCCTGATGGCAGGCTGGGGTGGCGTCTATGCCCTGGCCTTTGCCGGCGCCCTGCAACCGCAGGTCCAGGTCCCGACCGAAGCGCGGGTGCTCAGTTTCAAACTTGGCGGACGCGCCCAGTTGCCGACACCGCAGATGCAGCCGCTGCCGGTGCCGCGCGTGCCTGAAGTGACCGCCAATGCAGAGCAACTGGCGGCCGGCAAGGATCTCTACCACGGCGTCTGCGCGGTCTGTCATGGCCTGGGGGCCATTGGCAACGGCCTGATTCCAGACCTGCGCTACATGAGCGCGGAAACCCAGGAGAATTTTCAGGCAATCGTGGCCGGCGCCCGCGTGGCCGAGGGCATGCCGCCCTTCAGCCATCTACTCGGCGCCACCGAAGTGGAGCTGATCCGCCAGTACCTGGCGCAGCGCAGCCAGAGCCTGCGCAAGGAACTGAGCCAGCGCGCGCGATGAGCACCATCGCCACACCATGGGCTTGCGGCAATGAGGCCGCCGGCCCTGCGGATGACCCCCACCATCGAGTAGCCAGACCATGATGCGACTGTTTCCATTCTTCGGGCTGATCATCGGCAGCGCGCTCGCCCTCAGCTTCTCCGCCCCCATGTGGCTGAGTCTGATCCTGGTTGCGCTCAGCCTGCTGGGGCTGTGGGACCTGAGCCAGAAAAAGCACAGCCTGCGGCGCAATTACCCGATCACCGGCTGGCTGCGCCCGCTGCTGGAAGAAATCCGCCCCCAGATCCGCCAGTACTTCATCGAAAGCGACACCGAAGGCCGGCCTTTTGATCGGGAACAGCGCGATCTGGTGTATCAGCGCGCGAAGGGCGTGGTCGACAGCATGCCTTTCGGCTCCGAACGCAACACGCAGGCCCCCGGCTTCGAATGGGTCAATCATTCGATGACGCCGCGGCCGCCAGATGCGGCCGAAACCCGGATCATGATCGGTGGGGAAACCTGCAGCCAGCCCTACAGCTCCTCGCTGCTCAATATCTCGGCAATGAGTTTTGGTGCGCTCAGCGCGGCGGCGATCCGGGCCCTCAATCTGGGCGCGAAGATCGGCGGCTTCGCGCATGACAGCGGTGAGGGTGGACTGAGCTTTCACCACCGCGCCGGCGGCGACATCATCTGGGAAATCGGCACCGGCTATTTCGGCTGTCGCGATGCCCAGGGTCGCTTCAATGCGCAGGCCTTTCAACGCAGCGCGGTTCTGCCCCAGGTCAGAATGATCGAAATCAAGCTCTCGCAAGGCGCCAAACCGGGCCATGGCGGCATTCTCCCTGCGGCCAAGGTCACGCGCGAGATCGCCCGGGCGCGCGGTGTTCCGGTCGGCGAGGACTGTATCTCCCCCCCCTATCACAGCGCTTTTTCCACGCCACGGGAACTGCTGCAGTTCGTCGCCCTGCTGCGTGAACTGAGCGAGGGCAAGCCGATTGGCATCAAGCTGTGCATCGGTCACCGCTGGGAATTCCTTGCCCTGTGCAAGGCCATGCGACAGCTGGAAGTCTATCCGGACTTCATCGTGGTGGACGGCAAGGAAGGCGGCACCGGCGCCGCACCGGTTGAATTTGCCGACCATGTTGGCACGCCGCTGCGCGATGCCCTGCTGTTCGTGCACAACGCCCTGGTCGGAGCCGAACTGCGCGACAAGATCCGCATCGGCGCCAGCGGCAAGGTCGTCTCCGGCTTCGACATGGCGCTGTGTCTGGCCCTCGGCGCGGACTGGTGCAATGCCGCGCGCGGCTTCATGCTCGCCCTGGGTTGCCTGCAATCACAGAAATGCCATACCAATCGCTGCCCGGTCGGCATCGCCACGCAGGATCCCTGGCGTCAACGCGCGCTGGTCGCGGCCGACAAGAGCCAGCGCGTGGCCAATTTCCATCGGCACACGGTACAGGCCCTGAGCGATCTGGCCGCCGCCGCCGGTGTCAGCACGCCGGGGCAGCTGACCATGGAGCATTTCTACCACCGGACCACGCATCGCGAGGCGGTTCCTCTGTGGCAGAGCTATCAGTTTTTAAGCCCTGGCGAATTGCTGCATGACATCCAGCACAATGACTGGCGCCGCTGGTGGCAGCTGGCAACGGCCGAAAGCTTTGCCCCTTCGGGCCCGATCCGGGGCCAGTAGGAGTGCCAATGTGCCTCAGCCCGATGCGTCTCAGCGCAACTGATAGATCTTGCGCATCAGCCACTCGAACCCAGTTGCAGGCAGGATCTGCTTGAGCCCCACGCCGAGTCGCTGATCCAGGCGTCCGACGAAATACCGCGGTTTGAGCCTGGGCGCCGTGACCAGACGACAGACCAGGTCGGATACCAGCTGCGGTGACGCACCATTGCATTCATCCCGCTGACAAATCCCGATGGTGATGTCCATCTGCTCGCCATGCGCTGCACTGAGCGCGCCGCGGGCAAACACCCGGGCATCGCCGAAGCCGGTGCGAAAATCCCCCGGACAAAGAATGGTGGCGTCGACCGGATGCCCGCGCAACTCCAGCCTCAGGGCTTCATTGACCGCCTCCAGCGCATGTTTGCTGGCGCTGTAAATGCCCTGATAGGGCATGCCGACATGGCCGGCCATCGAGCCAACCGTGATGATCCGCCCGCCGCCCTGCTGCCGCATCAACGGCAGTACCGCGCGCAGCATGCGCAGCGGACCGAAAAAATTGGTCTCCATCTGCCACTGCACTTCATCGCCCGTGCAATCCTCGATCGCCCCGGTCAACCCGCTGCCGGCATTGCTGATCAGCACATCCACACCTGCCGCTTCCTGCCGCAGGCCTTCGATGCAGGCGCGGACCGAATCTTCATCGGTCACATCCAGCGGCAGCATGCGCACCAACGCACCGGATTCAAGCAGGTCGGCCTGCGCTCGGCGACTGGTGCCAAAGACTCGATGCCCGGCCTGCGCCAGCGCCAGCGCCATGGACTGACCAAGACCGGAAGAGGCGCCGGTCACAAGGATGGTCTTGCCTGTTGCTGCGGACATGAAGCGGCACTCCGTGGGTTCAGGGCGAATGGCCCGCCGGCCATTTTACCCGTCGGTCTGCCGCCTTGCCTGCCCCTTCCAGTGGCGGCGCCTGTCTGTCGTCCGCGCCGCCTCCCGAGGGTTTTTCTGCGCCCGCCCTTGGTGTAGATTGCCGCCCCACAGCCCAGCTTCCAGGACCGCCCAGTGACCAGCCCCCTGCCTCCCATTGCCGACCGGATTGCCGCCGAGATCTCGGTCTTGCCGCGTCAGGTCGACGCCGCGGTGGCCCTGCTGGATGACGGCGCCACCGTGCCCTTCATCGCCCGCTACCGCAAGGAAGCCACCGGCGGCCTGGATGACACGCAGCTCCGCACCCTGGAAGAACGCCTCGGCTATCTGCGCGAGCTCGAGGATCGACGCGCCACCGTGCTCAAGTCGATCGACGAGCAGGGCAAGCTGACCCCGACCCTGGAACAGGCCGTGCGGGGGGCGGAAACCAAGACCCTGCTCGAAGACATCTACCTGCCCTACAAGCCGAAGCGACGGACCAAGGCACAGATCGCGCGGGAGGCCGGCATCGCCCCGCTGGCCGCCACCTTGCACGAGAACCCGGACCAGGACCCGCAGACGCTGGCCGCCCGCTACGTCAACGCCGAGGCCGGATTCGCCGACCCCAAGGCGGTGCTCGATGGCGCGCGGCAGATCCTGATGGAGGAATGGGCGGAAGATGCCGAACTCAGCGGCAAGCTGCGCGACCACCTCTGGCAGGAAGCCAAGCTCAAGAGCGGCGTGGTCGCCGGCAAGGAAGCCGAAGGGGCGAAATTCTCCGACTATTTCGACTTCAGCCAGAACATTCGCGCGATTCCGTCGCATCGCGCTCTGGCCCTGTTGCGGGCGCGCAATGAAGGCGTGCTGTTTCTCGATCTGGTGCTGGATGACGATGAACCCGTTCAAAGTCGTCCGGAGCGTATGATCGCGCAGCGCTTCGGCGTGCGCGATGAAGGCCGCCCGGCCGATGCCTGGCTGCGCGACTGCGTGCGCATGACCTGGCGGGTCAAGCTGCTGACCCGGCTGGAGCTGGAACTGAAGACCCGCCTGCGCGAAGCCGCCGAAACCGAGGCCATCAAGGTCTTCGCCGACAATCTGCATGATCTGCTGCTCGCCGCCCCGGCCGGTCCACGCGTGACCCTGGGTCTGGATCCGGGCCTGCGCACCGGGGTCAAGGTCGCAATCGTCGATGCCACGGGCAAGGTCGTGGCCACCGACACCATCTATCCGCATGCCCCAAAGCGCCAGTGGGATGCGGCCATTGCCAGTCTCGCCCGGCTCGCCGCCAGCCACCAGGTGGAACTCATCGCGATCGGCAATGGCACCGCCTCAAGGGAAACCGACAAGCTGGCAGGCGAGCTGATCAAACGCCATCCGCAGCTCAAGCTGAGCAAGATCATGGTGAGCGAGGCCGGCGCCTCGGTCTATTCCGCATCCGAACTGGCCTCGAAGGAACTGCCCGATCTGGACGTCTCCCTGCGCGGTGCGGTTTCGATCGCCCGCCGCCTGCAGGACCCGCTGGCCGAACTGGTGAAGATCGACCCCAAGTCCATCGGCGTGGGTCAGTACCAGCATGATGTGAGTCAGTACCAGCTGGCGCGCAGCCTGGACAACGTGGTGGAGGATTGCGTCAATGCAGTCGGAGTCGATGTCAATACCGCCTCGCCCGCCCTGCTGGCGCGGGTGGCCGGCCTATCCGCCGCGGTGGCGGACAACATCGTGCAGTTTCGTGATGAGAACGGCGCCTTTGCGAATCGCCAGGCCCTGCGCAAGGTGCCTCGACTGGGCGACAAGACTTTCGAACAGGCGGCCGGCTTCCTGCGGGTCATGGGCGGCGGCAATCCGCTGGATGCCTCGGCGGTCCACCCGGAAGCCTATCCGGTGGTGGAACGTATACGCCGCAAACAGGGCCGCGAGATCAAGGAGTTGATCGGCAACCGGACTTTCCTGCGCCAGCTGAAAATTGATGACTACATCGACGAGCGCTTCGGCGCCCCGACGGTGCGCGACATCATCGCCGAGCTGGAGAAACCAGGGCGCGATCCGCGCCCGGAATTCAAGACCGCCGCCTTCCAGGACGGGGTCGAGAAACTGGCCGATCTGCAAGCCGGCATGGTGCTGGAAGGGGTGATCACCAACGTCACGAATTTCGGCGCCTTCGTCGACATCGGCGTCCACCAGGACGGCCTTGTACACATCTCGGCCATGAGCGAAAAATTCATCAAGGACCCGCGTGAAGTGGTCAAGACCGGCGACGTGGTCAAGGTCAAGGTCATGGAACTGGATCTGGATCGCAAGCGCGTGGGCCTGAGCATGCGCATGAGCGACGAGCCGGGTCAGGCGGCGCCCAGGCGCGAGGCCGGGACAGCGCGCAAGACCACAGCGAGCCCGCGTGGCGGGCGCGAACCCGCCGGCCCGGCGCTCGGCAGTTTCGGCGCGGCGCTGGCCCGGGCACGCAAGCAATGAATCCCGCAGCGCGGGGGCAGCAAAGCGCGCGCCGGCACGCCGCGGATTCCAGCGCCTCTCGTTGTTTTCCATGGACTCGCCCGGTGACAACCCGGGCCCTTAAGACTTGAGTGCTCATGGCGACCACTAGCACGGCCCTGACCGACACCCAGCTCACGGACATGGTGACCCATGCCGATGAGGCCGCTCGCCTGCTCAAGGCCCTGGCCAATCGCAGCCGCTTGCTGATCCTGTGTCTGCTGGCGCGCGAGGAAATGTCCGTCAATCAGCTCAATGCCGAGGTTCCGCTGACGCAGTCCGCCCTGTCACAGCATCTCGCGGTGCTGCGTCGCGATGGCCTGGTGCGCACCCGGCGCGAGGCACAGATGGTCTACTATTCCGCCGCCCCGGGCCCGAGCGCGGAAATCATTGCCGTGCTGCACCGCAACTTCTGCGGGGACTAGCCCAGGCCTGGGCCGGACCTGCAAGACCCGCCACAGAACAGGCCGAACCCGGCAGAAAAGCCTGCAGTGAATCGCGGGCATGACTGCAGCTGGCCCATACGGGATGGCGCACACGCAGAAGTTCACCGCCGTTCTCGGGCAAAATAGGCGGATCGCCGCGGCGGCGTGGCGCGAAACGCCTCGTCGGCCCATGCAATCCCGCCCGCCATCGCCCCCTGTCCCGGAGAATTTCGTGTCCAGCCCGCCGGCCCTATCGGTGAAGCCCGCGCCCGTCCTCGGCGCCCCCTGCCCATCATTTCGTAGCGGCCTGGTGCTGGCTCTGGCCCTGGCATGGTGCACCGCCCCCACCCTGGCCCAGGAGACGCCGGCGGACGAGTCCAGCACCCCGATCGAGCTTGATCCCAGCCCCGCGGAAGTCACGCAGCAACCGGTGCGGCCACCGCCACAGGCCCTGGAGACCATTGTGGTCACCGCGCAGAAGCGCAGGCAGTCACTGCAGGATGTCGCCCTGTCGGTGCAGGCTTTCGATGGCGAGACCCTGGATGCGCTGTCCATCTATGAAATGGCCGACCTGCAGCGCATCACGCCAGGCATGACGATCAACACCTCACTGGGTTTCCTGGTCACCTTCCTGCGCGGCATCGGCACCGATGCGGTGACGGCGGCCGACCCGAGCGTGGCCACCTATGTCGACGGCATTTATTTTCCCTTCGCTCCGGATCTGTCGCAGAATTTCGGCGCGGTCGAGCGCGTCGAGGTCCTGAAAGGCCCTCAGGGCACCCTGTTCGGCCGCAATGCGGTTGGCGGCGCCATAGTCAGCCACACCCGCAACCCCGAATTTGACGGAGTCCACCTCGACCTGCATGCCGAAATGGCGAGTTTCGATGCCCGGCTGGCACGGATCTACGGCAACTTGCCGCTGACCGAAACCTGGGCCCTCAACATCGCCACCGCCGTCTTTGCCACGGACAACTACTACACCGGCAGCCAGGGCATTCCGCCGCGGGCCATTCCTCGTGACGGCGGTCACGACGGCCGGGTCAAGCTGCGCTGGCAGCCGATGGAAACCCTCGACATCAAACTTGTGGCATCACGACGCGATGTGCGGGGCGGGCGTTATCTGGTCGGCTTCAATGCGGCGCCGTCGCAACTGGGCACGGCCATGGGCATCCAGCCGCAAACGGGTTATCACGGCGAGCTGGATGCGCGCACCGAAGGCGGCAGCATCAATCAAGTCGTGTATGGCGATCTGCTGCTCGAAGCGCCTTGGTTCGACCTGCGCCTGCTGGCGTCGGATCAGTCGATGGACACGCACGGCACCCGCGACTTCGATGGCTCGCCCGAGTCACTGGCCAATCTCGAGGCGATCAGCCAGTACATTGATGCCCGCTCGGCCGAGTTGCAAATGATTTCGCACGCCGCCGCCGGGCCCGACTGGCTCGAGTGGATCGCCGGCGTCTATCTGTTCCGCGCCGAGCAGGGCATGGGCTCGGCCAGCTTCTACTTTGGCGGCAGCGATCTTGGCGAAGGCACGCTGGGCGGGCAGGCCCTGCCGGCCGGCCTGCTGACGCTGCTTGCATCCACCAGTGCGCAAGCCCCGGACGGGGGACTCAATCTGGTCGGTCTGACCGGCACCGATTCACGCTCGGTGTTCGCCGAGGCCACCGTGTCCCTGCGATCCTGGCTGGACCTCACTCTGGGCGCGCGTTATCAGTCGGAGGAGCGCTGGGTGGTGAAGTCGACGGTCGGGTCACGCAACAGCGATGGCAGTGTCCGCACGCTGCAGGATTTCTCGGATCAGGCCAGCGATGCCGATGGCAAGCCCTACCCCACCCGCGACACCGACCGCGCTTTGTCACCAAAAATCGCCCTGCAACTGCGCCCCTTCGCCACGGACACGATGCTGTATGCGAGCTGGCAGAAAGCCAGCAAAGCCGCCACCTACAACACCCTCGGCATCTACGATTCCCCGGACTACGTTCGCCCCGAGCGCCTGCGTGCCTGGGAACTCGGTCTGAAAACCACAAGCCCGGACGGGCACCTGCGGGTCAATGCCGCCGCTTTCGACTACGACATCGATGATCTGCAGCAGATTTACGTCTCGATTTTCGCCGGCGGGCTGACCAGCCTGCAGAATGCCGCCCGCGGTCGCGTGCGTGGATTCGACATCGATCTCGCCGCCCAGTTGTGGCCAAGCCGAATTGACCGGCTGGAGCTTAGCGCCAGCGCCGCCTGGCTGCACGCCCGTTATGCGTCATTTCCGGCAGCCTCGGGCTTCGACGATCAGGGTTATTTTCGCAGCGACCAGGACTACAGCGGCAATCGCATTGTGCGCAGCCCGGCCTTCTCCGCCAGCGTCCTGCTCAGCAAGGCCTGGTGGCTGCAAAGCGGGATCCTGGGCGCCGGCCTCGACGGCTACTACTCCAGCGCAACCGACTACGAACCATCCAATCGTCCGCTCACGCGACAGAAGGCGTACTGGACCCTGGGCGCCCGCCTCGGCTACCTGTTCACACGCTGGAATCTACGTCTGTCGGTTTCGGTCCGGAATCTCGGCAACACCGCCTACTTCGCCGGACTGGTGGTGAACGATTTCGGCTTCCAGCCCAATCTGGCGCCGCCGCGAACCTGGGCGCTGCAGCTCGGCTGGGGGTTTTGAACAGCGGCCAGAGCTGCGCATCGGAGCAATGACTTAAGCCGCTTCGGCAACCGTCGGTCGCGTGCTGGTTTTGCATCGCAATCGCGGCGCTCTACACTTACGCGATGCTAAGTCTACTGATTCTCTTTTTCGCGCTCGCAATCGTGTTTTCCTTCCTGTGCTCGACCTGGGAGGCGGTGCTGCTGTCGATCACGCCGGCCTATACGCAGCGGCAGATCGAGGACGGCCGGCCTCTCGGTCCGCAACTGCAGGACATGAAACGCAACATCGACCGCCCGCTGGCCGCCATCCTGACCCTCAACACCATTGCCCATACCGTCGGCGCCATCGGGGTCGGCAATCAGGCGACCCTGCTGTTCGCCGAGTCGAATCCCTTGATCACCAGCTTGCTGATCCCGGCACTGATGACCCTGGCCATCCTGATCCTGTCGGAAATCATTCCCAAGACCCTGGGCGCGGTGTACTGGCGTGAACTGGCGCCATTCACCGTGCGTTGCCTGCGCTGGGTGATGCGCGTGCTGGCGCCGCTGGTCTGGTTCAGCGAGCGCATCACCGGCCTGATCAAGCGTGGCAGCAGCCACCGCGTCCTGTCGCGACGGGATTTTCTCGCCCTCACCGAACTGGGCGTCGACCAGGGCGCGCTGGGCAACGAAGAGTCCCGCATCATCAAACAGCTGCTGGCATTCCGGCAACTGCAGGCACGCGATGCGATGACGCCGCGCACGGTGCTGTTCACCGCGGCGGCCGACCTCAGCATCCGGGCGTTTCACACGGGCACGCCGGACCTGCGATTTTCCCGGATTCCGCTGCATGCGGGCGAGCCCGACAAGATTGAAGGCTACGTCCTGCGCACCGAGATTCTGTCGGCCCTGCTGGCCGACCGGGGGGATCAGCCGCTGCACACCTTGAAGCGCGAGATGCTGACCTTCAACGAGAAAACCGCACTCGGCACGGTGTTCGAGAAAATGGTCGCATCCGCCGAGCACATCGCGTTGATCGTCGATGAGTATGGCGGTGTCGACGGCATTCTCACCATGGAAGACATGATCGAAACCCTGCTGGGCCTGCAGATCACCGACGAGACCGACGACACCACCGATATGCGCGCACTGGCGCGGCAATTGTGGGAGCAGCGGGCGCACAAGCTGGGCCTGATCGACGCGGTGAACCCGCCGGAAGGCGCTGCCGACTAGCAAAGTGCCAGGCTGACTGCGCCAGCGAAATGAAGGAGTTCACTCCGCGGATTTCTTCAGCGCATCGCGGATTTCACGCAGCACCAGCAGTTCCTCGCTGGGCTTGGCCGCCGGCGCTGGCGCCGGCGGCGTCTGCATCCGGTTCACCGCCTTGACCAGCATGAACACCGCAAAACCCACGATCAACAGGGTGATGAGATTGTCCAGGAACACGCCGTAGTTGATCGTCGCCGCACCGGCTTCGCGGGCTGCAGCGATGCTGGCGTAAGCCTGGCCGTCCAGAGCGATGAACAGGCCGGAAAAATCCACCCCGCCAAGAATCAGTCCGATCGGCGGCATGATGATGTCGCTGACCAGGGACTTCACCACGGTACCAAAGGCGGCACCGATGATGATGCCGACCGCCATGTCGATCATGTTGCCCTTGAGAATGAATTTCTTGAACTCTTCGATCATGAGCTGCTCCGGCTGCCTTGGGTGTGAAGCTCAATCTTACGCCGCAGGCTCACCTGAAATCCGCGTGGCCAGCACATGCGTTGCGCCCGGCGCCAGCTCGATGGTGTCCTGATCAGCCAGCGCCGCCTCGACACAGACCATCTGCCGATAGCCGCCAGGTTCGAAATCCGCCATCGCGGCGGATTTTTTGATCCAGGGATTCCAGATCACGAAGGTCCGGCTGCCGGTTTTCTCCACCCGGAGCCGGCGCTTGCCGGACGCATCCTGAATCAGGGCATCGGCGCCGGTATCGATGTAGATCCGGTCGAGTTCGCCGGCAAAACCGATTTCTCCGTCCTGCACGCAGCTGGCGCCTGCGGCCAGAGAGTCACGGTAGGTGCAGCCGTCGAAACCGCTGATCGTGGTCGAACCGATGTCGGTGACCGCCAGATAGCTGTGCAGGGCACCGCTGCATGTGTAGGGCGTATCGCCGGTATTGCGCATGCTCAGTGCCACTTCCAGGCTGGCGCCGATGCGCAGGCGCAACTGCAGATGAAAGGCGTGGGGCCACAGTTCGCGCGTCTGCGCATCATCCTCAATGCTCAGATCCACCTCGGTGGCACCATCGGCGAGTTGCCGGATCGTCTGCACCTGCCAGCAGCGGGTGCGCACGAAACCATGGGCAGGAAGCCCCGGCCGCGGCGCCGCATTGGCGAACCAGGGCCAGCAGATCGGCACCCCGCCACGAATCGCGGTGCCCTGGCGATAAATCGCCTGCCGACTCAGCCACAGCAGCGGCGCCTCCCCCTGCCGGCAGTAGCGCATCAGGTGGGCGCCGTGCAGGGCGATGCTGGCCTGGGCATGGTCGTTCTCGATTTCGATCACCGGATAGTCCGGGGCCTGTTCGACAAAGCTGACGGCCGTCAGATCGCCAAACTGCCGTCGCAATGTCTCGATATCCTGCATCTCTTTGTTTCTCTGTGAGTTCTCAATGCGCCTAGCGGACGGCGGATGGATGCAGGCCGTTGCAGGCGCCCTTGCGCGCGGCGACCAATTTTCCAGATGCCGACCCACTCCCCCAGGCTCGCCTCCATCAAACTGCTGCGATTCGTGGTGTCCATGCGCCCCGCAGCCATCTTACTGCATCAAGAAAATCGTCCCGATGACGACCGTGTTCCTGCACGTCGGGCACGGCAAGACCGGCTCCAGCTACGCACAATCCAGTCTCGCCCTTTGCCGAGACCACCTCGCCAGTCCGGGGCTGGCCTATCCGACCGTCGGCACCTTTTGGGCGCGCACGGACCCCTGCTTCAGCCAGGCCCGCCCGATACCCAACCATGCGGCATCCATCCCCCTGCTCGCGCACACGGCTTGGCCTGCCTGAACGCCCGGACATCCGCGGCCGGAAAAACGGCGGCCGTCTAGTAGTCGATCGATCGCACGAAACTGTTGTTCAGCCGCTTCGCCCAGGTCCGCCAGACCCCGCCATTGGTTCGTCCCAGCACCACCGCCCCCGGGTTGCCCTGGCCATCCACATCCACAGTGCCCACGGCCTGCGACCAGTCCACCCCGCTGCTGGCCAGCGTCATCTTGCCGCGGCTGAGGCCATCGGCGCTGGACCATTTCAGCTCGCTGCCAATCAGGCTCGCAAACAGAGGCGTGGCAGCAGGAATCAGGAACAGATTCCGGGGTCCTCCGCTGCCAGGCGGACCGAAGCCGAGATTACGCCGCTGGGCTCGATGGATGTCCTGCAAGCTCAGCCGGGCCTTGCTGCCATCGCTGGCCATGACCGCGTAGGCATGCTGCCCACTCCCATACGCATGGGGCATGATGGCGAAATCCACCGGCTCGAATGCCCGGGCATAGAACAGGGTGTTGATCAGCAGGTTGGCCGGGCTCTTGAGCGTCGCCCGCACGGCGCCCGACGGCAGCTTGAGCAGCAGGCCGATTTGGCTGCCTGCACCAGCGGACACCACATCACTGGCAACAAACTCACCTGTTCGCCCGAATTTCACCGAGCCCAATGCACTGCCGTCCAGGCCTCTCAATTGTGCGCGAAACAGGCCGCTGGCATCCCGGCTGATCAGCACCAGTGCCTGCGTCCCTGCCCCGTCAATATCGGCCAGATGATGCATGGCGAGGTAACTCAGCGTCGGATCCAGGGCCATCGCGGTGACGAAACCTCCGCTGGCGGCATCACGAATTTGCACGCGCGCCAGGCCCTGGGACAGATCCCGGCCCAGCACGGCCAGAGTGTCGCCATCAAGCGCACCGGGAATCACCACGGCCAGCTGACCGTGGTAGTTGCCGCTGTAGGCCACGGCACGCAGCAGGCTGCCATCCTGCGTGTCCCTGACCATCACATCGAAGTCCCGGAGCAAGGCCTGATCGTCACCGGCGACCCCGCCCTGATCCGCCAACGCGAGCAGGACGGGCGCAAAAGGATGCTGGCCGCCGCAGCTATTGCACTGCTCCAGCTCTGGCGCGACGAGCTCCCAGCGCAGCAGAGTGCCGGCATCCCCGGCCGCGAGATCGCTGACCACCAGGATCCACTCCCCCGCTGCCGGCAGCCCCGCCAGCGCAGCAAGCGGCGAATCCGGCCGGGCCGAGCCCTGGTACCAGGGCTGGGTGCCGGCACAATGTCCTTCCAGCGCCGCCGCCGCGGCATCATCGAAGATCACGTCCAGATCATCATCGCCGCAACCGTACTCCGACCCCGGAATCCCCGGGCGATCGAGCAGGACGACTTCGCCGCCGGAAGGATGGCGCAGCAGGATCTTCAGATCACCGACGAAGGGATGACTGATCTCAACGCGCACCTGTACATCCGCAATCGAACCGGTGTAATCCAGGTGCAGGGGGCTTTCCAGACCTGCGGCGCTGTTGTCTGGAATGGCCTGCGGAGCATCCACAATCGCGCTCAGACCGACCGCCAGGCTCAAGTCTAGCGAGAGGTCCGGCATTTCATTCGCGCTCAGATCAAGACGCAAGGCGAGTTCGGCCGGGCAGGCCTGGCCGGCCGCCAGTTGCAGGCGAAAGGCCGAGAGGTTTTCGGCCGCCACGTTGGCCTCGAGATCGGGCCACTGGGCTGCGCCCTGCAGCACCGTGACTGCAGAATCCGCAGAAACCAGAACTCCGGTCACGCCGTTCAAGGCGCCGGAAGCACGCAAACGCACGAAAACGTCCAAGGTTTCGCCCGGTTCGGCAACGCCATCCGCGGCCGCATGTGCGCAGCTGTCCTCGACGCGGGTGGCCAGCACATTCACTTCCGGCGGCGGATTGGATCCCGCCACCGCAAGCGAACCCCGCCCGTTCGGATCCAGCCAGTCCCGCAAGCGCAGGCCGTGATCCAGCCCCTCCCAGGCCACCGAAAATTTGCCGTAGCAGTCGCTGCCATTGGTCTGGCTGCAGGACGCCGAACCGCCGGACAGAAAGCCCACCACCTGCTTGCTGTCACTGCGCCAAAGGCCGGAACCCGATGAGCCGGGCTCGGTGGTCCCCGACTCCCAGTTATTGACCAGCCAGTGGCTGGACACTCCACCGCTACCAATGCAGGAATTGATCGTGCTGAGCGGGTCGGAATTGAAGCTGATGGCTTTTTCATCCCCGTTGGGGTGATGAATACCCACACTCCCTGGCGGTGCCTGGTCACTGCGGTCCCAGCCGGCGTAGTACACCTGAAATTCGGTCGCCGGCACGCTGACGAGCTCGACCAGGGCCATGTCCACATCCGCGCGGGCGGCGCGAAAGATTGCACCCGATTGATTCTGCGCCAGTGATCCACCACCGAGCTGCTGGCAACTGGGCGACTCGAAGTTCCAGTAGAACACCAGACTGGCGGCATTGCCGGCATCAATGCCGCAATGATTGGCGGTCAGCACATAGGGCGTGAAGCTCGACTCGGCATCCATGATCAGCGTCCCCGTACAGAGGCCCGAGCCATTGACCGTAAACCGCATCACACTGCGCACTTCATCGCGCCAGGCATCCGCTTGCGGACAGATTACGTCGATATTGCAGCTGCCTTGTTTGCTCATTGCGGCGGATTTCTGTCCGCGGCCGAACAGATCGCGGTAGCCTGCCCCCACCTGCATGACCTCCAGCTCGAAATTCGCATCCCGCTGGGGCAGATGCAGTTCCAGCTGCGCCCGTGAACCGGGCACCACCGGCAACCACAAGGGCGCCGACTTGCGGCTATCGCTAGAGATGTAAGGCCCCTGGTAATAGCCGTCAGCGCCAATGACATGAAAGCTTGCACCGGCCGGAAGATTGAACCGGGACAAGGCGAAATTCAGGTCGGTCGCGCCGGGCACATCGACCGCCATGGCCCACAGGGCCGATCCGTCCGGCAAGGTGGTCCAGGTCCCATGATCCGACACCGTCCAGCTCACCGCGACAGGCTGAGCGAAACGCAAGGCGCCCACCGGGCGGGCTGCATCCTCGGCGAGCAACTCCAGCGCCGGCCGCATGAGCACTCGTTCCTCCGCTGGCTGCAGATCCAGGGCAAAGCGCTGCGAAGCTGGCCGATCGCCCTGCCTCGCCAGACCAGGCGCGCTGCACAAAAGCAGCAACAACACAATGGGCAATCTCATCGACATGGACTCCAGCGCTGCGGCATCGGAGTGTAACAAAGACCCAAGCGGCGACGAGGCCTCGCGGGCCAGCAGGACATCGCAGGCTCGCATGACCGATCCGCGCCTGCCCCGTCAGCGCTCAGGCGATCAGCTGGTCCTGAATCGGCAGGCGCTGCGCATCAACGAAAACCTGCTGGCGGATGAGCCGGGCATCGAGCTTGAGGTGGTCTCGCAGAACCCCGGCGAAGATGCTTCGCAGATCCATCGTCGGCCTCAGGTCGCGGCCCTGATAGAGCGCCTCGGGCGCCAGCCCGGGCCAGTCGGCGATGATCTGTCCACCCTTGAGTGCACCGCCCAGCAACAAGGCCGCGCTGCCCGTTCCATGATCCGTGCCGCCGGTGCCATTGGTCGCGACCGTCCGGCCAAACTCCGAAACCACCATCACCACGGTGTCGGACCAGACCGGCCCCAGATGCTCGGCCAGCAGACGCAATCCGGCGTCCAGACGCTGCAACTGGCGTGCCAGGCGGCCCTGCCCGGCGCCCTGACGGGCATGCGTATCCCAGCCCGTATCCTCCAGCACCGCAATGCTGGGGCCGCCTTCCAGCCGCAATGTTCTGGCCGCCACCTCGCAGGCCGCGTGCAGGGCATTGCGGGACCTGCCCTGCGGCCGGTCATCGTCTCCCATCAGGCGATCGAGTTCCATGGCTTCGGCAAAACTTGAGGCCAATTGCGGATCATCTGCATACAGATCCGACAGGCGCTCGAGCAAGGCATCTCGCGGATCACGCAGGCCCGAAACCGACCAGTTGGATACCCCGTCGGGACGGCCTGCACAGATCAGCGGAACGGTCGTCATCATCGCGATCGCCTGCTCGTCCCTGCGGGCCTGCAGCAAACGACCGAGCCAACCATCACGCGCACCATCGGCGCTCCCGCTGCCGTTCTCCAGACAATCCTGCGCCGCAAAGTGCGAACGGGACCGATACGGCGTTGCCACGGCATGACACACGATGGCCTGTTTGGCAGCAAATTTCTCGGCAGTAAAAGCCAGACCGGGATGGAGGCCGAATCCACGGTCCAAGGGCAAGACCTCGGGCGCCACCAGCGCCGACCGCTGCTTGTGCAACCAGGGGTCCCCGACAGGGGGAACCGCGCCCAGACCATCCATGCCGCCGCGCAGGATGACGAGGATGGTCTTCTTCCGGTTCGGTGCGCCCGCCAGACACAAGCCGGGGACATTCAGGGCGACCGCCCCCAGCGCCAGGCCCTGGAGAAACTGCCGTCGTGATCGCGCATTCATCGCCATTGGAACTCCGGACAACTGAAACACAGGGTCGTGGCCATTCTGCGGTCTGGCGCACGGCTGATCGCCAGGCGGGTTTCACTTTTCAACTGATCACCCAGCGCCATCTGCGCCAGCATGAGCGGCTCGACACCCGGACCGCTCACCGTCGTCAGCCGCTCGGCGATCTGCACCCGCTTCCACAGGGCATCGCTGCTGATCCAGTTCCTCGCCTGATCAGGCCATCCAGCCGGGGAGCGCGGCAAGTCCGGGGGCTGTCCGAGCAAGCGCAACCATCCGAACCATTGATTCGGGTTCAGCTCACGACCACTCAGGCGCAGGCCGGCAATCAGGAACTCGCGTGGCGAACGAAATTTTCGCAGGTCCGGGCTCCAGGCCCGGGAAGCTTCGAGGATGTTGCGCACCACGGCCGCCAGATCCCCATCGGTCGCCAGAAAGACTTCGGCTGCGTTGCGCACGAGAGCCTCATCCGGCGCATCGCCGCACAGATGAATCACCAGCTTGCGCGAGACGAAATCCGCGGTCGCGGGCTGGCGCGCCAGGAACTGCAGCATTTCCCTGCCCTGTGCCTGACCGGCTTCAGCGAATGACCGGCCAAGCAGGCGCCGCGCTCCCGGTTGGTGAGCCTGCGGCTTGAAGCGAAAAACGCTCCGGCTTGCGGCATCATCTGCTTCAATCCTGGGCTGCCGGATCGACCAGCCGGTGAGCCCACGCGCCAGCTCCTGAACGTCCTCCTGGGCATATCCCCCATTGACTCCCAGCGTATGCAGTTCAAGCACCTCGCGCGCCAGATTCTCGTTCAGGCCGATCCGCGCACGCCGCATGGACATGCCCTGCTCGATGCGCTTGCGGTGCCGACTGGCGACCATCGAGTCCGGCCCGAAAGACTGATCGTTATTGAGATACAGCAGCATCGCCGGATGCTCGCACACCGCCAGCAGCATGTCCTCGAAACGCCCCAGCACATGCGGAAAAATCGCCTCGCGCTCGAAAGGACCTGGCAACAGACGCAGCACCGGGGTCTCCGCGGAAATCGCGAAATGGTTGGCCCAGAACAGCCCCAGCCGGGCAAGCAAGGGTTTCGTGGTCTGCACCAGATGGTTGTAACGAGCGGCGACATCTGCCAACCGCAATCGCCTCAGTTCAGCCTGCGCGCCTTCAAGCGCCTCGACATCCCCCTTGAGTTCCGCAGCGCGCCTGGCCTGGGCGAGCCTGCGGCTCTGACGCAGGGCAAGCTGCGAATCCAGCGCCGACTCCGTACGCGGCATCGGACCATCGAGTTGCCGCAGCACCCATGACTGCGGATCCGTTCGGGCCGCCTGCAGATCGGCAGCGCTGGCGCCCAGGCCAAAGCGATTCATGGCGATGTGCAACTGCCCGGTGAGGGCCGTATGGCGCACCCGTTTTCTTCTATGCACTCCGCTTCCTCGCTGCTCATTCGCCGGCGCCGGACACCATGGGCCATAACATGGGACAAGCCCAGCACGGACAGGTTGCACGACCCCGCGCCCAAGCTGCCACAATGCCCGTCTTATCCACGACCGATGGCGCCAGCTCCGCGCCGCTATCCCTGTGGCACGATGCCACCAGGCTAACAGCAGCGGTGCTCGCGATGCACCGGCCGGGCCGCCATTGTTTTTCGCTGAGAATCCGATTTCCGGCCCAGCCGAGCGATGCGAAAAATTGAAGGAGAGTTGCATGTTTGCATCACCGCATTGGCTTTTCCTCGCCCTGTTCTGCAGCGCGCTGGCGCATGCCGAAACCGAAAAAATCAACACCGGTTTTTTCAGCCGCACCGCGGTCAAGGGCTACGACGTGGTTGCCTACTTCAGCCGCGGACAGGCCATCGAAGGCGACAAGGCCCACGCGCTGGATTACAAGGGGGCCCGGTGGCTGTTCAGCAACGCGCACCACCGCGAGATGTTTCGCCGTGACCCGGCCCGTTACGAACCCCAGTTTGGCGGCTATTGCGCCTATGCCGTCGCCGCCAAGCACAAGCTGGTCGGCATCGATCCGCAGGCCTGGTCGATCGTCGATGGCAAGCTCTACCTGAACTACAGCGCCAAGGTGCGATCGCAATGGGAACAGAACCTGCAGGAGTACATCCTTGAAGCGCGGCGGATCTGGCCAGCCATTGGCTTCGCAGACTGATTCGCCCGCCAGCGCGATGCAAGCCTGCGGCGCCGCGGCGGCCTCAGGCCTGGCGCCGGACCGGCGGCTGGATCTGGATCATGCGGACGTCTGGTACTGGCCGGGCTTTCTGACTACGGCACGGGCCGATGCATTGTTCGAGGAACTCAGCCGGACCATTCACTGGCAGGGTGCCAGCCTGCGCATGTTTGGCCGCGAGATCGCGATGCCGCGACAGATGGCCTGGGTTGCCGACGACGATCTTCGCTATCGCTATTCCGGCGTCGACATGCCGCCACAGATCTGGCCGGCAGAACTGAACCGTCTGCGTCGGCAACTAGAGCACTGTCTGCAAGAAAGCTTCAATGGCGTCCTGCTCAACCACTATCGCGATGGCCGCGACAGCATGGGCTGGCATGCCGACGACGAGACGGAACTTGGCCCGGCCCCGGTGATCGCATCCATCAGCCTGGGCGCCCGTCGTCGCTTCCATTTCCGACCGCGGCAGCCTGCCAGGGCAGGCGGCATGCGGCTGGACCTCGAGCATGGCAGCCTGCTGCTGATGCAGGGCGCGACCCAGCAGCACTGGCGCCATCAACTGCCAAAGACGCGCCAGGCGGTCGGGCCACGCATTAATGCAACCTTCCGCCGCATCCTGCGCCCAGGAGAGGTTCAGCGCTGAGACCTCGTGCTGACCGACTGCGCTAACTGCCCTGCACCTGGCGCAACCACTCGATCTTGCCCGTATAAATCGCTCTGAGCGCTTGCCGATCGGCGAGCGAGCGGGCCCGGCGCAAATCCTTCTCGGCAGCAGCGTGCTTGGCCTGTTGATAGGCCAGCAGCGCCCGCAGGAAGAAGAAGCGGTGCTCATCCCGTTTCAATCGGATCGCTTGATGCAATAGGGCCTCGGCCCGCCCCAGTTCATCCCGGCGGTACGCCGCCAGGCTACGCTGGTAGAAATAGTAAGGGTCCTGATCCCGCAGGCTCATCAGCCGGCGCTCTACCGCATCCGCCCATTGCGGCTCTCCCATCGCCTGATACAGCAGGGCCAGACTCGACAGCGCCGCCGGATAGTGGGGCTTGAGCCGCAAGGCCTGCAGATAGGCGCTCTGTGCCCGCGCCAGATCACCGCGCGCGTTGAACCAGGCGCCTAAATTCAGCCACAGGGAAGGCTGGTCGGGAGCACGCTCATAGGCCTGGATAAAATAGCCCAGAGCATCAAGCCATTCGCCCTGCTGCAGAAGTTCCGCCCCACGATTGTTGAAATAAAGTGCGAATGCGCGAGCATCAGAAACCTCTTCTCGCGGATAATTGCCCTGGAAGTCCGCGATATTGAAGTCGACCACGTAGTCCCGCCGATACGTGCCCTTCACCCTGATATTGTGCAGGATCGTGTTGATGTGATCGTCGATTACCACCCAGTTGCCCTGACGTTCCCATTGCGCCGGCGTCGTGACCAGCTGATAGCGGACATCAAGACCGATCTCCCGCGCCAGCGCCACGAACAGATTGGTAAACGACAGGCAGTTGCCACTGCGGGTTTCAAAGGTTTGCTGCGCCGTCCGCGTCTGGCCGGGAACAAACTCCAGGGCGAGCAAGCCCTGATCGATCATGCCGGCAAGCAGTTGCTGCAGGCGCACCCCGTCCGCGGCGTCCGCATCCACATAATGAGCCAGAAAGGCGCGCATGGCCGGATTGACGGCCAGAATTACGTGTGCGCTTTCTTCCGGCTGCCGCCATTCGGCCTCTGTCAGCCCCGGATTCGCCAGCAGCTGCGCGGGGCTGTAGGCGGGCTTGCCCAAGACCGGCCCGGTCCCGGCGCAGCCCAGCAGATTAAGCGCCGCCACCAGCACCAGGCCGGACGCGATCAAGCTGTTCGCGCCGCCAAGGCGAACACCGCTGGAAACGCAGTGACAGACCATCATGCCTCCTGCAACACCTCGCTTGGAATTCATTTGACCATGAAACTGCCAACAGTTCAGCCCCCTGCTCTTGCACCCGCCAAGCGGATTCCGGGCTAAGATGCTCTCTCATCTGGCGTCAAAGGATGCGCTGATCACATCATGAATACGGCATTGCTGGTGAACCACCGCCCTTTCTGCCTTGGCCATCCCGCCAATCAAGCGACCATGGGCTGCGACTCTCGCCTCGCAAGGGCGATTTTTTCCTTCCTGCTGTTCACGCCCAGATTGCATCAGAGCGGGCCTGGGGAGTCTGCCTGACATGGGAATTCGTGAACTGTTGCGCATCTGGGAGCAGGAGTCCTCGACGCCTGTCAGCCCGCAGGAGTACCGGCTGCGTCTACCAATCTATGATGCCGCCAAGATCGCCGCCTTGTGCGAGATTTATCCCGGCCGGACCGAGGAGCAGATCATCGCCGAACTGATCCACGCCGCCCTGCATGAACTGGTTGCCCTGCTGCCCTACCGTGCGGGCGAACAGGTTCAGATGATCGACGAGCAGGGCGATGCGGTCTATGAAGACATCGGATTGTCCAGGCGGCTGCACGATCTGACCGACAAGCACCTGCAGCGCATTCGTGAAAATTCCTGAGCGCAACACCGGCAGACACTTCCCCCGGCGCGCAGACGCCGCGAAAGTCAGCTGCGCCATGTTAGTCCGGCAGATTTCAGTCCGCGCGCCTGAACAGGGGCCGGCAGGCCACCGACCTTCCGGTCTTCGCAGAGAATCTGCGGACATCGTTTCGGTCACCGGACCACCCTGTCTGGCTCCAGCAAAGCCGGCGCAATACTCGCTCAAGACCTAAGGCTAGGTCTTACGCTTGGCGTCCGACCTGCTCTGGTCAGGCTGAGCCTTCGGTCAAGAGCGCCGGCTCCGGAGATCTCATGAGATGCCGCACCTGCCGGCGGTCCCATGACATCAGATCGGCCATTGCCGCAGATCAGCTTTATCGACTTGCAGACAAGACTGAACGCAAGATCCACTGTAGTCTCATACCACACGCGCACGGCTGCCCAGATCCGGCCCTGTGGCTGGCTTTCATCGCCATCACCGCGATCCTGCTCGGCTAATTCAGGAAGAAAAAAGGCTTTGAAGCACGGGAGCGGCCGGCGCATTGCCCGCATCGTGCGTCCGCAAAACAAGAGGGGCCAGACTCACCATTGCACCGTGGCACCACGCCGCGAGCGCGACAGGACGAAGCCCAGCAACATGCCCAGCAACAGGATGCCGGCCCCTGCCAGCATCAGATCTCCGCGGGCGGCAGGCTGATCGGACCGGCGGGTCTGCCGGACCGCGATTTCCAGGCGCTCCAGTTGATCGCGCAGGGCAGCGGACGCCAGATCCTCGGGCACGGCTTCGGGCACGGGCCTGTCGGGGAGGGGGGGCGCCTCTGCGCTGACCGGAGTGGCGCTCTTGAGCGCCTTGACCGCCTCATCCAAGGCTTGTTTCTCCGCCCTCAGGGCCTCCATCTGTTCCTGCAACTGCTGCACGCGAGTCGCCGCCGGCGCCCGGTCCATCAAGTAGCGCTCGACCACCCAGCCCTCGACCCCACGTGGCGTGCGAATCTGCGCATAACCGTTTTCCCGTGCCAAGATCTCCACCGCCTCCCCGCCCCGCACCCGATCCAGAATCGCGAAACCGGTGGCTTGTCCACGTCGCACCATGACTTCGATCTGATCCGACACATAGGCCGGTTCCGCGCCTACGGCTGGCGCAAGAAATACCAGCAACAAGAGGATCTGAACGGGTAATTTCATCAGCGAATCATGCGATAGCCAGAGCGGAGCTCAATCTTACACGCTGTCCGCCGCCCAGTTCAGCAGCCGATCCCGCGCAAAAACTTTTTTCCTGAAGTCTCGCAAAGGCTCATGATCTGAGCCGCCTGCCCTGCAGCATGGAAGTTCGTTTCCCTGCTAGAGATTCCCATGCCGACCGACATCGCCATCAACAACTTGCCCGACCCGAAAACCGTCGCCGCCATCCTGCGCGGCTCGGCAACGCTGGCCGGTGCCGGCCGTTTGATCGCCGCAACGGTGAGACGGGACCGCAACGGACATTTCTCCGTCCGGGCCAGGATCAAACCCGCGAGCTGAACGGGCCATCCGCATGGCCCGGGCAAGACTGCTCGCTGTGCCGGTTTCGGCGCAGCGCCCGCTGTCTTCACCCCAAAAATCCTGAGCACCGCGATCCAGCGTGCCTACAGACCTTCCATGGCCTTGACCCGTTGGATCTCCTGGCCGACAAACCGCACCCATTGCCGGGCCTGGGTCGCGTATTCCTCATGCGCGCCGGCCTGCTTGAAGGCCTGCATCGCCCGGGTGAATTTCTTCTGATTGAAATAGGCGGTGCCCAGTTGCATGTAGACACTGCCGGGCCGCTCCAGGTCGCCAATGGCGAGCGCTTTCTCCAGCGATTCGGCGGCGTCCCCCCAGCGATTCAGCGCCACTTGGGCCTGTCCCAGGTACATGTACTGACGCGAATCCTGGGACAGGCTGGCCGCCTTCTGCAAGACCGGAATCTGCGCCTCGGCTTCCTTTGCCAGAGCCATGGCCTGCGCCAGCAATTGCAGATTCTGCGCCGTCTCCTCAATCCGACCCGCGGCCATACCCTGCTGGATCAGCTCCATCGCCGGATAGGGTGCATCCTCGGCCATGTACAACCTTGCCATGTTCAGGAGCTCGAATTCGTTTTCGAGCATGCCGCCCACCGCGGCTGCGTGCATCACATAGAGCTGAGCCTTCTGCTGTCCCATCAGCCCCAGCATGCCGGACAGTTGCTTGTAGTAGTTGGGCTTGGGCCAGCGTTTCACCATCTGCGCCAACACCTTGACCGCTTTGGCGTATTCCCCCTGCTCGTAATACACCGCGCGTAGCAGACCCAGCCACGATTCCTTCAGGGGCTGGCTCCGGGCCCGCGCTTCCTTGATCGCAGCAATGGTAGGCGCTTCGGCCTGAGCATACTGACCGAGCTGGTAATAGGCCTGGGCCATCAGCATATGCGCTTCGGGCCGCACGTTGTCGACCAGCTGCATCCAGCGATCAAGCACCTTGACCGAGCGCGCATAATCTTCCTGCACGAAATACAGCTGGGCCAAACGGAAAAGGCTGTTGTTACGGATCTGTTCTGGCGGTTCCTCCAGCTTGAGGATCGCGATGTAATCCTGGATCGTGTCTTCAATCCGCCCTTGCTCGTAATGAATCGCCGCCAGGAAGTTGTACATCTGGGCTTTTTCATAATCATTGAGCTTGTCGGCTTTTGCGTCCAGCTCCATGATCAGGGACTCAGCCGTCGCCAGCTCCTTGGCCTCCAGCGCCTGCTGCGCGGCCTCCATCTGCTTGAAAACCTGCTGCGAAAGTTTTTGCGTCACCTTGGTCGGCGGCTTGCGGCGGCCGTCATCGTCCTTGGCCAGCACCGGCGCGCTGCACACGCTCAGCGCCAGCAGGACGCTCAACCATCTGATCATCGCCATCGCCTAATCCTCCAGCTCGAAGGTGATCAGATGCTCGACATTGTGCACCGCCATCGCCTTGCCATTGACCACCCTGGGCTTGTACTTGAATCGTTCCACCGCCTTCATCGCCGCGCGATCGAAAATGCCCTGCGGTTCGGCGTCGATCACCACCGGATCGATCACGCTGCCGGTTTCAGTCACGGTGAAACTCAGCAGCACCCAGCCTTCGATTCCCCGGGTCTGCGCCCGGCGCGGATAAATCGGCGCGACCTTGACGATCGGCAGATATTCGCCATCCGAGGCCGACAGCCCGGCGCCAGTGTCCACGGCCAAATCCGTATCAATCGCCATCGAACCGATATTGACGGTGTTGCCGGTCGGCTTGATCGCCTGGCGCTGCACCTCGGGCGTTTCCGGCGCGACCTTCGGTTTGTCCGGCTTCTGCGGCTTCGGCTGTTCGGTGCGCAGTTGCGGCGGATTCGGGACCCGGACAAAATCCACGATGCGGCCCTGCGGCGCCTGGGTCAGCGCATTCTTGCCGGCCGCCACCAGCGCAGACATCAACCAGTACAGCAGAAAGGTGATGGTCAGCGCCACCAGGCTTGCCAGCACTGCCCGGAACACACCATGGCGCAGGCTGATGCGGATGACGTCGTCGATGGCACTGCTGCTCATGAACGACAACCTCGCTGTGAATCCTTCACCGACACGCAAGCCTCTGCTCCTGCCCGCGTGCTGTTGGCGTGGCGATACACGTCATTCATCCCCTTTCCTCAATTTGCCGCGATCGACACGTTGTAGACGCCGGCCTTGCGTGCGGCATCCATCACCGTAATCAGTCTTTCGTTCTTGGAATCGTCTTCCGCCTGGATCACCACGGCCCCCTTGGGGTTCTCGGCGTGGAGGCGTTTGATGTTGGCGGTCAAGGCGCCGGCATCCACCGGCCGCCGATTGATGTACAGCTGACCGTCGGCGGCCACCGTCACCAGAATATTCTTCACCTCATTGTTCTTCGGCGGCTGCTGCGAAGGCGGCGGACGATTGACGTCAAACCCCGCCTCCTTGACGAAAGAGGCGGTGACGATGAAAAAAATCAGCATGATGAACACCACATCCAGCATCGGCGTCAGATCGATTTCCGAGCTTTCTTGCGCCTCATCGGCTTCGTTCAGAAAATCTCTCATGCGTCCTGCTCGTGTTCGGTATCCAGGTGATCCGCCAGCGCATCGATTCTGCGCTTGGCCTGCCATTCCAGCCAGTAAATGGCGAACACGCCCGACAGGGCGCCGACCATCCCTGCCATGGTCGGGACCGTCGCCTTGGCCACACCATCGGCCATCAGTCGCGGATTACCCATCCCGGCGCTTGCCATCACGTCGAAAACCGCGATCATGCCGGTGACGGTGCCCAACAGGCCAAGCAGGGGACAAATCGCAACCACGGTCTTGACCGTGTTGATGTAGGCACGGGTCTGCTGGCGCATGGCATTGAGGAGCGCGAGACGAATCTGATGCGCTTCCCAACTGTGATGGTCCGCCCGCGCCGCCCACATCGCCTGGATCTGCCTCGCTTTGGCGGGATAACGCACATAGAAGAACAAGGCGCGTTCCGTGATGAAGCCCCACATCAGGCAGATCGCGGCAGCAATCAACAGCAGGACGTCTCCGCCCAGCAGGAGAAAATTATTCACCTGAAAGCCGATGTCTGACAGCAGAAAATGTAACTGCTCCATGGTTTCGCCTCTCAGGCCGTCTCAGCCTGCTTGCGTGCTTCCATCCGTTCCGCGATCAGGCCGGCGGTCTGGTGCTTCAAGGTATTGATCACCGCGGTGGCGCGAGCGCTCACGACCGCATGCAGCAAGACCGTCGGAATCGCAACCGTCAGCCCCAGCACGGTGGTCACCAGGGCCTGAGAAATGCCCCCGGCCATGGTCTTGGGATCACCGGTGCCAAACAGGGTGATGGCCTGGAAAGTCGCAATCATCCCGATCACCGTCCCCATCAGCCCCATCAGCGGCGCCACCGCCGAAATCACCTTGATCAAGCCGACGAAACGGTCAATTTTGGGGCGTTCCTCCAGAATTGCTTCGCCCAGACGCATTTCCAGTGTCTGCGTATCCACATCCTGGTTATCCTCGTAGATCTTCAACATCCGACCCAGGGGATTGGAAGGATCCGGCTGGCCCAGATTACGCCGCTGGGCCGCGACCCGCGCACTGAGAATCATGATCGAAAACAGCTTGATCACCGCCACACCGACACCGACCGCGCCGACGGCCAGAATCAGATAGCCGATCAGGCCGCCCTGCTCCACCCGATCCGCCAGCGACGGGGCATCAACTAGACGGCTCAGCAGGGAACCCCCGGTCGGATCCAGGCCGATCACGCTGACCCCTTGCTTCTGGGACAGGTAGCTCGAAATCTGATCGAGATGGTCACCTTCAGGCTGGCGTTTGAGGACCGAAGCCCGCTGGCTGTCCGCCTGCCAGTTCAGATAGGCGGGAACGGGATCCTGCGTGATCAGACCGAACTTGCCGATCCGCACCACCTCGCGGCTTTCACGGCTGCCACTTTCCCCGAGCACTTCGGTTTCCACCTTGACGATCTGACCCGATGCGGTAATTTCCTGTTGCAGCAAGAACCACAGCCGTTCGAGCTCCTCGATGGTGAAAATCTCGGAGGATTTTTCCATCCGCGCAATGAAGTCAGCCAGCCAGACTTCCCGTCCCGGATACTGCATCGCGGTCGGTGAATTGCGAAACAGACCAATCAGATCGGTGGAAATGGCCTGCAAAGTGCCAAACATGGCTGCATTCGGCCCCATTTCATCCCGTAGGCGACTGATCCTTTCCTTGTAAATCTTGTCGTTCTTGCGGGCCTCGTTCTCCAGGCTCTGACTGGCCGACTGCAGTTCCTTGCGCCGCTCCCTTGCCTCGCGCAGCAGCGTCTGTTGCTCGCTGGCGGAGGCCCGACGATAGACCTTGAGCTGCCGCTGCTCTTCCACCCGGTTGCCTACCTGGCCGCTGCGCACCTGCTCGAGCAACACCTCTTCGGCGGTTTGCTGGGCCATGACCGGCAGGCTCATGCCCAGCGCCGCAATCAGAATCAGCCGCTTCATCGTGCCGCTCCACTCAGAGCCACGCGCCCAGCTTCCTGTGGTGGTGGCAGCGGCAGATTGAGCAAAGAGGGTGCCGTCAGCTTGTTGGCGATCCGGATCGCCTGATACACCCCATTGCGAAACTCTGGTCCCAGGGGCTCCCACTGGCCCTGGCTGGCATCCCAGCGACCGGTATGCAGGCGGTCGGCGGTCTGGTAGAACAGGCCGATACGGCCCAGGCGCAGCACATTCACCTCTCGCTCCCCGCCCGCGGTCTGAATCGTGTCGTTGTAGGCCTCGATGGTATTGCCGTACGACAGTTCGGTCATGTAGGCGTCGAGAACCTGCCGGAACTTCTCCGCCGCGGTGACGTCCGCTCGATCGATGGTGCTGCGCAGGAACTCGATCCGTTCCTGCCGCTCGCCAGGCAGGAACGGCGGGCTGACCTGAACCAGCTTTTCATAGGTGTCCGTCATGTTGATCAACAACGGCAGCAACTGGCGGTCGACTTCGGTCGCCTTGGAAATCGAAGCGTCGGTCCGCGCGATTTCGGCTTCCTGAGCATTGACCTGTGTACGCAATTGCCGGTTATAGGCTTCCAGTCCCTCGATCTGGCGCAGCAAACGCTGGTACTCGGCTTCCGTGTCCAGCGTCTGGTTGTCCAGTTTGTCGATCCGCTGCTGCGAGTCGCGCTGTGCGACCAGCCAGCTTTCTCCGGCTTTCATGACATCACTGACACCCTGCGCCGCAACCACCGGCACGACGAGCGCCATCCCCAGGACAGCCATCAAAGTTTTGCCTTGCATTCCCATTCTTCTCCCAGCCTGCGGCTGTACTTCAAAAGTGTTCCATCGATTCATCAGGCTTCCTCATCCGCGGCAACCGCCACCTGTGGCACGCCGGCTTTCTGGACCGCATCCATGACGACCTTGAGCTTCTTGTGGGTGGAATCCCGATCCGCCTGGATGACCACCGAACCCTGCGGGTTTTCCGCATGCAGACGTTTGATCCGGGTCGCCAGATCACGCTCATCCATCCTGCTGCCATCCAGCCAGATTTCATCCTCCGCCGTGATCGCGATCAGGATGTTCGCAAGATCCTGCCGCTCCGCGGTGGATGCCTGAGGTCTCACCACATCCACTCCGGCTTCCTTCACGAAAGTCGCCGTCACGATGAAGAAAATCAGCATGATGAACACCACGTCCAGCATCGGCGTCAGGTCGATGGCGCTTTCTTCCTCCAGCGCTGCATCATCACTCAGTACATCTTTCATTCAATTCTCCTCGCGCCGCGGTCCCAGGCCCGTTTCGTCGCTGGACCGGCCATTGCCTTGGCGTTCATGCCGGCTGGGGCAGATGATCGGATCCCGCAGCAGCGGGGCCTGGTTCGCCCTCTTGGTACTGGCTTGCCAGACGGTCACCTAGCAACAGGGCACTTTGCTGTTTGAGGACATTGATCACCGCACGTCCCCTCGCGCTGACCACCGCATGCAACAGCACCGCCGGCACGGCGACGACCAGGCCCAGCACGGTGGTAATCAGGGCCTGCGAGATGCCTCCGGCCATGGTTTGCGGATCTCCGGTTCCATACAGGGTGATCGCCTGGAAGGTATTGATCATGCCCACGACGGTCCCCAGCAGGCCCATCAGCGGCGCCACCGCCGCGATGATCGCGAGAAAAATCGTAAACTTCTGAATCCGTGCGGATTCCTTGCTGATCCTTTCATGCAGGCGCATTTCCAGAGTTTCGGCATCCAGATGGCCGTATTGCCGGTAGGTCAGAACCATCCGGCCCAGAGAATTGTTGGCATGCGGCGCATCCAGCCGCCGACGCTGCGCCGCCACCCGCAGGCTGATCACGCTGATATCGAGCAGTTTGACCAGGGCGAGCAGGAACGCCATGGCACCGAGCCCCAGAATCATGTAGCCGACCAGTCCGCCCTGATCGACTCTTTCATCGGTCGTCGGCTTCTCTGCCAGCAGGGCCATCAGGATGCCGCCGGTGGGATCGACGCTCAGAGCATGCACGCCTTGCGCGGCGCCTGCGTAGCTGGCGATCTCCTCAGCATAGGGACCGGAGGGTTGCCGCGGCAGGGTTTCCACCCGTTGCTGCCCCGCGCGCCAGCGCAGGTATTCGGCTTCTGGCTCGGCCGACACCAGATGGAAGCCACCGAGGCGAATGACCTCGCGCTCCTCCACCGCGCCGGTCGGTGAATACACCGGCGCCAGCAAGCGGACGATTTCACCGCGGGCGCTGATTTCTCGCAGCATTTCGTACCAGAGGGTGCGAATGTCATCGGCCGACGATACTTCGGACGCGTCCTTCATGCGGTTGGCAAAGCCCTCCAGCCAGGTATCCCGATCCGGATATTGCAGGCTCGTCGGCGAACCATTGAAAGCACCGATCAGATCGCTGGCATTTTGCTGAAACACGCCGAAGAGTTCCTTCAAGGCCCCTATCTTGTCTTTCAGCAGCCTGGTCTTGTCGTCCAGTTCGACACGGTTTGAATCGAAACGTGCATCCAGTCTGCGGCCCTCGGCTTCGGTTTCCGCCAGCGTCTTCTGGGCATCTGCCAGGCGCTGCTGCGCTTCCTGAAGGCGCTGCGCATAACGCGCTTCACGTTCGGCGAGTCCGGCATCGCTTCTCGCTTGTTCGGCAGCCAGCAGGGAGAGCACGGCCTCGAGGGAATAATCCGGCTCCACGGGCACTGCGGCCGGGGCCGGCGCCGGCGCTTCGCTTGCTGCAGCATCGCTAGCGGCATCCTGTTCTGGGCGCGCCTGTTCACCCGCCGCAAAGGCGCTCGTCGCTGACATGGCCAGCGTCATGGCCAGCAGGCGCAATCTCCCACGCAGTCTCTCTGGCTGCCACCATTGGCCATCCCCCGTTGGTCCGGATGCCATCCTCACTCCCTAACACCTGATCTAAGGTGTACTGTCCCTAGCAATAGCCTTGCCAACGTGTTGGCAAGCAGCGGCCGCAGCGTACTTTGCGCCCGGCGTTTAAGATGAACAGCATTCTTCGGAACGGCAAGGAATGTCAAGTTAGCTTGAGAAGAGCCAGGCATGACTTCGGATCGTTGCAGCAGGCCACACGATCTTTGCATGTCCGTGCAAGGATGCGCGATGCATCCAGGCGCCAGACCGGAGCGACAACGCCGAGGCAGAGGACACTCCACAATGAAAGCCGCAATCCCGCCCCCCCCCGTTCGGCAGGCCAGCCTGATCATCATGGCCAAGGCACCGCGCGCCGGATGGTGCAAGACCCGGCTGCGTCCCCGGCTGGGATTGCGCGGCGCAGCACGAGTGCAGAAACAGCTGATTCATGACCGACTCAAGCAGGCGCTGCGCTGCGGTCGCCGCGTGGAGATGCATTGTGAGCCGGCACCCTTTCATCCGGCATTCCTGGCCGCCCGACGACATGGGGTGCGGCTTCGGCGCCAGGTGTCCGGCTCACTCGGGCGACGCATGATGCGCGCCCAGGCCCGCCGTGCCGTGGTCATCATCGGCACCGATTGTCCGAGCCTGCGAACGCAGGATCTGGCGCTCGCTGTCCGCCTGGTCGAATCCGGCCAGGATGTCTGTATACCGGCCACCGACGGCGGCTACGTCCTGCTGGGACTGAGCGAATCCTGTCCGCAGGTTTTTGCCACCATTGCCTGGGGCTCGGGGAAGGTCTTGCGTCAGACCTTGCGGCAGCACCGTCGTCTGGGCCGCCCTTTACCTTGCCTGCCCCCTCTGCCTGATCTCGATACGATCGCGGATTATGCGCGATCAAGACGCCAGGGGCAGCTGCCCGCAAGCGGATTTGTCCGTTACTAATCATAGACTTCCATCAGCATGAACCGCGATTTTCAATGACCTCTTTATTTTTTCTTTTTTTTCACGATACTTCGCATTTGATGCCCTATGCGGCAGCTATTCAGCACTGTTGGAGAACCGGGCATGAAGCAGGAAGACAACGACGACGACTTCATCGAAATCGATGATGATGACGCAAGCACGATCGAAATTGAGACCATCAGTCTCAGCCCACGCAGCACGCGCCAGCGACGCACCTGGCGGGACATCGAGCGCCTGCGGGAGCAGAAGGAGATCGATCGCCTGCTCAGCAATGATGACTGGTATGACGAACTGGATCGGGCCTGAATTCAGGCCACCGCAGACCTGGCTTCCGCCGCGTCGCTGTAGCCCCATGGCATCAGCGACGTCGGCCCCGCCCTTGAAGCATCCTGGATTCAGCCCCACATAGCGCGTAGTGCAACGTGACACAGTCAGCGGAGAATCATTACGATGCGAATGGATAAACTTACCAGTCAATTTCAGGCGGCGCTCGCCGATGCGCAAAGTCTGGCCGTCGGCCAGGATCACGCGCAGATCGAGCCGGCTCATGTCCTCAGCGCCCTGCTGGCCCAGGAACATGGCACCACGCTGCCATTGCTGAACCGGGTCGGTTGCAATGTCCATCAGCTCAAGGAAGGGCTCCGCAAACAACTGGCGCAATTGCCCACGCTGGGCGAGGCCACCGGTGAAGTCGGCATCGGCCAGGACAGCGCCAAGCTGCTCAACCTCGCCGACAAACTGGCCCAGCAGCGCAAGGACCAGTACATCTCCAGCGAACTGTTTGTGCTGGCCGCCAGTGGCAGCGACAACGCGACGGGCAAGCTGCTGCGCCAGCACGGCGTGCATGCCGAGCTGCTGGAAAGCGCCATCACGCAGATGCGCGGCGGCAAGAATGTCGATGACCCGGAAGCCGAATCCCAGCGCCAGGCGCTGGACAAGTACACCCTGGATCTGACGCAGCGCGCCGAAGCCGGCGAGCTCGATCCCGTGATCGGCCGGGATGAAGAGATCCGCCGGGTCATACAGGTGCTGTCACGCCGGACGAAAAACAATCCGGTGCTGATTGGCGAGCCGGGGGTCGGCAAGACCGCGATCGCCGAAGGCCTTGCACAACGCATCATCAACGGCGAGGTCCCTGAAAATCTACGTGGCCGCCGCCTGCTGTCCCTGGACATGGGCGCCTTGATCGCCGGCGCCAAGTACCGTGGGGAATTCGAGGAGCGACTCAAGGCGGTGCTTAGCGATCTGGCCCATCAGGAAGGGCAGATCATCCTGTTCATCGATGAAATCCACACCATGGTGGGTGCCGGCAAGGCCGAGGGTGCGATGGACGCGGGGAACATGCTCAAACCCGCACTGGCCCGGGGCGAGCTGCACTGCATTGGCGCAACGACCCTGAACGAGTATCGCCAGCACATCGAGAAGGACGCAGCGCTGGAACGGCGCTTTCAGAAGGTGCTGGTCAACGAACCCAGTGTCGAAGATACGGTGGCCATCCTGCGTGGCCTCAAAGAACGCTACGAGGTGCATCACGGCGTGGAGATCAGCGACGATGCCATCATCGCCGCCGCGCGCCTGTCACACCGGTACATCTCCGATCGACAACTGCCGGACAAGGCCATTGATCTGGTCGATGAAGCCGCCTCACGCATCCGCATGGAGATCGACTCCAAGCCGGAAGCCATGGACAGACTGGAACGGCGCATGATCCAGCTCAAGATCGAAGCTGAAGCGCTGAAGAAGGAGACCGACGAAGCCGCCCGCAATCGACTCGGCAAACTGCAGGAAGACATCGCCACGATCGAACGCGAGTTCAGCGACCTGGAAGAAGTCTGGAAAGCCGAGAAAGCCAACGTACAGGACACCCAGGGCGTCAAGGAAGAACTGGAAAAAGCCCGGCTGGAACTGGAGAAGGCCCAGCGTGCGGGTGATCTGTCACGCATGTCCGAATTGCAATATGGCCGGATCCCCGACCTGGAACGGCGCCTGAACGCCCAGCCCAGCCAGGAAAAGCCCGAGCATACGCTGCTGCGCAGCCGCGTCACCGACGATGAAATCGCTGAGGTCGTGTCAAAATGGACCGGGATTCCGGTGGCCAAGCTGATGGAGGCCGAACGTGCGAAGCTGCTGCGCATGGAAGAGGTCCTGCATACCCGTGTCGTCGGCCAGGACGCCGCGGTGAGCGCGGTCTCCAACGCGATTCGACGCTCGCGCGCCGGCCTGTCTGATCCCAACCGTCCGATCGGCTCTTTCCTGTTCCTCGGCCCCACCGGGGTTGGCAAGACCGAACTGTGCAAGACCCTGGCCCAGTTCCTGTTCGACACCGAAGAAGCCATGGTCCGCATCGACATGTCGGAATTCATGGAAAAACATTCGGTCGCCCGTCTGATAGGCGCACCGCCCGGTTATGTCGGGTACGAACAGGGCGGCTATCTGACCGAGGCGGTCCGACGTCGTCCCTATTCAGTGATTCTTCTGGATGAGATCGAAAAAGCCCACAGCGATGTGTTCAATATCCTCTTGCAGGTCCTTGATGACGGCCGCCTGACCGACGGTCAGGGCCGCACCGTCGACTTCAAGAACTGCGTGATCGTGATGACCTCCAATCTCGGCTCACAGCTGATCCAGGACATGGGCGAGCAGGAGTATGCGGCGATGAAAGACGCGGTGATGGGCGTGGTCGGTCAGCACTTCCGACCGGAATTCATCAATCGTATCGACGAGGCGGTGGTCTTCCATGCGCTGGGCGAGGATCAGATCCGCCATATCGCAGAGAATCAGTTGCAGATCCTCACGCAGCGCCTGGACAAACAGGGCCTGAAACTGGAGTACGCCGAGGACGTGGTCGGCCTGCTGGCCAAGGCCGGCTTCGACCCGGTCTACGGCGCCCGCCCTCTGCGACGCGCGATCCAGACAGAGCTGGAGAATCCACTTGCGGAACAATTGCTGCGTAAACAGGAAGGGCCGGTACATGCCATCCGGCTCTCGCTGGACGCGGCCGGCAGCATTTCCATCGCACTGAGCGCCGACTGAGATCCGGCAAGGTCGAGCAAAAAAGCCCCTGAACGGAAGCGTTCAGGGGCTTTTTCATGGCGGCCTCAGGGCTGAAGCGCGGCCACGCCGATGTGCTAGTGCACTGATTCGGGTGGTGCGTCCCCGTAAAGCTTTTCCGTCAATCTGCCGAAAGTGAAAACATTCATTTGGCCCCTGAGTGAACATCGCTCAGGGGCTCTTTTATCCTCACCACTTCAGCCCCACCGACGGCGCCCAGTTCACCCGCAGAACATGAGCTGGAAATCGGACTCCCTGTGGCAGCGCTCGATCCCTAATCCGCAGTCAGACAGGTCGCAATGAAACCAAACGGACTGGGCGAACCCGGCGGGCTGGTTTCCGGACAGTTGGCAAAATCCGATGCGATCCCGGGCAGATCAAAAGTCTGGATTGCCGTCGTTTCTGTACCGCCAACCGAGGCTACCGCACGCAGACGGATCCGCACCCAGCCTGCGTATTGCTCGGCGTAGATCAGATTGAACTCGCCGAAACCGTTTTCATCCAGTTCAATGGTCGAAGGCAAGGAAACCACGTTTCCGGGCGTGAGCACCCCATCCTGGTTGGTGTCTTCGGCGATATCCAGCCGTCCGTTGCCCACGATACTGACCGGCACATTCGGATTGCCTGCATAGAACTGATCCTCATCGACGGTATCGAGCTTGCCGTCGCCATCCAGATCCTCACCTGCATCCAGGATGCCATTGCCATTGAGATCTTCCAGGACATCAAGGTTGCCGTCCCGGTCCAGATCCTCGAAGACCCGATCGAAATTCCCATCCCCGTCAAGATCCTCAGCCGGATCGAAGCGCAGATTACCGTTCAGGTCTTCATTCAGATCCAGCACCCCGTCGCCATCGACATCTTCACCCGGATCCAGCACACCGTTCCCGTTGAGATCTTCGCCGATATCGAAACGACCATCGCCATCAATGTCTTCACCCAAAGCGATGTCGAAACGTCCGTTCCCGTTCAGGTCTTCATTGGGGTCAAGCACGCCGTCACAGTCAACATCCTCGTGGTCGAGCCGGCCATTGAAGTTGACGTCTTCGCGGGCAAGATCCAGACGACCGTCCCCGTCAATGTCTTCGCCGTCATCCAGAACCCCATTGCCGTTCGTATCTTCATTCACATCAAGATTGCCGTCACAATCGGTGTCTTCCTGATCCAGCACGCCGTCGGCATTGAGATCTTCACCGATGTCCAGTTTGCCGTCGCCATCCAGATCCTCGCCCGGATCCTGCACACCATTGAAATTCAGATCTTCATCCGTGGCCAGCAAGCCATCGCCATTGAGGTCTTCTCCAACATCCAGAACGCCGTTGCTATTCAGGTCCTCCCCGAGATCCAGACGGCCATCATTATCCAGATCCTCATTCGCCGGATCGGCGCGACCATCACCATCCACATCGATCTCCGCGACATCCAGAACGCCGTTGCCATTGGCATCTTCATTCACATCCAGGTTGCCGTCATTGTCGATATCTTCGTCGTAGAGGAAATCGTTGATGAAATCGTTGTCCAGGTCCTCGTCCTCACACACCTGGACCACGTTTCTCACCCAGGGCTTGCCTTCTTCGGGACAGGTATAAAAGCCCTTGCCAAATCGCAATGGTTCGTAGCTCAGTCGAAACACCGTACTGGCCGGTGCCGGATTGCCCGAACTGTCGGTCACGATCACCGACCACGGCATCGCGTAGCTGGTCGGACTGTTCTGCGAAAGTTCGTTCCCGGTTCCAAGAATGATCCGCAGAGCACCGCCGCTGACGGTGAGCTGGACCTGGGCCGACGCAACGGCGGGACGCTGCGGCAGACTCGCGGTGACGGTCACGCCATCCTTGCCACTGGTCAGACTCGTTGCGGTATAGGTGACAAATGCCCGACCAAGACTGTCCGTGATCCGGCTGGTGGCGGACAGCTTGCCGCCGGTGGAATCTTTCAGACTGAACTCAACCAGTTCATTCTTGACGGGATTTTCCGAAGCATCCCGCACGCGAACCTCAATCTGGCTGGTGCCATTGAGCGGCACGGTATTGGGCTCTGCCTGAACCTCCACCGAATCCGGACTGGTCGCCACGAACTCGAGGTTCAGACTTGCTGAGGAGCCACCCGGGCCGGTCGCGGTGATCTGCACCGGACCGGAGCCGTCTGCGAAATCGGAAGACAAGTCCACCGTGGCCACCCCATCGGCAGAAGTATCCGTCGCATCCAATGTGCCTGTTGGCAGTTGATCGTCCCGGAAGGGGGCATTGGCGGTTGCGACAAAGCCGCCGGGGGAGAGGGTTCCGCTAGGGAAGAGGGTTCCGCGGGTTGCTGCAAATCTCACAACCGGATTTCCGGAACTGTTGCATGCCGCATCAACCTGGGTGGAACTGGCACAATCCGCGCCGCTGAGCCGCACGGTCACCGGTACTGTGGCCCCGAGCGCAAGCTCTCCATCCGCATCCGGAAATCCGAATGCGAGCGAGAAGCCCGCCACGGTGACATCAAAAGTGGGACGGGCGAGCGTGGTACCCAAGGGGGATGCATCGGCAATGATCTGGGCCGTCCCGGCCGACCTTCCGATCACTTCGAACTCAAGCCGTCCGGAGGAATCGGTGACGCCGCTCACCGGATCCACTTCCACGCTACCGCTACCATCGACGACCGACAAATTGACGGTCTGATTGGCGATGCCTTCGCCCGCGCCATTGACCAGACGGGCGGTGAGGATAGTGGAATCTCCATCACCGATGGAGTTCGCACCGGAAATGGTCATGTTCGTGCCAATGATCTGAATCTCGACCGCGGTAGACACCGCACCCGCCATCGCTCGAACCGTCACATTGCGATTCGTCGGATCACCTGCCGTCGTGAGGACGGCGCGGGCCACGCCACTGCCATCGGTCACGCCTTGCGTGACCGAGAGCGCGGCCTGACCGCCGACAACGCTGAAACTCACCGCTTCCCCCGCCAGGAGTATGCCGGCACTGTCACGCACCAGAGCGGTCAATTCCATGCCCTCGGCAACGGAATCGGCCTCCGTACCCATGGTTGGCGTTGCGGCAAGCAAGGAAATGAATGCGGGGGTCGGCTCGGGCGTATCCGCGATCACCGCAACGCTGGTGGTCATTGGATTCACATTGCTGTCCACCGCTTCCAGGGTCACGGTGATCGAGGTGCCTGCCGCCACGCCGCCGGCGCTCAACGCGGACACGACCCGACCATCGGCCCCGGTCAGCAGCACGCCGCCAGGGGACAGGACACCGGCCGTGGTGCGAAAACGCAGAGCGGCACCGGCCAGGGCATTGTTGTTCCCGTCTTTGGCAATGGCGGTGAGGGTGAGGCTGTTGTCGCCGGTATTGAGCACCTGGGTGCTGCTGCTCAGCAGATCCAACGAGGCGAGACCATCATTGGTGCCGGGAACAGTGACCATCACCGAACTGCTGGGCACATTGGCGTTCCCGGCGATTTCAACCCGAACCTGGAACTGACGCGCGGTGGCATTGCCTCCGGTGGTCAGCACGGCACGCACGATCCCGCTTTCGTCCGAAACGAAGTTGGCAACGGTCAATGCGCCCTGATTGGAGACCACCTGGCCATTGAGATCCGTCAGGGCGAAGCTCACGGCGACGCCAGGCACGGTATTGCCGGCGGCATCGGTGACCACGGCAGCCAGGGCGATGCCTTCTTCCTCGGTATCGGCATCGGCGGCGAGGATGTCCTGGTTGGCGAACAGCCTGAGGGTCGAGACCTCTGTAGCCGGATCGACATCCGCAGGATCCTGAACCACCCCGATCATCAGGCTGCGGCTCAGGTTGGTGTCGACCCCGCTCAGACTGACCTGAATCTGGCTGCCATCGGCGACGCCACCCGCGCTGAGCGTGACGCTGGCCACCCCATTGGCATTGGTCAGAATCACTCCACCGGGCGTCAGCACGCCCTGATTCGCCTGGAAGCGCAGCGGCGCATTCACCAGCGCATTATTGTCCGCATCCTTGGCAATGGCCGTCAGCGTGATGGTATCGCTACCGGAATTCAGGATCTGCTTCGCACTACTGAATAAATCAAGCGAAGCCAGGCTTGAATTGGTTCCCGGCACGGTGATCGTCACGGAGCTTGCGGCGATCTGGCTATCGTTCGCCACCACCGCTTTGACCCGGAACTGACGCGATTCCGGATTGCCACCGGTGGTGAGCACCGCGCGTGCGGTTCCGGCGTTGTCGGTTCTTCTCTGCTGCACCGTCACCGCACCAAGACTGGGCGCATTGCTGCCCAGCAGATCGGTGACAAAAAATTCGATATCCACGTCCTCAACCGTATTGCCGCGCTCATCGGTGGCAAAAACGGTCAGGGCGATGCCCTCGGCCACGGTGTCGGCATCACTGCTCAGCGTGTCATTGTCAGCGACCAGCTTGATCTGGGCCACCGGCAATCCGGTGGTTACCGCCGCCGGATCGACCACGCTGATAATCAGCGGCAACGAGCGGATCGACCCGTTCGCGGCCTGCACGACGATATTGCGTTCGGTCGCATCTCCGCCGGTAGTGAGGATCGCGAGCAAAGTGCCTGTTTCGTCCGTCGCCGGCTCGGCCTGTGCGCCGGCAAAGGCAGGGAATGAAATGACGCCATCACCCCCGCTGCCATTCTGTTTCGTGGCCGTCAGCGCGATCCGGACATTCGGCAACACCACCCGGTTGGCATCCAGCGCCACAATCGTCAGGGTCAAACCTTCGTCGGTCGGGTCGTCCGCATCATTCGCCAGTTGATTGCTGCTCGGAATGATCAGCAATTCGGCCAGACGTGCTTCGGCTTCGATCTGATCCGTGTCCGGATCGGTCGGACCGGTCGAGCCGTTCCTGAAATCCACTCCGGAGCCACCGCAAGCAGTGAGAAACATCGCCAAGTAAACAACCAAACAACGAGCGTCGAGAAGCTCTCGCATTTTCTGTATCCCCTGCCTTTTTTGGCCCATAGCCAATGATCAGAAGCCAGCGTAACCAATGTACCTGAGCCTGACAAGGCGGCGATCTGCCGATTGTTTGAAGAGTTCAGAGCCGCACCGCGACCGACTACGCCGCGACCGAAAATTCTGCCCCGCTCAAGAGCCGTGCGACGCCCCACCCTGGCCACGAGCCTGCGTCCAGACAACAGGCTGCGCGAGGCTCACAGCGGTTCCGGCCACCGGAATGCTGGCAAGCGTCCAGGCGGACGCCGCAGGCACCACCTCGTGCCTGAGCTCAGCCCACGCCATTCCATAAAGAAGGAACGGGCCTACAGGAATCCACCGGCGGGCGGGCAGCTTCGGCTCACCCGCCCTGCGAACTCAGGCCCGGCCCAGGCTTCAGCTGCTCACCGGTTCCGCGGCAGGCGAGATCAGTCGATTGAGGCGCCTGACGAAATCGGCGGGATCTTCCAGCGCCCCGCCTTCGGCCAGCACCGCCTGATCGAACAGCAGATTGGCCAAATCATCGAATTCGCCGGCATCGTCGCTGCCGCGCATGCGCTCCAGCAGCGGATGCTGGGGATTGATCTCCAGGACCGGCTTGCTTGCCGGCACTTTTTCCCCGGCCTGGCGCAGAATCTGCTCAAGATGCCGCGACATGCCATGCTCGCCGACCACGAGACACGAAGGCGATTCCGTCAGCCTCTGGCTGATACGCACCGACTCCACCCGCTCGGCAAGATTCTTCTGCAGTTTTTCCAGAAGTTCCTTGAACAGGGCTTCAAGCCTGGCGCGTTCTCCTTCAACCTTGGGGTCCTTGATCACATCATCCAGGTCGATGTCCGCCCGCACCACGGAGACCAACTTGTGACCCGAGAATTCCGGCAGCGAATTGACCATCCATTCGTCGACCCGATCGGTCAGCAACAGGACCTCGATGTCACGCTTGGCAAAGGCTTCGAGATGCGGACTGGCCTTGGCCGTTTTGAGATTTTCCGCGGTGACGTAATAGATCGTATCCTGCCCCTCAACCATGCGCTCGACATAGGCGGACAAGGAAATCCGCTCCTCGTCCGCGGTACGGGTCGAAGAGAAACGCAGCAGATCCAGAATCTTTTCGCGATTGTCAGCGTCTTCGACCACACCTTCCTTGAGGACGGGGCCGAACGCGGAATAAAAGCGCTTGTATTTCTCCTCATCGTTCTTGGCCAGATCCGCCAGCAGGCTCAACACGCGCTTGGTCGACGCCCCGCGGATGCGATCAATGACCCGATTGGACTGCAGCAATTCGCGCGAAACGTTCAGGGGCAGATCATTGGAATCGATCACCCCGCGCACGAAACGCAGGTAGGAAGGCAGCAGCTTCTCCGCGTCATCCATGATGAAGACGCGCTGCACGTAAAGCTTCAGGCCCCGACGGCTGTCACGATCCCATAGATCAAACGGCGCGCGGGCAGGCACGTAGAGCAAGGAGGTGTATTCCAGATTGCCTTCGACCTTGTTATGCGCCCAGGCCAGGGGGGGCTCGGGATCATAGGAGAGCTGCCGATACAGGTCGTGATATTCCTCTTCCTCGATTTCGGTCTTGGGCCGCGCCCACAGGGCGGTGCCCTGGTTGACCGTCTCGTATTCTGGCGCCTTGCCCTCTTCTGCAGGCTTCTGCAACCGCACCGGCAGGCTCAGGTGCTCGGAATACTTCAGGATGATGTGACGCAGACGCGTGGAGTCGAGGAATTCATCCTCGCCCTCGCGCAGCTTCAAGGTGATCTGGGTGCCACGCTCGGGCTTTTCGGCGGCCTCGATGTCATAGCTGCCTTCGCCGGTCGACACCCAGCGCACCGCTTCGGCATGGCCGGCACGACGACTCAGCACGGTGACCTGCTCCGCAACGATGAAGGCCGAATAAAACCCGACCCCGAACTGACCGATCAGCTTCGCGTCCTTTTTCTGATCGCCGCTCATCGAATCGAGGAACTTGCGCGTCCCGGAGTTGGCGATGGTGCCGAGGTTTTCGATCACGTCTTCGGCCGTCATGCCGATGCCGTTGTCACGAATGACCAGTTCACGGGCCGCCTTGTCGAATTCGATTTCGACCCTGAAATCGGCATCCCCTTCCAGCATCTCTGCGTTCTGCAGCGACTCGAAACGCAGCTTGTCCGTCGCATCCGATGCGTTGGAAATCAGCTCACGCAGGAAAATCTCCTTGTTCGAGTACAGGGAGTGGATCATCAGATGAAGCAGTTGCTTCACTTCGGTCTGGAATTCGCGGGTTTCGGTCATAAGAATCCTCCTTTGGCGCGCTAAGTGGGGCCACAAACAGCGATTTCAAGCATCGGCCAGAAACGAAAACGCCCGCTTGGGGCGGGCGTTTTGCAGCGGTCGCTAAGCGACCCGGGCTCAGAGCTTTTCGCGAATACGCGCAGCTTTGCCACGCAGCGCGCGCAGGTAATACAGCTTGGCGCGACGCACCTTGCCACGACGCTTCACCGTGACGCTGTCAACCAGCGGGCTGTAAGACTGGAAAGTCCGCTCCACGCCCTCACCATGCGAGATCTTGCGCACGGTGAATGCGGAGTTGAGACCGCGATTCCGTTTGCCGATCACGATGCCTTCGAAGGCCTGCAAGCGCTCACGCTCGCCTTCTTTCACTTTCACCTGCACCACGACCGTGTCGCCAGGGGCGAAAGTCGGGAGCTCTCGGCTCATCTGCTCGGTTTCCACCGCGTCAATCAGATGCTGCATCTTCTTCAAGTCCTGCAAGATATTCGTTTATGTAATCGCGCAACAGCGCATCGCTCTGCGCATCCAGCGCGCAATCGTCCAGCAAGTCCGGACGCCGTTCCCAGGTTCTTCCGAGGGCCTGAACCCTTCGAAAATGCTGGATTTCGGAATGATTTCCAGACAACAGCACAGAGGGCACCCTCCGGCCGCGCCAGCTATCGGGGCGCGTATAGTGCGGATATTCCAGCGTCCCGTCAACAAAAGACTCATCCCGGGCTGAATCGGCATGTCCGAGAACTTCCGGCAGCAGGCGCAACACTGCATCCATGACCAGCAGTGCGGGCAGGTCTCCGCCGCTCAGCACGAAATCACCGACCGACAGTTCCACATCCACACACGCATCGATCACCCGCTGATCCACACCTTCATAGCGCCCGGCAACCATGATCGCGCCAGCCCCGGTCGCCAGTTCCTGCGCCCAGCCTTGATCGAAAGTCTGGCCCTGCGGACTCATCAGGATCACCGGACGGATGCCGCCGCTGCGCTTGGCCTGTTCGATGGCCAGCGCCAGCGGCTCGGCCTGCAGCACCATGCCGGCGCCGCCACCATAGGGACGATCATCCGGCCTTGCCTTGGCCGCAAAATCACGCAAATTCCAGCCATGCAGGCTGGCCTTCCCGCTGCGCAGGGCATCACCCGTGACCCCCAGCGCGGCAAATTGGGCCAGCACGGCGGGAAACAGGCTGATCAGATCAAAGCGCATAATCGGAAGCCCAGGCAACGTGAATCTCGCCACGCTCCAGGTCCACCGACTCGACGATCGGTCCGCGCACGAAAGGAATCTGCAGCAGGGGCTGCGCATCCAGTTCAAGAATCGGATGCGCAGGGTTTTCCAGCACCCGGACCACCCGGCCGAGACGCTCGCCTTCCAGGCCGATCACATCCAGTCCGAGCAGATCGGCCCAGTACACCTCACCCGGCGCCGGCGCCGGCAGTTCGCTGCGGGCCACACTGATGGTGCTGTCCACCAGAGCCAGGGCAGCCTCGCGATCGGCAATGACGCCGCCGTCTTCGGTGCCAAGCTGGACGATCAGCCCGGGCCCATGCCACTGCCCTTTGAGCGGACACAAATAAACATGCCCGCGGGCCGTACTGACGCGCCAGCGGGCATATTCAAGTATGTTCTCTGCCGGATCGGTGAACGACTGAACCCGCACCTGACCCTTGACTCCGAAAACGCCACGGATCTTTCCGAGGACGACATGGCCGTCCGATGACCGCGACATAGCGAAACTTATTCGGCGGCGGGCGTCTCAGCCTGCACGGCCTTGCGCTGATTGCGAACGATGGCGGCCACGCGATCGGTCATCAACGCGCCCTGGCTTTCCCAGTAGTCGACCCGCGCAAGATCCAGACGCAGACGCTCGCTGTTGCCACGCGCAACGGGATTGAAGAAACCCAGACGTTCAATGGAACGGCCATCGCGGCGCGCCCGAATATCTGCAACAACAATGTGATAGAACGGCTTCTTTTTGGCGCCGCCGCGGGAGAGTCTGATCTTGACCATAAGGTAATTCGCGGATTTGGAAAGTTGGAAAAAGGGGCGAGAGTGTAATGACTATTCAGAAAAATGGAAAGCCGGGCGACTAACGCCGCGGCATGCCGCCCGGCGGCATCATGCCCTGCATCCCCCGCATCATTTTCTGCATGCCTCCCTTGCGCATGCGTTTCATCATTTTCTGCATCTGCAGATGCTGCTTCAGCAGGCGGTTGATTTCCGCGATCTGGGTACCGGAGCCGGCCGCAATCCGTTTTTTTCGTGAGGCTTTGATCAGGTCCGGAAAACGTCGCTCCTGCCGGGTCATGGAGTTGATGATCGCAATCGAGCGAGTCAGTTCCTTGTCGTTGACCTGATTGCGCATCTGCGCCGGCACCTGGTTCATCCCCGGCAGCTTGTCCAGCATCGCCCCGAGTCCACCCATGTTGATCATCTGCACCAGCTGATCGCGATAATCCTCGAGATCGAAGCCCCTGCCCTTCTGCAGCTTTTTCGCCAGCTTCTCCGCCTTGCCGCGATCGATCTTGCGCTCGGCATCTTCCAGCAGGCTGAGCACATCGCCCATGCCCAGAATGCGGGACGCCAGACGATCCGGATGAAAGGCTTCCAGGGCATCCAGCTTTTCCCCGACCCCGAGAAACTTGATGGGCTTGCCGGTGACCTTGCGGACGGACAGGGCTGCGCCACCGCGCGCATCCCCGTCCACCTTGGTCAGGATCACGCCGGTCAGCGGCAATGCCTGCCCAAATGCAGCCGCTGTCCTGGCGGCATCCTGCCCCGTCATGCTGTCAATCACGAACAGGGTTTCCGCCGGATTGAGCAGCTCATGCAGGCCCTGGATCTCCTGCATCATCTTTTCGTCGACCGTCTGGCGGCCGGCGGTGTCGACAATCAACACGTCGTAAAGCGATTTGCGTGCCACCGCGAGCGCCCCATCGGCAATCTGCCGGGGGCTCTGCAGGGCAGAGGAAGGATGAAAATCGGCGCCCACCGTTTCCGCCACTGTCTTCAACTGCTCGATGGCCGCCGGACGATAGACATCACAGCTGGTCACCAGCACCCGCTTTTTCTGCTCCAGCAGATAACGGGCCAGCTTGCCGCTGCTGGTGGTCTTGCCCGAACCCTGCAGGCCAGCCATCAGAATGACGGCCGGCGGCTGGGCGCGCAGTTCCAGCCCCTGACTGGCGCCACCCAGCTCCGCAATCAGTTCATCCTTGACGACACCGATGAATTCCTGACCCGGCGTCAGGCTGCTGCGCACCTGCTCTCCGAGGGCACGCGTCTTCACCCGCTCGATGAAGTCCCGAACGACCTCAAGCGCGACATCGGCCTCCAGCAAGGCCCGCCTGACATCCCGCAGAGCATCCCGGATGTTCTCGTCGGTCAGGCGACCCTGACCGCGCAAGGCCTTGAATGTGGACTGTAAATTTTCAGATAAACTTTCGAACATGCGACCGGTCGACTGACAAAGTGGGCAATTGTAACCTGCCGCCGGCTCGGCCGGCAGAGCGGGTGACGACAAGTGTTTCCTCCCATGCCAAGATATGCGGATGCTGACCGCTCTTGAATTTCTCGCCGCATGTGCCTATCTGTGGAGCGGCTGGCGCGCGCGCCAGCGCAGCCAGAACGCGGTGGACCCGACACTCACTCTCGTGGCCGCACTGGCGATTCTGCTGCAAGCCCTGACGCTCGGCTCCGGCCTCGCCCTGGGGCATGAATGGCAACTGGGCCTCGGCCAGGCCTTCAGCCTGTTCCTGTGGCAGTGCTGCGCGGTGCACTTGCTGCTCTGCCTGCGCCTGCCGCTCTGGCATCTCGGCATCTGGCTATGGCCGCTGGCCGCCCTGGCCATTCCCGTCGCCTGGTTTCTTCCCGCGGGCGCCAGCGCCAGCAATACGCTGTCACCCGCCCTGCAGGCACACATTATTCTGTCCCTGCTCGCCTATGCCTGCCTGACCCTCGCCGCCCTGCAGGCAATCAGCTACGCCCTGCAGAATGCCAGCCTCAGGCGCGGCGAACACCGCCACAATCGCCCGCCCTTGCAGGTGACGGAGGACATGGTGTTCCACCTCGTCATCATCGGCTTCGTGCTGCTTTGCGCCAGCATCGCCAGCGGCTTCCTTTTCGTGGATGACTTCTTCTCCCAGCACCTGGCGCATAAGGCGGTCTTTTCCCTGTTGGCCTGCGCCCTGTTCGGCGCTCTGATCGCAGGCAGGCTGATGCGCGGCTGGCGCGGCCGGATTGCCATCCGCTGGACCCTGTGCGCCTACGCAAGCCTGCTCCTGGCCTATTTTGGCTCGAAACTGGTGCTCGAGCAGATTCTCGGTCGCCCCTGGTCCTGAACTGGCGCACTGGCTTGACAGTCCACGATTAGGCCCTAATTTAGTAGCCTCTGCCTTCACCGGAGCGGTGTGTCCACCTTGGACGAATTCTCAATCGGCTTATTGCTCAGCCTGCTGTTCGGACTGATTCTGATGTCCGCGTTCTTTTCCGGCTCGGAAACCGCTTTGATGGCCCTGAACCGCTATCGATTGCAACACCGTGCGAACAACGGGGACAAAGCCGCGCAGCGTGTCGCCCATCTGCTGAAACGACAGGATCGCCTGATCGGCATCATTCTGCTGGGCAACAATTTCGTCAATATTCTGGCCTCAGCACTGGCCACGATCATCGGCCTGCGCCTGTTTGGCGAACCTGGCATCGCCATCGCGACCGGCCTGTTGACCCTGGTCATCCTGATCTTCTCCGAAGTCACCCCGAAAACCCTGGCCGCCCTCCACCCGGAAAAGCTCGCCTACCCTTCGGCCTATGTCTACGTGCCGCTGCTGAAAGTGCTCTACCCTCTGGTCTGGCTCATCAGCTTGATCGCCCGGGGCCTGCTGCAATTGATCGGCGTCGATCCCGAAGATGCCGCTCAGCACAGTTTGAGCACCGAGGAACTCCGCACCGTCGTTGCCGAAACCGGCGCGATGATCCCACGCCGGCACCAGCACATGCTGCTGTCCATTCTGGACCTGGAAAAGGCCACGGTAGAGGACATCATGGTGCCGCGCAACGAGATCATCGGGGTCGATATTTCGCGTGGCTGGGACGAGGTTCTCGAACAGATCAAGGAAAGCCTGCACACCCGACTGCCGCTTTATTACGGCAGTATCGATGACATCCGCGGCATCATTCATCTGCGGCGCATCCTCGGACTGCTGGCAACGCAGTCACTCAATCACGACAGCCTGATGGAACAGGCCCGCGAGCCCTATTTCATCCCTGAAGGCACCGCACTCAACCAGCAGTTGCTGAACTTTCAGAATCAGCGTCGCCGGATCGGCTTTGTCGTCGATGAGTACGGCGACATTCAGGGCCTGGTGACCCTGGAAGACATTCTCGAAGAGATCGTCGGCGAGTTCACCACCGACCCCTCGACCCGCATGCGCCACGCCCGGCCCAATGGCGACGGGTCCTATACCGTCAACGCCATGACCAATGTGCGCAGCCTGAATCGAGCGATGTCCTGGTCCCTGCCCAGTTCCAGCGCACGCACCCTCAATGGTCTGATTCTGGAGCAGTTGGAAGACATCCCCGAACCCGGCACCCGGCTTCACCTGCATGACTACCTTGTAGAGATCCAGTCAACCAAGGCCAATGTCATCGCCCAGGTCAAGCTTACGCCGCCGGTCAAGCTGAAAAAAAAACGCGCCACATCCTGATTCGGCGTGGACCCTGATGTCAGGCGGCTCTAGTCGCTCAGCTCGATCGCCTCGGCAAGGCTCGCAACCGCCAGCACCTCGCATCCGCCGATCTTTTTCCGCGGCGCATTGGCTTGCGGCAGGATGATGCGCTGGAAACCCTGCTTGGCCGCTTCGGCAATGCGCTCCTCGCCCCCGCTGACCGGGCGCAATTCCCCCGACAGGCCGACCTCACCGAATACCGCCAGCTCGCTCGGCAATGCCCGGTTGCGGAAGCTGGAAACAGCCGCCAGCAAAGCAGCAAGATCGGCGGCGGTCTCCCGCACCTGCAGACCGCCGACCACATTCAAAAACACATCCTGATCGAGCAGGCTCAGGTCGGCATGCCGATGCAGAACGGCCAGCAACATTGCCAGGCGATTGGACTCGAGCCCGACCGTGACCCGCCGCGGCGCGCCACCGCCCCCCCGATCCACCAGGGCCTGAACCTCGACCAGAACCGAACGTGTGCCCTCACGGGTGACCAGCACCACGCTACCCGGCGCGGCCTGTGCACTGCGCGCCAGGAACATGGCCGAAGGATTGCGGACCTCTTTCAGGCCGGAATTCGCCATCGAGAAGAAACCGATCTCATTGACCGCGCCAAATCGATTCTTGGCGGCACGAATCATCCGCAGACGGCCAGCCGGATCGGATTCGAAATACAGCACGGTGTCCACCATGTGCTCCAGTACCCGCGGCCCGGCGATCACGCCCTCCTTGGTGACATGCCCGACCAGGAAGATCGCCACATTGCGCTGCTTGGCAAAGCGCACCAGCAGCGCACCACACTCCCGCAGCTGTGCCGCCGCCCCTGGCGCCGAGCTCAGCTCACGGCTGTACAGCGTCTGGATGGAATCGATCACCAGCAGGGCGGGCGGGTCGGATTCCAGCAGGGCCAGGATGCTCTCGACCTCGGTTTCCGCCACCACCCCCAGGGCCGCATCAGCCTCGCCCAGCCGCTGCGCACGCATGCGCACCTGCTGCAGGGATTCTTCACCGGTCACGTACACCATACGTTGATGCCCCTGCAGACGGATCAGCATCTGCAGCAGCAAGGTGGACTTGCCGATGCCCGGGTCGCCACCCAGCAGGATCACCGAGCCTGCAACAATGCCACCACCGAGCACCCGATCAAGCTCTTCGAATCCGCTGGCGATCCGCAATTCCACATCCTGACCGACCTCGCGGAGCAGCTGGATCCGGCTCTCGCCGGCATATCCACGGGCACCGCGTCCACCCGTCGCTCCACGGGCCACCATGCCGACTTCGCGCAAGGTGTTCCAGGCGCCGCAAGCCCCGCACTGACCGGCCCACTGGGCCACTTTGGCATCACATTCGGCACATTGGTAGGTTTTCTTGAGCTTGCTCACGGACATTGCCACGCTTCATTATTCGTCCATACTATGGCAAATCGTCGCTAGTGCTGGGGAGTCGTGGCCGTGAAAACCAAACTGTGGAAACGAGACTGGTTTGGGGGCGCCGTATTCAGCCTGCTCTTTCTGCTCCTGGCCTACGTGATCTTTCCCAACAGCTCCGCTTCGCTGGAGCGCCTGACTTACGACGCCGGCCAGAGCCTCAGTCAGGCACGGCCCTCGGTGGACGTGGCGGTGATCGCGATCGATGACCAGAGCATCGAAAATCTCGGCCGCTGGCCCTGGCCACGCACCCTGCATGCGGACATGATCGACAAGCTGGGCGCCGGCGGCGCCAAGGCCATCGGCAACACCATTTTCTACTCCGAGGCGCAAACCGATCCCGGCCTGCTGGAAATCCAGGAACTGCTCGAATCCTTTCGCAAATCCCGCCTCTACCAGGACGGCCGCCAGCTCGGCTCGCTGGCCGGCGAGATCAATCAGCTTGAACAGAACCTGAGCCAGGCCCAGGTCCGCCTGGATGCCGACCTCACCCTGTCGCGCAGCTATCAGCTCAATCCGCATGTGATCCAGGCCTTCAGCCTGGAGCCCGGCTATCTGCGCGGACGCCCGGATCCGCTGCCGGAAAGCCTGCGGCGCAGCCGCATCGGCGAAACCGAAGAACTCGATGTGCTGCCGGCCCAGCGGATCTTTCCGACCATCGATGGCATCGCCGAATATGCTGCCGGCCAGGGCCACCTCACCAGCCTGCTCGACGTGGACGGCGTGCAGCGCAGCGAAGCCCTGGTGGTTCGCTACTTCGACGAGTACTACCCTTCCCTGGCGCTGGCACTGGCCGCGCACTACCTGAATCTCGAACCGGACGACATCCGCCTGTCGCCCGGCCAGGTCGAACTGGGCGGCCTGCAGATCGGGACCACGCCGGATCTGCGCATGTACAGCCATTACTATCCGGGTGACGGCCAGTTGCCGGCCTTCGACATCGACTCATTTTTCGATGTTCTGGTGGGCAATATTCCGGCGGACAAGTATCAGGGCAAGATCGTCATCCTCGGCGCGTCCGCCACCGGTGTCGGCGACCGGCTGCCGACCCCGCTGGGCGGCGCCACCTCGCCCGCCGAGATCGTTGCCCATACCGTGGCCAGCATTCTCAGCGAAGACTTCTACATCCAGCCTGCCTGGTCGAATCTGGCCACCCTCGCGGCCCTGGCTCTGGTCGCGCTGTGGATCAGCGTGGGCGTCACCGCGCTAAGCGCCGGCAAGGCCGCTCTGATCTCGCTGATCGGCGTGATCGCCCTGCTGGCCACCGAACTGACCCTGCTGGGCCAGCAGTCGCTTTGGCTGCCGCTGACCACGGCCGCCGCCATGCTGGTGCTCGGCCACCTTTTCGTCACCATCAAGTCGCTGCATCTGACCGAAATCCTCAAGGCCTCTTCGGAACTCGAGAGCGCAGAAAGCAATCGCATGCTGGGTTTGGCGTTTCAGTCTCAGGGACAGCTCGACATGGCGTTCGAGAAATTCCGCAAATGTCCGAAAGACGAGAAGGTCCTGGAGTCAGTCTACAATCTGGCCCTGGATTTCGAACGCAAACGCCAGTTCAACAAGGCCATTTCCGCCTATGAATATGTGCTGGCCATCCAGCCCGGCTTCCGCGACGCCCAGGCCCGCAAGGACCGCGCGGCCAAACTCAATGACACCGTGATGCTTGGGGGCAATGTCGGCGCCGGCACCTTGATGATGTCGGGCGAAGACATGGAAAAGCCCATGCTCGGCCGCTACGAAGTGCAGAAGGAACTGGGCAAGGGCGCGATGGGCGTGGTCTATCTTGGCAAGGACCCGAAGATCGGCCGCACCGTGGCGATCAAGACCATGGCCCTGTCGCAGGAATTCGAAGGCGACGAACTGGATGAGGTCAAGGAGCGCTTCTTCCGTGAGGCGGAAACCGCAGGCCGGCTGACCCACCCCAATATCGTGACCATCTATGACGCCGGTGAAGAGCATGACCTGGCCTACATCGCGATGGAATTCATCAAGGGCTATGATCTCACCCGGCATACCAAACCTGGCACGCTGCTGGATCCCAAACTGGTCCTGCGCATCGTTGCCGATGCGGCCGATGCACTGGACTATGCCCATCAGCACAACGTCATTCACCGCGACATCAAACCGGCCAATCTCATGTGGATGCCGGAAAGCGAGACGATCAAGGTCACCGACTTCGGCATCGCCCGCCTCACCGATTCCAGCAAGACCAAGACCGGCATGGTCCTGGGCACTCCGTCCTACATGTCGCCCGAACAGCTGGCCGGCAAGAAGGTCGACGGGCGCACCGATCTGTTCTCGCTGGCCGTGACTCTGTATCAACTGCTCAGCGGCAAGCTGCCCTTCGGCGGCGACTCCATGGCCACCCTGATGTTCAAGATCGCGAATGAGGCGCACGCGCCGCTCGCCCCAAGCATCCCGAATCTGGATCCGCGCATCGACAAGATTCTCAACTATGCCTTGCACAAAGATCGCGACAAACGCTACCCGCGCGGCGCCGACATGGCGCGCCACCTGCGCATCCTGTTGAAGTAGGCTTGGCATCATGGCTCTGCACGGCAAAATCGCGATCTCCCTGCACACGGACCCCGGCCGGGTGCGCAAGAACAACGAAGACGCGGTCGATCAAGACGAAAAGATCGGCCTCATCGTCCTCGCCGACGGCATGGGCGGCTACAAGGCCGGTGAAGTCGCCAGCGGCATGTGCGTGGCGGCGGTCAAGGATGCAATGGCCGGCCACTGGCCACCCTCCGGCGGCGATGCCTGGGATGAGTCAACCGGCTTCAGTTATGTGAGTCTGATGCTGCGCGATGCCCTGCTGGCCGCGCATCGGGCGATTTACGAGCTGTCGCAGAACCAGCCCCATTGCGAAGGCATGGGCACCACGGTTGTCGCGGTCATGTTTTTCAATGACCTGGCCTGCATCGCCCATGTCGGCGATTCGCGCCTCTACCGAATGCGTGAAGGCCATTTGGCCCAGCTCACGACCGATCATTCCCTGGTCGAGGAAATGGTCGCCCGCGGGCTGTATTCGCGCGAGGAAGCCCTCAAGAACGTCAACAGCAACATCGTGACCCGGGCCCTGGGCATCGAGCCGGAGGTTGAGGTCGATCTGCTGGAAGAACGCTTGCAGCCCGGAGATCTTTTGCTGCTGTGTTCCGACGGTCTGAGCGACATGCTCAGCGACGAAGTCATGCGCTTAACCTTGACGCAAAATGTTGCTAATCTGCAGGAAACCGGCGAACGTTTGATCAAGCTCGCAAATGATCGCGGCGGCAAAGACAATATTTCGGTAATCTTGGCTAGGATCGATCGAAGCTTCGCGTACGAACCAAGCTGGTTCGACAAGTTGCGCAAACGTTTGCAGGGGGAACAATGAGTCAACTCACGATTTCTTTAGAAGGCCGCAATCTAGGTGAACTCGCGCTCGACCAGGAACGCGTCACCATCGGCCGGCACCCCGACAACGACATCGTCCTGAAAGACGACCGGGCAGTCAGCAGCCACCACGCCGTCATCATCACCATCGTCAATGACTCCTTTCTCGAGGATCTGGAAAGCACCAACGGCACCATCGTCAACGGTCGCCGGGTCGGCAAACACCCCCTGTCCAATGGCGATCTGATCCAGATCGGGCGGCACAGCCTGAAATACGAAGGCGAAGAAACCGATTACGACGAGGACTTCGAAAAAACGATGATCCTCAAACCCAGCGAGATCATCGCCGCCACCAATTCGGCCCGCCCGGCGCCACCGCCACCGCCCGCAGCTCCAGCTACTCCGGCTGCACCGGCCGCCGCACCCCGCGCCCCCGCCCGCCCGACACCCAGCGCACCACCCTCGCCCCCGCCTCGCCCGCAGATGGGCAAGGTCGTGATCGCCGCCGGACCCAATGCGGGCAAGGAACTGAAGCTGACCAAAGCACTCACGACGCTGGGCAAGCCCGGCCAGCAGGTCGCTGCCATCACCCGCCGCGGACCGGCCTTTTATATCGTGCATGTCAGCCCGGCCGGCAGCGAAAACCGCCCCAAGGTCAATTCCACCACGATTCCGGCCCAGGCGCAGATGCTCAAGTCCGGTGATCTGATCGATATCGCCGGCATCCAGATGCGCTTCGAGATGTACGCTCCGGAGAGTTAAGACGCGCTATTCGTAGTCCGGATCCAGGTATTCGGTGGCCAGATTCTCGAAGCGGGTGTACTGACCGATGAAAGCCGCACGCACAGTGCCGGTCGGGCCATTTCGTTGCTTGGTGATGATCACCTCGGCCACCCCCTTGTCGACGGAATCCGGATTGTAGACTTCGTCACGGTAGATGAACACGATCAGATCCGCATCCTGCTCGATCCCGCCTGACTCACGCAAATCCGCCATTCTTGGCCGCTTGTTGTCGCGCTGCTCGACGCTGCGATTGAGCTGCGACAGGGCGATGATCGGCAACTCCAGCTCTTTCGCGAGCGCCTTCATGTTGCGGGAGATCTCGGCAATTTCATTGGTCCGGTTCTCGCGGTGATTGGGAATCTGCATGAGTTGCAGATAATCCACCACGATCAGGCCGATATCACTTTCCCGCTTCATCCGTCGCGCTCGTGCGCGAAGTTCGGTCGGCGACAGTGCCGGCGTATCATCGATGATGATGACGGATTCCTTCAGCGTGATCGCCGCGGAATTGATGCGCGCCCACTCTTCCTTGCTCAGCTCCCCGGTGCGCAGGCTTTGCTGATTGATCCGTCCATGCGAAGAAATCAGGCGCTGGGCCAGCTGAATCGCCGGCATTTCCATGCTGAAAACGGCGGCAGGCACTTTACGCATCATCGCCGCGTGCTCCACCCAGTTCATCGCCAGACTGGTCTTCCCCATCGCCGGCCGCCCGGCCAGCACCACCAGATCCCCCGGGTGCAGGCCCGTGGTCTGCTCATCGAAACGGGTCAGACCGGTCGGCAGACCGGAGGTGTCATTGCCTTCACATCGCCGCTGGAACTCCTCGACCGCCTCGTCAACCAGATCGGACACCTTGACCCCGACCTTGTCATTATGGCGACTGCGTTCGGCAATCTTGAACACATCCTGCTCGGCCTTGTCCAGAAGATCGGCCACCGCCGTGCCATCCTTGGAATACCCCTGCTCGATGATCGCGGCACCGGTGCGGATCAGCTGGCGCCGGATGGAATGCTCCCGCACGATTTCGGCCCAGGCCATGATGTTGGCCGCACCCGGCGTATCCTGGACCAGTTCGGCCAGATACGGCAGGCCACCTGCGGCCTCCAACTGGTCATTGGCCTCCAGATGCTCCGACACCGTCACCGCATCCAGCGGCTGATAACGGGTCGCCAGATGGGCCAGTGCCGCAAAAATCAGTCGGTGTTCATGGCGATAGAAGTCTTCCGGATCGATCTTGTCGGCCAGATCGTCCCAGACATTGGCGTCCAGCATCAGGCCGCCCAGCACGCTTTGCTCGGCCAGAAGACTGTGCGGAGGCAGACGGGTCTGGCTTTCGAAATCCTGGTCCATACGGGCTCCTTGCAAGCCTTTGCTCAAACTAAAAAGGCCGACCGTGGATGCCCACGGCCGGCCCGATCTAGCTCAACTGCGCGACCGCCGGGACACCTGCGGTGCCCGGCATCGGCCTACGCCGCTTTTTCTGCTTCGACCTGCAAGCTCACACGAGCCTGCACGTCGGCATGAAAGCTGAAGGTCACCTCGAACTCGCCGACCTGACGGATCACGTCGTCCGTGCTGATCTCGCTCGCCGAAACCTCAAAGCCAGCAGCCAGCGCGGCTTCCGCGATCTGGGCCGCGTGAATCGAACCGTACAGCTTGCCCTCTTCCGAAGCCAGGGCGCCGATTCGCAGCACCAGATCTTCGCAGGCCTTGGCCCGCATCTTGGCGGCGTTCAGGGAATCCTGGGCCTGTTTGATCAACTCGGCCTTGCGCGTTTCGAACACGGCAAGATTGGCCTCATTGGCCGGCAGCGCCTTACCGTAGGGGATCAGGAAGTTTCGACCGAAACCCGCCTTGACCTTGACCTTGTCACCCAGATCACCCAGGTTGCGAATGCGTTCCAACAATATGACTTCCACGCGACTCTCCTCAGGAATGACGGTCGGTATACGGCAACAAGGCCAGATACCGGGCCCGGCGGATGGCCACGGCCAGCTGGCGCTGATAACGCGCTTTGGTGCCGGTAATCCGGCTGGGGACGATCTTGCCGTTTTCAGCAACATACTGCTTCAACAGGACCAGATCCTTGTAATCGATGGTTTCGATGCCTTCTGCGGTGAACTTGCAGAACTTGCGGCGACGGAAATAACGTGACATGGGTAATTCTCCTTAAGCGGCCGCGTTGGTGTCGGTGTCTTCGCCAGCGCTGTCGTCGGCGTCATCGCCTTCGGCTGCGGTTTCCTCGGCCACCGGGGCAGGGCGCGCGGGCCGGCTGTCCTCTTCCTTGGCCAGCGGCGACGTCGCCGTTACCGGGCCATCCATGCGCACGATCAGGTGACGCAGGATCGCATCATTGAAGCGGAAGCCCTGCACCAGTTCGTCGATCACCTCCTTGGAGGTTTCCACGTTCAGCAGGACGTAGTGCGCCTTGTGCAACTTCTGGATCGGGTAGGCGAGCTGACGCCGGCCCCAGTCCTCGAAGCGATGAATGGCGCCGCCATCATTCTGGATGATGCCACGGTAGCGTTCCACCATGGCGGGCACTTGTTCACTCTGGTCCGGGTGGACCAGGAACACGATTTCGTAATGTCGCATTGTCTTCCTTTCGGTTGTTTTGCGCCGCCCTGACATCGCCGGCGCATACAGTCCCCCGAACAGCTGCGAAGCGTTCACAGCGCGGTGGGACAAGGATGTGGTCTGCGCACAGGATGGACAGACACACAGGGGCGCGGAGTGTAGAGAATCGGCAAGGCTCTGGCAAGTACCGTCCCGCCCGACCGGCGCAAGCCGCTCAGCGCCGCTGCCTGACCACCTCATACAGGGCGATGCCCGTCGCCACGGACACGTTCAAACTCGAGACCTGTCCGGCCATGGGCAGACTGGCCAAAGCATCGCAGTGTTGCCGCGTCAGCTGCCGCAAGCCCTTGCCTTCATTGCCCAGAACCACCACCAGCGGACGATCGAGTTGCTCATCAAACAGGCTGTGGCCATCGGCGTCTGCCAGGCCGACAATGTACAGCCCGGCCTGCTGCATGGCCTTGAGGCTGCGTGACAGATTCGGCACGACCAGGAAAGGCACGCTGTCGGCCGCGCCGGCGGCGGTCTTGCGCGCGACATCGTTGAGGCCGGCGGAATGTCGCTTGGGCACCACCACGCAGTCTGCCCCGGCGCCATCGGCGACACGCAGACAGGCCCCAAGATTGCGCGGATCCTCGACCTCATCCAGCACCAGAATCAGCGGCTGCGGCTTGCCCTCGATGCAGTCCTGCCAGTTCGTCGCCAGCACCCGCCCGGCATCGATGCACGCGCTCACGCCTTGATGCTGCAGGTCACCATGGCGCGCGGCCAGACTCGCCGCGCTCACCCGCCGCACCGGAACCTCGTAACGCTCCGCCAGCTGGATCAGCTGCAGCGCCCGTCGATCCCGCCGGGCGCGGTCAACTTCCAGACACCGCACGCCGGCGGCCTTGAGCCGGGTTTCCACGGCATGAAAGCCGCAGACCCAATCAGACTCAGCTGCCAAGATAGGGCGGCGGCGTGTAGGCCTGCTGCTCCTGACCTTCAATGATCGCCTTGATCACGATATCAACCCGGCGATTGGCGGCCCGACCGGCCGCGGTCTCGTTGCTGGCAATCGGTTCACGCTCGCCACGACCTTCGGTACGCACGCGCTCGGCAAGCACGCCATTGCTGCCGAGGTTGCCGGCCACCGCGCTGGCGCGGCGCTGGGACAGTCCCATGTTGTAGCTGTCACTGCCCACCGAATCGGTATGCCCGACCACGTGAATCACGGTTTTGTCGTAGTCTTTGAGGATGCTCGCGACCTTGGCAAAGGTCGCCTGCGCCGTGCCGTTGAGCTCGGCCTTGTCAAATCCGAAACTCGCGTCGGAGGCCACCCCAACCTTCAGGGCATCTCCGGCCAGGCGCGTGATGCGCAGCTCCGAGCGCGCCGCTTCCGCCGCCAGCTGCCGCTCCAGTTCGGCCTGCTGCTTGTCCATGTAGTTACCGACCGCACCGCCCGCGATTGCGCCAATCGCGGCGCCCACGTAACGCCCCTTGTCGCCGTCAACCTGGTGGCCGGCGATCGCACCGAGCAGAGCGCCCACGGCAGCCCCGGTCTTGGCCCGCTGATTGGGATCATCGGCCGCACAGCCCATGAGCGCGACGCTCAAGCCGAACGCACAGGCGATCTTGTATTTCATAACTCTCTCCATTGGGTACTTTTGCTGGACGCAGACTTACCGAAACCGGTCAGGGAACGATGCGCCAGCGGTTGGAAATCAATTTTACGCTCCTGGGCGTCGGCCCGGACAAGCCGGACCTTCATTTGATCACCCAGGCGGTAGATCTGACCGCTGCGCTCGCCCCGCAGACGATGCAGTTTCGCATCGTGGACGAAATAATCACGTCCCAGCGCCGAAATATGCACCAGACCGGAGGCACGCACGCGATCGATTTCGACGAACAGACCGAAATTGGTGACGCCGACGATCTCACCGGTGAAATCCTCGCCGACCCGTTCGGCCAGAAATTCGCACTTGAGGGCCTCGATCACGCTCCAGCTCGCCTGATCAGCACGGCGCTCACGTTCGGAACAGTGAGCGCCCAAGGCCTGCAGTTCCTCAAATGACCACGGCAATTCCAGGTCCGCAGCGGTTTGCGCCAGCGACCACTTGATCGCACGGTGGACCATCAGATCCGGATAGCGCCGGATCGGCGAGGTGAAATGCGCGTAGTCGGCCAGCGCCAGGCCAAAATGGCCTTCGCTGGCCGGCGAATACTGCGCCTGACTCAGGGTGCGCATCAAGGCTCCCTGCACCAGAGCCGCCTGCGGGGTTCCGGCAACGGCCTGCAACACGGCCTGGTAGTGCTCCGGCCCCGGAGCCTGCCTGCCGCCCAGGACCAGTCCCCATTCCGCCAGAAACTGGCGAAAATCCACCAGCGTATCCGGCGGCGGTGGCGCATGAATCCGATTCAGACTCAGCAGTTTGTGGCGCCGAATGAAACGTGCCGCGGCGACATTCGCCATGATCATGCATTCCTCGATCATGCGGTGTGCCAGCGATCTCTGGATCGGCCGAATGTCCCGCAGCTTGCCATCCTCGCCGACGTCAAAGAACACTTCCCTGCCCTCGAAATCCAGCGCGCCGCGGGACTGGCGAGCCTGATGCAGCACCTTGAACAGGGACTCGAGCACCTCGAGGTCGGCACGTCGGGGGTGTGCTCGCCGGCTCTCCAGAACCTTGCTGACATCTTCGTAAACAAGCCGCGCACAGGACCGGATCAGACCGGCGTAGAAACGCGACGAACGCAACTGTCCGTCCGCCCCGATCGACATTTCGCACACCAGGGCATGACGGTCCTGATCCGGGCGCAATGAACACAGATCATCCGACAGCGCCGGTGGCAGCATCGGCACCACCCGACCGGGAAAATACACCGAGGTGCCACGCTCACGGGCCTCTGCGTCCAGCGCGGTGCCGGGCCGCACATAGCGCGAAACGTCGGCAATGGCGACCCAGAGCCGCCAGCCCTTGGGCGTACGCCGGGCATGCACGGCATCGTCGAAGTCCTTGGCATCGGCCCCGTCGATGGTCACGAACGGGATGTCACGCAGATCACGGCAATCCGACGTCAGCTGCGGCCGCGCCAGGTCAGCGAGCTCGGCCTCCACCTGGGACGGAAATTCGCGCGGCAGGCCGAATTCGGTGATCGCGATATCAATCCGGGTGGCCACGTCCATGTCGGCACCCAGCACCTCGACCACCGCGGCCATCGGCTGCAGATTGCGCTCCGGCTGCCGCAGGATGCGAACACGCACCAGATCACCGCTCTTGGCGCCGCCGCACTGATCCGGCGGAATCAGAACCTGATGGCCGACCTGCGGATTCTCCGGCACGATCCAGGCCACGCCGGCTTCCTGTTTGAAGCGACCGGCCAGCTCCTGGGTATTGCGACTCAGCACATCAACGATCGAGGCCTTGTCCCGTCCCCGGCGATCCGCACCCGCCGCCCGCGCCAGCACCAGATCGCCGGGAAACACCAGATCCATTTGTCGTGGCGGCAGGAACCAGTCCGGTCCACCATCGCTCAGACGCAGAAAACCGTATCCATCTGCGTGGCCGATCACCGTGCCTCGCATCAGCGCCATCTGCGTGACCAGGCCGTAGTCCCCGTTGCGATTGACCAGAATCGAGCCGTTGGCAACCAGTGCCTCCAGCAGGGGGCTGAGGCGGCGTTTGTCGGCCCGCTCCTGGACCTCGAAAGCATCGCAAAGCGCGCGGAAGCTCAGTGGCTGACCGGCAGCCTTAAGACATTGATAAACAAGGTCTTGTGTAATTTCTTTTGGCATTGACTCTCAATTTACTTGACAGAATATTTCAGTTCTTTAGAATTCGCGGCCTTGCCGAGGTGGCGGAACTGGTAGACGCGCTAGATTCAGGTTCTAGTATGGGAAACCATGTGGAGGTTCAAGTCCTCTTCTCGGCACCATTTTAAAGATGTAAAACAAACGCTTGACTGGCCTGCTTGTTTCCTAAAACCGGCCTGGAGAAAGCGACTTGAAATCGCCTTCGTTTGGATACCAGCCAGCGAAGGCTTTTTTCTTTCCGGCCGGCCAGAGGCGCAGTATGACATGCCCGGCCGCCCGCGCACGAAAGCCCGCCCTGCTCCATTCGGTCTCATGCCGGCACCCGGCACCTCTGCGCCCGGGTTCTGCCCATCTCGCAAAGCGGCCTGACTCCCCATCACATCCTACGGAACCGATGCTCACGGCAGCACCGGCTCGCACCGCAACTGCGCCGATCCAGAACCGATCGCCGCCTTTTCCACACACCCGATGGTTGCGTGGGCGCGCACCGTGTGATCGGTCGACCGGCGACCAGTGACGCCTGTGAGCAAGCTGAACCAGGAGAGCCCTGAACGGGCCCGACCCGGCTGCCGGGGGCCGCACTCAGACCTGCAGCGGGTCTTTGAGGATGATGGTGTCCTTGCGATCCGGACCGGTCGACACAATCTCGATCGGCGCTTCCAGCAGTTCTTCCAGACGGCTCAGGTAGCGACGCGCATTCTCCGGCAGGGCCGCGTACTCGGTCACGCCGACCGTGGATTCGCTCCAGCCTGGCATGTCTTCGTAGATCGGTTCACATGCCGACAGTGCTTCAGCACCCACCGGCAAGGTCTGGGTCTCGCGCCCCTCCACCTTGTATCCGACACAGATACGGATCCGCTCCAGACCGTCCAGCACATCCAGCTTGGTGATGCACAGGCCGCTGATGCTGTTGTTATAGACCGAACGCCGCAAGGCCACCGCATCGAACCAGCCACACCGCCGCGCCCGACCGGTGGTGGCACCGACCTCGCCACCCTTGATGGCCAGATGCTGTCCCATCTGATCGAACAGTTCGGTCGGAAACGGCCCCGAACCCACGCGGGTGGTGTAGGCCTTGACGATCCCCAGCACATGATCGAGATTGAGCGGCCCGACCCCGGTGCCGGTGGCGGCGCCGCCGGCGGTGGTATTGCTGGACGTGACATAGGGGTAGGTGCCGTGATCCACGTCCAGCAGCGCACCCTGGGCGCCTTCGAACAGAATGGCGCCCCCCGCGTGCTGGGCCAGACGCAGGATCTCGGTGACGTCCGCCACCATCGGCGCCAGCCACTCGGCATACCCCAGGCACGCATCGAGCACTTCCTGAAAGTCCACCGGCGCGGTTTTGAAATAGTGTTGCAGGACGAAATTGTGGAAATCCAGCACCTCGCCCAGCTTGGCCGCAAGCCGCTCGCGATGGAACAGATCACCGACCCGCAGCGCACGCCGCGCCACCTTGTCTTCATAGGCCGGACCAATCCCCCGCCCGGTCGTGCCGATCTTGGCATCGCCGCGCGCCAGTTCGCGCGCCTGGTCCAGTTGGACATGGTAGGGCAGGATCAGGGGGCAGGCCGAACTGATGCGCAAGCGTTCGCGCACCGGAACGCCCAGGGCTTCCAGCCCCTGCATTTCCTCCAGCAGTGCGGCGGGCGAAAGCACCACGCCATTGCCGATCAGACATTGCACCTTGTCCCGCAGAATGCCGGACGGAATCAGATGCAGGACGGTCTTAACGCCATCGATCACCAGGGTATGACCGGCGTTGTGGCCACCCTGGAAACGCACCACGGCCGCACAATGCTCGGTCAGCAGATCGACAATCTTGCCTTTGCCCTCGTCTCCCCACTGACTTCCGATGACGACAATGCGTCTACCCATGCTCATTTCTCCACGCCATGTTTGGCTGTCGCGCCGCGACCCAATTGCACCAGACGATCGAGATCGGCACTGAATCCCGTCGCTGGCCGATCCGCGCCGAAATCGGCGCCGACACCGTTGTAACGTCCACCACGGGCAAGCTCGCGGCCCTGTCCGGGCATCAGGGCGGCAAACACCACCCCGGTCTGATAGCGATATCCGCTGAGCTCGGCCAGATCAATGTGAACCGGGACCTGGGGCAGCAGCAGCCCGACCCGCTCATGCAGAACTTCAAGCTGAGAGACCGCCTCCAGGACCTTCGCATGGCGGGCGAATCGCCGTCTCGCCTCCTCCAGCACTTCGCCGCTGCCATGCAAGGTACACAGCGCGGTCAGCTCCTGGATCTGCAGCGGTGCCAATCCACGGCTGCCGCACCAGTCAGCCAGATCGCCAGCCGCCTTGATCTGCAACAGATCGAACACCGTCGCCTCATCCTCTGCGCTGAGCCCGAGGGCCAACGCCAGGGCACGGAACACGCCGACATGCCCGAGATCCAGGTGGACACGCTGCAGCCCGCATAGCTCGAGCATGCGCAGCATCAGACGCAGAATTTCCACATCCGCCTCGACCGTGTCGTCACCGAACATCTCGGCTCCCAGCTGCCGGAAACAGCGCGCGCCACCGGATTCATCCGGGCGAGTCCGCATCACGGTGCCCAGATAGCAGACCCGCGCGACGCCATGCCGCGCCAGATGCCGGGCATCGATGCGAGCCGCCTGCGGCGTGATGTCGGCACGCACCGCGAGCTGCCTGCCGCTGAGTTGGTCGGTCAGCCGAAAGGTCTGCAGATCAAGATCCGAACCCACGCCGGACAGCAGCGCATCGGCATGCTCGACCAGCGGCGGCAGAATCAGTTCGTATTGCCAGCTCCGCATTTCATCCAGCACACGTCGCCGAATATCTTCCAGCACCCAGCCGGCGGGTGGCAGGACTTCCTCAACCCCTTCGGGGAGTAACCATTGCATCAGTTGTTCAATACTCGAAGTGCGATCAGGCCCAGTCCCATGCTCACCAAGCCGACCATGCGCAAGCTGCGTTCATTGAGTTGCGCCATGCGCACCATGGTGATCCGCCATCGGGCGGGGGCCAGAAACGGCCCCATGCCCTCGATGACCAGAACCAGCGCCAGCGCACGCCACAGTTCATCCCACATCAGTTGGATCCAGCCTCACGCTAGTTGGGCTGCTTGAAGAACTTGAAGAGTTCCGAATCAGGCTCCAGTACCAGCACATCGCCGCTACCGGATAGCGCATTGCGGTAGACCTCCAGACTGCGATAGAAGCGGTAGAACTCTTCGTTGCGACCGAATGCCTCGGCATAGATCTCCGCTGACTTTGCATCACCGGCACCGCGGGTTTCTTCCGCCTGCCGATAGGCATTGGCGAGAATCACCGCACGCTCCCGATCCGATTCCGCCCGGATGCCTTCTGCCGCTTCCGCGCCGCGGGCCCGCAGATCCGCCGCGACCCGCAAGCGCTCGGCACGCATGCGGTCATACACGGACTCGCTGACCGTATCCGGCAGATCAATCCGCTTGACCCGGACATCGACCAGTTCGATCCCCAGTTCCTCGACCCGTTCGGCCGCGCTCATCTGCAGTGCGTCAACGATCTCGCGACGTTCGCCGGACACCGCTTCCTTGATCGTGCGGGTACCGAATTCGTTGCGCAGCCCCCGGTTGATGATGTCCTCCAGGCGGTCCTGGGCGGTCGCCTCGATACCACCGGTCGCCCGGTAGTAACGACCGACATCGCGAATCCGCCATTTGACGAAGAAATCAACCTGGACGTTCTTCTTCTCCGAAGTCAGGAAGCGCTCGGCGGGCCGGTCCAGCGACAGGATGCGACGATCGAAGTAGCGCACGCTCTGGATCACCGGCAACTTCCAGTGCAGTCCGGGCTCGTACTCGGTGCCGCGAATCTGCCCAAGTTGGAACACCACCGCGTGATCGCGTTCGTCAACGAAAAACGCCGCATCTGCCAGCAGACCAAGCGCCACCAGTCCGGCAATCAGAATACTCAGAAACTTGTTACTCATTTATCGTTTCCCCCGCTCGCGCAAGGTGGCTCGTGAACCGCGATTCGCCGAGGGGTCCAGGTTCTCGCGCCCCGGATTGAGAATGCCCGCGGGCAAAGCGCCCCCGGTATCGAGGGTCGAGGGATGATTGCGCGGACTTGTCAGTTGATCCATGGGCAGATAAAGCAATGGACTGGACTTGTCGACGTCGATAATCACCTTGTTGGTCGAACTCATCACCGCATCCATGGTTTCCAGATACAGACGCTGGCGCGTGATTCCGGGCGCCCGTTCGTATTCGTCCAGCAACTGGGTGAAGCGGCTGGCCTCACCAGTGGACTGCTCGATCGCACGGGTCTTGTGCGCGCTGGCTTCGGCCACCATTCTGGCCGCCTCGCCGCGGGCCTTGGGAACCACCGAGTTCGCGTAGGCCTCGGCCTCGTTGATCAGCCGTTGCTCGTCCTCACGCGCCTTGATCGCATCAGCAAAAGCGCCCTGCACCGCCTCCGGCGGCTGCGCATCCTTGATGTTGACCTCGTTGACGATCAGTCCGGCGCCATAGCTGTCGAGGGTCTCCTGCAGCAGGGTTTCGGTCCGCTGCGCGACTTCTTCACGCCCGGCGGTCAGAATGAAATCCATCGTGCTCTTGCCCACCACTTCGCGCACCGCGCTTTTCAGCGCATGCCGCAGGGTCAGGTCGGGATCACGGACCCGGAACAAAAAATACTCTGCCGAACTGACCCGGTACTGCACGGCCATGTCGACCACCACGATGTTCTCATCCTGGGTCAGCATCGCCTGCTGATCGCTGATGTTGCGGATGCCGTCAACATTGACCTTCTCAACGGTCTGGAACGGCCAGGGAATCCGCCAGTGAGGTCCTTCGCCAACGGTCGCAAGGTAGGCGCCGAACTGCATCACCACGCCACGTTCCGCCGGTTGCACGATATAGAAGCCGGACGCCAGCCAGAGCAGAAATGCTCCCCCTGCCAGCAAGCCGATGAGACCGCTGGGCACACCACCGCCAGAGCCGCGCTGATCGCCTCCCCCTGTGTTCCCCCCACCAAACCGTCCTCGGAACTTCTTCAACAGTTCTTCAAGGTCGGGCGGTCCGCTGTTATCCCACGGATCCTTGTTGCCGCCGGATCCAGGTTCATTCCAGGCCATAAGTCCTTTACCTAATTTTCTAGTCGTGTGTCTGCGGCCGGATATTATCCGCCGCGTTGAGAAATATCGCCATGTGGCGGCTGCTCCAGCGCCCCCAGTTCCAGACCCGCCACCCGCAGCATGCGGCTCAGCTGGGGCTTGTCGAGGCGGACCAGCATATGCGCGGCACCGCTCTCGTCAAATTCTTCTTCCAGGACTGCATCCAGACGATGAAGTTCCGACCGCAAACGGCCGTGACTCGCGCCGATCCGCAAGGACCAGTTCCTGACTTCGGGGTACAGACATTCGGCAATGGCAGACCTGAGCATCTCCAGTCCGATGTTCTGGCTGGCCGAGATCCAGACCCGCACGGGCCGTCCGCTGGCATCCCGGTCCACCCGAGGCTGCCCATTCTCCAGACAATCCAGCTTGTTGTACACCTCCAGTCGCGGCACGTCCTCGGCTCCGATCTCATCGAGAACTTCCTCAACCGCCCGCTCCTGCACGTCACGCTCCGGATCGGCGGCATCAAGCACATGCAGGAGCAGGCTGGCCGAAGCGGTTTCTTCCAGGGTCGCCCGGAATGCGGTCACCAGCGTATGCGGCAGATCGCGCACGAACCCCACCGTATCGGCGAGAATCACCGGCTCGTGGTTGGCCAGAGGCAATTGGCGCAAGGTCGTGTCCAGCGTCGCGAACAGCTGATCGGCGACAAAGGTATCGCTTCCGGTCAGCTTCTCGAACAGGGTGGACTTGCCCGCATTGGTGTAGCCGACCAGAGAGACCAGCGGCACATCCTGGCGATGGCGGCGCTGCCGGTTCAGCGCCCGGCTGCGCCGCACCTGCTCGATGCGACGTTCGACCTGGCGCATGCGCTCGTAGATCATGCGCCGATCCATTTCCAGCTGCGATTCGCCGGGCCCGCGCAAACCGATACCGCCCTTCTGTCTTTCCAGATGCGACCAGCCACGAACCAGACGGGTCACCAGATGGCGCAACTGCGCCAGTTCGACCTGCAACTTGCCCTCATGCGTGCGGGCGCGGCGCGCGAAGATATCCAGAATCATGCCGGAACGATCCAGAACCCGCGCCTTGATCAGCGCTTCAAGGTTGCGCTCCTGCGCCGGACTCAGGGGATGATTGAAGATCACCAGGTCCGCATCGCAGGCCACGACCTGTTCGGCGATCTCTTCGGCCTTGCCTGCGCCTATGAAATAACGTGGCTCCGGGTATTTGCGTGCGCCGCCGACAAAGCCGACCAGCTTCGCCCCGGTCGATGCGGCAAGCCGGCGAAACTCCTCCCGACCAGGCTCGCCGCCACAGCTGGGCATATCCAGGGCAACCAGCAACGCACGGTCACCCCCCTCGGGACGATCGAACAACTATTCGCCGTCTGCAGCGCCGGCATCCGGCGGGGGATCCAGCTTGACCATGCGTGCGGGCACGATGGTCGAGATCGCATGTTTGTACACCATCTGGTTGACCGCATTCTTGAGCAGCACGACGAACTGATCAAAGGATTCGATCTGGCCCTGCAACTTGATGCCATTGACCAGAAAGATCGACACCGGAATCCGTTCTTTGCGCAAATAGTTGAGGAAAGGCTCTTGTAAGGTTTGTCCTTTGGACATGAGAAACTCCTGGCTGCTTCTTTTTATCGAGCAGTACGGAAAGCGCGAAGTTCGCGGGGGAAGCGGATCAGAATATCACGCACCATGGCTACGGAGAAATGTTTGCAGGATTCGGACCGCCTGGTCATATCGCTCAGACGCCGCCTGCGGCAACAAGTTCAGCCCGGATTCCCGGCGCAGCCAGGTCATCTGCCGCTTGGCGTACTGGCGGCTGGCGATGATCGCCCGCTCCACCGCCTCGTCCAGGCTGAGGCGTCCCTGCAGATGCTGCCACAGCTGACGGTAGCCCACGCTGCGAATGGCGGGCAAATCCGCATGCAGGTCCGCTCTTGCATGCAATGCCCTGACTTCATCCAGCAAGCCCTGCTGCATCATCTGCTCGAAGCGCACACCGATCTCTGCCCGCAGGCGAGCCCGATCCTGCGGCAGAATCGCCAGCTTCAGAACCGGCCCGGTCCACGGCTGAACGCGCGCCCCGGACCAGGCCCGTGTGGGCGCATGGCCGGACAGCCGGGCCACTTCCAGTGCGCGCTGGATACGCTGGGCATCATTCGGATGAATCCGCGCCGCCGCGGCGCCATCGAGCGCGGCAAGATCCGCATGCAGGGCCGGCCAGCCCCGGGCAGCGGCATCGCGTTCCATTTCCGCCCGCAGGACGGGGTCGGCCGCCGGCATGGCATGCAAGCCTTCCAGCAGGGCCTGCATATAAAGAAAGGTGCCACCGGTGATCAGCGGCAGGTGTCCGCGATCATGGATCTCGCCGATGAGCTGCCGCGCATCACGCGCGAACGCGGCGGCGGAGTAGGCCTCGCTTGGATCCAGGATGTCGATAAGGTGATGCGGAATGCGCTGGCGCAAGGCCAGGTCCGGCTTCGCCGTACCGATATCCATGCCGCGATAGATCTGCGCCGAATCCATGCTGATCAGTTCGATGGGCCAGGCCATCGCCAGCTCTTCGGCCAGCGCGGACTTCCCGCAGGCGGTCGGCCCGATCAGGAAAATGGCCGCCGGACTCATCGCCCCCTCAGAAACAGCTTGTCCAGTGCATCCATGCTCAGTTCCACCCAGGTCGGCCGGCCATGGCAGCACTGCGCCGAACGCGGCGTCCGTTCGATCTGCCGAAGCAAAGCGTTCATTTCCATCCGGTCGAGTGCGCGTCCGGCCTTGACCGAACCGGACTTACAGGCCATGTTGCCGAGCACCCGGTCCAGCGTGAACTCCAGCCGATGCAGGTCCAGGACATCCGCCTCACCCAGATCACTGACCAGATCGCGCACCAGGGCGGCATGATCGAATCCGTCCAGCAAGGCGGGCGCGGCGCGGATTTCCAGCTGCTGTGGCCCGACCCGGCGCAAATCCAGCCCCAGGCGCTCGAGCATCGGCAAGGCCTCTTCCGCGCGGTCGGCTTCATCTTCCTGCAGGTTCACGGTGCTGGGCAGCAGCAGCGGCTGACTTACCGCAGTCTGCCCTTGCAGGCGCCGCTTGAGCTCTTCCAGCACGATGCGTTCATGGGCGGCGTGCATGTCCACCAGCACCGCGCCTGTTTCGGTCTGGCTGAGGATGTAGACGCCGTGGATCTGCGCCAGCGCAAAACCCAGAGGCGGTGTTGGCGCCACGGCATCTTCCGCGATCAGCAATTGCCTCGGCGCAGCCGATCCGTAGAGCATTTGTGCGCTGCCCGACTGCAGGCGCACGGCACCGGATGCCGGTGCGGGCGGCGAGGCCGGTTCCGGCCGCTCCGGGGCGTCCGGGCCGGCCGGATCGACCACAGCACCAGATTGGGGCTCCGCAGCATTCTGAGGCGGACTTGCGAATGCCGCAGGCGCCGGTCCGGCGACCGCCTGCTGCACGCTGCGACGCAGGAAATCGAAGATCCGCCGCCCTTCGCGAAAGCGCACTTCCTGCTTGGTCGGATGCACGTTCACATCCAGTTCCCGAGGATCCATTTCGAGGTACAGCAGATAGGCCGGATGACGGCTGTAATGCAGCACATCGGCGTAGGCGGCTTTCAGGGCGCCGATAATAAGCCGGTCGCGGATGTAGCGACCATTGATGAACACATGCTGCAGATCACCCCGGCTGCGCGAAAAAGCCGGTCGCGCGACCCAGCCGGACAGGCGCAAGCCCTGACCCTCGTAACCCAGATGCAGTGCCTGGTCTACAAACTCCTCACCGAGCAGGCTGGCGATTCGCTGTTCCAGGGCGGCATCATCCTCTGCAGCGCGCGCATGCCAGAGCATCCTGCCCTGGTGCACGAAGCGCACATCCACCTCCGGCGCCCCCAGGGCCAGACGCCTGGCAGTGGCATCCAGATGGCCCAGTTCAGTTTTCGCGCCACGCAGGAAACGCTTACGCGCCGGCACCCTGTGAAACAGCCTGCTGACGGTAATCTGGGTGCCGCAAGGCATGGGCTGTGGCCGGGGATCCGGCAGCGTTTCGCCCGGACGCAGGGCGAGCAGCCAGCCATGCTCGTCCTCGGCACAGCGCGAGGCCAGATTCATTTCCGCCACCGCGGCAATGCTCGGCAGCGCCTCGCCACGAAATCCCAGGGTGGCGACAGATTCCAGGTCATCCAGGCTGGCTATTTTTGACGTCGCATGGCGGGTCACCGCGAGCGCCAGCTCGGCGCGCTGGATACCGCAACCGTTGTCATGAATCTGCAGGCGGGCGATGCCGCCTTCGTCCGCCTCGATCTGGATCCGGCTGGCGCCGGCATCGATGGCATTCTCCATCAATTCCTTGAGTACCGAAGCCGGCCGCTCGACCACCTCACCGGCAGCGATCTGATTGATCAGATGGGAGGGTAAGGCTTTGATCGTCACAGACAGGGCCGCCGCAAAATCGCACAGGTTACTAAACGCCCCGGACCGGAACCAGCCAAGCCTTCACCCCTGGGGTCGCTGCGCCTGCGCCACCACCCGTTGCGGACGATAGGATTCGAAATAATTCAAAATGCCGTTGCGCAGCCCCTGTGCCAGTTTTTGCTGCTGCCTTGGATCACGCAACCGCGCCTCTTCACGCGGATTGGAGATGAACGCGGTTTCGACCAGAATGGACGGCACATCGGGCGCCTTGAGCACGGCGAAGCCGGCTCTTTGCACCGTGGACTTGTGGACCGGCCCCAACGCACCAAGTTCCGTCAGCATGCGAGATCCAAGCGCCATGCTGGCCTCCAGCGCGGCCCCCTGCGAGATGTCGAGCAGCACCGAAGCGAGCAGCTCATCCTTGTCCTGAATCGCCACCCCGCCAATCAGGTCGGCGGCATTCTCACGATTCGCCAGCACCCGGGCATGCTCCGAGCTCGCCCCACGCGGCGAAAGAATGTAGACGGAGGAACCGTGCACGCTGCGCTCCTTGAACGCATCGGCATGGATGGAAATGAATAGATCCGCCCGATGCTGCTGGGCCAGTTGGCGACGTTTGCGCAAGGGCAGGAAATAATCGCCATCGCGCACCAGCACCGCCCGCATGCCAGGCTCCTGATCCAGCAGGGCCTTCAAGCGCCGGGCGATCTGCAGGGCCACGTCCTTTTCCCGCACACCACTGGGCCCGAGCGCCCCCGGATCCTCGCCCCCATGCCCGGCATCGATCGCCACCACGATATCCTTGTCCGCCAGGGACACCAGGGCATCGGCACTGGTCGGGCGATGCGGCAATTCCACCACCAAGCGATAGCCGTATTCTCCGGAAGGCGCAAGCAGATAGCTGCGTGGTTTCGCCTCGTGGGGCAGATCCAGCACCACCCGCAGCACCTTGTCGTGCAGGCCGAAACGCACCTGCCGAACCAGGCCTGCCGGCTGCAGCGTGGCTGCGGGCACCCGCGTGACACCCTGGATATCGATGACGGCACGATCAGGATTGGCCAGAGTCAGCAATTGATGATCGACCGCTGAAGACAGGTCGAAAATGACCCGGGTCTGCCGCGGTTCGTCCCAGATCCGCACGTCGCTGATGGATGTCGCGGCGACCGTCAAAGTATGCAAAAACAACAGACTGCCCAGCAGCATTTCGCGCATGACTTCACCCCTGGGTTGCGGCGCGACCCGGCAACGGGCCCACACCATCCAAAATCATTGCCTGGGCCTATCCCCGGCGCCATTGGCAGGATGCCGACTATACAGTAGCGCCAAGAACCAGCTCTTTCAAGAACTTTTCCTTTGATATTAGATCAGTATCTTGCTTTTCTTAAGTTAAATATGACGTTAGCTGAATCAGGCGAAATCAACACCGCTGCGACATCAGCGCATTCGCAGGGCCTGCTGCCGGCACCGGCCCGCTCATGCAGACCGTCTGCGCCAGCACAGGTTCCGGGCACAGATCGAACTCGATGCCATGAGCGGCGGCCTTGCGCCGCCGGCGAGAAAATCGCAGACCGCCATGCGACCCGATGCCCCTACCGGCTGGCGGTCGCGCTGAGCGCGATCTCCAGCGCCGCGATCAGCCGCGCACCGGCTGCACTGCCAGATTCCAGACTCAGCATCCGACCGCCCTGAGCCGCCATCTGCAGATCCAGGTTCAGATCCGGCGTCGGCAGCCAGCCGGTCGCACGCTCGGGCCATTCGACACACAGCAGCAAATCCTGCCCGAGCAACTCCCGCAGGCCGAGATATTCCAGCTCCTCCGGCCCGGACAGCCGGTAAAGATCCATATGCACGAGGCGCCGGCCAGGCAACTGATAGTCCTCGAGCAGGGTATAGGTTGGACTGCGCACCGCGCCGCCTTCACCCAGGGCGCGCAACAGGCTGCGCACCAGATGGGTCTTGCCCGCGCCAAGCCCGCCGCTCAGGGCGAGATAAAAGAAGCCTTGCGGCAAGACCTCGATCAGGGTCGCGGCGAACGCCGCCGAGGCGGACTCGTCGCGCAGATGCCGGCGCAAGGTCCTCACGGATTCACCTGCCGACGCAACTGTGCCAGCACATCACTGGGCAGCAGGCCGCGCTCACCTTCGGCAGCCGCCGCATCCCCCGCCAGCGCATGCACCAGCACCCCGGCCCAGGCCGCGGTGGCCGCCGGCAGCCCCTGCGCCCGCAGCGCCACGATCACACCGGTCAACAAATCGCCCATGCCGCCCACCGCCATGCCCGGATTGCCGGCCGGGCAGACCCGGATCGGCGCGCCGGGCGCAGCCACCAAAGTACCTGCCCCCTTGAGCACCACCACAGCCTTGTACTTGTCCCGCAGGGCCGTCACGGCAGCAAAGCGATCCGCCTGAATATCGCCACTGCCGCACCCCAGCAGACGTGCCGCCTCACCGGGGTGTGGCGTGAGCACGCTGTCTCCGGGCAGAGTCGCAAGCGCGCCTTGGGCCAGCATGTTCAAGCCATCCGCATCCAGCACCAGCGGCTTGCCGGCGGCGAGCACCGCCTCCAGCCAACCCTGCGCCCATGTCCCCTGACCCAGTCCCGGGCCCAGTGCAAGCACGCTGGCGCGGGCCATCAGGGCCTGAGCCTCGGCCTGCTGCGCGGTGGCCAGTCCTCGCACCATCAGTTCGGGTTGGGCCGCCAGCAACGCCAATGCAGTATCGGGATGGGTGGCGACACTGACCAGCCCCGCGCCGGCCCGCAAAGCCGCCTGCGCACAGAGCCGAATCGCCCCGCCATAGCCGGGCGCGCCGCCAATGGCCAGGACATGACCAAAATCACCTTTATGCGAATCCCGTGGGCGCCGGCGCAGCACCTCAGCAAGGGCATTGCTCTGCAACAGCCCGGCATCCGGCAGACAGACCTGGTAGCTGCGCGAATCGACACCCAGATCGGCAAACACCAGCATGCCGACATGGTCCAGTGCCGCGCCGGTGTACAGGCCGCGCTTGCGCCCGATGAAGCTGACGGTCAGTTCGGCCCGTACCGCCTGCCCCATGACCGCGCCGGTATCGGCATGAATGCCCGACGGCACGTCGATGGCGAGCACCGGCCGCGCACTGGCATTGACCGCCTCGATCGCGGCTCGCAATGGGCCTTCCGGTGGCCGCGTGAGTCCGGTGCCTAGCAATCCGTCCACCACAACATCGGCCTGCAGCAGGCATTCCGGCAGGCACTCGGCGGCATCCATCGCGCCTCCGGCGGCCTGCCAGGCGGCCCAGGCCTGCGCCGCCGAACCACGCAAACCGGCAGGATCGGCAAACAGACACACGCGCACCGTCAGTTCATCGGCTCGCGCCAGACAGGCCAGTTCCAGACCGTCCCCGCCATTGTTGCCCGGCCCGGCCAGCACGCACAGGGTGCGCGCCCTCGGCCAGCGTCGACGCAACTGCGTGTACGCTTCGCGAGCGGCGCGCTGCATCAGGGCGTAGCCCGGCTCACCGCTGAGCGCGATGGCGCGCTCATCCAGGGCTCGCACCTGGGCCGCACGATACAATGGCAGGCTGTCATTCATACCCCTATTATGATCCACCCCGAGCCCTCCTTGCCCGCATCCGCACCGATTGATCCAGCGCGAATCCTGCCCGAACTGGAACTCTGGAGCGCCGAACTCGGCTTCTCGGGTCTCGCGGTCAGCCGCGCCGAACTGGCCGAGGACCATGCCCTGATGCAGGCCTGGGTCGCCGCCGGCAAGCACGGCGAAATGGACTATCTGGCTCGCAACCCGGATCTGCGCCTTGATCCTGCCGCTCTCGTGCCCGGCACCCTGAGCGTGATCTCGGTACGCCTGCCCTATTGGCCGCCACAGGCGCAAAGCGCCCGCGACACCTTGCGAGATGCCGATCGCGCCTACATCAGCCGCTATGCCCTGGGACGTGACTATCACAAGGTGGTCCGGGGCAAGCTGCGCACCCTGGCACGCCGACTTCAGGACCGGATCGGCCCCTTCGGCCATCGCGCATTCGCCGACAGCGCCCCGGTGCTCGAGAAAGCCTTGGCACGCGACGCCAGTCTGGGCTGGATCGGCAAGAACACCCTGCTGCTGGATGCACAGCAGGGCTCCTATTTTTTTCTCGGCGAACTGTTCACCGATCTGCCACTGCCCGCCAGCACCCGGCCGGCGGCACGCAATCAATGCGGCCAGTGCCAGGCCTGCATCCGCGTCTGCCCGACCGGCGCCATCTCCGCCACCGGCGAACTCGACGCCCGCCGCTGCATTTCCTATCTCACCATCGAACTCAAGGGCGCAATTCCGCTGGAATTCCGCCAGGCCATCGGCAATCGGATTTTCGGCTGTGACGATTGCCAACTGTTCTGCCCCTGGAACCGCGATGCAAGCCCCGCCGAAATCGGTGATTTCAAACCGCGTCACGGCCTGGATCAGGCCAGCCTGCTCGAGCTGTTCAACTGGACCGAAGCCGAATTCCTCAAGCGCACCGAAGGCATGGCAATCCGGCGGGTCGGCTACAGCGGCTGGTTGCGCAATCTCGCCGTGGCCCTGGGCAACGGACCGCCAGCTTCGGCCGTACTCAGGGCCCTGGCTACGCGGGCAACCGACTCGATGCTGCCCGATCTGGTCCGGGAACACGCCGACTGGGCCCTGCAGCGACTAAAACAGCGCTGCGCGACCGAGCCCGACCCGGCAGCGTGAGCCCGGCGCGAACTACAAGCCCTTGAGACCCTGCGCCTGCAAGCGCAAAAGAGCATCCGGCCAGGCCGACTCATTGCCCGCCAGGCCCTGCTCGATGCCTTGAGCCAGCGTCTTGCCCAGTTCCACTCCGAACTGATCGAAACTGTTCAGCCCCCACAGCCAGCCCTTGACGAAGCAACGGTGCTCGTATGCCGCCAGCAAGGCCCCGATGCCACGCGCATCCAGGCTTTCCAGCCAGATCAGGCTGGACGGCCGGTCACCGGCACAGGTCCGCCATGCGGCCTGCTGCGGTGTATGCCCTTCCTCCGGCGTCGGCGCGCGACCGTGACTCAGTGCCGCGGACTGCGCCAGGGCATTGCCGAGCAAGGCGGCCTGCATCTGCGGGTCTGCGCCAGGCACGTGCCTGGGCAGAACAAAATCGACCGGATGGGTGTCCTGGCCCTGATGCAAAAGCTGGAAGAAGGCATGCTGCACGCTCGTACCGACCCCGCCCCACTGCACCACCGCGCAGGGATGCGCCAGCACCTGGCCATCCCGGCCGACCGACTTGCCGTTGCTCTCCATGTCAAGTTGCTGGAGCCAGTCCGGCAGATACTCCAGCAGATCGCTGTAGACCGCGGTGACCTGACTTGGGTAATCCAGGAAGTTCCGGTTCCAGATTCCGATCAGCGCCCACACCACCGGCAAATTCTGCGCCAGTGGCGCCTCGGCAAAATGCCGGTCCATGGCTTCTGCCCCGGCCAGAAGTTCGCCAAAGCTCTCCCAGCCCAGCGTCAGGGCCACCGATAGGCCGACCGCGGACCAGACCGAATAACGACCACCAACCCAGTCCCACATCGGAAACAGCTTGTCGGCCTCGATACCAAACTCAGCGGCACGCTCCGGCATCGCCGTGACCGCCACAAACTGGCGCGCAACATCGCCACCCTGCGCCTGCATCCACTGGCGCACCGCCAGGGCACACAAACGGGTTTCCTGGGTGGCAAACGATTTCGAGACCACCACGCAGAGGCAGCGCCGGGCATCAAGGCCGGCCAGAACCGCGGACAAAGCGGCGGAATCCAGATTGCCGACGAAATGCGCGCGCAGCCCCTTGCGCTGTGGCCCCAGAGCCCGACCCACCAGACGCGGCCCGAGATCGGAGCCCCCGATGCCGATATTGATCACATCGGTAAACGCCTCGCCCTGGGCATTGCTCAACTCGCCCGCCAGCACCTGCTCCACGAACCGCTGCTGATGCGCGCGTTCGTCGAGCACCAGCCGGGCCACCGGCGCCGGCGGCTGCAACGCCCGTAGCGCGGTATGCCAGGCCGCCCGCCCTTCACTCGCATTGAGCTCCGCACCGCCTAACAGGGCTTCGATTGCCGCCGGCAGTTCACATTCTTCGGCCAGACGCAGCAGATCCGCCAGCACCGATGCGTCAAGCCGCTGGCGCGAATAATCCATCCGCAGGCTGGCCGCTTCCAGCACCATCGCGGCGCGCTGCTGCGGATCGGCATCGATGCACTCTCGCAACTTCAGCCCGGTCCAGCGCTCGGCCTGGGCAATCAAACATGCCCTCACCGGGGCGTTACCGACATGAATCATCGTATGGCGCCCCTGTATCCGCGCAGGTCTTAGGCGGCCTGCACCGGGATGGTGTTGCGAGTGTGGGTGACGTGGTTCACTTCATCGAGGTAAACCAGCTTCGGCTTGTGCACATTGGCTTCGGCTTCGCTCATGCCGACATAGGCACAGATGATCACGCGATCACCGACCCGCGCCTTATGCGCGGCCGCGCCATTGACCGAAATAATGCGCGATCCACTTTCCGCCCGGATGGCATAGGTCTCGAAGCGCTCGCCGTTGCCCAGATTGTAAATCTGGATCTGTTCGTATTCACGGATTCCTGAGGCGTCCAGCAGTTCGCCATCAATCGCGCAGGATCCTTCGTAATCCAGTTCGGCATGCGTGACGCAGGCACGGTGCAATTTGGCTTTCAACAGGGTGACTTGCATGGCAAACCTCTCAAATTCATTTGCTAATCAGCAACTTACTGGCCAGCTGCCAAACCGACCAGGAAAAAAGGACCGGCAATTCTAGCCTTGCGAAGAGTCCGCTTCAAGTTCCGCAAGATCAACGGTCAGATTGTCGATGAGGCGCGTACTACCAAGTTTTGCAGCCGCCAGGATAACAAATTGTTGCGTCGCGTCATCCGGCGGGCTCAAATCCAGCGCCCGGATCTCGAAAAACTGCGGTTGCAAGCCCGCTTCCTTCAAGGCCTTTTCCGCCGCCTGCTGGAGACCGGCAAATGCCCGCTCACCGGCTCGCAAAGCCGCGGCCACCGCGCGCAACTGGGCGTAGATGCTTGCCGCCTGGGCCTTTTCGGCCTCGCTCAGAAAGGCATTGCGGGAACTCATCGCCAGCCCGCTGGCTTCGCGGCAGGTCGGCATGCCGAGTATTTCCACCGGAAAATGCAGATCTTCAACCATCCTGCGGATGATCACGAGCTGCTGAAAATCCTTTTCGCCGAAGACCGCCAGATCCGGCTGAACCAGATTGAACAACAGCGCCACCACGGTGGTGACGCCCTGAAAATGGCCATCGCGGTAGGCGCCGCAAAACTGCGCCGACAAACCCGGCACCACCACCTGGGTCAGCCCCTGGCGCCCGCGCGGGTAAAGCTCGGCGTCCTGCGGCGCGAACACCAGATCCACACCAAGCGGCGCCAGTTTCTTGCAGTCCTCCTGCAAGCTGCGCGGATAGGCGGCGAAATCCTCGCCCGCCACAAACTGCAGGGGATTGACAAAGATACTGACCAGCACCCGCTGGGCCCGCGCACGCGCCGCCTGCACCAGGGAGAGGTGACCGGCATGCAGGCTGCCCATCGTCGGCACGAAAGCGATGCTCTCCCCCGCCCGCTTCCAGGCCGCAATCTGCTGACGCAGCTGGGCCACGTGCAGGACCACCGGCACTTGCGCTTCAGCCACCAAAGGTATGCTCGACCGCCGGGTATTCCCCCGATTTGACCGCCGCCACATAGCGCCGGATGGCGCTTTCCACATCACCTGAGTCGGCCAGGAAGTCGCGCACGAAACGCGGCCGACGGCCTCGGCTGACACCGATCACGTCATGCAGCACCAGGATCTGGCCATCCACATCCGGCCCCGCACCGATGCCAATGACCGGCACGCTGGCCGCCTCGCTGATGCGCTTGGCCAGCGAATTGGGCACGCACTCCAGCAGCAGCATGTCGGCGCCAGCCTGCTGCAAAACCTTGGCATCCTCGATCATTTCATCCGCCACCGCCGAGTCGCGCCCCTGCACCTTGAAGCCGCCCAGCTTGTGGATCAGTTGCGGCCGCAGACCCAGGTGGCCACACACCGGCACGCCGCGCTGAGTGAGAAAATGCACGATCTCCGCCTGCACCGCACCACCTTCGAGCTTCACCATTTTCGCGTAGCCCTGCTGCATCAGGCGCCGGGCATTGAACATCGCTTCGTCCGTGGTGGAGAAACTCAGAAATGGCATGTCCGCAACCAGAAAACCGCGTTGCAGGCCATGTGCGGTGGCGCGGCAGTGGTAAACCATGTCATCCACGCTGACCGCGACGGTGCTGGGCTGCCCATGAATGACCATGCCCAGAGAATCGCCGACCAGCACCCACTCGACGCCGGCATCATCCTCCAGCTTGGCGAAGCTGGCGTCATAAGCCGTCATGCAGGCAATTTTCTCACCGTCCGCACGCATACGGGCAAAATCTTGCAGGGTCAGCGGCTGCACGCTGCCTGCGGCGCTCGATGGATACATAGAATCAGCCGTGTAGATAGATTTGCAATGATAATGGAAAGCGGCCTTGCGAGTCGGCCGCGCCCTCAGCGCCAGATTTCCAGCGCAGGTTCACCCTGGCCGCGCAGCAGTGCGCCGACCACACCAAGCCCCGGCACGGACAGCTCAGCGGCCAGATCGGCCAGCGGCTGCAAGACGAACACGCGCTCGGCCAGGGCCGGATGGGGCACCTGTAAACCTGCCATGCTGACCCGGCCTCGACCATAGAGCAGCAGATCCAGATCAAGCTGCCGTGGCTGCCAGCGCGCATCGGCACGACGCTGGCGGCCATGCACGCGCTCGATGTCCAGCAGGGCCTCCAGCAGATCGGGCGCGGCCAGAGAGGTCTGCAGGATGGCCACCGCGTTGCAGTAAGGCGGCTGGCTTTCATGGCGGCTCAGGGTCAGGGCCGCACTGCGATAGAACGGCGAGACGCCAAGCAGTGCGGAATCGGGCAGCCGCGCCAGACTCATCAGCGCCGATCGCAACAGCGCCGGCGGCGCCCCCAGTTCGCTGCTCAGATTGCTGCCCAGGCCAACGTACGCGTGCACCCGGCCCATGCGATCAGCCCGGCTTGCGCCGCCGACGTCGTCGGCGCTTGGGCGCCGGACCGTTGCCAGGCGCGGTCGCCGCCATTTCGCCCTGCCGATTCTCTGGCACCTCCTGAAACTCGGTCCACCACTGGACCAGTTCGGGGTCGGCATCTCCGGCCTGGGCGCGCAAATCAAGAAAATCATAGGCGGCGCGGAAACGCTTGTGCGCCATCAGCCTTTGCGGCCGCTTGCCGCGCCGATGTTCGAATCGTGGCTGCATCTGCCAGATTTCGATCTGCATGCCGGAAAAACGGCGTGGGATGGCGACGTGCTCGAATTGACGCTGCATGATTTCGTCTGCCGCTGCGTTCAACGCATCGGCCCGCGGCAGACCGCCCGCCTCCAACTGCGCGGCCCGCTGCCTCACCGGCACCCAGAAAAAGGCGGCGAACAGGAATCCAGGGGTGACCGGCTTGTCGATCTCGATACGTGCCGCAGTGCTGCGCAGGGCAAGCCGGATCAGCTGCTCTGCAAACTCGGCCTCCTCTGACTGCAGCGCTGCTGCCACCGCCGGAAACATGACCTCGAACAGGCCGAAGCGCTGCAGGCCATCAAAGTTCTCTTCCGCCTTGGTGCTCAGAAACAGCTTCAAGCTTTCATCGAAAAGTCGCGCCGGAGGCACATCGCGCAGCAATGCTCGCAGATCTGCAATCGGCTCGGCCGCGCTGGCATCAATGCTGAAATCCAGCTTGCTGGCAAAACGCACCGCCCGCAACATTCTGACCGGATCTTCCCGATAGCGGGTGACGGGATCACCGATCAGGCGGACACGCCGGGCGTGCAGATCTTCCATGCCACCGACATGGTCGACCACCGAGAAATCACGGATGTCGTAATACAGGGCATTGATGGTGAAATCTCGCCGGAAGGCATCCTGCTCGAGGTTGCCGTAAACATTGTCCCGCAGAATCCGTCCGCTATCGTCCAGCACATGCGTGTTGCCCGGATCGAAAGATTCGTCATCGGAATCGTCGATTTCATCCGGCGTGCGGGGCGCCGCCCGAAAAGTAGCGACCTCGATCACCTCCGGCCCGAAGCGCACATGGGCCAGGCGGAAACGGCGACCGATCAGACGACAACGACGGAACACCTCCAGCACCTGCTCGGGCTCGGCATTGGTGGCGACATCGAAATCTTTGGGATCGAGCCCGACCAGCAGATCGCGCACCCCGCCGCCGACCAGCAAGGATTCGAATCCTGCATCCTTAAGACCGTACAGGGTTTGCAGTGCCGCGCGACTCAATCGCGAACGAGAAATCGTGTGTTCGGACCGTGGGATCCTGACTGGCTGGCTAATGGAATGTTTCTCCGATACGAAAGAACCCCTCTGCGAGGGGCTCGAAAGTAAGCGATTATAGTCCGATTCAGCCTTTCAGGGCGTGGAACCGGCGGAAATCAGGGGCGGCCACCATGCGCCGTGCGTCAGAACAGCTCGACCGAACCCGAGTCCATCGAAACCTGCTCCACCGGCTTGTGCGGCTGCTGCTGCCAGGATTGCTGCTTGGGCTGCAGCCTTTCCCGCGCCTGCGACAGCTGCGCCTGATGCGACGGTGTCAGCGGCTTGCCCTGCCGGGGCAAACCTTGACGCAGCGCGCCGGCCTCTTGTCCCATATCATTCAGACGATCCAGATGGGCGTAAGCGGCACGCACGGCCTGGGTGGTGATGTCGCCGAACTGCAGAGAGCGCACGGCCTTGTTCACGGCTGCGGCGATTCGCTCTCCGCAGGCAGACACCTGGCCGATGCCCTGGGCCAGCGCATGATTGATCCCTTCCGACTGACCGGTGAGGTTTTGCACCTTGATTCGGGCCTCCTCGCTCGCGGCCATGTCGCGCGCTGCCATCTCTTTCACCGCCGCCCGCACCTTGGCCATCGATTCGCGGGAATCGTGCACCCGCTTGCGAATCTGGTCATTGAAGCTGGTCGAACGCTCCGACAGGCTCCTGACCTCCTCGGCAACCACCGCGAAACCGCGCCCCGCGTCACCGGCACGCGCGGCCTCAATGGCCGCATTCAGGGCCAGCAGGTTGGTCTGGTCGGCAATCGATTTGACGTCTTCGAGCAATTCGAAAATGGCATCGAGATGGCTCGCCATCACATCGATGCGATCCACATTCTGCGCGCTCTGCTGACTCTCCTCGGCCAGCACACCGACCAGTTGCCCCATCAGATCGCCAGCCCGTGAGGTGAATCCGCGCAGATCCAGGGCGCCGCTGTCATCGCCCTCTTCGACAATCCGCCGCATTTCGGCTTCCTGGGTCGCGGAGTGCTGCTGGATCTCGTCGAAGCTGCCGCCGATGTCGCGCACCGCCTCATCGACCAGATCATGCACCCGCTGCATCTCCGATCGCAGGGCCGCGATTTCCTGCTGCGCCATCGCCTGCACATCCTCCAGCAGATGCTTGTAGTGCTGGACTTCCGGATCCAGGTCGACGTCACCGGCATAGTGCAGGTGAATCCGGTTCAGATGAATCGACCACAGGAAATACCCCCAGGCCAGAACCGTTGCGGCCACCATCCCCCATTGCAAACTCGCATGCACCGGCGCCATCACGCTCACCAACTGGGCGCAAGTCACCAGTAGCGGAAAGGCCAGGGGTTTGAACTCAGCTTTTAACATGGCGACTCCATCTCCAGTTGGTTTCTATCGGCATAACGCACGCATTCTTGAGCCTTCACGGCCGAAACGCTGAATCAGTCCTGGCACGTCCGCCAGCGGCACAAGCTGACAGACCGCACCCAGCTTGAACGCGGCTCCGGGCATTCCCCAGACCACGCTGCTCGATTCATCCTGGGCCAGCGTGAAACAGCCTTCGTCGTACAGATGCTTCAGGCCCCGCGCGCCGTCATCGCCCATGCCGGTCAGCAGAATCCCGCAGGCATTGGTGCCACAGCTCTGCGCGACGGAATCGAACAGCACATCCACGCTGGGCCGATGACGGTTGACCGGCTCGCCCTTGTGGGTGCGACAGATCCAGCGGGCACCGCTGCGCCGCACTTCGAGATGGTCATCTCCCGGCGCCACATACGCATGCCCGGGGCGGATTTCCTGACCATCCTCGGCCTCGCAGACCGACAGCGCGGAATGATTGTTCAGACGGGCGGCAAAAGGCCGACTGAACGCTTCGGGAATATGCTGGGCGATGACGATTCCGGCGGTGTCGGCCGACAGGCTCTCCAGCACCGCACGAATGGCTTCCGTGCCCCCGGTCGAGGCCCCGATGGCGATCAGGCGATCGGTGGTCTCGAAGCGCAGGGCCGCGGGGCGTGGTGCGCGCTCCACGACGACGGCCTGGGTCACCCGCGGCCGACTGCGCGCCGCGCTTTTGACTTTCTCGACCAGTTCTCGGGCATTGTCTTCCAGACCGGAAGCCACGCCAAGGGTGGGTTTGGCGACGAAATCCACCGCCCCCAGCGCCAGCGCCTGGAAGGTGATTTCAGCGCCCTTCTGGGTCAGCGACGACACCATCACCACCGGCATCGGACGCAGGCGCATCAGATTTTCCAGGAACTTCAGCCCGTCCATGCGCGGCATCTCCACATCCAGGGTGAGCACATCCGGACTCAGCTGCTTGATCTTCTCTCTTGCAATGTAAGGGTCGGCCGCCGTCCCGACGACTTCGATGCCGGCATCGGCCGACAGGATATCGGTCAGCAGCTGCCGCACCAGCGCCGAGTCATCGACAATCAGCACGCGCACCGGCTTCATGAGAACAGCTCGATATCGCCGCCCACCTGAGCCACCTCGGACTCCAGCGACTCTTCTGCGCGGCTGACTTCCAGCGCCTCCGTTGCCGGCAGGAAGCGCAGCATTGCCTGCCCGGTATGCGGGAAATAGTGGACCCGCCGTGGCCGATTGCCGCCCAGATCCGAAGCCAGCAACTGAATTCTTTCGCGCTGCAGGTAATCCAGCACGAACCCGGCATTGTCGCTGCCCACCGTGCTGCTGGTCATGCAGCGCACCACATTGGCGCCACCGAAGACCTTGGCCACGAGGGCCGTGCGACGGGCGCCGAGCTTGAGCAGGGCATTGATCAGCAACTCCATCGCAAAACTGCCGTAACGGGCGGCGGCATTCTGGTCGTGGCCGCGCGCGTGCGGCAGCAGAAAATGATTCATGCCACCGATCTGGCGCTCGGGGTCACGAATGCAGGCAGCGACGCAGGATCCCAGCAGGGTCACCATCATCACATCCTCCCCGGAGGCGAAATATTCGCCAGGCAGCAGCTTGATCGAACGCGTCTGGAAATGCCGGTCCTGGTACTCGAAGTGGGCGGTACCCAGGCCTTCGATCTGCCGTTGGCGCGACGGATAATCCGCCTTTTTCTGCGGCCGCGCGATCATGACTCAAGCCGTTGATAAACCGTGCGCCCCAGCGAACGCAGCAGATCGGCGCAGTGGTACAGGCTTTCCGAATGGCCAGAGATGAACAGGGAGTCGGCATGCATATGGCGGACAAAATGGGCAATCAGCCGACGCTGGGTTTCCTTGTCGAAATAGATCATCACGTTGCGGCAGAAAATCACGTCCAGCGTATCGGCCACCGGCCAGCGCTGATCCAGCAAATTGATCTCGGCGAAACGGACGCGCCGCGCAAGCGCCGGCTTGACCCGGCAGAAGCCTTGATGCGGCCCCACGCCCTGCAGGAAGAACCGCCGTAGCCGGGCGCTACTCAGCTGCGCGATGCGCTCATTCGCATAGATTCCGCGCGCCGCCTGCTGCAGGACATTGGTATCCACGTCACTGGCCAGGATTTCCACCTCTTTCGGGCCCTGCGCGCCCACCTCATCGACCACCATGGCGATGGAGTAAGGCTCCTCTCCGGTGGAGGCGGCCGCACACCAGATCCTGTATCTCGGCTTGGACCGGTGCGCCCGCAGGTGATCGGCGAGAATGTCGAAATGATGCGACTCACGAAAGAAAGAGGTCAGATTCGTGGTCAGGGCATTGGTGAAGTACTGCCACTCATTGGCGATCGGATCGTTGAGCTGATCCAGGTACTCCGGAAAGCTCTGCAGATTGAGTTCGCGCAGACGCCGGGTCAGACGGCTGACCACCATGGCCCGCTTGCTGTCTCCCAGCTTGATTCCGACCCGGTCATAGATCAGGCGTCGGACCTTGCCGAAATCATTGTCGCTGAGTTGGCCGACATTGCTCATGCTGATTCCCACAGTCGAAACCACCTAAACCGGAGCCCACCAGGCCCAGATATCGCAGCCACGGTCCCAAGCGAGCACCATTGACCTCCTCGGGACAAGGCAGATTGACCACGGCGGACCGGCCCTGCGGCCGGTCCGCATCAGGACGCTCAGAACTCCGCCCAGTGCTCACTGTCATCTCCGGACTTCGGCAAGGTCACCGTCTTCAGCGGCGCGGCATGAGCAGGCTTTGCGGCGCTCTTGCCGCGCGGTGGCGGCGCCTTCGCTGCCGGTCTTGCCTTGGGCATCTCCGGGCGTCTCGCGGCCGAGCGGGCGGCCGAACCGACCACGATCGGTTCGTCGGTCTGCATCGCGTCGGACAGCCGGAAGCGGGACACCGAACGGACCAGTTCCGCGCCCTGGTCCAGCAATGAACGCGCTGACGCCGATGACTCTTCGACCAGTGCCGCGTTCTGCTGCGTGGCCTCGTCCATCTGCGAGATGGTCTGATTGACCTGCTCGATCCCGCTGGACTGCTCCTGCGAAGCCGCGGAAATTTCCGCCATGATGTCGGTCACCCGCTTCACGGATGTGACGATTTCCTCCATCGTTTTGCCCGCCTGCCCCACCAGCTTGGAGCCGTCCTCAATCCGCTCTACCGAGTCGGAAATCAGCGACTTGATTTCCTTCGCCGCACCCGAGGAACGCTGCGCGAGCGAGCGCACCTCGCTGGCCACAACCGCGAATCCACGACCCTGCTCCCCGGCCCTGGCGGCTTCCACCGCCGCATTCAGGGCGAGAATATTGGTCTGGAATGCAATGCCTTCAATCACGCTGATGATGTCCTCGATTTTCTTCGAGGCATCGGTGATTTCCGACATCCGGGTCACCACCTGACCGACCACCTGGCCGCCCTTGGTCGCCACATCGGAGGCGCCGATCGCCAGCTGATTGGCCTGCTTGGCATTGTCCGCATTCTGCTTCACGGTCGAGGTCAGCTCTTCCATGCTGGAAGCCGTTTCTTCCAGGCTGGAAGCCTGCTCCTCGGTGCGGCTGGACAGATCCTCGGCCCCGGCGGAAACATCGCTGGCCGCCGAATTGATGTCTTCGGACGATCGCTTGATGCCGACGACCATGTCGGTCAGGGCCTCGATCGTGTCGTTCAGATTGTCCTTCAGTTCGGCAAAAGTGCCTTCGTATTCGGCTTCAATTTTCTGCGTCAGATCACCCTGGGCCAAGGCACTGAGCACCCGGATCACGTCATTGAACCCAACCTGACAGGTATCGAGCAGGGCATTGATACCCTTGGCCAGATTTTCGAAGAAGCCGTGCTTGCCATCCAGCGACACCCGATCATCGAAGACGCCGCGTGCCGAGGCTTCAACGATCTGTCCGATCTCCTTCTCGACCGCGACCTCGGCGGTCCGATCCATCCATTCGACGACGGTGCCAACCCGCTGTCCCTGCTCATCGATGATCGGGTTGGCGGTCAGACCGAAATGCAAACCGGCCACCGTGATCTGGGTCCGATAGGCATCCTTGAGGGATTCCAGCAGACGCATCTGATGGGAAGGATTTTTGTGGAATTCGTCGATCGTCGCGCCGATCAGGCGTTCCGCATCGAAATTCGGTAGATCCTTTCTCAATTCGGCCTGCCGCCCCCGCATCATGTCCGTCACCGCCTTGTTCATGAAGACGATCTTGCGGTCCTTGTCCGCGATCATGACGTTGCCGCTCACGTTCTCCAGGGCGTTGCGGATACGCAGATTCTCCGCCGCGATCCGGCGCTCCTCGAGCGCCTTGGCCTTGAGCTCGTTCTCCAGTTTCAGTTCGGCGGTGCGGTCCTTCCATTCCACCACCGTACCCAGACGTTCGCCATCAGCATCCACCACCGGACTTGCGATCAAACCAAAGGTGCGCCCGCCGAGCTGGATTTCGGTCCGGTGCGCCTGCTTGAGCGCTTCAAGCATGCCCATCTGATGCTTGGGATTCTTGTGGAAGGCATCAATGCAGGCGCCATCGAGTTCTTGGACACGGAAGTCGGGAAGATCCTTCTGGATGTCCTTTTCCGCCGTCTGCAACATCTCCTTGATCGACTCATTCATATAGATGATGTTGCGGTTGTTGTCCGCGATCATCACATTCGTGGTCACGCCATCGAGCGCATTCTTGATCCGCAGATTGGCGGCGGCCACCACCCGCTCCTGCTCTTCGCGGGCCTTGATTTCATTCTCCAGCTTCAGTTCGGCGGT